>WRPG01000066.1 GCA_009773355.1 Limisphaerales bacterium
CGCGGGCGACGCCGCACCGCCGGCGGACACAGGCGCCCCCGCAGCCGCCGGGGCGATGGGCGAGGCGGGCGCGGGCTGCTTGGGCGGCTCGGGGTCCTTGGGTTTGAGACGCAGATCGTCGAGCAGGAAGCGCACTTCCATGTAGGTCATGCTCACGCCGAGTTCGGCGGCCATTTTCTTCTGCACGTCGGCGACCTTGAGACCCTGTTCGAGCCAGGCGGAAATCTGCTGCGTTTGGGCGTCGGTAAGATTCATGAGCAATGTGCGCCCTTCTTACCCGCCTGGCCGCAGCGCTCCAAGCCCCAAGTTCCAGCCGGCCTCACAGTTTGGGCAACAGCGGCAACAGCGCCGCCTCCAGCCGCTCGGCGATTTTGGCATAGCCCTGGTCATTGGGATGAATCTGGTCGGCCATGAGGCTGGGCGTGAAGAGGACGCCGTCGAGGATGTTCGGCGCGAGCAGGACGCGCTTCGTCTTCGCGAGCTGCTCGAAGCGCTTCGCGTGCTTGTCCGAGAGACCAGTGCTGCGCACGCCGAGCAGGACGACGAAGGAGCCGCCTTGCTGGAAGCGGTCAATCATCGTGCTGAGGTTCGCGAACGTCTGCTCCGCCGGCACGCCGCGCAGCGTGTCGTTGCCACCGAGGCAGAGCAGCACGACGCGCGGCTGGAGCTGCACAGCCTGCCCAACTCGCGCGAGGCCGTCGGCGGTCGTGTTGCCCGAGATGCCGAGGTTGTGAATCTTCACGCGGAGGCGTCTGGCAAGCTGCGCCGGATAATCCCCGCCCGCCTCCGCGCCGTAACCTTGCGTCAGGCTGTCGCCGAACGCGACCCAGTCGCCGCGCGCCGTGGGCGGGAAGTTCGCGTAACTCGCGCCGCTGCCGGGCCGCAGCCAGAACCAGCCGCCGCCCAGCAGGAGCAGCGTCAGCAAAAACAGCCAGTGTCCACGTCGCATGGTGATGAAAGGCCGTGGCTGCGGGGAAGTTGTGCGGCCAGCCGCGAAATGGCCCGCCGCCGGAACCAAGTCACTGCTTCTTCTTCCCCTTCTTCGCCGGGGCGTCCGTCGGCGCTTCGCCATACTGCGGCGTGTGCGGCCAGGGGATGGCGTGGGCGCGTCTGGCCCAGGCTTCCCACTTCGCGATGAGTTCCTTGAGCTTCGCCGGCTCGGTGGCGGCGAGGTCGCGGGTTTCGGTGCGGTCGGCGGCCAGGTCATAGAGTTCCCACTTCCCGGCCGGGCCTTTGGCGACGAGCTTCCACTTGCCGTCGCGCGCGGCGCGGTTGCCCTCGTGCTCGAAGAAGATGGGTTCGGTGCGGGGCAGCGGCCGGCCCTCGAACGCGGCGCGGAGGCTGACGCCTTGCATCGCGGTGATTTGCTCGCCGTTCAAGTCGGCGGGATACTTCGCGCCAGCGAGGTCAACAGCGGTGGCCATGAGGTCAATGAGATGGCCGGGCTGTGAGCGCAGTTCGCCATGCGCCGGAATCCCCTTCGGCCAGTGCGCCACGAGCGGAGTGCTGATGCCGCCCTCGTGGACCCAGTGCTTGTATTCGCGGAAGGGCGTGTTGCTCACGTTGGCCCACTCGCGGCCGTAGCCGTGGTAGGTGTCCGCGCCGCCGGGCAGGACGCCGTAGCCCTGGCGCATCGGGTAGCCGTCGCGGGTCTGTTTGGGAATCATGTCGGGCTGGAGGTAGTCCTTCGCGAGCGGGGGCAGCGTGGGCTGCGCGGCGCGCGGCGTAGCGGGACGCTGCGCGCCCCGGCCCATGCCTTCGGCGCAGCCGCCGTTGTCCTGGAGGTAGCAGATGAGCGTGTTCTCGAACTGCCCGCGCGCCTTCAGCTCGGCCACGATGCGCCCGATGCCTTGGTCCATGCAGTCCACCATCGCGGCATAGACTTCCATGCAGCGCGCCTCGAAGGCTTTGTCCTTCACGTCGGTCCACGCGCCGGACGCGGGAGTGAGCGCCCACTTCGGGTCCACGAGGCCGAGCTGCTTCGCCTTCGCCCAGCGTGCGGCGCGGATGGGTTCGTAGCCGGCGTCGTAGCGGCCCTTGTATTTGGCAATGTCCTTCTCTTTCGCGTGCATCGGCCAGTGCGCGGCGGTGAAGGCCACATACAGGAAGAACGGCTGGTCCGCCGACTGCCGCGCGTGCTCGCGGATGAAGCGCACCGCGTGGTCGCTGATGGCGTCGGTGTAGTAATACTCGGCGGTGCGATACTCCGGGTCGGCGTGCGGCGAGATGAACTGGTTGTCGCGCGTGAGCGTGTTCGGGTCGAAGAAGCTGCCCGCGCCATGGATGGTGCCGTAGAAGCGGTCGAAGCCGCGCTGGAGCGGCCAGTTGTGCTTCGCGGGGTTCTGCGGGTCCGTCGCGCGCGGCGTGACGTGCCATTTGCCGACGGCGTAAGTGCGATAGCCGGCGGGCCTGAGCGCCTGCGCGATGGTGACGCAGTGCTTGTTCAGGTCGTTCTGGTAGCCGGGACCGCCCTTCTTGCTGTCCACCATGTGCCCGATGCTGGTCTGGTGCGGGTAAAGCCCCGTGAGCAACGACGCACGCGTGGGACAGCAGCGCGCGGTGTTGTAGAACTGCGTGAAGCGCAGGCCGCCCGCCGCAAGCGCGTCGAGGTTCGGCGTGGCAATCTCGCTCCCGTAGCAGCCGATGTCAGAGAAGCCCATGTCATCGGCGAGGATGTAGATGAGGTTCGGCTTCGCGGATGCGGCGGCTGCGGGAAAGCTCCAAAATCCAAACCCCAAGCCCCAAAAAAGGACCAAGCTCCAAGCTCCAAGAGGATGCGGTAGCCGACGACGTAAGGAGGCGGATTGGCCGCTGTTGGGTTCCGCCTCCTGACCTCGGCGGCTACTGTTTGGAGCTTGGAGCTTTCGCATGGCTTTGTGGACGGCGAGTGTGCCAGCGGGGTTTCGCCAGCGCCATCGCGCAAATCCACCAGCACCTATCCAGCCCCCCGGGCAAACGATGGGACCACCGGGAGAGAATCCACGACTGCCGGCGTGCCTTGCCTCCTGCCCGGAGACTTGTCTGGCACGCCGGACGAAAACGCAAACCGGCCGCGAGCCTCAGCTCAAGGCGTCGCGGCAGAACTTGATGGCCTTGGCCAACTCGGTCATGCGGTCCGAGCCGGCGGGCACCTTGTATTCGAACTCGATGGTCGCCTGGATGGGCCACTTGTAGTGGCGGATGAGGCGCAGCACCTCGGCAATCGGCGTGTCGGCCTCGCCGAAGGGCGTGTTCGGGCCGTTGCCTTTCTTGCGGTCCTTCACGTGGACGTGCGTGATGCGCTTGTGATGCTTTTTGATGAACTCGACGGGCGAGCCGTGGTCACCGGCGACGAAGTGCCCGAGGTCCACGTTGGCCCCGACGTATTCGCCGTGCGCGAAGGCTTTCTCCCAATGGTCGGGGCCGGTGCTGGCGTGGCCGTGCAGGGCGAGGTAAATCTTGTGCTTGTCGGCGAACTTGCCGACGCGCTTGTGGTCGTCGTCCTTGCCGATCTCGGTGGAGATGCCGCGCGCGCCGAGGGCCTTGGCGAGCGTGAAGGCGTAGTCCAGCTCGCCTTCGCCCATCTTGAAGATGCCGTCCACCTTGATGACCTCGATGAAGACGCCGGTGGTTTCCCAATGCTTGCGGAAGGCGCGGGCCTTCTCCATGTCCACGCCCTCGCGCCAGGCGCGGAGCTGCTTGGCGTGGTCCTCCGCAGCCCCGGCGGGGAGCACCTTCGCCTTCGCACTGGTGAGGTTCGCGGGCGCGCCAAACTGCGCCTCGATGGGCTGCGTGCGCAACTCGATGGCACTGAGGTTCAGCTCCACGCAGGTCTTGAGGATGTCGGCGGCGGACATCGCGGCGTTGCCGAAGCTGTAGGGCGCGTTGATGCCGATGTGGACGCCGCCGACCTTGGAGTTGGGCTTGCCCGGCGCAGCGGCACGGACGAGCGACGGAGTGAGCAAGGCGCCAGCGGCGAGCTGGGCGAAACGGCGGCGGTTCAAGGTGTGCATGAGCGACGAGGGTGGTTGGTTTGTTCTGGAAACTGGCATCGTGCTGACGAGCGGCATCCTTCGTTTCCTTTCCCGGCCGGGCAAGCCTGTTTATGCGACACCGAACCCGGTTTGAAGATTGCCTTCCCGACTCGCTGCAACATCCTCCCCGCACGCTATGCAGAAACCGCTGCCGCCGTCGTCAACGACTCCACTCACCAGTGGCAGCCCGCTTGGCAAGTGGCAACAGCGTTGCGTGCATGCCGGAGCGGCTTCTCTGTTTGCGATGGGAGTGGTCGTGGTGGTGCTGCGCCTGTTCCTGAAGGTGTGGCCTTGGTCGCCGACGCTCAAGGCGGTTGATTGGTCGGTCTGGATTGGCGTCAGTGCGGCTGCGTTTGCCCTCGGCATCATCGCCTTTAACAGCGGCGCCCGATACGCCAGCGCGTTTACCAGCTCCCTCCCGGTCCGCTTACTTTGCGGGTTCCTCGTTCCAGCCTTGGCGATGGGGCTGGGTTTGTCGGCGTTGGGATTGCTCTTCGGTGCGTTGATGCCCGGAGGAGAGGCGGGCTTCTTAACTTGCGCGCTGTGGTTTCTTGGCTTCGGGTTGGCATGGGCAATCTTGCGTGCCTGGTTGTCTACCCTCCGCCGTGGCTGAAGCCGCGTTTGAAGATTGTCTTCCCGCTTCGCTCCGACATCCTCCCCGCACGCTATGCACAAACCGCTTTCGCTCCTGCTTGCCGTCCTTGCCATCGCCGCCCCGCTACGCGCCGCCGATGACTACAAGCCCGGCCCCGACTCGCTGCCGCAGCCCGGTGTGCCCAAGGGCGAGCTGGTCAAGGGCACGTTCGACCAGAGCAAGGTCTTCCCCGGCACGGTGCGCGATTACACGGTGTATCTGCCCACGCAGCTCGACCGCGCCAAGCCCGCTCCCGTGATGGTGCTGCAGGACGGCGGCGGCTTCAGCGCGCCGACGGTCTTCGACAATCTGATTCACAAGAAGGAAATCCCCGCGCTGGTCGGCGTCTTCGTCATGCACGGCCGCGTGAAGGCCCCATCCACCAACGCGCTGGACCGCTTCAACCGCAGCTACGAATACGACGGCCTCGGCGGCGACTACGCGAAGTTCCTGCTCGATGAGCTGCTGCCCTTCATCGAGGCGAAGCACGGCGTGAAGTTGTCCAAGAACGGCACCGACCGCGCCATCGGCGGCGCGAGCAGCGGGGCGATTGCGGCCTTCACGGCGGCGTGGGAGCGGCCCGAGGCGTTCACGCGCGTCTTCAGCGCCATCGGCACTTACGTCGGATTGCGCGGCGGAAATGTTTATCCCACCATCCTCCGCAAGTATGAGCCGAAGGCCATCCGCGTGTATCTCCAGGACGGCAGCGCGGACCAGAACATCTACGGCGGCGACTGGTGGATGGCGAACCTCGAGATGGAGCGCGCGCTGAAGTTCGCCGGCTACGAGGTCGAGCATGCGTGGGGCGACGGCGGCCACAACGGCAAGCACGCTACGGCCATCTTTCCCGACGCGCTGCGCTGGCTGTGGAAGGACTGGCCCGCGTTGCCCAAGGCCGGCCTCGGCTCGCCGCAGTTGAAGGACATCCTCGTGCCCGGCGCGGACTGGCAGCTCGTGGGCGAGGGCTACAAGTTCACCGAAGGCCCCACGGCCAACGCGGCGGGCGAGGTCTTTTACAACGAAGGCCCGAGCAGCACGACCTACAAGGTCGGCCCCGACGGCAAGCCCGTGGTCTTCCTCGCCGACTCGAAGAAGGGCGACGGCCAGCGCTTCGGCCCGGACGGCCGGCTCTACTCCGTGGCGGCGGCGACGACGCAGATTCTCGCGTGGGACGCGGCGGGCAAGGCGACGGTCATCGCCGACGGCTTCAAGGGCAACGACCTCGTCGTCGCGAACAACGGCAATATCTACGTGACCGAGCCGAACTGGACCGGTGCGAACACCAACACGAGCAAGGTCTGGCTCATCAAGCCGAGTGGCGAAAAGAAGATCGTGGACACGGGGCTGAAGTTCTCGAACGGCGTCACGCTCTCGCCCGACCAGACGCTGCTCTACGTGGCGGATAGCCGGTCCCACTGGGTTTACAGCTACCAAATCAAGGCCGACGGCACGCTCCAGCACAAGCAGCGTTACTTCCACCTCCACATGCCCGACACCGCCGATGACAGCGGCGCGGACGGCCTCCGCACGGACCGCGACGGTCGCCTCTGGGTCGCCACGCGCCTCGGCCTGCAAGTCTGCGACCAGGCGGGCCGTGTGAACTGCATCATCCCGACGCCCAACGGCAAGTCGAGCAACCTGACCTTCGGCGGCCCGAATGGTGACGTGCTCTACGTGACCGCCGGTGACAAGGTCTTCCGCCGCCAGGTGAAGGTGAAGGGCGCGGACCATGCGGCGAAGCCCATCAAGCCGGCGGCTCCGAGGCTCTGACCGCATCTTGGACTGCGCCGGTAGAGCGCAGCGGCGACGGCGCTTTCGAGCGGCCAGACAGGCTGCGAGATTCGACGGACTACGCGCGGACGAAAGCGGCGTGGCGCTTCGCTTCCCGCCGCACTCCAAGACGCGCTACGGCTTCAACACGCTTTGGACTTCCTCTGGCTTCGTGAACACCCGCCACTTTCCAGCCGGCACGTTCTGGAAAGCGGCTTCGTAGCGCGGGGCCTTCGCGTCCTCGTTCGTCACGTCGCGGATGAACACGCGGTGGATTTGCTCTGAGAACTTCCGCGCCAGTGCGCCGTAAATCTCCGGGTCACGCTCGCCAGAGTCGCCGACGAGGATGAAACGACGCTGCGGGAACTGCCGGAGCATCGGCTCGATCACACCGGGCTTGTAGTTCTCGGGCGAATCGAAGAGTGCGAGGAAGGAGCTGTCCTTCACCCGAAACTGCTTCATGTGCCACGAGCCGGCGGGGAAGCCGTTCGTCGCCGCGAACTCCGCCAGCGGTTCGTAGAGCTGCCACGGGCTGGCGCTCACGTAGTGGACGCTCGCGCCGTCCGCCGCCCACGCGCGATACACCGCCGCCATGTCCGGCACCGCCTGGAACGGCTCATAAAACGTCTTGCGCAGCAGCGCCTGCCGCTCGCGGACGTGGCTGACCTTGATGGTGTCGTCCACGTCGGAGATGACGGAAAGGCCGGTGTCGCCGAGCAGGAGTGCGTTGCCACGAAACTCCCGGGCATCGCCCTTCCGCGTGACGGCGAAAAAAGTAATCCACTTCGCTTCTGCGTCGGCGAGCCGTAGTTCGCCGCGCAAATGGCCGTCCGCCCCCGATTCGCCGACGGGAAACACCCGCCCGCCGACGCGCACGCTGATTTGCTTGCCGCGCTCGTTGTCCACGAGAAAGGCGCGGGCACGAGCCTCGAACACCTTGAGCTCCGCCGCGTTCTTCGGCTCCACCACGAGGCCGAGCGCCGTCCGCAACGCCGCCGCCGTGAGCGCGCGCCGCTCTGGCTCGAAGACCAGCCCATGCACCGGCACGCGCCACTCTTCCGCTGCCGCGTCGCGCCATCCAATCGTCGGGTAGAACAGCACGCGCTCGTCCGAGCGCAGGTCAGCGGCAAAGCCGGGGACTGCCGAAAAGAGGCACAGAAGGCACAAAAGGGAACCGAGTTGGAAGGCGACCAAGGTAGGGCGCGGTGTCCACACCGCGCCGACTGCGCGTCCGAACGCCACGACGGCGTGCTGAGGCCAGACGCTCCCTACCGCACTTCTTCCTTTTGCGCTTTCTGTGCCTCTTTGTGGCAAATCTGCTTTCCGCTCGTGGCTCATTTCAGCTTCGGGAGCGTCTGGGAGACGACGTGCCACTTGGGGCGCTTCCAGCTTTCGCGGAACGCAGCGAGCGGCGCGTCCGTGGCTTTGCGGGTGCGCTCGTCGCCGTCGAGGAAGAGGATGAACTCGAACTGCTGCGCGGGCGTGCCGAAGGTGGAGTCGAAGTGCCGCACGATTTCGTTCGCCGGCAGCGTCTTGCGGCCGAGCACCTCGACCAGCGGCAGCTTCAGGCCGGTGAAGGCCGAGGCCGGTTCGTAGGCCTTATAGACCAGCTCGGTGCAGACCAGTTCGGCGTCCGTGGCGAAGTCGAAATTGAAGTCGTAGGGCCGGCCCGCGTAGTGGAAGGCGCGCACGAGGGCGGTGGCTTTTTCCACCAGCGACAACTTGGGCCGCAGGACCACCAACGCGTCCGCTTCGACCGCGTGTTCAAGCGAGGTGAAGGACACGCCCTCGCTCTGCGCCTCCAGCACGCGGACGGGATGGCCGTGGTAAGGCTGCTGGCAGGTGGCGTGCGCCGTTGGGTAACGCGTCTTGAGCAGCGCGTCGAAGTCGTCCGCGTCCACCACCGTGCGCAGCCAGGCGCGGAACTCGGGCGTTGTGAAATGGGCGCGTCGCTCCTCCGGCGTGCCGAGGTAAATCGCCGCGTGCGGCCAGAAGCCGGGCAGGCCGATGTTCGAGAGATACCAGTTGCGGCGCGTGATGAGCACGTCGCCGGGCACAAGCTGGCGCGGAAGCGCGCGCGCCTGTTGCTCAGTGATAAGGGAGACGTTCTTGCGGCGGACCTTGGTGTCGCCCATCCACTCGGCGATGCCAGACTGGACGGGCAGCCAGAGCGAGCCGCCGGCCTGCTTGATGACTTCGAGGGCGTTCTTGGCGGTGAGCAGCTCGGTCTTGCCAGTGGCGCCACGAAAAATCTCCGCCTCGTCCTCGCGCACGACGGCACGGAGCGCGGGCGACACCTCGCCGCTGACGGTGCGGAGATACGCGGCCAGCGCGCCGAAGTGCGCGGCGTGGACGGGGTTGAGGTGGCGGAGCTTCAGTTGCGCGTAAGTGCCGCGTGGTAGGCCCAACTCGGGGACCGGCTCGTTGAGGAAAACGTCCATGCCGGGGTCATTGTCGGCGCGCGCGATGAACGCGAGCGCCCAGCGGTGCTGTGCGAAGTGTGCGGCGCAGCGCACGAGGAAGGATTCGTCCTGCGCGGGCCGGCGGAGCAGGAGGAAGTCGCGGTGGAATCCGGCAGTTGCCTCCAGCGCGATGGTGTAATCGAGGTAAGCCTTCCAAGTGTTCCACACCGCTTCCTTGTGCTCGCGCGTAAGCACGCGGGCTTCGGACAGGCGCTTCTCGGGGAACAGGTCGGGGCGCTGGCGGGCGAACTCCACTGTGCGCTTCAAGCCGTCGCGAAGAATCATCACGGCACGCTGATCGCTGGTGATGCGTCCGCGCTGGTCGGCGGTGGGGAGTTTGGAAATGGAAGCGGGCGGCGCGGCGCAAAGCGGAAAGGCCACAAAGAGGCACAGGAGGCGCAAAAGAACCTCAAGGCTGGTAGGGCACGGTGTCCTCACCGCGCCGGTTGGGCAACCGAACGCTTCAGCGGCGCGCTGGGGACAGGCGCGCCCTACCACGCCATTTCCCCTTGTGTCCTCTGTGCCTCTTTGTGGCCAAACTGCTTCTCCTGCGCGTTTCATTTTGTGGTCTCCCAGCGTTTCAGTATTTCACGGCAGATGGCCGCCGCCGCGCTGGGCTTGCCAAGCTCTTTTGCTGCACGGGACATCGCAGCGAGCTTCTTCGAGCCAAGCAACTGGCCGAGGCGGTAGGGCAGGTCCTCCACGCGGTTGGCCTTTTCCGCCGCGCCGTGCTGGAGGAGGAAGTCGCTGTTCGCCGCCTCCTGGCCGGGGATGGGATTGAGGATGAAGAGCGGCCGGCCCAGTGCGAGCGCCTCAGACGTGGTGAGGCCGCCGGGCTTGGTGATGAGCAGGTCGGCGATGGTCATCAGCTCGTGCATGTTGCGGACGAAGCCGAGGACGTGCGTCGGGTGCTTGCGGTCCTGGGCGGCGAGTTCGCGGCGCAGCTCCTCGTTGCGGCCGGCGACGACGAGGGTTTGGAAGGGCGTCGGAATCTTGTCCAGCTCGGCGAGGATTTCCGCGACGGGGCCCATGCCGAACCCGCCGCTTAGGACCAGCAGCGTGGGCAAGTCATCGCGCAGCCCGTAAGTCTTGCGGACGGCGGCGGCGGCCACGGCTTGCGAGAACTTCGTGGCGACCGGAATGCCGGTCACGACGACTTCCTCCGCCTTCACTCCTCGCGCGACGAGCCGGGCCTTCGTCTCTTCCGCAGCGACGCAGTAGAGGTTCACCGACGGCTCCATCCACAGGGCGTGCGCCTCGAAGTCCGTCACGACGCACGCGGTGAAAGGCCGGAAGTCCGCATCCTTTGCCAACATTGCACCGGTGATTTCCAGCGGGAGGAAATGCGTGCAGAGCATCACGTCGGGGCGGAAGCCCTTCACATGCTTGACGAATTTCGCGTTCGCGCGGCCGGCGAAGCTGCGGCGGACGCGCGTGAGCTTGCGCATCAGCGCGGGGCTGTCCGTCTTCTTGAACAGGTGGGCGTAAAGCTCCGGCGCGTGGTCAATGACCTTTACGTAGCCCTCGGAGTAGAGCTTGCGCGAGAGCTTCGACACGAAGTCCAGCACGTCCACGCGCTCGACGGTGTCGCCAGGGCGGCCGGCGCGCCAGGCCTCCTCCAGCGCGGCGGCAGCCTGCAAGTGCCCGGCTCCGGCGGTGACAGTGGCGATGAGGATGCGCATGGGAAGTGGTGGCGGATTGGTAGCAAAGCGAGGGCGTCGGCGCACGGACTTTTGCATCGTGCCGGCGGCTTGCAGCCGCCGTGCTTCGGCACGAACGCGGTCGACGGCGACTGCAAGTCGCCGGCACGGGCGGTGGGACTTACTTCGCGGGCACCTTCCAACGCTCCCGGTCAGCAAGGAAGAGCTGGTAGGGGAAGCCTTCGGCGAAGGCGAACTTCAGCGGGAAGCCCTCGGGGATTTCGCGCTTCACGATGGCGTTCGCCGCGAAGTCGCCCCACGCGGGATCGTCGCCTTGCAGAAGTTCGGAGACGAGTTTCTGGTCGAGCGTCAGCGCGGTGAGATAGATGGCAGCGACGGGCCGCACGCGATGCACGGTGGCGAAGCCCTCGCCCACGTTGCTCGGCAGCCAGACGCAGTCGCGCCGGCCATACCACGCCACAGCCCACGGCATATCGCTCATCATCAGCTCGCGCTCGCCCAGCCAGCTTGCGCGCTCGTGGATGACTTGCGGGTGATATGGCGGATAGGCCATTGGCGAGCGCGGCGTGCCGCCGAGCGCGAAGAGCATCGGCGCGCACGCGACCAGCAGGAACAGGCCGATGACCGTGCCGCGCGCGCCGAAGGGCGGCAGTTCAAGCTGGTCCATGAGCAGCACGAACAGCCCGGTGCCGAAGACGAAGACCAGCGGCGCGAGCACGACGAGGAGGTTCTCGGAGTTCACGTCCGGCGACAGCGCGGCGACGTGCGTCTTCGCGACGGACTGGATGACCACGAGCACGCCCAGTGAAAACAGGACGAAGACGCGCAATCGCCCGAGCGCCGGGTTGCGGAACGGCACGAGCAGGCCGGCGAGGAAGAACGCGGCAACCCAGCTTCCGCCGAGGCGCGGCAGGTCGTTTTGCAGGATGCCGGGCAGGTTGTCGCCGAGCTTGGCCCAGTGTTCGTCGAGGCTGACCTGGCGCAGGTCTTCGTGGGTGAATTTGTTCTCGGGGTCGAGCAGACGCTCGATGCGGTCGCTGGGGAAGCGGTCGGTGACTTGATGCACGGCGAGACCGGCGACGCCGAAGAGCCGCCCGCTCAACTCGTGGTTGCGCATCAGCCACGGGGCCATCACCGCTGCGAAGCCGAGCAGCGCCGCGAAGCCCAGGCTCAGGCTGCGCGGGGCGAAGAAGAGGTTGAAATAGAGCATCACCGGCAGGATGAGGCAGCCCAGCGCGTAGCGGGCAAGGCCGAGCGCACCCATGAGTGCGCCAGCGAGCAGTGCGGTGAAATAGAGCCGCGCCGCGCCCCAGTCGGTTTCGCGCGCGCCGCGTTCGGCGGCGACGAGGAGATTCGCCACCAGCATGAGCAGCGCGAGCGCGAGCATCGTGGACAGGCCGGAGATGCTGAAGTGCCAGAGCAGGTCCGAGCCGACGATCACGGCGGCGGAGAGCCAGGCAACGGTGGGGTCGAAGAGATGGCGCGCCAATCGCCACGCGAGAAAGACGGCGAGAAGGAAGAGGCCTTGGTTCACCCACGCGATGAGCTGCTCCGGCTGCCAGGTGCGAAACTGTTCCTCCGCCGGAAACTTGTAGTCGAAGGGCAGCGCACGCATCGCGCCGGCCAGCAAGGCGGGATAAGCGGGCGCGTTGGCGAGGTCGGGATGCGCGTTGGTCAGCGAAGCCGCGCCGGTCTTCTGGCCGACGAGGTAGAGGCTTGCCGGGCGGATGAACTGGGTGGTGAAGCCTTTGCCCTCGGCGAGGTTCCGCGCGACCTGCGCCGCGTCCATCGCGTCGGGATTGGAGAGATTCTTGTAGGCCCGCAGGTCATACGCCATTGCCAGCAGGAGAAACCCGGCGAGGAAACCGATCCACTTCACGGCCCGCGCGCCCGCGCCCTCCTCGAAGGAGTGGATCATTTCCTGAAGCGTCGGCATGGCTAGGAAAGTGACAGGTGGCGGGTGGCGGGTGGCAAGGGGCGCGATGAGATGAGCGTGTGCGTGACGGGAAGATGCCACTGGTCAACGACGCACGGCCATACACGAAAGGGCTGAGGCAACGCCGAATTGGAGCGCCGCGCGCTTGTCATCTGCCACTCATCACGCGTCACCCTAAAACCCCTCCAGATGAAATTCGTGCAGCTTGCGGTGCAGCGTGCGGCGGCTCACGCCGAGCTTCTTCGCGGCGGCGCTGCGGTTGCCGTCGCACTCCTTGAGCGCGCGGACGACCAGTTCCTTCTCGACCTCATGCACGTTCAGGTCGCCGGTGGGCATCTTTGAAACTGGCGTGGGCAGGCTGCTCTTCCCGAGGCGAATGTTCTGCGGAAGATCACGGGCGGTCACAGTCTTGCCGCGCGCGAAGACGACCGCGTGCTCGATGGCGGTGCGCAGCTCGCGGACGTTGCCAGGCCACTTGTAAGCCAACAGCAACTCCAGCGCTTCGGGGGCGATGGCGCTCACGTCCTTGCCGTTCTCGGCGGCGGAGTCGCGGAGGAAGTGTTGCGCCAGCAGCGGAATGTCGCTGGCCCGTTCGCGCAACGGTGGCAGGTGAATCTCGACGACCTTGAGGCGGAAGAACAGGTCTTCGCGGAACGCGCCGGACTGCACGAGCGTCACGAGGTTCTTGTTCGTCGCGGCGATGAGCCGCACGTCGGACATGAGCGTCTTGCTGGAGCCGACACGCTCGAACGTGCGCTCGCCAAGGAAGCGCAGGAGCTTCACCTGCACCGTGGCATCCACCTCGCCGACCTCATCGAAGAACAGAGAGCCACCCTGCGCCTGCTCGATGCGGCCAATACGCCGCTCGTGCGCGCCGGTGAACGCGCCCTTCTCGTGGCCGAACAGTTCGCTTTCCAAGAGCGTCGGCGGCAAACCGGCGGCGTGGACAGTGATGAGCGGGGCCTTCGCGCGGGGGCTGAGCTGGTGAATCGTCTTGGCGACGACCTCCTTGCCCGTGCCGCTCTCGCCCGTGATGAGCACGGTGGCGCGGCTGGGCGCGACGGTTTGAATCGTCTCCTGAATCTCCTGCATCACCGCCGACTCGCCGATGAGGTGCTCGACGCCGAATTTCCGTTCGAGCCGCTGGTGAAGGTTTTGATTTTCCTCTTCGAGCTTCTGGCCCTTGAGCGCGCGGGCGATGCGCAGCTCCAGCTCGTCAATCTGCATCTTTCCCTTGGCGATGTAGTCGTCCGCACCGCGCTTCATGGCCTCGACCGCCACGTCCTCGGAGCCGTAGGCGGTCATGAGGATGCAGACCGGCGGCTTCGGCAGCGACTTGGCGCGGGCGATGAGCTTGAGGCCGTCCTCCTTGGGCAGGCGAAGGTCGGTGAGCAGCACGGCGAAATGCTCCTGCTCCAGCAGGTTCATCGCCGTGGCGGCATCCTCGGCCACATACACGTCGTAACGGTCTTCGAGCGCCGCGCGCAGGCCGTCGCGCGTCGGCTTCTCGTCGTCCACGATGAGGACGGTGGGTTGGTTCATCGGCATGTCGGCGTTCGGTTGGTGTGGAGATTAGCGGAGGTCGGAAGGGAATGACAACCGTGCTGCGTGTTGCGTGTTGCGTGCTTGGCGTCGGTTGCACTCGAACGAAGTCACGCATCACGCATCACGCATCACGCATCACGCATCACCTCAGTCCCGCAGCTTCGCTTCAAGCAACTTCGGCTTGCGATCATGCAACGGCAGCCAGACGCGGAACTGCGTGCCCTCGTCAACGCGGCTCTCCAGCTCGATGCGCCCGCCGTGGTCGCGCACGATGCGCTGCACAATCATCAGGCCCAGGCCGCTGCCCTTGGCCTTGGTGGTGTAGAACGGCTCGAAGATGCGGTTGATCTGCTCCTGCGGGATACCGCCGCCGGTGTCGTTGACGCTGAACCACACACCGCCCGCGCCTTCGCCGGTGGCGAGTGTGAGGGAGCCGCCCTTGGTCATGGCCTGCATCGCGTTCTTGATGAGATTCACGAGCACCTGCTTGATCTGCGCGCCGTCCATCGGCACCAGCGGCAGGCTGGCGGGGAACTTCTGCTCGACGTGGAGGTGGCGGTTCTTCAGCTCGGGACCAAGCAGGTCGAGCGACTCGCGAATCACTTCGTTCAGCGACGCGGGCAGGAGCCTGGGCGGCGAGGGACGCAGGGCGTTGAGGAACTGGGAGACGATGTAATCGAGCCGCGTGATCTCGCCCTTCGCGACGTTCAGGTAGCCCTGCAACTTTTCGGTGACGGCGATTGTCTCGGCGTCGGCGCGGCGCGACTGGCGGTAACGGGTGAGGCGCGTGGGCTTGGGGCCGGCATCGGGGGTGCGGAGCTTCTTCAACTCGCGCTCCATGAGCTGGAGGTGGATGTGCAGCGCGTTGAGCGGGTTGCCGATCTCGTGGGCGACGCTCGCGGCGAGGAGCGTGAGCGCCTGCATCCGCTCGCTCTCGATGGCCTCGAAGGTCTTCTGCCGCGCCTCGGTGGCATCGTGCAGAATGAGCGCGACGCCGGACGCGCCGCTGGCTTCGCCGTCGAGCGGGGCGGCGTAGAGGCGGAGGAAGCGCGGGCGCGGCCATTCGACTTCCAACTCGTGCCGGAGGACTTGCGGCCCGCCGGCCTTGTCCCAGCGGGCGAGTTTTTTCCAGTCGAGGCCGGGCAGAAAGCGCGTGATGGGCTGGCCCTCGTCGGCATCCGGCTTGAGGCCGAGGAGGCTGGTGACGGACTGGTTGAAGTAGATGACGCGGCCCTGCTCGTCCACGACCAGCACGCCATCCTCGATCACGTCGAAGAGCGTCTCCAGAAAGCTCCGCTCGCGCGCGAGCCGCTGGATGACTGTCTGCAAGCCTTCGGCGTCGAGCCGTCCGATGCGGCCGAGGACTTTGTCGAGGAAGCTGGATTTGGGCGCGGGCATTAGAAACGCGGAGCGCGGAAGGTGGAACGCGGAAAAGTGACGGCGAACGGGCGGGCGGCTTGGCTCCGTTCCGCGTTTCGCGTTCCGAGTTCCGCGTTGTTCAGAACCATTTCCGCTTTTTCACATACCACCAGGTCACCAGCGTGGTGAAGCCGGTGAGGCCGAAGACGAAAGAGTAGCCGTGCAGCCACTTCACCTCCGGCATGGCGTCGAAGTTCATCCCATACCAGGTCCCAATCATCATCGCCGGCGTGGTGACGATGGTGATGAGCGTGAGCGCCTTAACCGTCTCGCCGGTCTTGTTCGAGGTCATGCTCAGGTGGATGTGCAGAATGCCGGTGAGCGAGTCGGTGAAGTTCTGCGCGAGTGTGGCGATGTGGAAGAGGCGGTCGTAAATGTCGCGGAAGTAAGGGACCAGGTGCGCGCGGATGAGCTTGAACTCGCCCTCGGCGAAGCGCTTCAACACCTCCTGCTGCGGGCCGATGATCTGGCGCAGATGGAGCACCTCGCGCTTGATGCCGATGATCTTGTTCAAGGTCCGCTGGTTCGGGTGCTCCACCACATCGTTCTCCAGCTCGGCGATCTCCAGCGAAAGCTCCTCCAGCGCCGGTTTGTAGTTGTCCACGATGGAGTCCAGCAGCGTGTGCGCGACGCGGTCGGGCGCGCGGGCGATGTGCATGGTGCTCTTGGTCGCGCGCTCGGCCGTGGCGGAGACGCTGCGCAAGGGCGCGTCGTGGTAGGTGACGAGGAAGTTCTTCCCGAGGAAAAAGTTCAGCTCGCTCGTGGCGAAGACGCCGTCCTTGCGGCTGTAGTCCACCGCGTGGATGACCATGAAGAGGTAGGGCGCGAACTTGTCCTCGTCCTTCGGCGCGTATTCCTCGACCTTGGGATTCGGCGTGGCGTGGATGCAGTCCTCGATGGACAGCGGGTGAAAGTGGAAGATGCCTTCGAGGATGGTCTTGGCCTCCTCCGGCGTGGACGCCTCCAGATCCACCCAAAGAAACAGGTTCGTGTCCGCCAGCAGCGTGGGCATCAGGAACACGTCAATGTCCTGGGTGTGCAGGCGGCCCTGGGTGGTGAAGGCAAAGGAACGAATCATGCGCCGGACGGGCGAAAGCTAAGGCCGCGCGCGGGGCGAGGCAAGGACGCTGTGGAAGGCAAAGCCTGTGCGGAAGCCCGGATTTGGCCGCTTACGCCAGAATCTCCTTTGCCACATGGCCATGCACATCCGTCAGGCGGAAGTCCCGGCCGGCGTAGCGGAAGGTGAGCTTCTCGTGGTCCACGCCGAGCAGGTGCAGCAGCGTGGCGTGCAGGTCGTGGATGTGCAGGCGGTTCTCCGCCGCCTTGAAGCCGAAGCTGTCGGTCTCGCCGTAGCTCATGCCGCCCTTCGCTCCGCCGCCCGCCAGGAACATGCAGAAGCCGTGCGGGTTGTGGTCGCGGCCGTTGCCGTTCTCGCTCACGGGTGTGCGTCCGAACTCCCCGCCCCAGACGACCAGCGTGTCCTCCAGCAGGCCGCGCTGCTTCAGGTCGCCGAGCAAGGCCGCGATGGGGCGGTCAATGTCCGCGCCGAGCTTGCGCGTGGAAGTGTCGTGGTTCGAATGCGTGTCCCACGGCTGGCCGTTGCCGTAATAGACTTGGGTGAACCGCACGCCGCGCTCCGCCAGCCGGCGCGCCATGAGGCAGCCGTTCGCGAAGTGGCCCTTGCCGTAAGTCTCGCGCACCGCCGCCGGCTCGCGCGTGATGTCAAAGGCGTCCGTCGCCGCGAACTGCATCCGGTAGGCCGTCTCCATCGCTTCGATGCGGCCCTGCAATGCGGCATCCGCACCCCCGCGCGTGGCGAGGTGCTCGCGGTTCATCTCGCCCAGCAGGTCGAGCTGCTTGCGCTGCGCGTCCGCCGGCGTGCGCGGGTTGTGCAGCCAGGGGATCATCGCCTTGGGGTCGAGGTTCGAGTGGTTGATGTAGCTGCCGCCGTGCTGCGACGGCAGGAACGCGCTCGTCCACAGGATGGAGAAGCGCACCGGCTTGCCGGGGCAGAGCACGACGTAGCTCGGGAGGTTGGCGTTCTCCGAGCCGAGGCCGTAGCTGCACCACGCGCCCATCGCGGGCACGCGCGGCGTCATCGTGCCGTTGTTCATCAGGAGCAGCGCGGGGCCGTGGTTCGGGTTGTCCGTGTGAACGCTGCGCAGCACGCAAAGGTCGTCGGCGAACTGCGCGGTGAGCGGGAGCAGGTCGCTGACGGGCAGGCCGGACTTGCCGTGGTTAGAAAACTTGAACGGCACTGGCAACAGACCGCCCGTGGGCCGCTCCGTGCGCAAGTCCGCGCCCTCGGGCCGCTGCCCGGCGAACTTGGTCAGGTCCGGCTTAGGGTCGAAGAAGTCCGGGCCGAACGGGCCGCCGTTCATGAACAGGTGGATGACCCGCTTCGCGCGCGGGCGGAAGTGGGGAAGGGGCCGCATGGGCGACGAGGCATTCGGCAGCGCCGACGCCACACCGGGCAGCGACGCCAGCAAGCCCAGCGTGCCAAGGCCGCCACCGAAGCGGGCGATGGCGTCTCGGCGGGAGAGAGGAAGAGAGAAATTCATGGCGCGTGTCAGGCAACAGTATCGACAGACCAAACGGAACGAATCGCAGATGCGACTTCAGAGCGAAGCGAGACGCTAGAGCCTACGGAAAGAATCAGAAAACGGTCAAACTCACCGTCAAAAAATGTATTCGCAGTGCATGTCAGTCCGAAGAACACCACCTCCTCAATGGATTCCTTTGCGTGTGCGGTGGTTGGTGTGAACTTCTCGTCTGAAGGCTCAAAGTTCGGGTCGCTCTCGATACACGTCGCGTCCATCGCGGATTCCCAAAGACCACACTCGTGACCGGCAAATACTCCGTAACGGCATCCTGAATTGAAGAGAGCTTCAGTCACGAACCGACGCTCGGCGTCAGTTACAGTTTCGTCGTTGGCGAAGACGACGGCAACGTATCGGCGCCCACCAAACGGCGGCTCAATGCTGAAAGGTCGCTCAGTCTGGCTGAACCAGACTTCTTTGCCGTCTCTAGTTGTGAGCAGTTCCATGTGCTCGCTTTCAGTATTGCCTTCTTCCTCAATCTACAAACTGCGTTTCGTTGCTGGCGAGCAGGGCTTGGGCGTATTCGGACCACGCTTTCTTGTCGGTCTCGCGGCCGGTGAGGAAGCGAGTGGCCATCGCAAGTTCCTTAGTGGTTGGCGGGCGTTGGAAGAGGACGGCGTGGGCGCGGGTGACGCGGGTGTTCACGGTCGCGCCGGCTTCCTTTTCCAGGCGCGCGGCGAAGGCGTCGGCCTGGGCGAGGAGGAAGGGACCGTTCAGGGAGAAGAGCATTTGCAGCGCGGTGGCGGTCTCGGTGCGCGACGCGCTGTGGGCGGCGGGGTCGGGGAAGTCGTGGATGCGCAGCATCGGCTCCAATTCGTGGCGGTTCACGGTGCCGTAAAGCGTGCGGCGCAGGTGCTTGTCGGACGTGAGCGGGGTGGCGACGCCGCCAAAGCTGCGGTCCAGCGTGCCGGCGGCGGCGAGCGAGGTGTCGCGCCATGCCTCGAAGTCGAGCCGGCGGCGGGACATGCGGGCGAAGAGTTTGTTCTCCGGGTCGCGTTTCTCGGAGTCGGGCGCGAGGGAGCTTTGCTGCCACGCGGCGGAGAGGAGGATTTCGCGGTGCAGCCACTTGATAGACCAGCCGTGCTTGATGAAGCGCGCGGTGAGGTCGTCGAGCAACTCGGGGTGCGACGGGGCTTCGCCGCTGGGGCCGAACTCGCTGGGCGTGTCCACGATGCCGCGACCGAAGTGGTGTTTCCAAATGCGGTTCACGATGACGCGCGCGGTGAGCGGGGCGGCTTCCTGCACGATGGCCTGCGCGAGTTCGAGGCGACCGCTGCCGGTGGTGAAACGGCGGGGCTGGCCGTCCTTCGCGGGGAAGGCGGAGAGGAAACGGCGGGGGACGATGTCGCCGGTGTTGTTCGGGTCGCCGCGCTTCATCAACTCAAGGTCGCGGGCCTGGCCGGGTTTGAAGTCGAGCACGGTGCCCTTGTTGTTCGCGGCGGGAATGACGAAGAGCGCGGCGTCCTCGACGGCGGTGGCCATCGCCATGTTGTAGTGCGGCGTGGTGGTTTTGAGGGCGGTGATCTTCTGCTCGATGACGGCGACTTGGTTCGTGAGGTCGGCGGGCGCGGGCTTTTTCTTCTTCAGGTCATCGCGTTCTTTTTCGAGAGCGGCGACGGACTCGCGGGCTTTCTTCACGGGTTGCCAGAACTGGTCGCCCATCGTGGGCAACTCGGCGTGGCGGACGCTCGCGAAGACGCCGGCGATGCCGTAGTAGTCGGCGGCGGTGATGGGGTCGGACTTGTGGTCGTGGCAGCGGGCGCAGGCGAGCGTGAGGCCAAGGAAGGTGCGGCTGAGGGTGTCCACGTGCTCTTCCCACTCATCGGCGACGGTGCCCTTGATGAGGTCGGGCGGGAGCTGGAGTTCCTTCCAGTAAGTCGGCGCGAGGCCGAGAAAAGCGAGCGCGGGGCGGTCCTCGGGCGGGAGGCCCATCTGGTCGGTCGCAATCTGCCGCATGACGAACTGGTTGTAAGGCATGTCCTCGTTGAAGGCCTTGATGACCCAGTCGCGGTAGAGGTGCGCGCCGCTGGTCTTCTCCAGCCACGAGGCGGTCTCGTCCACGTAGCGCGCGAGGTCGAGCCAGTAGCGGCCCCAGCGCTCACCGTAGTGGGGGGAGGAGAGGAGGCGGCTGACGGTATTGGCGATTGCCGATTGCCGATTGCCGATTGAGGAACACTCGCGGACGAACGCCTCGACTTCCTCGGGCGTCGGGGGCAGGCC
This sequence comes from Limisphaerales bacterium, assembly GCA_009773355.1. Lineage (GTDB taxonomy): Bacteria > Verrucomicrobiota > Verrucomicrobiia > Limisphaerales > SXTU01 > SXTU01. Next base: position 20,261 of record WRPG01000066.1, read on the forward strand.
GGTGAGGTCGAAATGGAGGCGACGAATCAAGGCGCGCGGGTCGGCGGGGGCGGCAGGCTTTACGCCGGCCTTGTCCATCTTCGCGAGGAGGAAGTGGTCAATCTGAGTTTGTGGCCACTTGGCGTTGCGGATTTTCGGCGGCGGTGATTCGCGAAGCGGGAGGAAGGACCAGGGTGTTTGCGGCGCGGTTTTCTTCGCCGGAGCCTTCGTCTGCGCCGCGTTGCTGGGCAGCGCGCAGAGCAAAGTCAGCGTGAGCAGGCCGGACAGGATTAGGCGCAGGCGGTTCATGGACGCAGAGGATAGATGGCCGGGGCGGAAGGGCGATTCAATCCGAAGCGGCGGAGCGCAGGTGTCCAACCTGCGCCTTACAAAGATGCAAACGCCGGTTGGACACCGGCGCTCCGGTCATTCCTGCGGATACACGAGGATGCGGTCATGCACGAGGATGATGAGGTCGTTCTTGCCGTCGCCGGTCACGTCGGCGATGAGCGCCTCGCGCGGCTCCGCGCCGTCGCCGCGCCGGTTGCGGAAGGTGCGCTCCTCGAAGACCTGCCAGCGATTCGCGGGCGCGAGCTTGCCGCCCTGGTCGAACGTGACCACGTCGAGGTGGTTCTTCGCGGTTTCGAGGAAGACGAGGTCCTTGCGCTTGTCTTGGTTCAAGTCGCCGGTCACGACATCGGTGAGCCGGCCGTCCTTGATGGGCGTCTCGTAGCCGTCGAGTTCGCGCACGTCCCAGACCTGGCCGCTGAAGGGCAGCCACGCGGCGGAGTTCAGCCCGAGGAAGGCCAGCGCGTTCGGCTCCTTCGCGCCGAGGCCGACGGGGCGCAGGCTGGAGAACTCGGTGACGGGCAGCGGCAGGCTGCGCGCAATCTGCCAGACTCCTGCGGGGTCGCGCTCGGCCACGGAGAGCTGCTTGCGCTCGGCATCGAGGAGAAAGAGCAGCGGGGACTTGCCGCCGTTGGCGAGCGACGCCGCGCCGACGAGCCGTGAGTTGCCGGCCGCGCCGTTGATTTGGTCCTTCACGACGAAGGATGCGCTTGGCTTCGCGTCGCCGGGCTTGCCGTCGCGTTGCAGGACGACGGCGCGGAGGAAATTCTTCTGCGGCAGGAGCAGCTCGGCTTTTCCATCGCCATCCACGTCCGCGAGGCTGAACCACGGCTGCTCCATCGTGCCGCCGGGCGGGGTCACGTCCACTTCGCTGAAGTCCTTGCCCGGCGTGTTGAGCAGCACCTTGATTTTCTCGTAGGGCGTCAGCACAACGAGATCGGGCAGTCCGTCTTGGTCGGCGTCATGGAGGAAAATCGCGCTGGGATTGGATTTGAAGGACTCGGCCAGCTTCTGTGTGAGCGGGTTCTGACCAGCGGACTTGGTGACGAGCGAGCGTTTGCCATCCGTGTCCACGATGACGGCCAGCGACGGTCTCAAACCGACCACGATAGGACCGACCGCCATCGCGAGCGGACGGCCATCGAGCGCAACCGCCTTCGGGAAAGTAATGCGCCCGCTCGGCTCAATCTTGCTCACGCCCAGTTGCCGCTCGTCCGCGCTCAATACGAAAACCTCCGGCTGGCCGTCACCGTCCCAGTCGGCGACGGCGAGTTCAGTCACGCCCGTGAGCGTGGGGAACTTCTTCGCCGGGCCAAGCGCGCCGGCTTTCTCCTGGAGATGCACGCTGAGTTGCCCGCTGTCCGGCTCGGCGACGAGCAGGTCGGCGAGGCCGTCGCCATTCACGTCGGCCCAAGCACTGCCGCGCCGGGTCTTCTCGGTGCGGTTGAGCGGAAGGACTTGAAGTTGCCCTTGCCGGAGCGCGCCGACGAACGGCTCGGCGGGCTTCTGCACAAAGCCGGAAACTTGCGCGCGGCCCGACTGCATCGCGATGGTCAGCAGCTCGGTCTTGCGGTCAGCGTCGAGGTCGTCGGCCCAAAAGGCGCGGACCTGCGGGAAGGCGAAGTGAACCTCCGGCCCGAGCTGGCCGGCGGCGTTTTGCAGGCGGAAGCGGAACGGGTTCTTGTCCTCCCAGTTCACGAGCAGCAGGTCGTCGCGGCCGTCGCCGTCCACGTCGAGGACTTGGGCGGCCTTGATGCTGCCGGTGAAGGCGACCTTCTCCGGATCAGCAAGCGTGTGGTCGGACTTCTGGAAGAGCACCCAGACGTGCGTCTCGGCGAGCACGATGAGGTCGGTGCGCTGGTCGCCGTTGAGGTCGCCGGTGACGAGGGCGTTTTGCGTGAGCTGCGCGTCGTCGAGCGGGATGCGGCGCGGCGTGGCCCAGACGCCCTTGCCGGCGTTGAGCTGGACGATCAGCTCCTTCGGCTCGCCGTAGTAGGCGAGGTCGGGCCGCTCGTCGCCGTTGAGGTCGGCGACGGTGAGGCTGCTGATGCGCTTCTCGGACGCAATGGAGTCAATGCGGAAGCGCGCGTCGGGCGGCAGCTCGTTGAGGTCGCGCTTCACCGCGAGCAGCGCGGCCTTGGGTTCGGGCGGCTTGCCGGTGCGGTTGAGGAGCAGGGTGATTTTCGAGCGCGCGTTGTTGACCACGAGCAAATCGCGCAGGCCGTCGCCGTCGAAGTCGGCGGCGTGCAGGTGGGCGATCTGGAAGTCCACCGGGAAAATCTCCGGGCCGGCGAAGCCGAAGCGGCTGGTGGGGGCCGCACCGGGAGCCGCGAGCGCGGCGAGCAGCAGCGAGAGCAGGCAAACGCGGGTGTTCATCAGCGGCGGCAGGTTAGCGGCGGTGCCGGGGGCGGCGAGCAAATTTGCCGGCGCGCGGCGCGGCCGAAGCCGGTGGGCGCATCCTCGCGGGCCAAGCCCTCTGTTGGAAGCCGGCGCGCAGCTCGCGCAGGACGCTCGCCCCACAGCGTCTCGCCCCGCAATTCCCAGTAGCCAGCGGGCGGACAGGCTGCTTGACTGGCGCACGCGGCGGATTTTACGATGCGGCCATTCCACCACTGGACACCATGCGAACACGCACCACACGGGCCTTCACGTTGATCGAGCTGCTGATGGTCATCGCCATCATCGGCATTCTGCTTGGCTTGATGCTTGGCGGTTTTGCGCAGGCCAAGGCGCGCGCGCACGGCATCACCTGCATGAACAATAAGCACGAGCTGCACACAGTCTGGCACAAGTTCGCCGACGACAACGACGACCGGCTGGTGGTGAACTCGAACCCCATCGGCAGCATCAACCCGGTGACCACCAACATCCCCTGGGCCTCCGGCGGCGTGCATCAGTTCTACGCGACCGTGACAAACGAGGTGTTCCTGACCGACCCGCAGTATTCCGCGTTCGCCTACGCGAAGCTGAATCCACGCCTCTACCGGTGCGGGGCCATCAAGCACAACATCCAAGGCCAGCCCATGGTCCGGCACTACAGCATGAATCCCTACCTGGGGCTGCAAGGGGCCAGCTCCTTCGGCGCGCCCGCCGGCTTCGAGGTGTATCGCCGGATGAACGATGTCACGCAGCCATCCGAGCGCGCCGTCTTCATCGAGATGAACCCCTACGTCATCTGCACCACCGCCGTGCGCATCAACGCAATGCAGGCGGACACCGACGCCAACTCACCCACGTTTGGCCGGATCATCAGCGGTGACTTCGCCACGCTGCCCATCTTTCCGCACGGCAAGTCCACGGACGTTAGCTTCGCGGACGGGCATGTGGACCGGCGGAAGCGACAGACCGACGAGATGGACCGCACCTGGCCGGTGGATTGGATCGCCGACCATCAGGGCCTCCACGCCCCCGACAACGCGGACTTCCTCTGGTTCGCCAACCATTTCACCCGCGCGCGGTAGCAGCGAACACCCGCCCGAAGCCCGCCATGCAAAAAGTCCTGTTCACCCTCTTCGTCGGCCTCGGCTACGCCCTGCGCTCCTTCAAGCACCCGGCCACCTGGGCGTTCATCGTCCTCGTGGCGTTGGGGCTGTGGTGGAAGAACCGCAGCACGGAGGCCGCGAAGGTCGTCAACCAGCTCCCGCCCATCGAATTCAAGCCGCTCACCGCCGCCGCTCCCGAGACCGCGCCGAGCGCTGCGGTGCAAGCGGTTCAGCCGGACGGTGCGAACATCGACCTGGCCGCCGCCATCGCTGGCGGTGTCACCGACCCCGAGCAACTCCCGGTCATGTCCTCACGCGACCTCGAAGTGGCCGTGGGCCGCTTCCACAAGGACAACCTCCGCCTGCCCAACGACGCGGACGAGCTGATCGAGAAGAAATACCTCGTCGGCGTCCCGCCCGCGCCGCCGGGCAAGCGCTACGTGCTGGACCTCTCGCCCATCAAGATGCGGCTGGTGCGAAAGTGAGCCGCAGACAAATAGCCGGCCTCCTCCCTCGCTGACAGGGGCGAGCGGTGCTCATCCTCGTTCCTCTCCATGAACCGGGCGGAGCGCAGGTGTCCAACCTGCGCGACGGGCTGAACAGGAAACGCGCAGGATGGACTCCTGCGCTCCGGTCCAGGGGCTAAAATCGCGGCGGTGGGCGGACCGTGGTGACTTTCCATGAACCTCCCAAAGGGAGACCCCATGAACCGCCACGCGGAGGGACGGTTTTACCGGTGGGGCGAGGCTCCTGCCGAGCCGGAGGCGGGTGCGATGCGCAGGGAAGCGTCTTGCGCAACGTGGCTCCCTCCGGCTCGGCAGGAGCCTCGCCCACCAGCCGCAACTCCCCACAAACCCGGTCGGGCTGACTTGGGGTCGGCCTCGTCCGTCCTTCTGAAACCACGCGGCCCCGTTTCCCGGAATCGCCGGCTCCGTCGCTCACTTGCCCTTCGGCGGCACCACGCTGGAGGACGCCTTGTATTCGGGCGTCAGCGCCACGCCGGGCCATCCCGGTATCTGGCGCGCGCCCTTCTCGTCGTAACGGATGATGCGGGTGGAGCGCAGCACCTTGTTGTTGCTGGCGATGAGCTTCTCGAACTCCCCGTCGGCGAGGTTGAAGCCCTGGGAACGCAGGTAGATGAAGGACCGCGAGCTGCGCTGAAGTTCGGCGATGAGCCGGGTGAGAAGCTGCTTGTCCTGCTCCACGCCCGCCGCACGGGGAGCCGTGGCGGGCTGCTCGCCGGCCGTCGAGCAACCCGCGCCCAAGAGGAGCGGTGCCATCAGCAGGAGCGCGGCGGCGAGCCGTTGGACACGGGCACGGGAACAGGCGATGGCAGTGCGGCTCATGGGGTTCATTGAGTGTCAGCGTATGTCAGATGATGAGGCTGCATCAACCTCAATGTCGTTGGCAGAAGCGCGCCGCATCGCGTGCCCTCGCGGTCCTGCCGCGGCGATCACCTCAGACCCGCCCCGCCGCCGCCGCGAAGGGCTTCAAGTCCTGCATCAGCTTCGCGAAGCCTTCGAGCGTGAGCTGCTGCGCGCCGTCGCTCCAGGCCTCCGCCGGGTTCGGATGCACTTCGATCAGGAGCGCGTCCGCGCCCATCGCCGCCGCGCCCTTGCACATCGCCACCACGAGGTCCGCGCGGCCCGCGCCCTGGCTGGGGTCAATCACGATGGGGCAGTGCGACTCCTTCTTGATGATGGGGACGGTCGAGAGGTCGAGGGTGTTGCGCGTGTAGGTCTCGAAGGTGCGGATGCCGCGCTCGCAGAACATGAGGCCGGGGTTGTTGTTCGAGAGGATGTATTCGCCGGCGAGCAGCCACTCCTCGATCTTCATGGCGAGGCCGCGCTTGAGCAGGACGGGCTTGCCCGTCTTCGCCGCCGCGATGAGGAGCTGGAAGTTCTGCGCGTTGCGCGTGCCGATTTGAAGAACGTCCGCGTATTCGGCGACCATTTCCGCGTGGTCCTCGGAGAGCAGCTCGGTGATGACGGCCAGGCCGGTTTCCTTGCGCGCCTTGGCGAGGAGCTTCAAACCCTTCTCGCCCAAGCCTTGGAACTCGTAGGGCGAGGTGCGGGGCTTGAACGCGCCGCCGCGCAGGACCTTCGCGCCGGCCTTGGCCACGGCCTTGGCGGTGGTCAGCAACTGCTTCTCGCTCTCGACCGAGCACGGGCCGGCCATGACGACGAGTTCCCGGCCGCCGATGACACAGCCGTTGGGCAGCGTGATGGTGGAGTTGGCCGGGTGCGCCTCGCGGCTGACGAGCTTGAAGCGCTTCTGGATGGGCATGACGCTCTCGACCTGCGGCAGGGCGGTGAGCGTCTCGAGGGTGTGGTGCGTGCGCTCGTCGCCGATGGCGCCGATGACGGTGCGGGCGACGCCGCGCATGACGTGCGGCCGGTAGCCGAGCCGGCGGATCTCGGCGAGCACAGCGGACTCTTCACGCTTCGAGGATTTGGGGCGGAGGACGATGATCATGTGGTGCTTTGGTAGTGTGGGCCGCGCCGGGTGAAAATGCAAAAACCGCAGGCGACGGCCTGCGGTTTGTCGGTGGAGTGCTTTCGGTGTCAGCGCAACCCGGCAAGCCAGCAGGCGGAGCGGCTAAAGTAATAGCCGCCGCTGCCAAATTGCCAGAAGCCGTAGTTCATTCGTGCGGCAACGTAGCAGGCGAAGGGGGAGCGTCAACGCCCGTTTTGAACGGTGCTCAAAGCGTCTCGACGATGAGCGGGTGCTCCGGCGGCGCGAGATGGGAGAAGGCGAAGGCGGTCTTGAGCCGGGCGCAGGCGGCCTCGGCTTGCTCCGTCGTGACGGCGTGAACCCGGCCCAGCACCGCGCCTCGGCGCACTTCCTCGCCGGGCTTGGCGAGGGCGTCCACGCCCACGTCCGGCTGGATCACCGACGCCTTGGTCATCCGCCCGCCGCCGAGGTCGCGGACAATCTCGCCGATGATCTTCGCGTCGCAGTGGATGATGAAACCGTCGTCGTCGCTGCGGCATTCCTGCACGACGGGTGCGGTGTGGTCGTGCTGGAGCTTGGCGCGGAAGGCGTCGAGGTCCGCGCCCTGGGCAGCGATGAGTTCGTCCCACTTGCGGCGAGGCGCGCCGGAGGCGAGGCAGTCCGAGGCCACCTGCCGCGCGTGGACGAGACCGTGCGATTTGTCGGTCTGCACGAGCAGCGAGGCGGCACATTCGATGGCGAGCGTTTGCAGGTCGGCGGGGCCGCGGCCTTCGAGACATTCCACCGCTTCCTTCACTTCGAGCCAGTTGCCGGCGGAGCGGCCGTGTGGCGCGCTCAAGTCCACGAGCAGCGCGCGGGTCATCACGCCGCACTCGATGGCGAGGCTGACGATGGACCACGCGAGATCGCGGGCTTCGTCGCGCGAGGGCATGAAGGCCGCCGGGCCGAACTTCACGTCCATGATGAGGGCGTCGAGGCCCTCGGCGAGTTTCTTGGAGAGGATGCTCGCGGTGATGAGCGGGATGCTGGGCACGGTGGCCGTCACGTCGCGCAGGGCGTAGAGCAGCTTGTCGGCGGGGATCATGTTCGCCGTCTGGCCGCCCATCGCGACGCCGATGCGCTGCGTCTGCTCGACGAGCCGCTCCGGGCCGAGCTGCGTGGTGAGGCCGGGGATGGATTCGAGCTTGTCCAATGTGCCGCCGGTGATGCCGAGGCCGCGCCCGGAGATCATCGGCACGCGGAAGCCGAGGCACGCCAGCAGCGGCGCGAGCGGAAGCGAGACCTTGTCGCCGACGCCGCCGGTGGAGTGCTTGTCCACGACGGGACGCGGGTCGCTGGGAAACTTCAGCACCTCGCCGGAGTCGCGCATGGCCAGGGTGAGCGCGCGGGTCTCGCCGCCGTTCAGCCCGCGAAAGAAGACCGCCATGAGGAAGGCGGACATCTGGTAGTCGGGGATTTGCCCGGCAACGTAGGCGGCGACGGTTTCCTGAAGCTGGCCGGGAGTCAGCGCGCGTCCCTCGCGTTTGGCTTCGATGAGCGGGAGGAAGTTCATCCGGGCGCGGCGCGGCGGATCACTTCATGGCGAGTTTCGCCGCCGCGATGATGCCCCCCAGCAGGAACAACAGGCCGAAGATGCCAAAGGTTTCCTGCCAGACATCCTCGAAGGGATACATGGCGCGGTAGAGCGCCCGCTGGCGTGCCTCGAACTTGGCGCGGTTGTCCTTGTCGGCCAGAAACGCCTGCATCTTGGGCAGCTCGGTGGCCCGGAACGCCTTGATCGCGTCGTCGCTCACGCGGGCGGTTTCGAGGTCCGCGACCTGGGCGGTCTGGGCGACGAAGGGTCTGAGTTCCGCGTCGCTCTTGGCATTGACCGCCGCCTGCGCGCGGTCAACCGCCACCTTGAACTGCGCCGCCAGTTGCGGGGCCATCTGCCGGTCAATGTGGCGGACCATGACCACCCAGACCATCAGGGCGATGACCAACGTGGCGGCCCCGCACGCCGCCCCGCCCATCTGGGGGGACGCGCCCCGGCCAAGGAGCCGCGCGCCCAGCCCGGCGAGCACGCCCGCAAGGATGGCCATCCACGCGGCAACCGGCGAGGCCGCCTTCGGGTCAGCCGGCGTGGTGAACTTCAGCACGAGAAACCAGAGGACCGCGCCA
>WRPG01000067.1:0-16776 GCA_009773355.1 Limisphaerales bacterium
CTGCGTCCCGCACCCCCAGCCGGGGAAACGGACAACCAACAACACAGGGGACATTCTCTCGTGAGTTAAACAGGGGACATTTCTAAAGAGTTTTGACACCCTTACTTGCAGGCCGCGCCCCGGCCACTCAGAACGCCAGAATCAACTGTGCGCAACCTCTTGCCAGCGCACCTCAAACAGCGGAACCGGTTCGTGGATGCCCTTGACCTGAATCGGTGCCAATTCCCGGCAGCGGGCGGCGAGTTCCGGGTCTTCCGCCTGGAGCAGGCGAAGTGCGGCACCGGTGAGCAAAATCTGGCCGGAGGCCGCCTGGCCTTCGACGCGGCTGGCGATGTTCACCTCGCGGCCAAACACGGTGAAATTAGACAAATGATCCGCCGATCCCATGAACCCGACCCCCGCCTGTCCCGCGTTGATGCCGATGCCCACTTGGAAAAGGTGCCCCAATGACAGCGGGAGCTGCTTGTCGGCGGCACGCTGCCGGTTCTCCTCCGCAAGCTCGCGATTGCGGGACCGCCGGATCGAGTTGGAGTCCGCGACGGCTGTCTGGATTGCGATGGCCGCGCGGACACAACCGGCCACCGGTCGGTCAACGGCCGTCGGCGCGCCCCAGAAGGCCATGACGCTGTCGCCAATGTATTTGTCGAGCGTGCCGTGGTGATGCTTGACCTGCCCGGCGATGAGACTGAGGTAGTGGTTGACCGTCGCCATGGTGTCTGCGGCCACTTCGTCGAGAATGCGCTGGGCCGAGGCGGAACTGGCCTGCTCCGTCTGGATGCGCTGCAAGGCAAGGTTGTGTTGGGCATCCGTGAACTCGGTGAACCCACGCAAGTCGGCGAACATGATGACCACCTCCTGCCGCGTGGTGTTGAGGGCGGCCTGCCGCCGGTGCAGCACCAGGTCCAGCACGTCCGGGGCGACGATCTTGCCGAACAGCGAGCGCAGGTCGCTCAATTCACTGCGCTCGAGATAGGCCCGGTAGGCCACCATCACCACATGCGTCATCAAGAGCGCGCCGCCGATGGGCATGACGATCGGCAGCCAGAGCCGGTAGCAAACATAGGCGTGCAGGCAGACCCCAGCGTAAACCGCCGCAACGAGCAGGATTGCGGCTGATGAATACAGCGCCCGAAAACGGAGGCTGATCCAGCCCGCCGTCACCGTCATCGCAAGAATGAGCAACCAGCCCAGTTCATGGGACGTCCGCCGGACAAATGCCCCGGTCAAAAGCGAATTGGCGACATTCCAATGCGCCGCCGGCAGAATGGTCGCCGGCCCAAGCGGGCTGGGGCCGACATCACGGACATTGGCGCCAGTCGCAATGGAGGAGACGAGCACGACGCGGTCTTGCCAGCGGGAACGAACACGCGTTGCGGGATCCGCCGGGGGCCGCAGGCGCAGGACATCGGTGTAGGAGGCGCTTTGAAACGCGGCGACCTGGGCCAGGTTGGTGGCGGTCGGAGTTGGGGCTGGGATGAACCAGTCAATCAGCATGGTGTTGTCCTGCCCCACAGGGATGTTCCTCACGGTGCGTCCATCCCGTGAGCGGAGCGTTATCCGTCCAGGTCGGATCTCGGCCTGTTGCAGATCAATGTCGAGAGCCACGGCAGCCATCGCCACCCCCAGCCCCCAGGTGGCGCCCACGCCAGGAACCGCCTCGATCACCGGCATCCGCCGCAGCGAACCGTCCGCGTCCGCCGCCTTGCGAATCAATCCGATGCGGGCCGCGTTGGTGGCAAGCAATGGAAGCGGAACGCCTTCCACCCGCTCGCCCTTCCGGTGCGGACTGGCCGCCAGAACCACGTTGCCCGCCGCAGCCAACGTCTTTGCGAAGTATCCGTCGGAGCTGTTGGTGCTGCCCGCAAACGCGATCTCAGGAATCGAAGGATGCTGATCAAGGAAAAGCACGTCGAAGCCGATGACCTTGGCCCCGCGTGCTGAGAGGGCGCGCACCACATCGCCATGCAAATGACGCGGCAAGGGCCAGTAATACCGTTCCGGGCGCTGGTTCAGCCGGCGAAGATCCTCTTCGCTGATGAACACAGCCCCTAAGTTGGTGGCGACGGGCACCGGCGGCGGACGGCTCAGGGCGTGCCTCACCCGCCAGTCATACGTAGCCCACTCTAGCCGCTCAAAATAATCGGCGTCGGGAAACACCCGGTGAATCGAGTCCGCCAACATCACCAGCAGAAGAACCGAAGCGAGAACCAGCCAAGTCAGCAGTTTTAGTCTCGCGGGATTCACTCGCGGCAAGCCAAACGAACCGGCCACACACAGGCAAGCGGAATCATCACTTTATGCCGTGGTTCAGCGCACGCGCACGAAGAGCTTGCCGGGCAGTTGCCGCACCATGCGCTTCATCTCCAGGCCGAGCAGGCCCACGGAGACCACCGATGCGGGCAGGCCGCTGGCGCGAATGACTTCATCCATGTGCGCTTCCGCGTGGGTGACGACGGCCAGAATCTTGTTCTCGTTCTCGGACAACGCGAGTGTCGGCAGCACGCCAGTCTCGCCCGGTGAAGGCGGCTTGTTCGACGCCGGGAAGAGATACTCGAACTCGCTCAACACGTCCTCCGCGCCTTCGCAGAGCTTCGCGCCTTTCTTGATGAGGTCGTGGCAGCCCTTGCTGCGCGGCGAGTCAATGCGGCCCGGCACGGCGAAGACCTGGCGGCCGTAGTCGGTGGCGAAGTTCGCCGTGATGAGCGCGCCGCTGGTGAGATTCGCCTCGACGACGACCGTGCCCAGCGTCATGCCCGCCACGATGCGGTTGCGGATGGGGAAGGACTGCTTGTCCGCCGGGCGGTTGAAGGGGAACTGCGTGACCACCGCGCCGCTCGCCGCGATGCGCTCGAACAGTTCGGCGTTCTCCGGCGGGAAGACGATGTTAATGCCCGTGCCGAGGACGGCGACGGTGCGGCCCTTACCCGCGAGCGCGCCTTGATGCGCCGCCGTGTCAATCCCGCGCGCGCCGCCGCTCACCACCGTCACGCCGACGTAGGCGAGCTGATACGCGAGCTTGCGCGCGGTCTCGACGCCGTAGCTGGTGGTCTGCCGCGACCCGACGAGCGCGACGGCGTTCTGGTCCTGCGCGGTGAGCGCGCCCTTCACGTAGAGCGCGATGGGCGGGTCGTAGATTTGCCGGAGCAGCTCGGGATATTCCGTGTCCTCCTGAGTCAGCACATGGCAGCCGTAATCGGCGATGCGCTTCAGTTCGCCGCTGAGGTCCGCGCCGCTTTCCCAGGCGCAAATCGCGTCCGCCGTCTCCGCGCCGATGCCGCGCACCTGGAGGAGCTGCTGCTTGTTGGCGCGCAGGATGGTTGGCGCGTCGCCAAAGTGATCGAGCAATTGCCGGACGCGCACCGGCCCGACGTGCTCAATCAAGTTGAGGGCGATGAACGCTTCCTTGGAGGTCATGCCGTTCGGATAGCGAAACGAGCGGGGCGCGGCAAGCCGGGAGTGGGGAAAATTTGCTTGCCGCTCGGAAGGCGAATGCGGTTCATTGGCTGCGCCGCTGGAGAGATGGCCGAGTGGCTGAAGGCGCTGGTTTGCTAAACCGGTATACGGTCAAAAGCCGTATCGGGGGTTCGAATCCCCCTCTCTCCGCCATATCTCACCTTCCAAAATTTCGCACTGACGCGCGCACACTGATGGCGGTTGGGACATACAATTGGCCGGTTGTTTGCAGGGAGTTTCCAACTCGACAGAGAGCCGCCCGCAGTCAGGAGAAGGCTTGAATCGGGTTCCTTGAGGGAGACGCGACCAAGCTTCAAAACGAGCCGCTCGGGTGGAAGCTGAAAGTTAGAAAGACAGGCAGCCCCTGCCCTGCCTGGCGGGCTTACGACCACCGAAGGCCGGCTTTCTCTTCCCGGCAAGCTTTGCCGAGCGCATTGAGCAAGGCGCGGATTTCCCTGTTTTCCCAAGCTTCCGCCCGGTGGCACCGGCCTTGCTGAGCAGCCTTCGGATTGTTGTGACATGATCGAAGCCCTGTTCAACCAGCCGAACTATCAGGCGACCAAAAAGCTCCTGGACGTGTCGGTGCTGCGCCATGAGGCGCTGGCCAGCAACTTGGCCAACCTCGAAACGCCCGGTTACAAGCGGCTGGACGTCGCCCCGGCCTTCGAGGCCGAGCTGCGGCAGGCCGTGGGCACGCAAGACTCTTCGATGATCGCCGCCCTGCGCCCCCGGCTGGAGATGGACACCGCCGTGAAGTCCAGCGGTCGCGACGGCAACACGGTGCAGCTCGAATCCGAACTGATGAAGCTCAACCAAAATTCCCTAGAGCACACGCTGGAGACGCAGCTTGTCTCCTCGTCGCTCCTCAAACTGCGTTACGCCATCACCGGGCGCGCCGCCTGACCTGACTTATGCTGCCCCTCCTTTCCGGCGTTCAAAGCACCTCCACCGCGCTCGAAGCAGAGCGCATCCGCATGGAGGTCATCACCCAGAACATCGCCAACGCGAACACGTCGCGCGGTCCCGACGGCAAGCCTTACCAGCGGCAGGAAGTCGTCTTCGAGGCGATGCTGAACCGGCAGTTGACCGGCGCGTCGGCCCTCGACGCCGGCAGCAAGGGCGTGATGGTCTCGCGCATCACGAAGGATTCCTCGGCGCCCCGGCTCGTCTACAACCCCGGCCATCCCGACGCGAACCCGCAGGGCATGGTCGCCATGCCGAACATCAACGTGCATGAGGAGATGGTGGACATGATCGCCGCCTCGCGGTCGTTCGAGGCGAATCTCGCCGTGGTCAAGAACGCCCGCAGCATGGCGTTGCAAACCCTGAGCATCGGCAAACGCGCATGAAGAGCTTTCGGCTTTCAGCTTTCAGCTTTCAGCTTTGAATGGACCCGCTTTCCTCCATCCGCAGTCTGGTGCCCGGTCTGCAAGGGATGCCACTGCCCAAGGTGGCCGAGGACGCGGTCAAGCAGGCCAGCATCGCCCCGGCGGACTTGGAGCAGCTCAAGCGCATCAATCCGCAGCCCGCGCTCCAGCCGCTCGGCAGCGGGCGCGATGTCTTCGGCGAGATGCTGGGGAATCTCGTTCAAGGGGTGAACGAGAAGCAGGCCATCTCGAAGGACACGGTCAATGCTCTGCTCGCCGGCCAGAACGTCCCGCTGCATCAGGCGATGATTGCGATGGAAGAGGCCAGCGTGTCCTTCCAGCTCATGGTCGAGGTGCGGAACAAACTTTTGGAATCGTATCAGGAACTCATGCGGATGCAGGTCTAGTGAAAGCTCCAAATCCCAAATCCCAAGCTCCAACCAGGCTCTCAATCCCAGTGGGGACGAGCGGTGAGCTTTCGTGTGAAGTGACCAGCGACGAATTGGAGTTTGGAGCTTGGAGTTTGTTTGGAATTTGGAGCTTGGACGTTGGAACTTATCGCCTTTCATGAACGGCCCCTTCTCCCAACTCGGCGACCAGCTCGGCGGCATCTGGAAACAGCTCGGCGTCAACCAGCGCGTCAGCCTCGTGCTCGCCACGCTCGTGGTCGTCGGCGGCCTCGCGGGCATGATGTTCTGGTCCGGTCGTGTGAACTACGCCCTGCTCTATGGCAAGCTGGATGACACCGAGGCCGCCAAGGTCGTCGCCGTCTTGAACGAATCGAAAACTCCTTACCGCACCGGAGCCAACGGCTCGATCATGGTCCCGGCGGACAAGGTCCACACGTTGCGGATGCAGCTCGCCTCGCGCGGGATTCCGCGCGGCGAGGGCGTGGGCTTCGAGATTTTCGACAAGCCGAACTTCGGCATCTCCGACTTTGTGCAGCGCGCGAATTACACCCGCGCCGTGCAGGGCGAGCTGGCCCGCACCATCAGCCAGCTCGACGAGATCGAGGCCGCGCGCGTGATGATCGTCATGCCGGAGAACCGCCTGCTCACCGACACCACCCGCCGCGCCACGGCGTCCGTCTTTGTGAAGCTCAAGGCGCACGCGCAGCTTCAGGCGAGCGCGGTGAACTCGATCCGCTTCCTCGTCGCCAACGCCGTCGAGGGCCTCCAGGCCAACTTCGTCAGCGTCGTGGACAACCACGGCACGGTCCTTTCCGAAAACAACGAGAACGACTCCATCGGCGGCCTCTCCAGCACGCAGCTCGGCGCGCGCCGGAACATGGAGCAATACCTCGCGAAGAAGGCGGAAGGGATGCTGGAAAAGGTGCTCGGCCCCGGCCAGGCCGTCGTGCGCGTCTCGGCGGAGATCAACTTCGACTCCCTCACCCGCACCGAGGAGAAGTTCGATCCCGAAGGCCAGGTCGTCCGCTCCTCCACCGTCACCGACGAGAACACCGACAGCGCCACGACCACCGCAGGCAGCGGCGGAGCACCCGGTGTCGCCAGCAACGCCAGCACGGAAACCAACAGCGTCGCCAGCCTGCCGCAGACCAACTCCAAGACGAAGAAGAAGGTCGGCAACACCCAATACGAGATCAACAAGACCACCAGCAGCAGCGTGCTCGCCGCCGGCGGATTGAAGCGCATCTCCGCCGCCGTGTTTGTCGCCGCAAAGATGGAAGGCACCGGCAAGGACCGGAAGGCCGTCCCGCGCAGCGACGAGGAGTTGAAGAAGCTCCGCGCCATCGTCCGCACGGCGCTGGGCGTCGTGGAAAACGACGCGACCCGCCGCGATGAAATCACCCTGGAGGAGATGACCTTCAACGAGGAGTTCGGCACCGAGATGGTTACCAAGCTGGAGACGCAGCAGCAGCGCGACCAGTGGCTGCAAGTCGGCCAGCAGGTGGGCTACGGCGCGGTCGCGCTGGCCGTGCTGTTCCTGTTCTGGCGCGCGTTCAAGAACACGCCCGTCGAAAGCATTCCGCTGGGCGTGCCGGTCGGGAAGCTCGGAGCTACCGGTGACCGCCGGGGTGCCACACCGCCGTTGAGTGTCGAGGCGCTCAACCAGATGGTCCGCGAGAATCCGGAGAACATGACCCAGGCCATCCGCACCTGGATGACCCGCAGCAACCCCAGCCAGAACTAGCCATGCCCGACGCCGCTGCCGACTCCCTGTCCGGGTTGAACTACGCGCTGATGACCAAGCCGCAGCGCTTCGCGGCCTTTCTCATCATCCTCGGCCCGGAGACCGCCGCCAGCATCCTCCGGCAGCTCGAACCCGCCGAGTTGGAAGCCGTCACGCTGGAGATGAGCAAGCTGCCGTTCCTGACGCAGGACTTTCAGAACGACGTGCTCAAGGAGTTTTCCTCGCTCGCCGTGCAGGCCACGATGGGCGTCTGCGGCGGCCTTAAGTTCGTCCATGCCGCGCTGGAAAAGGGCGTCGGCACCTTCCGGGCCTCGGACGTGATGAACAAGGTTTCCCCGGCCAACAACCGCCCGAGCATTCCCGCGCTGCAAAACCTGCTCGACATGGAGCCGCGCCCGCTCGCCAACCTCCTCAAGCACGAACCGCCGCAGGTCATCGCGCTGGTGGTCAGCTACCTGCCGCCGGACCGAGCGTCGCGCATCCTCGCGGAGCTGCCCGAGGCGCAGCGTGAGCACGTCGTGGAGCGCATGGCCACCCTGGCTCCCGCGCCGGTCGAGTCGGTGGAACTGCTGGCCACCACGCTGAACCAGAAGATCAGCACAACGAAGCCGTCGCGCCCGCCCAGCCGCACCGGCGGCGTGGTGTCCGCCGCCACCATGCTCAACTCGATGGACCGCGAGACGGCGACCAACATCCTCAACGCCCTCGAAGCCCGGAACCCCGACCTGACGCAGTCCATCCGCAACAAGATGTTCACCTTCGAGGACCTCGCGATCCTCGACACGCCGTCGCTGCAAAAAATCCTCCGCGAAGTGGACCTGCGCGACCTCGCCATGTCGCTCAAGAGCGCCAGCGACCGCCTCAAGGGCCGGATGCTTGGCAGCATCTCCAAGCGCGCCGCCGAGACGGTCAACGAGGAGATCAGCTTCATGGGCAGCGTGCGCGCGAAGGACGGCGACGCCGCCCGCCAGCGCATCATCGAGGCCATGCGCAAGCTGGAATCCGCCGGCGAGATTGATCTCAACGAAGCCCGCGAAGCTTCCAAGGCAGCCTTGAACTGACGCCGTATGGCCCACTGTGAAACCCTCCGTTTCAGCGCCCCGCTGCTCGACGTGCGGCTGGCGGGCGGCGGCCTGACAGCTTCGCCAACGCAACCGGCGGTGGACGTGGACGCCTTGATCCGCGCCGCCCACGAGCGTGGCCGGCTCGAAGGCGAGCAGGCGGTCAGCGAACAGTTGATTCGTCAACGCGTCGAGTTCAGCGAATTGCAAAACGGCCTGCTGGCGACGCTGCGCGGCACATTCCCGCGCGTCGTGCAGGAGTGCGAGACGACGATGGTCGCGCTCGCGCTGGAGGCCGCACAACGGCTCGTGGCCGGGCTACCCGTCTCGGCGGAAATGGTCGAGGCCGCCGTCCGCGAGGCCATCGCGCAGGCCAACGACACGTCCGAACTGGAGGTGCTCGTGAACGAGGCGGATTTGCAGGTTCTCCAACACGCGCAATCGCCACTGCTCATCGCGGAAGCCGGACCGCAGAAACTGCGCGTGGCCGCCTCGCCGGACATTTCGCGCGGCGGCTGCATGGTCCACACACGCTTCGGCACGGTGGATGCCCGGCGGGGGACGAAGCTGGAAAATCTCAGGGAGTCGTTGATTGCGTGAAGACGGGAAATTCCAAATCCCAAGTTCCAAGCTCCAAAGAAGCTCCAAATTCCAAGCTTCAATCGAACAATCACATTGCCGCCACGACTGGCTCTTGGAATTTGCAGCTTGGAGCTTCTTTGGAATTTGGAACTTGGAGCTTGGAGTTTTCATCATGACCTCTCTCCTCCCTGAAGCGCCCGGCACCAACCGCCTCACCCACGCGCTCCAGCGGGCGCGACAGGCGCGTTTGGTCGAGAGCCGTGGTCGCGTCGTGCAGGTCATCGGGCTGGTCATTGAGTCCGAGGGACCGCTCGCGGCCGTCGGCGAAGTCTGCCGCATCGAGTCCGCGCGGCACGACGGCACCACGCTCGCGGAGGTCGTCGGGTTTCGGAACCATCATTTGCTCCTCATGCCGCTGGGCGAGACGCACGGCATTCATCCTGGCAGCGAGGTCATTGCACTGGGCCGTCCACTTCAGGTTGGTGTTGGCGAAGCGCTCAAGGGCCGCGTGATAGACGGCCTCGGCGAACCGCTCGACGGCCTCGGTCCAGTGCTGGCCGACCGCCACGTCGGCACAAACCTCCCGCCCCCGCATCCCCTCAAGCGGCAGCGCATCCGCCAGACTTTTCAGACCGGCATCAAGGCGATTGACACCTTCACCCCCTGCGGACGCGGCCAGCGCCTGGGCATCTTCGCCGGCAGCGGCGTGGGCAAGTCCACCTTGCTCGGCATGATGGCCAGCCAGGCGGAGGCGGATGTGAACGTCATCGCGCTCATCGGTGAGCGTGGTCGCGAGGTGCGTGAGTTTCTGGAGAAGGATCTTGATGAAGCGGGCCGGAAGAAGTCGGTCGTCATCGTCGCCACTTCCAATCAACCTGCGCTGGCGCGGTTGAAGGGCGCGTTCCTCGCCATGGCCGTCGCCGAGTTTTTCCGCGATGCCGGGCAGAACGTGCTGCTGATGATGGACTCGGTCACGCGCTTCGCGATGGCGCAGCGGGAGATTGGCCTGGCGGTCGGCGAGCCGCCGGCCACGCGCGGCTACACGCCGAGCGTCTTCTCCCTGCTCCCGCAACTGCTCGAACGCGCCGGCAATGGCGAGCGCGGCAGCATCACCGGGCTGTTCACCGTGCTGGTCGAGGCCGACGACATGAACGACCCCATCGCCGACGCCGTGCGCTCGATTCTGGACGGGCACATCGTGATGACGCGCGAACTGGCGACGCAGAACCATTACCCGGCGATTGACGTGCTCGACAGCGTGAGCCGCCTGGTGCGCGACCTCCAGACGCCGGAGCAGCTCGCCCTGTGCGCCCGCGCCCGCGAGAGCCTGGCCGTGTATCGGCGGAACCAGGACCTGATCTCCATCGGCGCCTATCCGCCGGGCAGCAACGCGCAGATTGACCAGGCCATCCGGCTGCGCGAGCCGCTGGCATCGTTTTTGCGGCAGCCGGTGGGGCAGGGCTTTTCTGCCGCCCAGAGCTGGGACTGGCTCGGACTGGCGATGAACAGCCCCGAACCGGCGAAAGCCACCGTGAAATCAGCGGGAAACAACGCACCAGGCCAGCCATGAAACCATTCAAGTTCACCCTCGAAGCCGTCCGCACCCTCCGCAACCGCCAGGAAAAAAATGCCCTGGAGCAATACGGCAAGGCGGTGCAGGCGCGCGAACAGGCCCTGGCGTTCCTATGGAAGACCCGCGAGGAAATGGAAAAGATTTTCCAGGAGCGCCTCGACCTTTCCGACGGCGCGCCGGCTTCCACCCTCGCCCACCTTGAGAAGTGGACCGGCGAAGTGGCCGCGCGCGAAAAGGAGTCAGTGCAAAATGTCCAGCTCGCCAGCCTGCGCGTGGAGACAACCTGGCAGGACCTCATGCTCGCCCGGCAGGAGCGGGAAATCGTCGAGAAGTATCTGGACCGCCAGCGCGAGCGCTACGACCGCGCGCTGGACCGTGAGGAGCAGAAGACCCTCGACGAGCTGGCCAGCCGCCAGGGCGCGTTGAACCCGCTGACGCCGGCCTTCGCCTGGAATTGAGCCGCGCGTGAAAGCCCTTCAGTCCAACTGGATCGTCCTCGGCCTCCTCGGGATGCTCACGTATCTCGGCACGACCTTCGCACTCATGCGCGACCTCGATGTCCAGCCGCACGCTGCGGAGGAGCCGGACGCGGCCCACGTAGTGAACACCACCGGCCCTTCGTGGGAGTTCAACAACCCGGAGCTGGACCAGCTCATCGCCGATTTGAGGCGTGAGCGCGAGCATTTGACGGAACGAGAGAAGCAACTGGACGAGTTGGCCGCGCGGCTTCAGGCGGAGAAGGCGGAAATCACCCGCGCCACGAACGCGGTCGGGCAGCTTCAGCGCGATTTCGACCAGAACGTGACGCGCCTCAAGGAGGAGGAGCAGGCCAACCTCAAGAAACTGGCGAAGCTTTACACCACGATGTCCGCGGACGGTGCTGCGCTGGTGATGAAGGAGCTGCCCGACGACACGCTGGTCAAGCTGTTCGCCATCATGAAGGAGGCGGAAATTGCGCCGCTGCTCGAACTGTTGAGCAAGCCCAACGCTGCCGATGCGAAGCGTGTCGCCGTGCTCACGGACCGCTATCGGCTGCTCCAGTCGCGCACCATCAGCACAAATCGTCCGCCCGCGCCATGACCGCCGCCAGCTCCACCGCCGCCGGGCTGCCCGCCGCTCCGGTTGCGGCCTCAGCGGGCGGGCCGCTGCCTCCGGGGTCCGCCAGCGTGCTCGTGTTTGCCGAAGTGATGGTGGAGGCAATGGCCTGCGCGCCAACGGAAGGTGCCCTCGCTTTGGACATCACCGGGGAAACCGGGGATGAGTGGGTGGGTGCTTGTGCGCCGAAGCAGCCATCCACTTCAAAACGGTTGGGTTCGCCCGTTGCGTCCGAAGGCGGGGAAGCCACGTCCGCCGCCACGCTGGAAGCGCTTGCCCAATCCATGGCCAGCCAGCTTCGTTCACCAGTTGTGCTGGTGCCGTCATCGGCGACGCCTGCCGAGGGCGAAGCCGGACACGTCCAAAAAGCGACCGAGGTTGCCCCGCAACCAGCACCGCTTCCGACGATGAAGCAGCCCTCCGCCACCGAGCGCGCCGAAGCAGCCAGTTCCAGCCAGGTGCCTGGGAAGTCAGCGCAGTCAGGAGCGGCCATTGACTCAACGGACGGCGCAGCGGGCCGACTCCGACCCGGAAGGGACATCGCGAGCGCGGCGTCCCTTCATGTCCCTGCTGCACCCCTGCCAACCGCTGCCGTGCCATCGTGGCCTTCCGGAATCGCGACCCGGTCCGGTGGCGGAGAGCACACGAGCGGGAACGCGGACGGCTTGGCTTCGCTGGCCGAAGTCATGGGGACGATTCCGCCACCACCACTGAATTCCAGCGGGCAACTGGATGCGCCGGCTGGACCCGTTACGCGCGGAAACTTTCCTGCCGAGCCGCCGGTGCGTCGCGCGCAGCAACTTGACGAGGCGAAACCTCCCGCGCCCGACGTGTCCGTCGTCCTGGGGAAGCACCTCGACGAATCCGCGCTGGCGACGCTGGACGCGCCGAAGAAGGCAGTCGCCAAGGTCTCGCCCGGGGAAGCGCGCGGACCGGAGGGGCGTGCCGAGCGGGCGCCATCCCCGTTGGCGGGCGAGCCTGCTGCGGAAGCGGGAGCTTTCACCACTCAGCCAGCCATTGCCGACAGAGAGAATCACTTCCTGCCCGTGCGCCCGGTGCGTTCCGCCGCCGAGGCGCGGTTTGCGCCGCCGCCACCAAGTGATTCTGCCGCGCCAGCCGCCGCGCCCCTGCCGTTCCGCGCTGGCACAGGCACTGCTGAACTGGGTGACGGCATGAAGAACGCCACAGAACCGAAACAAATTGCCGGGCCGGCGCAGCAAAACCTGCCGGAGCCGGGTGTGACCAGCCACGCGATGGTCACGGAGTGGTTGCGGCGCGGCGGAGTCCGTTCGTTGCCGGCAGCGGCGGCGACGGAGGCCCGGCCGGAGGGGGCGGCACCGTTGATTTCGCTCTGGTCGCCGGACCAGTCCAAAGTCCGCGCGGCGGAGGAAGTGATTGCTCAACCAGCCGCGGTGGCACCGGGTTCTCCATCGCCAATGGAGCCGCTCCAGTCCAACGTGCTGAAGCACATCACGGAGCTGCGGCACACCGGCGCGACGGAGATGGCCGTGGTGCTCAGGCCCGATGCGGCGACGCAGCTCTCGCTCCGATTGTCGCTCGGCAGCGATGGCGAAGTAACCGTGCAAGCGCGGTGCGAGCAGGGCGACGCGCAGTTGCTCGCGGCGAACTGGGGCGAAATCCGTCACTCGCTCGCGCAGCAGGGCGTGCGCCTTGGCGCGCTGGAATTCGCGCCCGACCGCCATCCTGACCCTTTCCAACCGCACGCCGGCAACGGCGGGCCTTCACCCGATGGCCAGCCGTCCTCACAGCGCCACGGACAACCGTGGCCCGAGACGCT
Source organism: Limisphaerales bacterium (assembly GCA_009773355.1). Lineage (GTDB taxonomy): Bacteria > Verrucomicrobiota > Verrucomicrobiia > Limisphaerales > SXTU01 > SXTU01. The sequence goes on from WRPG01000067.1 coordinate 13,084, forward strand.
GGACGACCTGCCACTCACCGGCTCGCTCACCGAGCCGCTGACGCGGCGGGGCGTCCCGCGTCCGCCGGCGGGCCGGACGCGGCTGCTGGAATCCTGGGCTTGAACATGAGTGTCTCCGCCATCTCCTCCGCGACCAGTTCCGCCGCCAGCGACACCGCCGCGCGCGTGCCGCAGAAGGTGCTCGACCAGGATGATTTTCTGAAGCTGCTGATGACGCAGTTCACCTCGCAGGACCCGATGGAGCCGATGAAGGACACGGCGTTCATCGCGCAGATGGCACAGTTCACCGCGCTGGAGCAGTCCAAGAGCATGACGGCGGACATCGCGGCGCTGCGGGAGCAGCAGCAGATTTTGCAGGCCAACGGCATGCTCGGTCGCAACGTGGTCGTGCAGGTGGACGGCGGACTGGTGGCCCAGGGCACCGTCACCGCCGTGCAGTTGGAGGCAGGGACGCCCAAACTCGTGGTCAACGGCCAGGCGTATGAGTTGGGCCAGGTGCTCAACATCACGCCGGCCATCAACTAACCGAAAGCCAATCCTATGATCCGTTCCCTCAACTCCGGCGTCACCGGCATCCAGCAGTTTCAAGAGCGCCTCGACGTCATCGCCAACAACATCTCGAACGTGAACACGACGGCGTTCAAGTCCGCACGGGTGAACTTCGCGGACTCGTTCAGCCAGACGCTGCGCACCAGCGCGGCGGGCGGGGCCAGCAGCAGCGGCCAGGCGGCGTTGCAGGTCGGCACCGGCGTCAACACTTCTGCGATTCAGAACCTCTTCGGCCAGGGCGCGATCTCCCGCACCGGCAACGCCACCGACCTCGCCATCTCCGGCCAGGGCTTCTTCACCGTGCGCGACGTCATCAGCGGCAGCACGTTTGCCACGCGCGCCGGCGAGTTCCACACGGACGCCAACGGCTACGTGGTCTCCGACAAGGGCATGCGCGTGCAGGGTTATGCGAACGCCGGGCTGTCCACGTTGGGGGACATCAAGATTGACACCACCGGCGCGCCGGCCACGGCCTCGCCGACGGCGACGGTCGCCTCCTACGCGATTGACCAGACCGGCAAGGTCAACGTGCGGCTCTCCGACGGCACCGAGTTCGTGCGCGGCCAGGTGCTGCTCCAGAACTTCAGCGACCCGCAGGTGCTCACCAAGGAGGGCGACAACCTCTACTCGGGCCTCGCCTCGGCCGGCCCGCTGGCCACGCCGGGATCGCCCGGCGGCAGCGGCCTGGGCAAGCTGGAGGCGGGCGCGCTGGAACTCTCCAACGTGGACCTCGCCAACGAGTTTTCCTCGCTCATCACCACGCAGCGCGCCTTCCAGGCGAACACCCGCATCATCACCACCAGCGACGAGGTGCTCCAGGAGCTGGTCAATCTCAAGCGCTAATCCTTCCTGACCATGGCCGACGCCCCCAAAGATTCCGCACCCGCCCAGGGTGGCACCGCCTGGCTGCCGCTCGTTGTCATGCTCGCCGGCATGCCGGCGATGGCCTTCGTGATGACGAACTACGTGCTCCTGCCGAAGCTGAAGGCGGAACTGGGCGGCGGGGCCGCCGGACACGAGGAATCCGCCAAGCCGGCGAAGGCGGACAAGCACGAGGGCGGCAAATCAGACGGCGGCCACGGCAGCAAGGACGCCAAGCCCGGCGGCAAGGAAGCCGCCGCCACGTCGAAGGGCGGCCCGCGCGTCACCTACCAGCTCAACAAGGTGCTGGTCAACGTGGCCGGCAGCGCCGGGGCGCGCTACCTCATCGCCAACTACACGCTGGTGGGCAGCTCGGCGGATTTCAAAACCAAGCTCGACGAGCGCAAGGACCAGTTGCTCGACGTGGCCATCGGCGTGATGGGCACCAAGACCATCGCCGACCTCGAGAAGCCCGGCGCGCGGAACCTCATCCGCAACGAGCTGATGTCCGCCTGGAACAACGCCCTCGGGGGCAACGCGGTGAAGGAAATCTACATCACCGAGTTCGCCATCCAGTGACCGCCCCATGGACGCCCACGCCGCCACGACCAGCGAGACCCAGCCCTTCGACTTCCGGCAGGGCGGCATTCTCTCGGAGCGGCAAGCGCGGGTGCTGCGCCAGCGGCACGAGGAGCTGGCACGCGCGCTCGGCGACCGCCTGACGCTCTGGCTGCGCAGCGACTTTGGCCTGCGGCTTGCGCGGGTGGAAGCGGTCAGCTACGCCAGTTTCATCGCGGGCCTGCCGGCCACGACGCACCTCACGTTGTTCAAGCTGGAGCCGTTGCGCGGGGTCTGTCTGCTGGAAACGCCGCCCCCGCTGGCGACGGCCGTCGTCGAGCGGCTGCTGGGTGGTCCGGGTGAACGCCTCGGCGAGACCCGCGAACTCACCGAGGTGGAGATCGCGCTCTTCGACCAGTGGGCGCAGGTCTTCCTCGAAGAGTGGCAGCGGCATTTCCCCGAGCCGCCCGCGCCGAAACCGCACTTGCTCGGCCATGAAAGCGCGCCTCGCTTCCTGCAATCCGCGCCGCCGGACACGATGATGGTCGAGGTCATCTTCGAGGCGGCCTTTGCCGACGGCAAGGTGCCGGTGCAGCTCGCGTTTCCATATCCCACGCTGGAGCCGCTGCTCCGGCAGATTGCACCCGCCGAGGAACCCGCCGCCGCGACCGCCCCCGCGTCGCCCAGCGCCCCGTCCGTGCCTTGGAACAATGTGCTGGACGACATGAAGCTGTCGGTCAGCGCGCATTGGACGGGGCTGGAAATGACGGCGCGTGAACTGGCGGCGCTGAAGGTCGGCGATGTCATCCAGCTCGCCCCGCAGATCGCCGCGCAGGTGCGGGTGCGTCTCGCGGGCCGGGCGAAATTCTCCGGCCGCCTCGGCACCTGCGGCGGCCAGTGGGCGGTCGAGCTTACCGGACCGGACACCACGAAATAGCTTTCCCCCATGAGCGCCCCCGCCCCCTCGCCCAACCTCGAAGTGCTCCTCGACGTGCCGGTCAAGCTGTCCGTCGAGCTTGGCTCCTGTCTGCTGCCGATGCGCGAGGTGCTCCAGCTCGCGCCCGGGTCCGTCGTCCAGCTCGACAAGCTCGCCGACACGCCGGTGGACATCTACGTGAACCAGAAACTCATCGCCCGCGGCCAGGTGGTCGTGGTCGAGGACATGTTCGGCATCAAGCTCACCGAGCTGGTGGGCAAGCCAGCGTGAAGCTCCTGCCCGTAATCGCAACGGTCGCCCTCGCCCTCGCGGCGCAGGCCGCAGAACCTGCCCCGCCGGTTCCCGCTGCACCCCTGCCCGAAGTCGGCACGTCCGTGCTGCGTGTGCTCGGCGGGCTGGTCTTCGTGCTCGCGCTGTTCCTCGGCGGCGTCTGGCTGGTGCGCAACTGGCAGCGCGTCGTGGTGCAGCGCGGGCAGGTGCCGAAGCTCAACGTCCTCGAAGTCAAATCCCTCGGCAACCGCAACACCCTCTACGTCATCGGCTACGAGCAGCAGCGGCTGTTGCTGTCCTCCTCGCCCGCCGGCGTGACGCTCGTCAGCCATCTGCCCAACGCGGAGCCGGGCGAACCGGCCGCGCCGGCAACGCCCAGCTTCGCCGAAGCCTTGCAGCAGGTGCTGACTCGGAGGACACCTTGACCACGAGCCTTCACGATTCCGTCGGCGTGACTTTCCCGGTGGGGCGAGGCTCCTGCCGGGCCGGCGGTGCGCCCCCCGGCTCGGCAGGAGCCT
>WRPG01000067.1:16822-45176 GCA_009773355.1 Limisphaerales bacterium
CCTCGCCCCACCGTCGGTTGGGTTGGGTGATGCTCGCCTTCTCTTTGTGCTTGTTGTTCACGCATGCCGCCTTTGCCCAGCAGCCACCCGCTTCCGGCGGCCTTCCCCCCTTCACCATCAGCCTCAATCCCGGCAGCGGCCAGCCGCAGGACGTGGACACGGGCATCAAGATCCTGTTCGTCATCACGCTGCTCACGCTCGCGCCGAGCATCATCCTGCTGATGACCTGCTTCACGCGCATCGTCATCGTGCTCTCGTTCGTGCGCAGCGCGCTCTCGCTTCAGGGCGCGCCGGCCAACCAGGTGCTCATCGGCCTCTCGCTCTTCATGACCTTCTTCATCATGGCCCCGGTCTGGGAGGCGGTGGACCGCGACGCGTTGAAGCCTTACGCCGCGAAGCAAATCTCCGCCGACGAAGCCCTCGACCGTGCCGCCAAGCCCATCCGCGCCTTCATGCTCAAGCAGGCGCGGCCCAAGGACGTGGAACTCTTCGCCAGCATGGCCGGCCTCGGCCCGACCGCGCCGGACCAGTTGCCGATGAAGGTGGTCATCCCCGGCTTCATCATCAGCGAGCTGCGCACGGCGTTCCAGATGGGCTTCCTGATTTTCGTGCCGTTCATCCTGATTGACCTCGTGGTGGCCACGGTGCTGATGAGCCTGGGCATGATGATGATGCCGCCCATGACGATTTCCCTGCCGCTGAAGATTCTCCTCTTCGTGCTCGTGGACGGCTGGAGCCTGATTGTCCGCAGCCTGGTCCAGAGCTTTGGCATCTGAATCGCTATTCAGTCCCAAGGCGCTCGCGGGCGGCAAAAACATCCGTCCGGCGCTGGAACTGAATTATGAGCCCTGAATTCGCCGTAGAACTGCTGAAGAGCCTGATGCTTCAGGCTGTCACTCTCGCCTCGCCCATCTTGCTGACCGCCCTGAGCATCGGCCTGGCGGTGAGCCTGTTTCAGGCCGTCACCTCCATCCAGGAGCAGACGCTGTCCTTCGTGCCCAAGGCGCTGGGCATCACTGCGCTGCTGGCGGTGCTGCTACCGTGGATGCTCCGCACGCTCATCGAGTTCACCACGATGGTGATTCAGAAGATTCCCGAGATGGTGAAGTGATGCGTAAGGCGCAAGGCGTAAAACGTAAGTAGAGCCACTTCGTTCACGCCCGCCCGCCTTACGTTTTACGTTTCACGGTTTACGCCGCCAATGCCCTTCGAGTTCTCCAACTGGATGCTGGTCTTCGCGCGGGTGAGCGCGCTGCTCGCCGTCTTCCCTGTCTTCACCGCGCGCAACGTCCCGGTGCAGCTCCGGCTGGCGCTGGGCGTGCTCACGGCGCTGCTCATCGCGCCGGGCCTGCCGCCGATGTCCCTGGCGAACGTCAGCCTCGGCCAGTTCGTGCTGCTGATGGTGAAGGAGGTCGGCGTGGGCGTGCTGTTCGGCTTCGTGGCACGGATGGTTTTTTACATGCTGGACGTGGCCGGAGCCATCATCACGCAGGAGATGGGCCTGGGCATGGCCTCGACGCTGAACCCCTTCAGCGAAAGCCGTTCCGAGGCACCGGGCACGATTCTTTACTACCTCGCCGTCCTGTTGTTCCTCGCGCTGGACCTGCACCACTGGCTGCTCGTCGCGCTCCAGCAAAGTTACCGCGTGCTGCCGGTCGGCGGCGCAGGATTGAGCCAGTCGTTGTTCAACGACGTGCTGGCGCACACGAGCCGGATGTTCCTCGTCGCGCTGCTGATGTCCGCGCCGCTCATCGCGGTGTCGTTTGTTATTTCGCTCATCTTCGCCGTGCTGGGCCGCGCGGTGCCGCAGATGAACGTGTTCACCGAGAGCTTCGCCATCCGCACGCTGGCGGGCCTGATGGTGTTCGGCCTCTCGCTGAACCTCATGGCCCAGCACATCTCCAACTGGCTGCGCCGCCTCCCGCAGGACGTGTTGAACCTGGCCGGCCTCCTCGCCGGCTGATCCACCCATGAGCGAACTCGGCGGCGACAAGACAGAACAGGCCACGCCCAAGCGGCTGGAGGAGGCCATCAAGCGCGGCCAGTTCCCGCGCAGCGTCGAGGTGCAGACGGTCTTTGTCATGGCCGCCGGACTGACCGCGCTGTCCTTCACCGGCGCGGAAACCTGGCGGCGGATGGTCCTGACGATGAGCGGCGTCTTCGGCCACTTGCACGAGTGGCCGGTCACGCTCGACGGGATGCAAGGCTACTTCGTCGGCGGGATGCTCACCTTCGGGCAATGCGTCTGGCCGGTGGCCGTCGCCGGCCTCGTCGGCGGTCTGCTCGCGGGTGGGATGCAAAGTCGCTTTCGCACCGCCTCCGAGGCGCTCGAAGCCCAGTGGGAGCGGGTGAACCCTGTCGCCGGCCTCAAGCGGATGTTCTCCGTCCGCTCGCTCATGCCCGCCGCCGTCAACGGCCTCAAGCTCGCCGTCGTCGTGGGCCTGTCCTACGGCGAGGTGATGCGCGTCCTGGACGACCCGATCTTTTTCACCGCCGTCAACGCGGCAAGGATTGCCGAGTTTCTGACCAGCGCTGCCGGGCGCATTCTCTGGCGCGTGGGCGGCGTGCTCGTGCTCATCGCCATCGCGGACTACGCCTGGCAGGTCTTTCGGATGAGGAAGGACATGATGATGACGAAGGAAGAGGTGAAGGAGGAAGGCAAGGCGAGCGAAGGAAATCCCGAGGTGAAAGCCCAGCAGAAGCGCAAGCGGATGCAGCTCGCCAAGCGCAAAATGTTTCGCGATGTGCCCAAAGCCGACGTGGTTTTGGTGAACCCCACCCACATCGCCATCGCGCTGCGCTACGACCGCAAGACGATGAAAGCCCCCGTCATCGTGGCGAAAGGCTCCCGGCTGAACGCCCAGCGCATCCGCGAAATTGCCGGGCAGCACCAGATTCCGATTCTCGAAAACAAGCCGCTCGCCCGGATGCTGTTCAAGTATGGCCGGGTCGGTGGCGAGATTCCTGCTGAGTTCTTCGCGGCGGTCGCGGAAGTGCTCGCGTGGGTCTATCGCGTGAACCGCTACCGCTACTACGTGGAAGGCAGCCTGCGATGAAATGGCGAATGGCAAATGGCGAATGGCGAATCGGTGCTTCTGCCGCCGAGGCGTCCGCCCTGCGAGCATTCGTCATTCGGAATTCGGCATTCGACATTTAGATGGCCAATCTCACCTCCAGCATCAGCCGCCTCCTCAAGCAGGGGGATCTCTGGCTCACCGGCAGTTTCCTGGGCATCATCCTGTTGCTCATCCTGCCGGTCTCGCCGTTCCTGCTCGATTTGCTCCTCGCCCTGAGCATCGCGCTGGCGCTGCTCATCGCGCTGGTGATCCTCTATGTGAAGGAGCCGGCGGAGTTCACCGGGTTTCCGACGCTCCTGCTCATCGTCACGCTCTTCCGCCTCGCGCTCAACGTCGCCTCCACGCGGCTCATCCTGCTCGATGGCTATGCCGGCCACATCATCGAGGCGTTCGGCAGCTTCGTCGTGCGGGGCAACTACGTCGTCGGCCTCGTGGTCTTCGCCATCCTCGTCCTGATCAACTTCATCGTCATCACCAAGGGCGCGGGGCGTATCGCCGAGGTCGCCGCGCGCTTCACGCTGGATGCAATGCCCGGCAAGCAGATGGCGATTGATGCCGAGCTGAACGCCGGCGTCATCAACGAGGAGCAGGCCCGCGCCCGCCGCCGCAAGGTCGAGCAGGAGGCGGACTTTTACGGCGCGATGGACGGCGCGAGCAAGTTCGTGCGCGGCGACGCCATCGCCGCCGTGCTCATCACCGTCATCAACGTCGTGGGCGGCTTCGCCATTGGCATCATGCAGAAGGGCATGACCATCGGCGAATCGCTCGAACGCTTCACGCTGCTGTCCATCGGCGACGGCCTGGTCTCGCAGATTCCCGCGCTCATCACGTCCGTCGCGGCGGGCATCCTCGTCACCCGCGCGGCCTCGAAGGACGAATTGAGCAAGGAGCTTGGCAAGCAACTCTTCTACTCGCCGCGTGTGCTGATGCTGCTGGCGGGAATGCTCCTGCTCATGGCCGTGGTTCCCGGACTGCCCACGATTCCGTTCCTCGGGCTGGCCGTCGCCGTGTGGCTGCTCGCCGAGACGATGAAGCGGCACAATCTTTTCCCCGAAACCGCCGAGGCCGGGGCAGGTGCAGCTCTGAAGACTGCCAGCGGGGCCGCCGCAAAACCCGGCGCGCCCGCGACCAGCGGGGCTGCTCCGTCGGACAAGATGGAGTCGCTCCTCACGCTCGACACGTTGCAGATCGAGCTGGGCTACGGCCTCGTGAGCCTCGCCGACGCGCGCAAGGGCGGCGACCTGCTCGACCGTGTCACCGGTGTGCGCCGCAACTTTGCCTCGGACATGGGCCTGCTCATCCCGCCCATCCGCCTGCGCGACAACTTGCAGCTCGGCGCGAACGAATACCGCTTCCTGCTCAAGGGCAGCCCGATGGCCAAGGGCGAGCTAATGCCGGGCTACTGGCTCGCCATGAACGCGACCAACAGCAAGGCGCAGCTCAAGGGCGTTCCCACCGTCGAGCCGGTGTTCCAGTTGCCCGCGACGTGGATCACAGACGTCGAGCGCAAGCACGCCGAAGTCAGCGGCCACACCGTCGTGGACGCCGCGTCCGTGCTGGTCACGCATCTCTCGGAGACCGTCCGCCGCCACTGCCACGAAATCCTCACGCGGCAGGACGTGCAGGTGCTGCTCGACAACCTCAAGCAGACGCACCCGACCGTGGTGAACGAACTCATCCCCGCGCAGCTCACCGTCGGCCAGGTGCAGCGCATCCTGCAAAACCTGCTGGCCGAGGGCATTTCCATCCGCAACCTCGCCGGCATCCTGGAGAAGATCGGCGACTACGCGCACCTCACCAAGAACCCGGACGAGCTTTCCGAGCACGCCCGCCGGGCGCTGGGGCCGCAGCTCGCCAAGCCCTTCCAGCAGGAAAACGGCTCGCTCCGGGCCATCACGCTTGACCCGCGGCTGGAGCAGCAGATCGCGCAGGGCCTGCGCCAGTCGCCCTCGGAGATCTCGCTCACGATGGAGCCGCGCCTCGCCCGGCACGTCGTGGATTCGCTCTCGAAGTTCGTGTCGCAAATGGTCGCCACCGGCCACGCGCCGGTCGTGCTCTGCGCGCCGCAGATCCGCCTCGCCTTCCGCCGCTTCTTCGAGACGACCTTCGCGGACCTTGCCGTGCTGGCTTACAACGAGGTTCCGGCGCGCGCGGAGGTGCAGACGACAGCCGTGGTGCCGTGCCCGGAATGAAGACTGAATCGCGCAATCCGCTGCTCGAAGGTCGCCGCCGCTTTTGGAGCATGGACCTTGGAGCTTCTTTGGAACTTGGGTTTTGGGATTTGGAGTTTGGCCTCTGGTTCTTCTGATGCCCGCGCAAACCTTCATCGCAGCCTCCGCCGCCGAGGCCGTCGCGCAGATACGCGCGCAGCTCGGCCCCGAAGCCGTCGTGCTCAACGTCCGGCAGCTTCCCGCCGCAGGCCTGTCGCGGCTGTGGCAGAAGCCGCACATCGAGGTCACCGCCACCGTGCCGGAGCCGCCGCCCGCCGAGTCCGATCAACTGGGCGACCTGCGCCGTGAGATCGCCGCCTTGCGCGAACTGGTGGTTCAGCCCGCGCGCTCCGTCGCGCCCAGCCCGGCCCGTGAAGAGTCGCCGCCTGATTTCTCCTTTGAGCCGGTGCCGGATGCGAGTGGCTGGCGCATCGGGGCGGTGCTTCAGAGACTCGGCCTGCTGCCGTTGCACGCGCAGCGCGTGGTCGAGCGGCTGCAACTGCTCCACGGCGAGGCTCCTCCCTCGCCGTTCAGCGACGAACTGGCGTTTGCGCGTGAGGTGCTGGCGCAGTTGTGGAACGCCCCGGCGCTCACGCCCGCACAAGAGGCGCGCCCGTTTCACGTCTTCGTCGGTCCGCCCGGTGTCGGCAAGACCACGGCCTTGTGCAAGTGGCTCACGCAGTCCGTCCTGCTCGAAGGCCGGCCCGCGCGGGTGTGGCGGCTCGACGGCCAGACCGCGAACACCGCCGAGAGCCTCAGCGTGCACGGCGAAATCCTCGGCGTGCCGGTGGAGCGGGCGTGGGATGCCGCCACCGGTGAGGACGGAGCCACCGGCTTCGTGGACCTGCCCGGCGTGGAGGTGCGGGACGCGGCGGCTTTGGAAAGCTTGCGGCAGCGTCTTGCGCTCTGGCCGCACGCGCAGGTTCATCTCACTCTGAACGCGGCTTACGACACGCAACTGCTCCTCGCCCAGGCACGCGCCTGGTCCAGCCTGCCCGTCACCGATCTGATCCTGACCCACCTCGACGAGGAACCACGCCACGGCAAGTTCTGGAACCTGGTCTTGGGCACAAAGTTCGCCCTGCGCTTCCTCGGTGCCGGGCAAAATGTTCCGGGAGACTTCCGACCGGCGAATCCGGACGCTCTGCTCGCCTCAACTTTTGCAGGCAAATCAACGGATTCCCGCAGCTTTGCTCCAGCCGGGCACCGCTGGCAAACCACCTGCTAAACACCCCGACGGCGACGAATGAAGATGCTTATGATACTTGGCGGCCTGCTTGGGTTCCTGATCGGAGCCGGGTTCGGCCTGGCCCAGACCAGCGCGTGGCCGGACGCCCTCTGGCGCGCGAGCGTCACTGCCTTCGCCGGCGGGTTGCTGCTCCGCTGGTGGGGCCGCATGTGGATTCGCTGCTTCGTGCAGGCCCAGGAGGAAAAACTCGCCGCCGCGTCCGTGGAGGCAACCGCCACTTCGACCAAAGGGAGATAGCGTATGACTGCAACCTGTCCCGCCCCGACTGAAACCCCCGAACTGACGTGGGAGCCGCGCACCTCGTCCGCCACCGAGTTGTGGCAGCGGTATCGCCGCGACGCCTCCGCCGGCTGCGCGCCGGAGGAGAACCTGATCCAGCAATACCTGCCGCTCGTGAAGGCCGTCGTCGGCCGGCTGGCGATGGCGCTGCCCTCGCATGTGGACGCCGATGATTTGCACAGCGCCGGACTCGTCGGGCTGCTCAACGCGGTGCGCAACTTCGATTCCAACGCGGGCACGTCCTTCGAGACCTACGCGCGCATTCGCATCCGTGGCTCGGTTTTTGACGAGCTGCGGAAGCTCGATTGGGTGCCGCGCTCGGTCCACAGCAAGGCCCGCAAGATTCAGTTCGCCATGCAGGAGATCGAGCAGCGGCACGGCCGGCTGCCCACCGACCTCGAAGTGGCGCGCGCACTGAACATTCCGGTGGCCGAGTATCACCGCTGGCTGGCGGACGTGCGGCCCGCGACCTTCGTCTGCCTGGATGCCGCGCAAAACTCCGACTCCGACGACGGCGCGACCAACTACGAGAGCGTCGCCGACCTGTCCGTGGAAAGCCCCGAAGACGGCGTCAACCGCCGCGAGCTGGCGGACCTCATCGCCGCCCGCATCCAGCAGCTCCCCGAGATGCAGCGGAAGGTGCTCGCGCTTTATTACTTCGAGGACATGCGCCTGCGGGAGATCGCCGAGGCGTTCGGCGTGACGGAGTCGCGCATCTGCCAGATTCACTCGCAGGCCATTCTCTCGATCAAGGCCCACCTCAAGCGGAAGGACGCGTCCCCGGCCTAACTTCCATTTGCCATGACGATCATTATTGGCGGCATCGTGGTCATTCTGTGTGTGCTCGGCGGCTTTTCCATGGCCGGTGGGCACCCCGCCTCGCTGCTGCACGCGTCGGAACTGGTCACCATCGGCGGCGCGGCGACGGGCGCGCTCATCATCATGTCGCCGAAGAAGGTCTTGATGGACTTGGTGAAGCAGATTCTTCACGCGCTCAAAGGCACGCCCTACAACAAGCAGTCCTACGAGGAGCTGCTCAAGGCGCTCTATGAACTGTTCCTCCTGGGCCGGCGCAACGGCATGATCGCGCTCGAGGAGCATGTGATGAACCCGAAGAACAGCAGCATCTTCACGAAGTATCCCAGCTTCCTGAACAACCACCACGCGCTGGAATTCCTCTGCAACGGCCTCAAGCCGATCATTGACGGCAAGATCAAGCCCGACCAGCTCAAGATGCTGCTCGACGTGGAAATTGACAGCATGGAGGACGAGCACCACGCGCCGGTGGACGTGCTCACCAAGACCGCTGACGCCATGCCCGGCTTCGGCATTGTCGCGGCCGTGCTGGGCATCGTCGTCACCATGGCCGCCATCAACGGCCCCATCGAGGAAATCGGCCACAAGGTCGGCGCGGCGCTGGTCGGCACCTTCCTGGGCATCCTGCTCTCGTATGGTTATCTCAACCCGCTCGCGGTCAACCTCGCCTTCATCGGCGTGGCCGAGGCCGCCTACGTCCGCTGCATCGCCACCGCCGTCGTCGGCTTCGCCAACGGCATGGCCCCGCTCATGGCCATCGAGGTTTCGCGCCGCGCGTTGAGCAGCGACGTGAAGCCCACCGCCGACGACCTGGAGGCCATGCTCAAGTCCCTCAACTCCGCGAAGTAGCATGGCCAAGAAACACGGAGGGCATCACGGCGGCTCGTGGAAGGTGGCTTACGCGGACTTCGTCACGGCGATGATGGCGCTCTTCATGGTGCTGTGGCTCAGTTCGCAGGATGAGAAGATCAAGGAGGCGGTCGCGCGCTCGTTCAGCAATCCCTTTTCCACGCTCACCAAGCAGTCCACCGGCATCATCCCGAACAAGGAGATGCAGGCCGTGAAGTCCAGCCAGGGCAACTTCGACTCCGCGTCCGCCGTCGAGCTGAACATGCTGCGCCGGCTCAACGAGGATCTGCTCGCCTCGTTGCAGAAGCATCCTGACCTCGACCAGGACGAGACGGTGAAGCTGGAGCTGAACAACGACGGCCTGCGCATCAGCATCTTCGACCGCAACCGCAAGCCGGTCTTTGAGCCGGACTCGGCCCGCTTCACCGAGTATGGGCGCTGGGTTTTCTCCACGCTCGCCTGGCAGGTCGCGCGTTACCCGAGCTTCCGCGTCGAGCTGGAGGGGCACACCGAGCAGGGTTTCAAGGCTCCCCGCGATGACTACGGTCCGTGGGAACTCACCACGGACCGCGCCAACACCGCCCGGCGCAGCCTGCTGGAACATGGCGTGAAAACTCCCCAGATCCGCAAGGTCGCTGGCTATGCGGACACGCAGCCGATGCCGCGCTTCAACCCGGAGGACGAGATCAACCGCCGGGTCTCCCTGATGTTGAAGGCCGCGAACAAGATCGGCCAGTGAACCCGTCATGACCGACGCCTTTGCTCCCCTGGCTCTGCCCGCCAGTTCCCGCCCGGCGGAAGGCGCGGTGTTCCGCCTGAAAGTCATCCCGCAAGCCAGTGCCGCCCCGGTTTTCAAACCCTTTCAACAACCGCTGAATCCGGCGGCTGGTTCAGCCACGCCGGCGAGGCACGAGGCGCATTCGCTCGGTCCGCCGAAAGTCACCTTGCAGCGCGACGGCGACCGCGTGACGCACATCCGCCTAGAATGCGCCTGCGGCGAGGTCTTCGAGCTGGCGTGCGTGTATTGAGGCGTTGGGTGGACTTGAGTTTGCCACTTCAACCCTGCTCCTGGTCGGAGGGAAAGCAGAACACCACGCGGCAAATCCTTCTTCCCCGTTTCGTCCGACGCTGGAACGAACTGCCGGCCACCTCGCTGCAAGGCGCAAATTCCCTCGGAAATCCCGCTGTTGGCCCGCTGGCACATCCGCTGCTGAACAACCTCGCGATGAACGTAAGTCTCTTCCAGGCCGCCGCCGCGATGAATGCGAGCAGCCGCTGGCAGGAGCTGATCGCGGAGAATCTTTCCGCCAGCTCCATCCCCGGCTTCAAGAAGCAGGACATATCGTTCTCCGCCGTCGAGGCCGGGCTGATGGCGGCGCGGGGAGCGAACGGCGCGCAGCCCCTGCCGTTCACCCTGCCGCGCATGGACGGCTACACGAACTTCAGCAACGGCGAGATGAAGTTCACCGGCGTGAAGACGGACACGGCCATTGACGGTGCCGGCTTCTTCGAGGTGCAGCTTCCCAGCGGCACGACGGGCTACACGCGCGACGGTGAGTTCCATGTGGACGCGCAGGGCCAGCTCGTCACCAAGAGCGGCATGCCGGTCATGGGCAGCAACGGCACCATCCAGCTCGACCCCAACGACCCGAACCCGATTTCCATCGCCCCGAACGGCGACATCAGCCAGGGCGCGGCGCGCAAGGGCCGGCTCAAGGTCGTCGAGTTCAACTCACCGCAGCTTCTCACGCCGCTCGGCGGCGGAATGTTCGGGGCCATGGACTCGAAGTTGCAGGGCGGCGACTCCTCACGCGCCAGCATCCGTCAGGGGTTCCTTGAGGCTGCCAACACTTCCGCCGTCACCGAGATGGCGAACATGATCACGGCCATGCGCCATTTCGAGGCGAACCACCGGCTCGTCCAGCTTCAGGACGAGCGCATGGGCAAGGCCATTTCCGAACTCGCCGGGAACTAACCTATGCTGCGCGCCCTCTACTCCTCCTCCGCCGGGATGCAGTCCCAGCAGGTCAATCTCGACGTCATCGCCAACAACCTCGCGAACGTCAACACGTCGGGCTACAAGAAGACCAAGATCGAGTTCCAAGATCTGCTCTACCAAAACGTCCGCAACGCCGGCGCCGAGTCGGGCGCGGGCAATCAGGTGCCGACCGGCTTGCAGGTCGGCCACGGCTCACGCGTGGTCGCGACCTCGAAGATTTTCACCACCGGCGAACTCTCCGCGACCGGTGAGCGCCTCGACGTGGCGATCCAGGGCGACGGCTTTTACGAGGTTCAGCTTCCCGACGGCAGCCGCGCCTACACCCGCGACGGCGCGCTCAAAACCGCTTCCGACGGACGCATCGTGACCAGTGACGGGCTTCCGGTGCAGGGCGGCTGGCAGCCAGTTCAGCCCGGCACCACGGCCATCAACATCTCGGCCAACGGCGAGGTCACCACCACCGGCAGCAGCGGCAAGCAGACCTTCAAGGTGCAGCTTGTCCGGTTCAACAATCCCTCCGGCCTCGAAGCCATGGGCCGCAACCTCTACCGCGAAACCACGGCCTCCGGCACGGCGGAGACGGGCAATCCCGGCGAGAACGGCTTCGGCACGCTGCAACAGGGCTACCTCGAACTCTCCAACGTCAAGGTGGTCGAGGAGATGGTGAACCTCATCATCGCCCAGCGCGCCTACGAGATTAACTCCAAGGCGGTCCAGGCCGCCGACGAGATGATGCAGATGTCGAACAACCTCCGCCGCTGATGAACAGCGCCTCCCAACCCGATTTGCAAACCGGCAGCCTCTGGTCCACCAACTGCCCCGGAGCGCGGCCCTCTGGGCCGCAGCGGCTGGAAGCAGGGAACGGCTCACGGATGCCCGGAGCGCATTCACCAAGGTTGCCGCTGCGGCCCGGAGGGCCGCGCTCCGGCGGCAGCGCGCGGCATCTGGCCTTCGCCATGTGCTGGCTTTGCGCATGCGCTCCGGCGTTCGCCGCCACACTGTCCCTGCTGCCTGGCGCGGCCGTCACCGGGGACGGCGTCTTCCTCGAACAGCTCCTCGCCACCGATGACGCCAAGGCACCCCTGCCCCATTTGCGGGTCGCCGATGCCCCGGCCGTTGGACAGTCCCTTGTCCTCACGCGCGATCAGGTCACGGCTTTGTTGCAAAAGTCCGCCCCGGAACTGGCCACGACGAACTGGACCGGCTCCCCGCAAATCCGCGTCGCTCGACGCACGCGCCAGCTCGGCGAGTCCGAACTGAAGGAACTCCTCACCGACGTGCTGCAACGCGAGCACGTCCGTCAGCGCGGTGAACTGGAACTTGCCTTCACTCGCCCGTGGGCGGCCGTCACGATCCCCGATGAAACCTTCTCCCTGAAGCTGCTGGACCTGCCCACCAGCGGCGTGGGTGCCAACATGATCCTGCGCTTCGAACTGCGCGGGGCGCGAGAGACTTTCGGCACTTGGTCCGCCGTCACGCAGGCCCGCGTGTGGCGCGACGTGCTGGTGGCCGGTGGCCCTTTGAAGCGCGGGCAGTTACTCGCCGATGCGGACTTGCTGCGCGAGCGCCGCGACCTGCTGCTGTCGCGCGAGGCGCTGGACGCCTTGCCGCGCGTCGTAACGGCGCTGGAACTTGTCGAGAACGTCCCCGCCGGCGTGCCGCTCACCGCGCGCTCGTTCCGCGTGCGCCCCTTGGTCTTTCGGGGCCAGACGCTGGAGGCGTTGGTGCGGGACGGCGCGCTCCAGATTTCCACGAAGGTGGAAGTGCTCGAAGACGGCCTGCCCGGCCAGTTCGTGCGTGTCCGCAATCCGCAGTCCCGCCGCGAGTTTCGCGGCAAAGTTCAAAATGAAACCATCATCCTCGTCCAGCTCTAGCCCCACTCACACGCCGGGCGAAACCCGGCCCGCCCTGCCACCGAACCTCGCGGAGTGGCTCGCATTCGGTGAAGTCCTGGCCAGCCCCGCCCGCGCAAGGGCCGCCCGGGCGGCGCGGAGCCAGGCAGCCGCCAAGGTTGCGCAGAGTTCGGGGAGCGGCCTCAACCAGGCGTTCGCGCGCGCCGCGCTTGCGTTTGCGCTGCTCGCCTTCCTCGCGGTTCCGCTCCGCGCCGACTCGCTGTGGAAGGATGACGCCGGTCCCACAATGCTTTCGGACAAGAAGGCCGTCGGCGTCGGGGACATTCTCACCATCGTCGTCGCGGAGAACACGAGCAATTCCAAGAGCACGAGCACCAAGACGGCGAAGAACAGCGCGACGGACACAAGCATCTCAACCTTCCTCTACGGCCCCGCCGCCTCGGGCCTGCTGACCAAGGGCGGCAAATATCCGGCGCTCAAGTTCGACAACAAGAACAGTTTCGAGGGCGGCGGACAGATCGCCAACAGCGAGACCATCACGGCGCGGGTGGCGGTGCGCGTGATTGACGTGCTGCCCAACAAGAACCTCGTGATCGAGGGCACGCGCCACACGTCCTACTCCGGCGAGCAGCAGGACGTTGTGCTGCGCGGCACCGTGCGCGGCGACGACGTGCAGGCGAACAACACCGTGTTCAGCTACAACGTCGCCGACGCCACCATCAAGATCATCTCCAAGGGATCGGTGTCCGACTCGCAGCGGCGCGGGTGGTTCACGAAGTTTTGGGAGAAGGTCACGCCGTTCTGAGGAGGAGCATGAAGAGCGAGAGGCAATTCACCAGGATGGACGCGGGGCTGCGCAGGTGGCTGCGTGCTGCGTGTTGCGTGTTGCGTGACTTCGTCCGCACGCGCTCGAGCTGCTTCACGCAACACGCAACACGCAACACGGGCCTCCATCTCACCGCGTGGCTGGTTGTCTTCTGCGTGCTCCCGCTCGCCTCGCCCGCCGCCACCCGCATCAAGGACATCGCCATGATCGCCGGCGCACGGGACAACCAATTGGTCGGCTTCGGCATCGTCACCGGCATCGCGGGCGAGGGCGACAAGGATCCGGTCTATACGCGGCAGGCGGTGGCGAACATGCTCCAGCGCTTCGGCGTCACCGTGCCCGCCGCCACGCTCTCCTCCAAGAACGTCGCGGTCGTCATGCTCACCGCCGACATTCCCGCCTATGCGAAGCCCGGCTCGCGCATTGACGTGAACATCTCCTCGATGGGCGACGCCAAGACGCTGCAAGGCGGCGTGCTGCTCCAGACTCCGCTCACCGGCGCGGACGGCAAGGTGTATGCCGTCGCGCAGGGCGCGTTGTCGGTCGGCGGCTTCATCGGCGGCGCGGGAGGGGCCGGCGGAGCGACGGTGCAGAAGAACCATCCAACCGTCGCGCAAATCATCGGCGGCGCGCTGGTGGAGCGCGAGATTCCCTCGACCATCGTGCGCGACAACCAGATTGACCTGCTGCTGCGCCAGGCGGACTTCACCTCGGCGGCGCGCGTCGCGGCTGCCATCAACGAGAAGTTCACCAATTCCGCGCGAGCCTTGGACATGGGCACCGTGCGGGTCGCGATGCCGCGCGGCACGGAGACGGTGCCGGTGGATTTCATCGCGCGGCTGGAGACCATAGAAGTCACGCCGGACATGCCCGCACGCATTGTCATCAACGAGCGCACCGGCACCATCGTCGCCAACTCGCGCATCAAGATTTCGCACTGCGCCGTCTCGCACGGCAACCTCACCATCAACGTCGCCTCCTCGCAGGACGTGTCGCAGCCCGCGCCGTTTTCACAAACGGGAAACACGGCGGTGACCACGCGCACCGACACGAGCGTGACGGAGAGCAAGAACGGCCTCGTGACGCTGCCGGAACTGCCGACGGTGGAGAAGGTCGCCAGCGCGCTCAACGCCTTGGGCGTCACCCCGCGCGACATGATGGCCATCTTTCAGGCCATGAAGCAGGCCGGCGCGCTTCAGGCCGAACTCATCATCCGCTGACATGGAACTCACCGCCCTCCAGCCGCGCGTGGACGCGACGAGCCTGCCGCTGGACCGGCTCGCGGACAACCGGCAGCTCTCCGAGGCGCAGAAGGTCGCGGAGGCAGGCCGGCAGTTTGAGGCGATCCTCATGCGCCAGATTCTGGGCGAGGCCATGAAGCCCGTGTTCAAGTCCGAGTTCACCGGGCAGTCGGCGCAGGCCGGCATCTACCAGGATTTGGTGGTGAACCAACTGGCCGAGAATCTCACCCGCTCCGGCGGCCTGGGGCTGGCCAGCAGCCTGAACCACGAACTGGCCCGCCAGCTCGCCACCGCTCCGAAGCCTTCCGAAACCACCGCCCATGACTGACGCACTTCAACGGCTCATCGAGGCGCTGCGCGACGAGCTGCAGCAATACGGCGAGATGCTCGCGCTGCTCGACCAGCAGCAGGAACAGGTCTGCGCGCGCGTTGCCGACGACCTGCTCGCGACTGTCGCGCACATCCAGGAACACGGCACGGTGATGCAGGGCGCGCGCCGCCAACGCGAAGAGTGCCGGACGGCGGTGGCACGCACACTCGGCTTGCATGACGAGGCGACGTTCCTGGAATTGTTGCCGCGGCTCCCCGTGAACTTCCGGCCGCTGGTGCAGGCGCTCGTGGACGAGAACAACGACCTGCTGCGCCGCGTCCAGCAGCGCGCGCGGCAAAACCACTTTCTCCTGAGCCGCTCGATGGAATTGATGCAGAGCGTGATTGGCTCGCTGGTTCCGCAGGCGCGGCCGCTCACCTACGGCCACGCGGGCGTGATGGCTTCGCCGACGCTGCCTTCCCGGACGCTCTACGACGCGGTGGGATAACGAGACAGACACCATGCTCGGACTCTTCGGCACCCTCGGGATGGGAACGCGCTCGCTGCAAGCGCAGCAGCAGGGCATTGAGACGGCCGGGCACAACCTGGCGAACGTCAACAATCCCGCCTATGCCCGCCAGCGCGTGCTGCTCCGCACCAGCAACGCCCTGCCGACGCCCACCGGACCGGTCGGCACCGGTGCGCAGGTGACGCAGGTGCAGCAGATTCGCGACGCGCTGCTGGACCAGCGCATCACCACGGAATCCAGCGTGAGCGGTTACTGGCTGGCGCAGCAGAAGACACTGCAATACGCGCAGGCCGAGCTGGGCCAGGGCATTGACCGGCAGGCGAGCGGCGCGGAAGGCACCGCCGCGACAACCGGCGCGCAACGCGGCCTGGCGGAGGGCTTGCAGGACTTGTTCAATGCCTTCCAGAGCGTGGCGACCAGCCCGACTTCCATTGCCGAGCGCCAAGTGCTCCTGCAAAAGGCGCAGTCGCTGGCGAACCGGTTCAATGTGACGGACCAGCGGCTGGGCGAACTGCGCGATCTGCTGAACGAAGAGTTGCAGGACAACGTGACCGCCGCCAACGAACTGCTCGGTTCCATCGCCTCGTTGAACGACGACATCTTGAACGTCGAGGTCGGTGGCGGCGCGGCGAACGACCTGCGGGACTTGCGCCAGCAGAAGCTCGAAACGCTCGCCCAGCTCGTGAAGGTGGACGCCGTGGAGGATACATCCGGCAACTTGAACATCGCGGTGGGCGGCACGGCCTTGGTGACGGGCAAAACCGTCAATGACACGCTGCAGGCTTACGATCCGGGAGCCGGTGGGCTGCTCGTCCGCACCGTGACCGGCGGCACGGCGCTGACGCTGACCGGTGGGGCGATGCAGGGGAAGATTGACGCCCGGGACGGCGCGCTGGCGGACTTGCGGAGCAGTCTCAACACGGCGGCGAGCCAGCTCATCACGCAGGTCAACGCTTTGCACAGCCTCGGCTACAGTCTGACCGGCAGCACGGGCGCGGCATTCTTCACCGGCACGACCGCCGCGACGATGGCGGTGAACTCCGCACTTGGCGCGAACCCTGCGCTCGTGCAGGCCGCCGGAGTCTCCGGCGCAGTGGGCGACAACCAAACCGCTCTGGCGCTGGCGCAGTTGGCGGACACCCGGCTGGCCGCGCTGGGCAACCAGACGTTTCAGCAGGATTACGCACAGGCCGTCGCGGCGCTCGGCCAGTCGCTCGCGTCGGCGAACGAGCAGGTGGGCGATCAGGAGGCCGTGGCCGCGATGATGGCGCAGCAGCGCGCGGCGGTGAGCGGCGTGTCGCTCGACGAGGAGATGACCGACTTGGTGAAGTTTCAGAAGGCGTTTGCCGCCTCGGCCAAGCTGATCGCGACGGTGGACGACTTGTTGGAAGCGGTTGTGAACATGAAACGATAACCATGCGCGTCACCAGCACCATGTTCTCCGAAAGCCTCGTGGGCCAGCTCGCCCGGCTCGCCACGCGGCAGAGCAAGCTTCAGGAGCAGGCCGCCACCGGCCAGCGCATCAGCCGGCCGGAGGACGACCCCGGCGCGATGCGGCGGGTGCTGGACTTGCAGACCGAGGCCCGCGGCGTCGAACAGCATCGGAAGAACCTTGGCGCGCTCAAGGAGCAGGCGAGTGTGAGCTACAGCGCGATGGCCGCGCTCAAGCGTATTTCCGACCGCGCGGGCGAGATTGCCGTGCTCGCGGACGGCACGAAGTCGCCGGAAGACTTGCGCAACTACGCGACGGAAGTGACGCTGCTCATCCAGCAGGCGGCGCAGCTCGCGAACACGAAGCATCGCGGCGACTACGTCTTCGCGGGCACGAAGAGCGACCAGCCGGCGTTCGCGGTGAGCACGAGCGGCAGCGGCCAGGTCACGGCGGTGGCGTATCAGGGCAACGCCAGCACCGCGGAGACCGAAGTGGCAGCCGGCCTGACGATGTCAGCACAAGCTGTCGGCGCGAACACCAGCGGCTCCGGGCCGCGCGGCCTCTTCACGGACAGCGCGGCGGGCGCGGATTTCTTCAACCACCTCATCGCGCTGCAGGACCACTTGCAGGCGGGCGACGCGGCGGCGGTGAACAGCACGGACCTGCCGGCGTTGCTGCGGGACGAGGACAATTTCCTTTTTCACATCGCGCAGAACGGCGCGGTGCAGGCCCGCTTGGAGGCGACGGACAACCTCGCTGCCAGCCGGTCGTTGTCGGTGGAGAAACTCATCTCCGGCGAGGCGGACGCCGATTTGGCGCAGACGCTGGTGCGCCTGAGCGAGACGCAGAACGCGTATCGCGCGGCGTTGCAGACGGGCGGGAGCATCCTGAATCAGTCGCTGCTGGATTACCTGCGCTGATACGGTGTGGTCTCTTGGCTGTTGCGCACGGGCCGCTGACCGGCTTCGCACGCGCTTTGGGAAGTGGCGGAGGAGATGATTGAATCTCCCATCGAGAACGGAAATCTTTCGGCGCTGCGCGGAACGCACTTCAGCACTTCGTATCGCTTAAGCCGGCTGCCAGCCGGCGCTCCACCTCACGTCTTCACCCGGAACAGTGCCTCGATGACGCCCATCTGATCGAAGGTGTGCATCATGTAGTTGGGCAGCGAGTCCTCCGCGAGGCCAAGGATGCGGAAGGCGGCGGAGCTGGGTTCCATGGCATAGGCGGCGTTGCCATAGCCCTGGCCCAACGAGTAGGCGATCAGGTTGCCGACGTGGGCGTAAGCCGCCAGCCGGGCATGCTCGCCAGCGTGGTCGGGTTGGTGGTGGTGCTCGATGGCGGCGACGAGGCTGGGGGGGAAGTTCCACTTGGCCAGCAGGCGACCGCCCACCTGCGCGTGATCGAAGCCCAGGATGCGCCGCTCGACCTCCAGCAGCGGATAGCGGTTTTGCGAGGTCTCGTGGACGATGACGGAGTAGGTGGACTCCAGCGTGTCCGACAGGATGACCTTGCCAATGTCGTGCAGCAGCCCGGCGGTGAAGACCAGATCCACGTCATCGCCCAGCTCCTTGGCGATGATCTGGGCGGCCACGGCGCTGGTGGCCGAGTGCCGCCAGAGGTCGCCACTGGCCATGCCGTAGCCCTTCTGCGCGGGCGAGAGGTTGCGCGCGCCGCTGACGGCGGCCACCAGGATATAGACCTGTTGAAAGCCGAGCCGGGTCACCGCCTCCCCCAAGTCCCCCGCCGGGCGGGCGGAGCCGAAGAAGGCGCTGTTGGCCAGTTGCAGGACGCTGGCGGTGAGCGCCGGATCGTATTTGACGAGGCTGACGACCTTGTCGGCGTCCACGTCCGAGCGGCGCAGGAGCTGGAGCAGTTCCGGCAGGATGCGCGGGGCGGGCGGCAGGTTTTTGACCCGGCTCAGGTAATCCTCGATGGAGGTCATAGCGAAATTTCGTTGAGTTGGCCGGAGAGCAGGACGCCCGCCTCCCCGGTTTCAAGGGCGAGGAAGAACGACCGGCAGGTGTGGCCGCCCAAGTGTGCGCCCGTGAGCTTGATGCCCTGGGCGGCCAGCCGCTGTTGAAGCGCGTCGGTGTTGCGCAAGCCGATGTTGAGCTGGCTGCTGGCGTCCATGACCTGCGCCCCGCCCGCCGCGTAGTAGCGGAGCCGCGCCGCCACGGCGCCGCTGGCCTGCAGCGTGAAGCTCAAGGCCGCCAGCCCCGCGTCCACGAACATGCCGGGCTTTTCCTTGGCGCGGGCGGGGTTCACCTGCGGGTCCGGCAGCATGGCATGAAAGAGGCCGCCCACGTGGGTGACCGGATCGTAGGCGGCCACGACCACGCCCATCCCGATGGAGTGCGAGCAAAGGATGACTTTGGGGTTGTCGCAGACGAGCAGCCCGCTGATGGGGATGCTGCGCTGTTCGTAGCCTGCCCGGCTGGTTGAGAGCATATAGCCAGTTGATTGTCGGTGCCGCCGGAGACTGCGCCTTCTTCCTCGCTGCGTCCCGCCCGGATGCATTCTCCGCAGGCAAGTGATCGTGTCGAAGGAGCCGGTTCCAACAGGACAATCGGCAGCGTCCGCTTGGGCTTGAGCAAAAAAGCACGGGGAAATGTCAGCGCCTCGTCCGCCCTTCCCGAACGGGAAACTTTCACCCGGCCCGACGGTGGAAATTGCCTAGCGGTCACGCCAGCGTGCGGCAGGCCATGCGCTTTTCCGCCGGAAACGGCGGTTTCCCTCCGTGGCACGACCGCTGCTAACCCTGCCTCGGCAACGAAACATTATGAAGACCGCTGAAACACCCACGCTGGAGCCGAGGCCGGGGCGCGCCGAAAATGTCCTTCAGCTCCCCCTGGGCCTCCTGGGATTCGAGCAGTTCAAGCGCTACGAACTGCTGTCGCGGCCCGAGGAGGCGCCCTTCCTGTGGTTGCAGGTGCTCGACCAGCCGGACCTCGCGTTCATCGTCGTGGCCCCGACCGCGGTGCTCCCCGACTACGAGCCGCAAATCAGCGACGAGGATGTGGCGTTCCTGGACCTGCGCACGCCGGCGGACGCGCTCGTCTTCAACATCGTCACCCTGCGTGGCCGGAACAACGCCACGGTGAACCTCAAAGGCCCGGTGCTGGTCAACCGCCGCACCCTCGTCGGCAAGCAGATCATCCCGCTCAACGCCGCCGACCTGCCCGTGTGCCAGCCCATTTCCGTCACCGCCTGAGCCATGCTCGTCCTCACCCGCAAACCCGGCGAGAGCATCGTCATTGACGGCCGCATCACCGTGAAGATCGTCCGGGTGGAGGGCGACACGGTGAAAGTGGGCATCACCGCCCCGGCGGACGTGCCCATCCATCGCGAGGAGCTTTACCTCGAAATCCAGCAGAGCAACCAGGCCGCGCTCACGCGTGGCCGCGCGCCGGTGCCCAAGCTCGCGCCTTCCCCCGATCCCCTTTGCCCTCCGGCAAAACCGCGCCTGGTGACTGTTTCACCGGTCGAAGTCAGAAACCAACCATAACCCAGTCATCACCACTATGGTCATCAACACAAACATCCAGGCGCAATCCGCCGCCCGGAATCTCCAGGAGAGCCAGGGCATGCTCGGCAAGTCGCTGGCCCGGCTCAGTTCCGGCTCCAAAATCACCAACCCCGCCGACGACGCCGCCGGCCTGGCCGTGTCGCTCAAGCTCGACGCGCAGGTCAACCGCCTCGCCGCCGCGAAGTCCAATCTCGGGAACGCCATCTCGTTCACGCAGACGCAGGATGGTTTCCTCCAGAAGATCGGCCGCGCGCTCGACCGCATGAGCGAGCTGTCCATCCTCGCGCAGGATGTGACCAAGACCGACACCGACCGGTCCCTGTATCAGTCGGAGTTCAGCCAGCTCGCCAGCTTCGTCACCAGCTCGGCCGGCAAGGACTTCAACGGCGTGAGCCTGTTCTCGTCCTCCGCGTTGAGCGTCACGGCGGACTCGGAAGGCAACACCTTCTCCATGTCGGGCATCAATCTGGGAGCTGCGGCTTACACCGGTGCCACCGGCGCGTCCGTCGCCACCGCCGCCTCGGCCGCCGCGGCGCTCACGGTGGTGAAGTCCGCCATCACGCAGCTCGCCAGCGACCGCGCCAGCATCGGCGCGTTCCAGGCGCGGCTCAACAGCACGGCCGAGCAGGTCGCCGTCAGCCGGGAAAACCTGACCGCCGCCAGCTCGCGCATCAAGGACGTGGACGTGGCCGACGAGTCCACCGCCTTCGCCCGCTACAACATCCTCGTGCAGTCCGGAACCGCGATGCTCGCGCAGGCCAACCAGCTTCCGCAAAGCGTGCTCCGGCTGCTGCAATAACCATCGCGACTGGGTTTGGCCGGTCCCGCCGGGCGGGCGGGACCGGCACTTTTCCCGCCAACCAACAGCGGATGGCGCCCCCGGGCTTCCTCCCCCACTCCGGCTCCTCATGCGGATCCTGACCCTCCCCTCCATCCAGGAGTTTCAACGCCACTTCAAGCTCGCGCAGCCGGGCGTCATTCTGGAGGAGGACATTGACGTGGTGGAGACGGACTGCGACCTCCACTCGCGCCGCCGCCGCGACGCGGAAGTGCTCACCACGCTCGCCGCCAATCTTTCCGCCCCCTGCCTGGACCTCGGCACCTCCCACGGACACAGCGCCTTCAAGCTCGCCACCAACCTCCAGGGGCGCGGCATCGTCCACACGGTCAACCTCCTGCCGGAGCAACACCAGGCCAGCAGCGGCCAGCTCGTCACGCACCTGCTCACCAAGGAGCAGATCGGCGCGTTTTACCGCGCGCGCGGCGTGGCCGGCATCAACCAGATTTACGCGGACACCTGCAACTGGCAGATGCCCGCCGGGCTGCGGGACTTCGGCCTCGTCTTCGTGGACGCAGCGCATGACACGGAGGCGGTCTTCAAGGACAGCCTGCTTGTCTGCGACCGCGTGCGTCCCGGCGGCTACCTCGTCTGGCACGACTTCAACCCCGGCCTGCGGCAGAAGTTCGGCTGGATTGACGCCGTGATGCGCGGCGTCGAGCTGTTCTTTGCCCGAAAAGGCATCGTGCCGGAAATCGTGCACTTGGAGAACTCGTGGATGGGCGTGTGGCGGGTTCCGTCCGCGCCTGTCCGGCGCGCTCCTGTCATCGAAGTTGTTTCGCCCCGTGCCGTCAGGCCCGAATCATCATTTCCGACGCGCGTGGCTGAACCGCCCGCCGCGCTGCGCGACCTGCGCTACGCCTTCGTCTTTCCCGCCTACTCGGCGAGCCGCGTCACAGAGGAACACCAGCTCGCCGCGCGGCTCGGCAAGCTCGGTTACAACGTCGAGGCCCTCGGCATTCCGTGTGTCGGTGGCTGGTGGCCGTTTCCGAAGCTGGACCACAAGTGGCGTTCGCACAGCGCGGACTTGATGAGCCGCTACGGCGAGCTGGAGGACATGCTTCGTGGCAAGGATGTGTTGATTGCCGCCGGCGGCTCGATGCTGCACCCGGAGTTCATCCGCCAGCTCTCCACCTTCAACGTCTTCCTGTGCGCGGACGACCCGGAGAACTCCCCCGTCCTCTCGCAGCCGGTCGCGTCCGCGTTCGACTTCTGCTGCGTGGCGAACATCGCGTGCGTCGGCGACTACGCGCGCTGGGGTGCGCGTCACACCGCGTGGCTGCCGCTCCCGGTGCCGGCGAACGTCGTGGACCGCACGCTCACCGAGGAGCGGCTCCAGACCCGCACGCGCGACGTGGACCTCGTCATGTGCTGCGAGCGGGTCTATGGGATGAGCGACCGCGCCCAGCGGCTGGAGCGGCTGCACCGCGAGTTCCCGCAGGCCGTCCTGCGCGGCAAGGGCTGGCCCGGCGGCTTCATCAGTGACGCCGAACTGCTCGGCCTCTACCGCCGCGCCCGCGTCGGCTGGAATCTCCACAACTCGACCGGCCCGGTGAACACGCGCCTGATGATGTTGCCGGCCTTGGGGGTGATGCAGATCTGCGATTGCCGCGACCACCTCGGCAAAGTCTTCCGGCTCGGCGAGGAGGTCGTCGGCTTCGACACGATGGACGAGTGCGTGGACGCGACCCGCTACTACCTCGCGCGCGAGGACGAACGCCGGCGCATCGCCATCGCCGGCTGGAAACGCGTCCTCGCCGACTACACCGAGGAGAAGTGGTGGCAGCGGCTGTTGAATCACATCGCGCCGCATCTGCCGGCGGTGGCTTCCCCTGCGTGGCACGCGTCCCGCTATGCAGGGAACGGAACCGTTGACCGGTCAGAATTTGCCCATGACCGCCGGCTCGCCGGCCACCGCCTGAACTGATTGCCGCCATGAAGACCTGCCGCGTCTGCAACAGCACCGACCTCGCCCAGTTTCTTGACCTCGGCTTCACTCCGCCCGCCGACCGCTTCCTGCGCCGGGAGCAGCTTGCCGAGCCGGAGACGCATTATCCGCTCACGGTGAACCTCTGCCAGTGCTGCGGCTTCGTGCAGCTCGGCCAGGTGGTGTCGCCGGAAGTGCTCTACCGGCAGGACTACCCCTACGAGTCCTCCATCACGCGCAGCGGCCAGGCCCACTGGAACGAGTTTGCGCGCACGGTCGTGCAGCGCTTCGGGCTGACGGCCGACGACCTCGTTGTGGACATCGGCAGCAATGTCGGCGTGCTCCTGAGCGCCTTCCGGGCGAACGGCCCGCGCATTCTTGGCGTGGACCCGGCCAGCAACATCGTCCGCATCGCGGAGCGCAACGGCGTCGAGACCATCAACGAGTTCTTCAACCAGGCCGTCGCCGCCGACATCCGCAAGGCCACAGGCCCGGCCACCGTCATCACCGGCACGAACGTCTTCGCCCATGTGGATGACCTCGCCGGCTTCATGCGCGCGGTGGACCACCTGCTCAATGAGCGCGGCGTGTTCATCTTCGAGGCGCCCTACTTCGTGAACCTCGTCGGCCAGCTCGAATACGACACCATCTACCACGAGCACCTGTCCTACCTCTCGCTGCGTCCGCTCGTGCCGTTCTTCCGCAAGTTCGGCATGGAGATTTTCGACGTGGAGCAGCGGGACATCCACGGCGGCTCCTTCCGCGTCTATGTCGCGCGCCGCGGCCAGCATCCCGTGTGCGACGAGGTCCAGCACCTGCTCGACCTCGAAAAGCAGGCGGGCATCCATTCGCTCGACACGCTCAACGCCTTCGCCGACCGGGTCGCGCGCAACCGCCAGGACGTGCTGAACTTCCTGCGCGGCCTCCGGCAGCAGGGCAAGACCATCGCCGCCGTGAGCGCCCCCGCCAAGGGCATGACGCTGCTCAACTACTGCCGCCTCGGCCCCGAGACGCTCGATTTCGCCACCG
Organism: Limisphaerales bacterium; assembly: GCA_009773355.1. Classification (GTDB taxonomy): domain Bacteria; phylum Verrucomicrobiota; class Verrucomicrobiia; order Limisphaerales; family SXTU01; genus SXTU01. The sequence continues at coordinate 40,816 of WRPG01000067.1, forward strand.
AGAAATCCACGCTCAAGATCGGCCGCTTCACGCCCGGCACGCACATTCCGGTGGTGCCCGATTCCGAGCTGATGGCCCGCAAGCCCGACTACGTGCTCCTGCTCGCGTGGAACTTCGCCAAGGAAATCATCCGCAACCTGGACGCTTACCGCGAGGCGGGCGGCAAGTTCATCATCCCCATTCCCCACCTCAAAGTCCTCTGAGCATGAACATCATCCGCCGCAAGCCGGCTCATCGCGACGCCCGGGGCGTCATCACGGACCTCCACGTCGGCGAGCCGGTCAACGCGCTCACCACCGTCACCTGCCGCAAGGGTTCGGTGCGGGGCAACCACTTCCACAAGCTCACCACGCAGTTCACCTACGTCCTCAGCGGGCGGCTCCGCTACTTCGCCCGGAACGAAGGCGACGCCGTCAAGCGCCGTGTGGTGCGGTCCGGCGACCTCGTCACTTCGCTGCCCCGCGAGTGCCACGCGTTCGAGGCGCTGGAAGACTCCGTGCTCCTGGCCTTCTGCCACGGCCCCCGCGCCGGCCTGAACTACGAGTCGGACACCTACCGGCTGGCCGAGCCGCTCACCGCACCGAAGCCGAAACGCTCCCGCCGGCCATGACCACGCTGCTTGCTCCGCCCGCCCCGTGCGCCGCCGCTGAACGCATTCCCGTCGCCGCGCCCTGGCTGGACGCGCGCGAGGACGAGCTGGTGCGCGAGGCGATGGCTGCCGGGGCCATCTCCGGTTTCTTCGGCGAGCACATCAGCCGTTTCGAGCATGAGTTCGCCGGCTTCTGCGGCTGCCGCCACGGCGTTGCGGTCAGCAACGGCACGACCGCCCTGCAAGTTGCCCTGGCCGCCCTGGGCATCGGTCCCGGCGACGAGGTGCTCACCGCCACCCTCACGAACATGGCGACCTTTTTTGCCGTGCTGCATCAGGGCGCGACGCCCGTCCCCGTGGACATCGAGTCGGGCACATTCAACCTCGATCCGCGCCAGCTCGAACGTCTCCGCACACCGCGCACGCGGGCCATCCTGGTCGTCCACCTCTTCGGCCATCCCGTGGACATGGGGCCGGTGCTGGAGTTCGCCCGCCGGCACCATCTGCGCGTCATCGAGGACTGCGCGGAGGCGCACGGCGCGGAATACCTCGGCCGGCGCGTCGGGTCGCTCGGCGACATCGGCTGCTTCAGCTTCTACGCGAACAAGATCATCACCACCGGCGAGGGCGGCATGTGCGTGACGAACGACGCCGCGCTCGCCGCCGAGATGCGGTCGCTCAAGTCCCTGGCATTCGGCGAGCCGAACAAGTTCATGCATCGCGCGGTGGGTTTCAATTTCCGCATGACCAATCTGCAAGCCGCCATCGGCTGCGCGCAGATGGAGAAACTGCCCGAGATTCTCGCGCGCAAGCGCCGCATCGCGCACTTCTACGCCGAGCACCTGGCCGACCTCGACGGCCTCCAGTTGCCCGGCGAGGCCGGCTACGCGCGTAACGTCCATTGGATGTATCACGTCGGGCTGCGCGGACCGCTGGCGGCGCGGCGCGGCGAAATCCTCCGCCACCTTGCTGCGCGCGGCATCGAGACGCGCGAGGGGTTCATCCCGTTCAACCTACAGGACATCTTCCTCGCGCGCGGCCTCACGCGGCGCGAGGCGTGTCCGGCGGCCAATGAGGCGGCCTATCGCACGTTCTACCTGCCCAGCGGGCCGCTGCTCACCGAAGCCCAGCTCGCCCGCGTGTGCGGCGTCTTGCGCGGCGCGCTCGCACAACTCGCCTGACCATGTTCGATCATTACGCCCAGGCCTACGACGCGCTCTACCAGGACAAGGACTACGAGGGTGAGTGCGACTTCGTCGAGGCGGCGGCACAGCGCTATCTCGACCGCCGCGCCGCGACCATTCTGGACTTTGGCTGCGGCACCGGCGGTCACGCCATTCCTCTCGTCCGGCGCGGCTACCATGTCACCGGCGTGGACCAGTCCGGCGCGATGATCGAGCGCGCCAACGGCAAGCGCGCGCAGCTCAACGGGCACGCGGACCACGTCCGCTTTGCCGTCGGCGACGCCCGGCACACGGCGCTCGGCCGGACCTTCGACCTGGTCACATGCATGTTTGCCGTCCTGAGCTACCAGACCACGGATGCCGACGCGCTGGCGCTCTTCAAGAACGCCCGCCAGCACCTGGAGCCGGGCGGCCTCTTCGTCTGCGACTACTGGCACGGTCCCGGCGTGCTGGCGCTGCGTCCGCTCACGCGCGCCAAGACCGCCGAGCTGGGCGGCGAGTCCGTCACCCGCACCTCGACGCCCACGCTGGACGAGGCGGCCCGGGTCGTGACCGTGGACATCCACACCCGCCATGCCCGCGCCGGCCAGCCGGGCACCGAGTCGCGCGAGCAGCACCGCGTCCGTTACTTCTTCCCGTCGGAAATCTCCCGCCTCCTCACCGGCTCCGGCCTGCGTCCGCTGCATTACTGCGCCTTCCCGGACTTCAACCTGCCGCCCACCGACCACGACTGGAACGCCGCCGTCATCGCCCGCGCCATCTGACCCTTCCCATGAAAGTCCACATCGTCTGCTACGAGGACATCCACGGCTGGATCCTCGGCAAGTTCGCGCTCAAGCTCCAGGAGCACCTGCGCCCGCTCGGCGTCGCCGCCACCATCTCCAAGCAGCCGGATCCGCAGGCCGACATCAACCACCACATCATCTACTACGACTACGACGGGCGGAAGACCACGACCGAGACCGTCATGGTCACGCACATTGACACCGACTGGAAACGCGAGCGCCTCCGCCAGCAGCTCATCAACGCCGCGATGGGCGTCTGCTGCTCCGCCGAGAGCGTGGACGCCCTCGCCGCCGCCGGTCTGCCGCGCGAGAAGCTCTGTTTCGTCAACCCCGGCCACGACGGCGAAATGCGCGCCCGGCGCACGGTCATCGGCATCACCAGCAAGGTGCAGCCCAGCGGCTGCAAGCGTGAGGGCATCCTGCTCGACCTCGCCCGACGCCTTTCCCCCGACGAGTTTCAGTTCCGCATCATGGGCGCGGGCTGGGATGAGCATGTGAAAAACCTTCGCCTCGCCGGCTTCACCGTGGACCACTGGAAAGCCTTCGACCGGCCCGAGTATCTGAAGCTCATGCCGGGGCTGGATTACTACCTCTACCTCGGCCTCGACGAAGGCTCGATGGGCTTCATGGACGCGCTCGCCGCCGGCGTGCCCACCATCGTCACCACGCAGGGCTTTCACCTCGACGCGCCCGGCGGCATCACGCACGGCTGGAGCGAACCCGCCGAGCTGTTCCGCATCTTCGAGAGCATCGCGCGCGACAAACGCCTGCGTCAGCAAGCCGTCGCGAACTGGACCTGGCCCGAATACGCCAGGCGCCACTTCGCCCTGTGGAACTACCTGCTCGCCAGGCAAACCGGCCAGGCCATCCCCGCCACCCTCCGCGCCCCGCTCAACAAAATGGCCGTGCTCACCACCGGCGTGACCTTCGCCGCCGCCCCCCGTGCCGGCGACTTGCAGTCGCCGTCCGTGGCATCCGACTTGGCGAACGCACCCCTGCAATCGAGCGCTCCCGACGGCGACTGCAAGTCGCCGGCACAGCCCTCGTCCACCGTCGCCACTGCGGACGTGGGCGTCCGTGCTCCCGCCCGCATCCTCCTCCTCGCCGACGTGCCCAACTGGATCTTCCACCGCCACTGCCAGGAGCTGACCGCCCGGCTTGGCGGCGAGTTCGCCTTCACCACGAAGTTCGCCGGCGAGCCGTTCAACGAGGCCGACTTCGACCTCATCTATCCGCTGGAGTTCAACCTCGTGGACCCCGCGCGCATCGGCGACCCGCGCAAATACGTCACCGGCATCCGGTCGCATTGCACCTGGCAGCGCCTCGGCTTCGAGCCAAGCATTGCGACGCTCGAGGCCAAGTTCGCCCGCGTCCACGCCGTCTCCGCGCGGCTGCAGCGCATCTTCGCCCCGCATGTGCCGGACCTCACGCTGCTCAGTCACGGCGTGGACACGGAGTTTTTCACGCCGCGCGGCCAGTCCGCTTCGCCCGCGGGCAAACTCCGCCTCGGCTGGGCCGGCAACCGCCTCTCGCCGAACAAGGGCTTCACCGAACTCATCGCCCCCCTGGGCCAGCTCCCCGGCGTTGAACTCGTCTTCTGCGGCTACGCGGACAAGAACCTGAACCGCGAGCAGATGCGCGAGTTCTACGCCGCCGTGGACGCCGTGGTCTGCGCCTCCGACTTCGAGGGCAACAACAACACGCTGCTCGAGGCCGCCGCCACCGGCCGCGCCATCATCACCACCGACACCGGCGCCGTGCCCGAGTATCTCACGCACGGCGTGAGCGCGCTCGTCGTCGAGC
>WRPG01000068.1:0-8918 GCA_009773355.1 Limisphaerales bacterium
AGGGCACGGGCGGCGTCGCGCAGGCGGAGGTTTTCCCGCCGCCGTGCCCGCACGCCCAACGCGTCGCCCAACAGCCGCAACAGCGCCCGTGCCCGCTTCGCCGCCGTGCGAAGGTCGTGCACGACTTCATCGCGCCCGCGCCGGGAACCGTCAAGGGCGGGGATGGCAGCCCCCAACCAGTCCGCCGCCACCGTGCTCAACGAGGCCGGGCCGCCGGCCCCGGGCTTGGGCTTGGTGAAAGTCGCGCGGCGGCTCATGTGACGGATGGCAAGTCTCCCCGAAAGCCGTCGGCGCAGGCAAGCCGCCGCCAGCCAGCCGCGCCGCCACGGATTTCACGAAAGCCTTGCGGCCAATTCTCACCCGGCCATAGTGACCGCCCGTGCTGACGCATCGCCCCAGGTTGGGAAGCTTCAGAACCAAGCCCGCTGGCCGTCCGGCGGAAACGTGGCATGGCGCGTCCGGCCTCCAGTCAGCGTCCGCCGGGAGGCCAATGCCGGGACGAAGCGGGCAGCCGGGACGGCTTAAGCGTCCTGCCCGGGACATTTTCAGTTCCTTGGGCCTGTAGCTCAATGGTTAGAGCAGAGGACTCATAATCCTTTGGTTCTCGGTTCAAGTCCGAGCAGGCCCACCACCTCAAGGCTTCCGGCGGTGCTTCCATTCCATCAGCCACGCCACCAGCAAGGCGATGGCTCCGCTCACGCCGAGGGGAATCAGGACCATCAAGACCTTGAGCTTCCACGCCTGCCGGACCTTCGGGTCCACGAACAGCTCGTGCAGCCAGAGGGCGAGCAGGACCAGCAGCACCGTGACGAGGGCGCGCTGGCCGAACCGGCGGAGGCGCGTCGGCCAGCGCGGCGGCTCGGCGGGTGCGGGCGGCGGAGGGTTTTCCGGCGGGGCCATGACGGTGTTCACTGCGCCATCCAGCCGCCGTCAATCACCACGTCCGTCCCGGTGATGAAGCCGGAGTCGCCGGACGCAAGGAAGACGGCGAGCGCGGCGATTTCCTCCGGCTTGCCGAAGCGGCCCACGGGGAGCTGCGCGGTGAACTTGGCGAGCAACTCCGGGTTGTTGAGGATCGGCGTGTTGATCTCCGTCATGACCGGGCCGGGGCTGATGCCGTTGACGGTGATGCCCTTGGCCGCGAGCTCCAGCGCGAGGGACTTGGTCAGGCCCATGATGCCGGCCTTGCTTGCGGAGTAAGGCACGCGATGGGCGATGGAGATGTGCGCCATCATCGAGGCGAGGTTGATGATGCGTCCGCAGCCGGTCTCCAAGTGCGGCACGAAGGCGCGGCACAGGAGGAAGACGCTGGTGAGGTTCGTGTCCATGACCTGGTGCCACTCGGCGAGCGTGAAGTCGGTGACGGGCTTGCGGATGTTGATGCCGGCGTTGTTGACGAGGATGGTGAGCCTGCCGAAGCGGGCGAGCACGTCCTGCCGCAATTGCTCCACCTGCGCCTCGCTGGTCACGTCCACCTGATACACGTCCGCCTCGGCTCCGCGCTCGCGACAGGCCGTCTGGACTTCGGCGAGCAGCTTGGCGTCGCGGGAGACGAGGGCAAGCCGCGCGCCGGCATCGGCGAAGGCGAGGGCCATCGCTTTCCCGAGTCCCTTGCTCGCGCCGGTGATGAGGGCGGTCTTGCCGGAGAGTTTCTTGTCGGTGCTCATTTGTGGCCGGGAGGATGTTGCGGAACCGGGGTGGGTTGAAGCCAAATCATGGAGGCGCAGGTGTCGAAGCAGACCGAACTGGCGCGCCGCCGACACAGGCGGGCGAAGTCCCGACCGCCGGGATCCCGGACATGAATGGGGCCGGCCTCCCGAGCCAGCTGATCAAGGATGCTCACACTTGGCCAGAGGAGCCTGGAGCACCGACGCGTCAATTCCCATGCGGCACGCGGCCAAGCCGGCCAAATGCTCCCCAAACGACGTGCCTGCCCACTCACTCCGCCCGCCTGAAAAACTCCGCCCGCTTCGTCTCCACGCCCGGCCCCCAAATCTTGATGCTCGTCACCATGCCCACGTCATCGAAGGAGCCGAAGCCGATGTGGCCTTTGGTGAAGGTCTTGTCCTCGGCGAGCATGAGCGGCTTGGAGAAGTCGTCGAAGAAGACCTTGTAGGTGCCAGCCTGGGTGTCGCGCTCGGCGCGGATCTTGTGCCACTCGCGCTCGCCCCAGGTGATGCCCTTGGTGGTCTCCTTGGCGAAGTTCTTCCGGGGTGCGCCATTTACGATGAAGACGTTGTGCGCGTTCGGGTCGGCGGCGACGGCAATGTGGTTGTAGTAATACCCCGCCGGCCCGGTGAAGCCGAAGAACAGGCACATGTCCTGGTGACCGTAAGGTTTCTTCGTGGAGAGCAGCTCGACCTCCAGCACGAAGTCGCCGAAGACCTTGTCCGCGATGAGCGCGATGTTCAGCGGCGAGCGGTGCTCGGGCTTGTAGGCGCTCTGCTTGTGCAGCTCCAGCGCGGGCTTGTCCTTCTCCTTCGCCAGCCGCCACGCGGACGGGTCGGTGAAGACAAAATCTTTCAGCGCATCCGGCTTGGTGAAGTTCTGCTCGTAAAGCAGCTTGTAACCGGCGGGCAGCTTCGGCGCGTCGGCGGCTCGAATGGTGAAGGCCACAAGCAGGGCGCTGACAGCGAGGAGGAATCGTCGAGTAGTCATCGTGTGGGCGGATGGTGAACTTCCGTGCAAGCCCGGCAAGCCGGAAGGCAAGACAACGCGGAGCACGGGCGGCGGACGTGGGCGTCCGCGCTCAGGCTAGGGGTTCGCCTCGACGTGGCTCGCGGCCGGGATGCGGTAGCGCTCCAGGATGCGCTTGGTCGCGCCGTCCATTTGGGCGGCGTCGAGGACGATGCGGCGGAGGTTGTCGCCGCGCTGAAACTCGACGGTGTGGAAGCCGTCCTGCGGCTTTTGCAGCGCGGCCTGCACGTCGGCGAGGCGGCTGATCTTCTGGCCGTTGACGGTGTCCACCACGAGGAAACGCGCGTCCTGATAGCCCACCAAGTAGGGGTCAGGCAGCACGCTGGTGAGCACCACGAGGCCGCTGCGTTCGGCGCTGGGCGGCTCGCCCGCGTAGTGCGCGAGGCGGAAGGGCGCGCGGCGCTTCCAGTCCTCGCCGAAGCCGCGCAGCAGCGGAATGTTCAACGGCTGGAGGATGAGGCCGCCAGCGATGAGATACTCGGGGGCCTGGTCGAAGGTCTGCTCCACGAGCAGCTTCACGGAGTAGTCGAGCTTGGGCAGGCGATAGTCGAGGTTCATCTGCGCGCCGTCGCGCCAGATCTTCATCTTCACGATTTCGCCGGCAAACTTCCGGCGCGAGCCGAGGTTCTCGACGATGAGCTGCCCGTAGTCGGGATCCTTGTAATAGCCCTGATTGTCCACGTCGAAGCCGTCCACTTGCAGGATGAGGTCGCGGGGCTTGAGGTTCGGCTCGACCTTGGGCGTGGCGGGCACGTCTATCACCAGCGCGCCGCGCGGGTCGCCGGGGAGTTTCAGGAACTTGAAGGTCGAGGGGTTTTCCACGGGCGTCCATGTGAACGGGAAGAAGCCGAGGCCCGGATACTTGCCCGCCTTGCGCGCGGCGAGGATCGGCTCGATGAACGACGCGGGCAGGAAACGCGCGTTGTTGCCGCCCTGCCCCGTCGCGAGGCCGGCGACCTTGCCGTTCGCCACGAGCGGCTCGGCCCAGCCGACGGCCTGCATCTCGGTGCTGGCCTCGAGCTGAAGGTGCTGGAAGAAGGAGAGCCGCGCGTCCTCGACGAGGAACTGGTTGAACTCCGCCTTGCGCGTTTCGAGGTTGCCACTGCGCCAGCGGACGATTTGCAGCCCTTCCTTCGGCAGCTTGCCGGTGATGAAGCTGGCGGGCTTCAAGCCCTGCCAGAGCGTCGCGTCCGACGCGGTGAGCACGGCGAGGTTGGCGTGGTAATCCAGCCACACGACCTCGGCGTTCCACCACTTGCCGCGCCCGCCCCGCTGCACGCGGACGAGCGTGCGGTCGGAAAGCTCCTCGGCGGTGGTGAGGATTTCGCGCGCGCCGATGACGAGGCCGTTCTTCTGCACCGTGCGCGACTTGGGCGTCCACGGTTGGAAGACCTCGTAGGCCTTGCGCGTGACTTCGAGATAGACGAGGGAGTTTTCCCAGTCGGAGTTGGGCGCGGCGGAGGCGGGCGGGGCAAAGCTGGCAAATATGGCGATTAGCAAAGCTCCAAAGCCCAAGCTCCAGGTTTCAAAAAAGCTCCAAACACCAAGCTCCAATGGGCGGGCGGGGCGGGTGTCGGCAGTGGAGGAATTGGCGGCGAATGGCGCGGCGGTCGGGAAAGACGGTTTCATCTTGGAGCTTGGAACTTGGGATTTCTTTGGAACTTGGCGCTTGGGCTTTGGCGCTTACAGCCTTCTGTCCCGCTGGATGCCGTAGGTCTTGAGAATGTCCGCATTCGCCTTGTCCGCCTCGGCGCGTTCGAGGCACTCGAAGGTGTTCTTGGGCATGAACTCCAGCACATGCTGGCCGTTGCTGGGCGACTCGAAGGCGCGGATCACATCCTCCAGGCGCTCGATGCGGATGCCGTTGATCTTGTCCACGAGCGCGCGGCCCCGGACGCGGAAGTTCGCGTTGACCCCGTCGGCAAGCACGGTGGAGAGCACGATGGGTTCGGAGCGCACGGTCTTGGGCGATTCCTGGCGGCGGTAGAACAGCTCGTAGGTCAGTTCCGCCCCGGCGGTGTCCGACCAGCCGCGTCCGAAGGTCTTCAAGTAATCGAGGCTGATGGGCGTGAAGACCAGCCCGGCATAGACGAAGTAGCGCGGCGGCAGGTCGTATTGGTTGCCGAGCACCTTGTCGGTGGCGCTGACCTCGACGGGCACGGCGACCGTCTGCTCCTTGGCGTCACGCCAGATTTTCACCGGCATGCTCTGGCCGTGCTGCATCTCCTGCACGACCATCGCCAGCGCCATGCGGTTGCCCTCGTAGATGATGGAGCCGTCGCTGCCGACCGGGTAATTGCCGACCTGCAGCACCACGTCGTCGGGCCGCAGCACCTTCTCGGCAGGCGTGCCGGGCACGATGGAGTCCACGCGCACGCCCTTGTCGTTGTCGGGCAGCTTGAGCTTGCGGCGGTAGGCGGCGTTTTGCAGCGGCGCGGTGCGGATGCCGGCGCTGGGGAAGCCGTCGTATTTGCCGTCCTTGATGTCGTCGAGGAAATGGTTGATGACCGGCGCCGGGATGAAGAAGCCGGCATTTTCGAGGCCGGGCATGCCTTGGAAAGCGACGCCGATGACCTTGTCGTCCTGAATGACCGGGCCGCCGGAGTTGCCGGGATTGATCGCGGCGTCCGTCTGCACGCCGAGCAACGAGCGGTTGCCGATGTGCGCGTAGGTCTGCAACTCGATGCGTGAGACAACGCCACGCGTGTAGGAGATTTGCTCGCCGCCCGCCGGGTAGCCGTAGGTGACGACCGTGGAGCGAACCTTCGGCAGCGGGCCAAACTCCAGCGGCTCGACGCCGTTGTAAAACTGCGAGTCCTCGACCTCCAGCAGCGCGAGGTCGCAGTCGTGCCCGACGAACACGACGCGCGCGAGATACGGGCGCGGGTCCTGGTAACGCTTGACCATGAGCTGGCGCGCCCAGCTCACGACGTGGGCGTTGGTCATGATGCGGCGGCCCTTGATGATGAAGCCGGTGCCGCTGCTGCGCCGAAGCTGGCCGAACTTCCACGGCTCATCCCAGTCGGCCTCCTGGCTGAAGGTGAAAATCTGGACGACGGCCCTTTCCGGATCCGCCGCGAGCGTGACACAGGTGGAAAGCGCAAGCACCGCGAGCAGGGAGCAAATGAACTTCATGGGCACGCGCGAAAAGTGGCGGCGCAGACAGGGAGAATCAAGCTTGGGATTCAAGCGGCGACCACGCCCCGATCAATTTGTCCCACCTAACGCGTCGCCTCCTCCGCCAGCGCCCGGGCGGCGCGGCGTTTCACGGCGTAGCGCTTGACCAGCTCGTCGGCGATCACGCCGGCCAGGATCACCGCGCCGATGATGGCGAACTCGATGTTGCTGTGGTTGGTCACGAGCGTGACGACGTTCCGCAGCACGAGGATCAACGCGGTGCCGATGATGACGCCGAGGATGGAGCCTTCGCCGCCGCGCAGGCTGCAACCGCCGAGCACCGCCGCCGCGATGGCATAGAGCTCGTAGAAGTTGCCGAAGTCCACGGGTTGCGCCGAGTTCACATCCAGCACGAAGAGCACGCCGCCCAGGCCCGCCAGCGAAGAGCAGATGACGTAGGCGAGGATGATCATGCCACCCGTGTTGATGCCGCTGTAGCGCGCCGCGTCCTCGTTGCGGCCCAGCGCGAGCAGGTAGCGGCCATAGATGGTGCGATTCAGGAAGATGGCGGCGATTACGGCCACGATGACCAGCACCACCCACGGCGCGGGGATCTCGAAGCCTTGCACGAACGGGATGCTGATCTTGCCCGTGGCCAGCACGCGCAGGTCTTTGTAGCCGTCGCCGAAGCCGACGGTTTGGTCCTTCGTGAAGCCGCGCGTGATACCGCGATAGAGCATCAGGCCGCAAAGCGTCACGATGAACGGTTGCAGCCGAAGCTTCGTGATGAGCAGCCCGTGCATCAGCCCGATGCCCATCGAAACCACCGCCACCGCCAGCAGCGCCGCCGGCAACGACCACTTCTGCACCGTGAGCAGCCACGGCAGCCCGCAGCCAACGAGGCAGATCACCGAGCCGATGGACAGGTCAATGCCGCCCGTCACGATGACAAACGTCACGCCGATGCCGATGACGCCAAAGAGCGCCGTGCGCCGGATGAGGTTCTCGACGTTGTAGCCGGAGCGGAAGCTCTCACTCGCCCACGCGGCGAAGAGGCAGACGGCGAGCAAAAGGCCGAAGATGCCGAGGAGTTTTTTCATGGGAGGCAGCCGGAGGAAATCACCCAAAGATTCGGGAAAGACAAAGATGGGACGCGAATGGACGAAGACTCGGGAAGCACGGCGCGCGTCTTGGACTGCGGCGGGAAGCGAAGCACCCCGCCGCTTTGGAGTCCCGCGGAGCGGTCGTAAAAGGGACACTCCTGTCCCCTATAATCCGGACCGCTTTTCATGTTGAACCGGACGACAAGCGTGCCCCCCTCACAGTGCTGGGTCCGCTCCGCGGGAGGGAAAAGCGGTGTCGCCGCTGCGCTCTGCCACCGCAGTCCAAGACGGGGCGGGTTCATCCAGCCACCTCCACGCCCGTCGCCAGATGCATCACGGCTTCCTCGCTGAGTTCGGCGCGCGGGAGTTCGCCCGTCAGCCGGCCCTCGTGCATCACGAGGACGCGGTCGCTCATGCCGAGGATTTCTTCCATCTCGCTGGAGACGAAGAGAATCGCCACCCCCTTGCGCGCCAGCTCTTCCATGAGTTTGTAAATCTCCTGCTTCGCGCCCACGTCAATGCCGCGCGTCGGCTCGTCGAGGAAGAGCACGCGCGGCTGGATGGCCAGCCACTTGCCCAGCACGACCTTCTGCTGGTTGCCACCGGAGAGGAACTGCACCACCTGCCGGTCGCTCGGCGTCTTGATGCGCATCGCGGCCATCATCTCGGCGCTCAACTCCACCTCGCGCCGCAGGTTCAGAAAGCCGTTGCGTTGGTCGCGGCGCAGGCTGGCCAGACTCACGTTCTCGCGCACTGGCATCCCGAGCACGACGCCCTGCTGCTTGCGATCCTCGGGCACAAGCGCGAGGCCGGCCTCGATGGCAGACTGCGGCGAGGCGGGGGAAACTTCCTGCCCGCCAACGCGAATGGTCCCGCCCAGCGCGGGCGTGACACCGAAGAGGGAAAGCAACACTTCCGTCCGCCCCGCGCCGACGAGGCCGGCAAGTCCGACAATCTCTCCGGCCCGCACTTGGAAGCTGACTTCGTGGCGCGGGTGCGCGGGCGTGCGGAGGCGGTCCACGGCGAGCGCGACTTCGCCGGGCCGGTGCGGCGCGTGCGGGTAGAATTGCGAGAGGTCGCGGCCCACCATGAGCTTCACCATGGCGGCGTGGTTGATTTCGTCGCGGGCCAGACCGCCGCTGTTCTCGCCGTCGCGCAGGACGGTCACGCGGTCGGCGAGACGCTTCACTTCGCCGAGGCGGTGCGAGATGTAGACGATGCTCACGCCGCGCGCGCGCAGATCTTGGATGACCTTGAACAAGTTCTCGGCTTCGCGAGCAGAGAGGCTGGAAGTCGGCTCGTCCATGATGAGAACGCGGGCGTTGGTAGAGAGCGCCTTGGCAATCTCGACAAGCTGCTGCTGCCCGATGGCGAGCGTGCTGACGAGCGTGGTGGGCGGCACGTCGAGGCCGACGGCGGCGAGGAATTGCCCGGCCTCGCGGTGCGTGCGCGCGGCGTCAATCCATCCGAAGCGGCGCGGCTCGCGACCGAGGAAGATGTTCGCCGCCACGTCCAGATTGTCGGCGAGGTTGAGCTCCTGATGGATGAGCGCGATACCCTGCGCGAGGGCGTCGTGGACGGAGCGCAGCGCGACGGGCTGGCCGTCGAGGAGGATTTCGCCGGAGTCAGCGGTCTGCACGCCGGCGAGGATTTTCATCAGCGTGCTCTTGCCCGCGCCGTTCTCGCCGATGACCGCGAGCACCTCGCCGCGCTCGACGGTGAGGCTCACGCCCTTGAGCGCGCGCACGCCCGGGAAGGACTTGGTCAGCGAGCGGGCTTCGAGGAGGGGCATGGGAGACAGGGAATAGGAGATGGGGAATGGGGAACAGGGAATCAGACGCCGGGAGCGCTGGTGGGGCGAGCGTCCTCGCGAGCCGGAGTGAGCCGCTTTGCCAAGCCGAAGCGCTGCGGAGTATTCCGGGTGGAACGGGCCACCGGCCCGTTCTCGGCGGCAACTTGCCGCCGAGTTTCGGCGCAGGAACTTCTCGAACCAATTGGTGC
>WRPG01000068.1:8924-36620 GCA_009773355.1 Limisphaerales bacterium
GCACCACGAGCGGCGGGCGGGTCGCCCGCCGCAACGGGCCAGTGGCCCGTTCCACCCAGCCTCCGTCCGTGCTCCAGTGCCAAGGGCGCTCGCGTTCACAGGTTCGCCTTTCGGAATTCGCCCTTCGCCCTTCCCATCATTTTCCTCCAACCTTCACCTTCAGGTCGGTCCAAAACTCATCCACGTTGTCCTTCCGAATCTGCCGCGCCGGGATGTCGATGAACTTGCTCGCGGGCACCACGGCGGCGTTGCCCTTGAGAATCTCGTTCAGCACCTCGACGGACTTGTAGCCATACATGTAGGGGTTCTGCACCACGGTGCCGTGGACGGTGCCCTTCTGGATGCCCGCGAGCGTCGCGTCCGCCTCGTCGAAGGCGATGACCTTGACCTTGCCGAGCTTGCCGGCCTGCTGAAGCGCTTCGAGCATGAGCGGCGGGTTGTAGGCGAAGAGGCCCACCATGCCGCCAATGTCGGGATACTTCGCGAGCGTGTCCTCGGCGTTGGCCTTGCCCTTGGCCTGGTCGAACTGGTCGGTGAGCGTGCCGAGGATTTTGAAGCCGCCGCCTTCTAGCACCTTGTCGGCGGGGTCGAAGTTGTTCGGGTTCTCGGGCCGGCCAAGGATGGCGTCAATCGTGCCCTGGCGGCGGCGCTTGGCGTTGTCCTGCTCCATGCGGCCGATGAAAATCATGACCGTGCCGCCTTTGGGCATGGCCTCGCGCACGAGGTCGCCGCACAGGCGGCCGGCCTTGTAGTTGTCCATGCCGATGTAGACGAGGCGGTCGGCGTTGGGCGCGTCGGAGTCGTGGGTGATGAGCTTGGCGCGCTTGGCGGCGGTGTTGAGGAGGTCGGTCTGGTTCGCCGGGTCAATCGGGCTGACGGCGATGCCATCCACGCCCTTGGTGAGCAGGTCCTCAATCATGCGCTTCTGGTCGCCGATGCCCTCGACGGGCATGAGCGTCTGCGCGTCCACGCCAAGCTTCTCGCCGGCGGTCTTCACGCCCGCGGCGGCGATGGTCCAGAACGACGCGACGCCGTTGGAGACGAAGGCGATTTTCTGTTTCTTGCCGGGCTTGGCGGAGGCGTCGCCGCCCGCCTTGGCGGCGGGGTCAGCGGGCTTGTTGCAAGCGGTGAGGCCGAGCAAGAGCGCGGCGACGGCGGGGAGGGTGAGGAGGATGCGTTTGTTCATGGGAAAATTTTGAATGACTCAAGACGGGTTCAGCAAGTTTGCGGTATGCCAACGGCTTTTCGGACTGAATATGGCTGGTCGTTGGACCGGCTCACGATTCGGTCTCCTCTCCGGGGTGAATCTTTCGGAGAAATTCCGAAAAGGAGTCCGCAACGTGATAACAATGGTCGTAGCCCCATGGACGAGCCGGCAGCTCGTCAGAGTCTCGCTTCCGAAAGAACTCGCGAATATCCGGGTCCAGATGCGGATAGCGGCGCAGGTGTTCGTCAGTCCAATAGTATCTCATCTCAGTATCAAGCGAGAACACATGACCGTGGTCGAGACCAGCTATTGAAAGGCAAGTTGTCGCTCCAAAGTGACCGTAGCCGATGCAAATCATGTTCCGAGGGGTCACAGAAGAATCGAGCAGCCCGACAACCTCCTGAACTGTGTGCAAGCAGGTCATGCCCGCCTCCCCGAAGGGCGTGGGCACCGTGCAAGCTGCCCAAGCATCTACGTAGCCTCCGCCTGTCGAGAGAAGAAAACTTCTGTAGTCAGAAGGGAGTGGCACCCCAACGAGCCGCTCCAGCTCAGCGACGGTCTCTGGAGACTCAGGCCCATGCCCGGAAGCGAACCGGCATTGTTTGAGATAGTCTGCGTAGTCCATTTTCTTCACGAGGCAACTCCGCCTAACACACCGTCAGCCCGCCATTCACATGCAGCGTCTGCCCGGTGACGAAGGACGACGCCTCGCTCGCGAGGAAGACCACCGAGCCGTCGAGGTCGGACGGGATGCCCCAGCGGTTCACGGGGATGAGCGCGCGGTAGCCGTCCTTGAGCGCCTGCGGGTCCTTCTCGTGGCGCTCCACGGGAATCCAGCCGGGCGCAATCATGTTCACCGTGATGCCGTGCGGAGCCAGCTCGCCCGCGAGGCTGCGATGGAAGCCGTTCTGCCCGCCCTTGGCCGCCACGTAGGCCGTGAAGTTCGGCACGCCGCGCGCGACGACCTCGGAGCCGATGTTGATGATGCGGCCCCAGCGCTGCGCCTTCATGTGCGGCAGGCACGCGCGCGTGAGCAGGAACGGGCTTTTGATGAAGAAATCAATCATCCGCTGGTAGAACGCCCAGTCGTAGTCCTCGATGGGTTTCTGCGGCTGGTCGCAGGTGGCGTTGAGGACGACGATGTCCACGGGGCCGAGCTGTTTCGTGATGGCGCGGTGCATCTTCGCGACGTCCGCCTCGCTGGTCACGTCGGCCTTGAAGAGCGCGCCGGTAAGGCCGAGGGCCTGAAATTCGGCGAAGGACTTTTTGGCGCGGGCGGTGTTGTTGGCGTAGTTCAGCGCGACCTTCGCCCCGGCCTTGCCGAGCGCGATGGCCATGGCCTTGCCCAGGCCGGTGCTGCTGCCAGTGACGAGCGCGACACGACCGGCGAGGGAAAATGAGTTGGCGGAAGCGGCAGGCATGGCAAAGCGCGGTCAGTTCAAAATGTGTTGTGCGACGCGCGGAGTGTGCGGGGACTGGCGTGGCCCGTCAACGGACGTGCGAAGGGAAAAAGCAGCGAATCCCACAGACGCGCCCCACCACGTTGGGTTCAGCTCAATATCGCCTTCAACACCTCGCCATGCACATCCGTGAGCCGGATGTCGCGGCCGCTGAAGCGGAAGGTGAGGTGCTCGTGGTTGATGCCGAGCAGATGCAGAATTGTCGCGTGCAGGTCGTGGATGGCCACCTTGTTCTCGACCGCCTTGTAGCCGTAGTCGTCGGTCGCGCCGTAGATGGTCCCGCCTTTCACACCGCCGCCGGCGAGCCACATCGTGAAGCCGAAGGGATTGTGGTCGCGCCCGTTTGTGCCCTGTGCGAAGGGCGTGCGACCGAACTCCCCGCCCCACACGACCAGCGTCGAGTCGAGCAAGCCGCGGGCTTTCAAGTCGCGCAACAGGCCGGCGATGGGCTGGTCCACGGCGCGGGAGTTCTTCTCGTGACCGTCGCGCAGGTTGCTGTGCTGGTCCCAGCGGTCGCCCGCGCCATCGGGACAGGTCAGCTCGATGAAGCGCACGCCGCGCTCGACCAGCCGCCGCGCCAGCAGGCATTGCTCGGCGAAGACGGCGGTCATGCGGTTCGGCGAGCCAATGCCATACATGCGCTTCGTCGCCTCGCTCTCGCCGCGCACGTCCATCAGCTCCGGCACGGCGGACTGCATGCGATAGGCCAGCTCGTAGTTCGCGATGGCGCTTTCGAGAGCGTCGAGCTTGCCGAAGCGCTCCACCACGCCCGCGTCGAGCTTGCGCATGAGGGCGAGCTTGGCGTCCTGCAACGCGGGTTTCGCCTCAGTGGGCAGCACGTTCGCCACTGGGTTCGCGCCGGTCTTGAAGACGGAGCCTTGATAGGTCGCGGGGAGGAAGCCGCTGTTAAAATTGTCGAGGCCGCCGGGCGGGATGAGGCCGCCGTTGAGCACCACGAAGCCGGGCAAATCCGCGTTCTCGCTGCCCAGGCCGTAGCCCGCCCACGCGCCCATGCTGGGCCTGCCCTGCAAGCCGCTGCCGGTGTGGAGGAAGTAATTCGCGTTCGTGTGCTCGGAGAACGCGCTGGTCATCGAGCGCACCACGGCGAGATCGTCCACGCACTGCGCGACGTGCGGGAAGAGGCTGCTGACGGGAATGCCGCTCTGCCCGTGCTGCTGGAATTCCCACGGCGAGCCGAGCGTGCTGCCGTTGTTGTTGAACTGCGTCGGCTCCATCTTCATGGCGAACGGCTTGCCGTTCTCCGCCGTGAGCCGGGGCTTGGGGTCGAAGGTGTCCACCTGCGACGGACCGCCGTCCATGTAGAGGAAGATGACTGAGCGGGCGCGCGGCGCGGCGTGCGGGGGGCGCGGGGCGAGGGAGTTGGCCGAGCTGCCGAGGGCTTTGTCCGCCAGCAACGACGTGAGGGCCAGCGCGCCAAAGCCATTCGCGCACCGGGCGAGCATGGCGCGGCGGGACAACGGGGGGCAATGGCGGGGATGATTCATGGGCATGGACAAACCAGGGCGTTTTGGACTGCGGCGGGAAGCGAAGCGCCACGCCGCTTTGCCGTCCCGCGGAGCGGTGGATACCCAAGTCGTCCGTTCCGCTGCGCGGGAAGGAAAAGCGGTGTCGCCGCTGCGCTCTGCCACCGCAGTCCAAAACAGGTTTCGGCGACTCGGGCGAGCCATCTGCGCCATCCCAGCACCATGTTTCGCTCTGGGTTCATCAATTCAGGTAGATAAACTCTTTCACGTTGAACAGCACATGGCCCAAGTCGGCCCAGACGCGTTCATCGGTCGGCGAACCGCCAAGGCTCTGCCCCTGCGCGGCGACGAACGCGAGCGCGTCCTTCAACTCTGATTCGCTGGGCGGGCGGCTGAACGCGGCGAGATACATCTGGCGCACGCGCTCCGCCGGTTCGCTCACCGAGGCGAGGCGCTTCGCCCAAACGCGCGACTGCTCCACGATGAACGGGTCGTTCATCAGGATGAGCGCCTGGGCGGGGACGTTCGAGACGTTGCGGCGGCCCATGGTGGTGAACGGAATCGGCATGTCGAAGGCCAGCATCATCGGCGGGAGAAAATTCCGGCGCACTGAGGTGTAGATGCTGCGACGGCCCGCGCCATCGAGCGGGCCGCTGCTGGGCTTGCCGCGCCCGTCCATGAACGGCGTGAGATGCACCATCACGCTCGGCCCGCCGACCTTCGCGTCGAGCCGGCCCGAGACCGCCAGCACGGCGTCGCGGATGGCCTCGCCTTCGAGGCGCTTGAGGTTCATGCGATGGAGCAGCTCGTTTTCCGGGTCAAGCTGCTCGGCGCGCGCGTCCGCCGGTGCGCTCGCCATCTGGTAAGTGCGCGTGAGCACCAGCTCGCGGATGAGGCGCTTCACGGACCAGTTCAGGTCGCGAACGAAGTGGACGGCCAGGTGGTCGAGCAACTCGCGGTGCGTCGGCGGCTGGCCCAACACGCCGAGGTTGTCCACGGTCGGCACGAGGCCGCGCCCGAAGAGGTGGTGCCACACGCGGTTCACGATGACGCGGGCGGTGAAGGGATTGGCGGGGTCAACGATTTGCTGCGCGAGTTCCAGCCGGCCGCTGCCGGTGGCGAAGGTCGGCGGCTGCGGACCGGTGAGGGCTTCGAGGAAGCGACGCGGCGTGGCTCCTGCGGGATTGCGGGGCTGGCCGCGGACGAGGAGGAACTCGTCCACACCGCTGCCATCGAGCATGGCCGGCGCAACCACGCTGACGGGCTGGATGCGCGCGGCCAACTCGGCGTGGCGGGCGAGCACGGGCTTCGTCGCGGCGACGAGCTGCTGACGTTCCGCGCTGCCGGGCGGGCAGAAGCGGTCGAGGTTTTGCACGAGCCAGTCCGCGAGCGGGGCGGCCTCGGCGCTCACGCGGCCAGAGTCCATTTCCGCCAGCACACTGAGCAACTTCTCCCGCCACGTCGCGAGTTGGGCCGACTGCGCGTTCGCCTCGGGAACGACCAGTGCGGCGGGCAGCTCCGGTTTCGCGTCCGCCTGCGCGACCATTGCGATGGCGAGCGGCGCCGCGCCCACCGGGTTGAACTCGACGTGGACGCGGTGCCCCTTGTAAGTCGCGAGCGAGTGCTCGACCCAGCGCCATTGATTGCGGTCGTCCTTGAACTCGCGCAACAACGCGCCGTGGAGCGGGCCTTTGATGAGCGTGTGCGAGTCCACCATCGCGAAGGCGCGCACCGGGCCACGCACGAGATACCAAAGGCTGCCGGTGGCGAGCGTGGTGTCGGGCGTGCGCAGGGTCTGGCCGCTGCGCTCCCACTCGCCGAGCGTGCCGACGTCGCGCTCGACGCCCTTCGCGGCGAGACGGTTCCACGCCGGGTCGCGCAGGGCGGATGCACGGGTGGCGAGGCCGGCGAGCGGGTGTTCCTCGCTGTCGCCGAAAATGATTTCACCGGGCTGCGCGGGGCGCGTGCCGAACGCCCAGCCGTCTTGGACCCAGTCCTTCAGGCCGGGCTGCGCGTAATCCACCAGCACGCGCAGTAACGGGGACACTCCTGTCACCGATGGGTTTTGGGGCGGCGCAGTGGGGAAGGTTTTGGTTATCGGGGACAGGAGTGTCCCCGTCACGCCGGGGCGCAGCGCGCGGGCGGTGGCTTGCAACAACTTCGCCTGCTCGGCAGAGCGCAGTTGCGCAAGCTGCGCGGCGACTTCGCGGTGTTTTTCCATCTCGGCGAACGGCACCTGCCGGTAAGTGCTGCTGAGGAGAAAGCCAGCCAGCGCGTAGTAGTCGCGCTGCGAAATGGCGTCGAACTTGTGATCGTGGCAGCGCGCGCAGGCGACGGTCATGCCGAGGAAGGTTTTCGACATCACGTCGAGACGGTTGTCCATGCGGTCGCACTCGTCCTGCCGGATGTCCACGGGCGAATGCACTTCCTCGCCGAGGAACCAGAAGCCCGTGCCGAGGATGGATTCGTTGCCACCGGTGGCCGGGTTCAGGCGTGGCTTCGCGACGAGGTCGCCCGCGATGTGCTCGACGACGAATTCGTTGTAAGGCACGTCGGCGTTGAGCGCGCGGATGACGTAGTCGCGATAGTGGTAGGCGTTCGGGATGGGCGGCTCGAACTCGTGGCCGCGCGTCTCGGCGTAGCGGACGAGGTCGAGCCAGTGGCGCGCCCAGCGCTCGCCGTAGGCTGGGGAGGCAAGCAAGCGATCCACGACGCGCTCAATTGCCGGCTCACTTTCTCGCTTTCCCACTTTCTCACCGACCCCGCCCGAGGCAGGTGGAAAAGTGTGAGAGTGAGAAAGTGAGAGTTCGCGCTGGAACGCTTCGATGTCCTCGGGCTTCGGCGGGAGGCCGGTAAGGTCGAAATACAAGCGGCGCAGCAGGGTGTGCGGTTCGGCGGCGGGGGCGTGCTTGAGCTGCTTCGCCTCCAGCTTCGCGAGGATGAACCGGTCCACCGGCTGGCTGCTCCAAGCAGCGTGCTTCACGGCGGGCACTGGCTCGGCACGCGGTGGCTGCCAGCTCCAGTGCGCCTGCTTACGCTGCTGGACATCGAATCCCTTGGCGGCCACGCGCGCGGCTCCGGCCTCGGCTGGCCACGGCGCGCCGCGCTTCACCCACTCGGCGAGGTCGGCGATTTGCGCCTCACTGAGCCGGCTCTTGGGCGGCATTTGCAAATCCTGGTTGCCATACCGCACGGCCTCGATGAGCAGACTTTTGTCAGGCTGGCCGGGAACGACGGCGGGGCGAGTGTCGCCGCCCTTGAGGATGGCTTCGCGGGAGTCGAGGTGCAGGCCGCCTTTAAGTTTCTTCGCACCCGCGCTGTGGCACTCGTAACAACGCTCGGCGAGCAGCGGGCGGATGCGCTGCTCGAAGAACTCGAGCTCTTCGGCGGGAAAGGACGGCGTGGCGCTGAAAGAGATTTGCGCGGTGGCCCAGAGGCAGAAGGCGAGGGAGGTCGCGAAGCGTCTGGACTGCGGCCGCTTCAGCGACGCTATCCGGGCCGTGCTGGCACCAAGGACGCCCTCCAAAGCGGGGCTGAAGCCACCGCAGTCCAGACGCTCCGCGACTTCGGGGCCGGGTGGGCGTTCATCGGCGCGGTGGGCGCCCGAATGCTGATTGAAGTTCCGCACGGAGAGTGGGACGGAGCGCCCGGAAGCTTATTTCATCGCCGGACCAGCAATCGGCTTCCCATTCGTGTCGAGGATTTGGAAGTGATGGACGCCGGGGCCGGTCGCCTCGACGAAGGTCCAGACCAGTTTCTTGTCCGGCGTGACCTCAATCATCTTCGTGCGGTCCGCGCCGATGCCGTAGCAGGCGATGACGGTGTTGCCGTTGGGCAGGCGCTGGCCACCGCAGGCGTCCTTGATGAGCGGCTTGTCGAAGCTGGAATTATCCACCTGCCAGACGGTTTTGCCCGCCTTGTCCACTTCGATGGAAACGTGGCCGTAGGTGCAGTTGATGAGCGTGTTGCCGTTGGCAAGACGGATGGCGGTGAAGGGCCAGTTCGGCGTCTTCACTTCCCAGACGATGTCGCCTTTGGGGGTGTATTCGCGGACGACCTTGTCATGGAGCTGCGGGATGAGGTAGTTGCCGTTCGGAAGCTTGCGGGCCATGCGGCTCTGCATATGGTGGTTGGTGAGCTGGCAGGAGATGGGGAACTCCAGAACGATTTTGCCGGCGCGGTCGAGTTCTAGGAGGCGCGGCTTGGGGCCGGCTTCAGTGACCATGATGCGGTTGCCCTCGACGACTTGCGCCGTGTTAACCTCGGCCTGCGTGCCCTTCCACTCGAAGAGCTTCGTGCCATCGCGGGTGATCTCCACCACGCCTCCGCCGGGATAGTCCTTGGACTTGGAGAGAGTCAGGAGAAGGTTGCCGGTGGGGAGCACGTAGCCGTCGCGCGTGGCGTGCGGGTAGGACCAAGTGGTCTTGCCGGTGCCGTCCACGATGCGGGTCTGGCCACCGAGAGCGAGGAAGGAGTGGGTGATGGCGGTCTGGGCGCTGGTGTCCGTAAGGCTGACCAAGGCGAATGCCAAGGCCAGCGCAACGGTGCGAAGAGTGGTTTGCATGGGCGAGATTGAAGACGGCTTTCACTGCGGAAGCAACCGCAACCGCCATCAAAATCCACGCCACTCGCACTTCTGACCGGACTTCGGACCAGGGCTGCCGTTACTTCGCGCAGAGCGCCGCGCGATGCCCGGCCTGCTCGCGCAATTCCGCGTCCGCCTTGGTGGCACAGCGATAGACGGCTTTGAGGCAGACGGTGCACACATGGATGTCCGTCTCGCCGGCCGGCGAAAGGCGTTCCCAGTCCTTCGGGCACTCGGAGTCGGGGCAGTTGAGGATTTCGGTCATGGCACAGATTGGTTTATGCTAAAGTCCGGCGCGCACAAACTCGGGCATCGGATGAACAGCGTGCGCGCAAGCTATCGCCCAAGCTTGCCCGGTCAAGTTCGCCGGACACAAAAGGCTGTTGCCGGCCCGCCGCTGGTTCCTTCAACCTTCCGCCGCAGCCCCAAACATCGAATACGCCCCACCCGCACCCGTCACCCCTCCGCTTATGCTACCACTCCTCAACCGCCGCGCTGTGCTGTCCATCTTGGGCGTCGCCCTCACCTGCCAGCTTCCTGCCGAACAAACCGGTCCCGGCCGCCGCTTCCTCGCGGGCGATGACTCCACGAAACGCCTCGCCATCATCGGGGCCGACGGCGCGATTGAATGGGAAACGAAGGTCGGCGCGATCCACGACGCCTGGGTGCTGCCGAACGGCAACCTCCTCTTCCAGCAGGGCTGGACCAAGATCGTCGAGTTGTCTCCCGACAAGCAAACAGTCTGGGAATACGACTCCGCGAAGATGAACGGCAACGAGGGCAAGCGCATCGAGGTCCACGCCTTCCAGCGCGTCGGGAACGGCCTGACCATGATCGCCGAGTCCGGCGCGGGCCGCATCATCGAGGTGGACAAGGCCGGCAAAATCCAGCGCGAGTTGAAGCTCAAGCTGAACCGGCCCAACGCGCACAGCGACACGCGGCTGGTGCGGAAGATCGCCAACGGCAACTACCTCGTCGCGCACGAGGCGGACGGCTTTGTCCGCGAATATGACGGCGGCGGCAAGGTGGTGTGGGAATACGAAGTGCCGCTGTTCGGCAAGCCCAAGAAGGGCGGCCACGGCCCGGAGGCCTGGGGGAACTCGCTCTACTGCGCCGTGCGGCTGGCGAACGGCAACACCCTCATCGGCGCGGGCAACGGCCACAGCGTCCTGGAAGTCACGTCCGCCAAGGAGATCGTCTGGAAGGTCGAGCAGAACGACCTGCCCGGCATCACGCTCGCGTGGGTGACGTGCGTCGAGCGGCTCGCCAACGGCAACACGATGATCGGCAACTGTCACGCCGGGCCGGAAAACCCGCAGTTCATCGAGGTCACGAGAGACAAGAAGGTCGTGTGGACCTTCAAGGACTTCAAAAACTTCGGCAACTCCATGCCCGTGCAGAAGGTGCTCGGGGCGAAGCAGTGAGCTGGCTGAGGACAATGCGGCGGAGATGGACGGTCTCTGAATCAGGTAGGGCGCGTCTGTCCCAGCGCGCCGGTTGGGCGTCCGGGTGGTTCAGCGGCGCGCTGGGGACAGACGCGCCCTACCAGCGTCGAAGGCTTGTCTTCGCCTCGATGATTATCGGCATTCCGCTGGTTCATTCCGCCGAACCCACTGCCGCTGGTCTGGAGTTCTATGAACGCAAAGTCCGCCCGCTGTTTGCGGAGAGCTGTTACGAGTGCCACGGACCGGACAAGCAGAAGGGCAAGCTGCGACTCGATTCCCCCGCATTCATCCGTGCGGGCGGCGAGGCAGGGCCGATCTTCGTCGCAGGAAACCCTGCCGAAAGCCGGTTGATCAAGGGCGTCAGCTACCAAGACCCCGAGTTCAAGATGCCGCCCAAGAAAAAACTCACCGCCCGTCAGATCAGCGATCTAAGCGAGTGGGTGAAGCTCGGTGCGCCGATGCCGGCGGGTGAAGCGCCCATTGCGGCTGCGGCCCGGAAGGAGTTTCAAATCACCGCGAAGGATCGGGCGCACTGGGCGTTTCAGCCCGTGAAGCGGCCAACCGTCCCCGCAATCGCCAATCGCCAATCACAAATCGCCAATCCGATTGACGCCTTCCTCCGCGCCAAACTCGCCGCGAAGGGACTTGCCCCCAATGCACCCGCCTCCCCGCGCGAGTTGGTGCGCCGCGCTTACTATGACTTGACCGGCCTGCCGCCCACGCCCGAAGAGGTCGAAGCATTTGAGCGGGAGTGCTCACCTGCCCACTCTCCCACTTTCACACCTGCTCGCGCCGCCGCTGGTGAGCAGGCGGGAAGGCGGGAAAGTGAGAATGCCGCCTTCGCACGCCTCGTGGACCGCCTGCTCGACTCGCCGCGCTACGGTGAGAAATGGGGCCGCCACTGGCTCGACCTCGTGCGTTTCGCCGAGAGCAACAGCTACGAACTCGACAGCGACAAGCCCAACGCGTGGCGCTTCCGCGATTACGTCATCCGCGCTTTCAACAGCGACAAGCCCTACGACCGCTTCCTCCGCGAGCAGCTCGCCGGCGACGAGTTCCCCGCGCCCGACGCCGACGCCCTCATCGCCACCGGCTTCTACCGCCTCGGCATCTGGGACAACGACCCCGCCGACCGCGTGCTCGCCCGCTTCGACGGCCTCGACGACATCGTGGCCACGACCAGCCAGGTCTTCCTCGGCCTCACGGTGGATTGCGCGCGCTGCCATCACCACAAAATAGACCCCATTCCGCAGCCTGATTACTACCGCCTACTCGCGTTCTTCCAGAACGTGAGCGACTACCGCAACGGCGGCCCGACGGATGAAGTTCCGCTCTTCACGAAGCTGGCGGACAAGGAAGCGCACGCCGCGCAACTACGCGAACTCACCCGCCGTCGCGGCGAGCTTCAAACCCAAATCGCGGAATGGGAAACCCTCTTCCAACAGCGTCTCACGCAAGACGCCGCGAATGCCAGCGGCACGAAGACTCCGCCGCCGAAGCCAGCCAAGTCCGCCCGAGCCGACCTCAACCAACTGCTCAAGAGCGATGGCCGGCGCGTCTTGGGCGAAGTGCAGTTCGCCGAGTATCAGGCGCTGAAGAGGGAATTGGAGCAGCTCAAGCCCGAGAAGCTGGCCGGGGACAAAGCGCTCGCCGTGTCCGAGCGCGGGGCCGTCTCGCCGCCGACGCACTTGCTCGTGCGCGGCAATCCAGCGTTGGCGGGCGAAGTCGTCGAGCCGGGCTTCCTCGAGGTGCTCAACCCGCCCAAGCCCGTCCTGCCGAAGCCCGCCGCCGACGCCCGCACGAGCGGACGCCGCACCGTGCTGGCGAACTGGATTGCCTCGCCCGACAACCAGCTCACCGCGCGCGTGATGGTGAACCGCATCTGGCAGCATCACTTCGGTCGCGGCCTCGTGCGCTCGACGAGCAACTTCGGTTTGCAAGGCGACCGGCCCACGCACCCGGAGTTGCTCGACTGGCTGGCGAGCGAGTTCGTCGCGCGCGGCTGGAGCCTGAAGGCGATGCACCGGCTCATCATGAACTCGCAGGCGTATCGCGTGTCGTCGCGCGGCAACCCGGCGGCGCTGGCGGCGGACCCGATGAACGATTTACTCTGGCGCTTCGACCCGCGTCGGCTCACGGCGGAGGAGCTTCGCGACTCCGTTCTTGCCATCAATGGCTCACTGAACTTGAAGATGTTTGGCCCGAGCATCTTTGTGGACATCCCGCGCGAAGTCCTGGCCGGCCAATCGCGACCCGGTGCCGGCTGGGGCAAGTCGCCTCCGGAGGAGCAGGCGCGCCGCAGCATCTACATCAAGGTGAAGCGCTCGCTGCGCCCGCCCATCCTGGAGAGCTTCGACGTGGCCGAGACCGACCGCTCCGCGCCCGTGCGTTTCGCGACCGTGCAGCCCACGCAGGCGCTCGGGATGCTCAACAGCGCGTTTCTCAACGAGCAGGCGGCGGTCTTCGCCGCGCGCTTGCACAAGGAAGCCGGTGACGATGTGACGAAGCAAGTCCGCCTCGGCCTCCAGCTTGTCACCACCCGCCCGCCGACCGACGCCGAAGTGAAACGCGGGATCGGACTCATCGCCACTTTGCGCGCACAGGAGAACGCCACGGCGGAAGTCGCGCTCAAATATTTCTGCCTGATGGCACTGAACTTGAACGAACTGGTCTATGTGGATTAGGCCCGAAGGGATTTGCCTGTGAACACCCCAAACTTCTGCCAGCGCACGCGTCGCGAGTTCCTCTGGGAAGCCGGGGCCGGCTTCACCGGTCTCGCCATGACCGGCCTGCTCACCGCCGACCGGTTCTTTGCCCCGCCGGCCAGCGCCGCAACGCCCTTCGTCAATCCGCTCGCGCCAAAGCAGCCGCATTTCAAGGGAAAGGCCAAGAGCGTGATTTTTCTCTTCATGTATGGCGGGCCGAGCCAAGTGGACACGTTCGATTACAAGCCCGAGCTATACAAACTCGATGGCAAAACCATCCCGGTGAAAACCTTCGGGCGCGGGGGCAAGAAGAACGAGGGCCGCGTCGTCGGCCCGAAATGGACCGGCAAGCCCTACGGCCAGTCCGGCAAGTGGGTCAGCGAACTTTTCCCGAACCTCGCCGGCTGCGTGGACGACATCGCGTTCATCCACTCGATGATGGCCGACTCACCCATCCACGGCTCCGCGATGCTCCAGATGAACACGGGCAAAGTGCTCTCCGGCAGCCCGTGCCTCGGCTCGTGGGTGAACTACGGCCTCGGCAGCGTGAACGAGAACCTGCCGGGCTTCGTGGTGATGCTCGACCCCACCGGCGGCCCCATCAGTGGCGCGAAGAACTGGTCCAGCGGCTACATGCCCGCCAGCTATCAGGCCACCATCATGCGCTCGGCGGGCGACCCGATTCTCGACCTTCAACGCCCCGCCGCCATGAGCGAGGCGGCGCAGCGGCGCTTCCTCGACACGCTCAAGGAGTTCAACTCCGAGCATCAAGCCCCGCGCGCCGACAACAGCAACCTCGCCGCCCGCATCGCCAGCTACGAGATGGCCTTCAAGATGCAGAGCAGCGCGCCCGAGGCCGTGGACTTGAGCAAGGAGACCGAGGCGACGAAGGAACTCTACGGGATGAACGACAAGCGCACCGAGGACTTCGGCCGCCGCTGCCTGCTCGCGCGCCGGCTCGTCGAGCGCGGCGTGCGCTTCATCCAGCTCTACTCCGGCGGCGCGCACAACGACGACAACTGGGACGCCCACGGCGACCTGGTGAAGAACCACACCCACCATGCGGGCCGCACGGACAAGCCCATTGCCGGCCTGCTCAAAGACCTCAAGCAGCGCGGCCTGCTCGACAGCACGCTCATCATCTGGGGTGGCGAGTTTGGCCGCCAGCCCACCGCCGAATACGCCAGCGGCACCGGCCGCGACCACAACGCCTACGGCTTCACCATGTGGATGGCCGGCGGCGGCATCAAGGGCGGCACGACGGTCGGCGAGACGGACGAGCTTGGCTCCGCTGCCATGACGGACCGCTTCCATGTGAAGAACCTCCACGCCACCGCCCTGCACCAGATGGGCCTCGATCCCGACAAGCTCAGTTACTTCTACGGCGGCCTGGACCAGAAGCTCGTCGGCGTGGAGGGCGCGGAGCTGATGCGGAAGATCCTCGCCTAGTCACAACTGCCCCAAGGGTTGGACCATCGGCCAGAGGCGAATCTCCTCGGTCACGAGCTGCGGAGGCAGCTGCGCGATCTGCACCAGCAGCGTGCCGAGATCGGTGGGGGAGATGCACTGGGCGAGGACTTCCGGCGGACGGGGCGGGAGCGAGGCCCCCTCGGTGAAATCCGTCTGGCCCCACGACGGCAGCACGGACGTGACCCGCACCCCATGTGGGCGCAGCTCGGTGAGCAGGCAACGGGTGAACTGCAGCAGGCCGGCCTTGGCGGCGGAATAGACGCTCCAGCCTGGCCACGCATGGATGGAGCACGCGCTGCCGACGTTCACGATCAGTCCCCTGCCCTGTCGCTGCATGATGGCCGCCGCGCGCCGGCAGCCCAGGATGCTGCCCGTCAGATTGCTGGCCAGCGATTGAACGATGGTCGCGTCGGTCTGCTCGGCGGCGGGGCTGATCTTCACGCCCTCCCCCGCGTTGTTGACCAGGATGTCCAGCCGGCCATGCGTCGCCAGCACCGCTTCCATCAGCCGGTCCCACGCCGCGCCATCCGCCACGTCGGCAACGAAGGGCGTCGCACCCATGCGGGCGGCGGTGGCTTTCAGCCGCGCCTCGTTGCGGCCGGTGATCCAGACGCGCGCCCCGGCTTTGGCGAACGCCTCCGCGATGCCCGCCCCAAAGCCGCGCGCGCCGCCGGTGACGATGACAGTTTGGTTGGTCAATGGATTGTGTGCTTGCATGGCGGAAGGAGAGGGAAGCAGGTCCCAGCCTTGGCATCACGGAAAATGGTTCGCCGCCAAGGCCGCGGGTTTCATTCCAGACTTGTCCGCCGGGACGTGGCGTTTAGTCTGCCCTCATCAACGCGTCACTCCTGCCGCTAAGGCGGCTGGCCAAAGTCCAGTGCTCATGAAAAAATTCCTCAGCTTCCTCCTCATGGCTGCCACCACCCTCAACGCGCTTGCCGCTGGCAAACCTCAACCACAGCCCTTCGGCAAAACCAGCGACGGCACGCCCGTCGAGATCTACACCCTGACCAACGCCAAGGGCCTCAAGCTCCGCGCGATGACCTACGGGGCCATCGTGGTCAGCCTCGAAACGCCCGACCGCCAGGGCAAAAACGCGGACATCGTGCTGGGCCACAACACGCTCGCCGAATACCTCAAGGGCACGCCCTACTTCGGCGCGATTGTCGGGCGCTACGGCAACCGCATCGCGCACGGCAAGTTCACCCTCGCCGGCAAGGCTTACTCGCTGGCGACGAACAACGAACCCGGCGGCATCCCGTGCTCGCTGCATGGCGGCTTGAAGGGTTTTGACAAGGTCGTCTGGCGGGCCGAGGGGCTGGCGAAAGCCGGCGCGCAGGGCGTGAAGTTCAGCTACCTGAGCAAGGACGGCGAGGAGGGCTATCCCGGCAACCTCAACCTCAGCGTCACCTACTGGCTCACCGACGACAACGACTGGCGCATCGAATATGCCGCGACCACGGACAAGGCGACGCCCGTCAACGTCACGCAGCACAGCTACTTCAACCTCAAGGGCGAGGGCAACGGCGACATCCTCGGCCACGAGCTGACCTTCAAGGCCGCGAAGATCACGCCCGTGACCGCCGGACTCATCCCCACTGGCGAGTTGCGCCCGGTCAAGGGCACGCCGTTTGACTTCACCACGGCGCACGCCATTGGCGAACGGGTGAACTCGCCGGACGAGCAGATGAAGTTCGGCGGCGGCTACGATCACAACTGGGTGCTCGACAGCCAGGACGGCAGCCTCGCGCTGGCCGCGATCGTGCAGGAGCCGACCACGGGCCGCCGGATGGAGGTGCTCACCACCGAGCCGGGCATGCAGTTCTATTGCGGCAACTTTCTGGACGGCAAGTCCGTCGGCAAGCGCGGCCAGCCTTACCAATTCCGCAACGGCTTTTGCCTGGAGACCCAGCACCACCCCGACTCGCCGAACCAGCCGTCCTTCCCGAGCACGATCTTGCAGCCGGGCAAGACGCTGAAGAGCACCACGGTCTATCGGTTCAGCGCCCGGTAGCCAAAGCGCTGGCAGCCTTCCGAATGTCGGTCGCGGGCGATATGTTCAAAGCACCAGTCATGGCCCCAAGCACAATCCATCGTCGCCGCCCGCAGTCCCGGCTTGGCCGGGTGAGACGGATGAGCGCCCTGTTTGCGGTCATCGCTTCCGCAGGTCTGGTGACGCAAACAGCGCGGGCCGCTGATGTCGCCGCCAAGCCATCGAACGACCCCGTCCGGCAGCTTTTCGCCCAGCATTGTCAGAAGTGCCACTCCGGAACGAAGCCCAAGGGTGATTTCAAAACCGAGGGCCTCACGCAGGACTTCGCCGACCGGAAGAACCGTGAGCAGTGGCTGACCGTGCTGGAGCAGCTCAAGACGGGCGACATGCCGCCGAAGGACAAGCCACGCCCGCCCGCGTCGGAGGTTCAGACCGCGATCAACTGGATCAGCGAACGCGCCGGCGCGGCGGAGACCGCCCGGCGGGCCACGGAGGGCCGGGTCGTCTTGCGCCGGCTGAACCGCGCCGAGTATGCGAACACCGTGCGCGACCTGCTCGGTGTCGAGGTGGACCTGGCTGACCTGCTGCCGCCGGACACTTCCACGAGCGGCTTCGACAACAGCGCCGAGACGTTGCACACGTCATCGTATTTGCTCCGGAGCTACCTCGACGCCGCCGACCGCGTGCTCAACGAGGCCATCGCCAACCAGCCGCAGCCCTGGCTGCTCAAGAAGCGGTTCGACATCCGGCAGGAAAAGTCCGTCAAGCCCACCGGCAGTGTTTATCGGCATGTGGACGACGGCGTGGCCATCTTCGCCGCTTGGGAGTCGGCGAACATCCGTGTCACCATGTGGAACTTCCGCAGCCATGTGCGCGGCAAGTATCGCTTCCGCATCTCCGGCTACGGTTTCCAGAGCGAAGGCAAGCCGGTCAACTTCCGCGTCACCGCCGGCACGCTCAAGGAAGTCACCGAGGAGCGGCTGATTGACTACTTTGCCGTGCCAGCGGACAAGCCGACGGTCATTGAGTTCACCGAGCAACTGGAGCCGGAGAACCGCATCCGCATCATCGCCGAGGGCCTGCCCGCGCTGCCGCCCGCCGTCGAGAAAGTGGGCGCGGACAAATACAAGGGGCCGGGGCTGGTCATTCAGTGGGTGGACATCGAAGGGCCGCTCATGGAGTCCTGGCCGCCGCCGAGTCACAAGGCGATCTTCGGCGACCTGCCGTTGAAGCGCGTCGCGCCGGAGCGGTTTGAAGTCCAGTCCACGCAGCCGATGGCCGATGCGGAGCGCATTCTCCGCGACTTCGCGCGGCGGGCCTTTCGGCGCAAGGTGACGGACGAGGACATCCGGCCCTTCCTCGCGCGTGTGAAGTCGCGGCTGGAGCAGAACTACTCCTTCGAGCAGGCGATGCGCGTCGGGCTGCGGGGCATTCTCGTCTCGCCGGACTTTCTGTTTCTGCGCGAGAAGGCCAACGCAACGGGAGCGCCTGCCACGACGAAGCTCGACGACTTCGCGCTCGCGAGTCGGCTCGCCTATTTCCTGTGGAGTTCGATGCCGGACAAACCGCTGTTCAAACTCGCCGAGGCGCGCAAGCTGCGCGAGCCGGGCGTGCTCCGCGAGCAGGTCGAGCGCCTGTTGCGCGACACGAAGGCGCAGGCTTTCACCGAGAACTTCACCGGCCAGTGGTTGAGCCTCCGTGCCATTGACGCCACGATGCCCGACCGCACGCTTTACCCCGAGTATGACGACATCCTCAAGACGGCGAGCCTCAAGGAAACCAAGCTGTTCTTCGACGAAGTGCTGAAGAACGACCTGAGCCTCGCGAACTTCGTGTCATCCGATTTCACCTTCGTCAACGCCCGCCTCGCGCGGCACTACGGCATCCCGGGCGTCGAGGGCACGGAGATGCGCAAGGTGTCGCTGCCGCCGCAGAGTCATCGCGGCGGCGTGCTTACGATGGCCAGCGTGATGAAAGTGACCGCCAACGGCACGACCACTTCGCCGGTGCTGCGCGGCGCGTGGGTGCTGGAACGCATCCTCGGCACGCCGCCACCGAAGCCGCCGGCAGACGTGGAGGCCATCGAGCCGGACATTCGCGGGGCCACGACGATTCGCGACCAGCTTGCGAAACACCGCCAGGTCGAGTCGTGCGCGAGCTGCCACCGCAAGATTGACCCGCCGGGCTTCGCGCTTGAGAGCTTCGATGTCATCGGCGGCTGGCGCGCCCACTACCGCGCCCTCACCAACGGCGGGCAGAAGGACAGCCAAGGCCGCCGTGTGCGCCCCGGCCCGCCGGTGAACCCTGCCGATGCGCTGCCGGATGGCCGAGGCTTCCGCGACATTGATGAGTTCAAGAAGCTGCTGCTCGAAGACAAGGACCAGCTCGCCCGCTGCCTGACCGAGAAGCTGCTCGCCTACGCCACCGGCGCGGCCCCGACGAAGGCGGACAAGCCGGAGGTCGAGGCCATCGTGCATCGCCTCCGCGAGCAGAATTACGGCTTCAAGTCATTGATTCACGAAGTCGTGCAGAGCCGGTTGTTTCAAACCAAATAGCGCCCAGCCCTGTTTCGGAGCAACGAACAAAACCCTCGTGCCAAAATGACCGCGTGTGAGATAGTGAACCCCGTCATGCCACCCGTCGGCACCATGCCCGCAGACAATCTCGATTTCGCCTGGGACCGCCCTGAGACGGCGGAGACCCTGCGCGCGAAGCTGGCGGAGCCACCCTCACCCGAATGGCTCCGCACGGCTGGGTGGTTGATGCGCGAGGCGCGCGTGGACCAGGTCTGGCAGTTCCTGACGCTCCGGCAGGTGGCCGAGCATTTTCCCCGGCTCTCGCCCATGCTCGGCCGTCGTCGTCCGGTGTGGGAGCACCTCCTTCGCGCCGCGCATGAACTGGGAAGACTCTAAGGCCTGCACGCCGCTGAAGCGCGATTTCCTGCGCGCCTGGTTTGCGCAGGAGCGGCGTTTCTTCCTCACCGGCGGCAGCGCCCTCGGCTTGTTCGATCTGGATCACCGCCGCTCCTACGATCTCGACCTGTTCACCAGCGAGGAAGTCGAGGGGAAGGAGGTTCAAGGCCTGGTTCAGCGCACGGCCTCCCGGATCGGGGCGGAGTGTGCCGCGTTGCGCTCGGCCCCGGACTTCCATCGCTTCCGCCTCACGCGTGGAGAGGAGCGCGAGGTGATTGATGTGGTCGTGGACCGTGCGCCGCAACTGGATGCCGTGAAGCGGGAGATCGAAGGCATCCGCGTGGACACGGTGCGCGAGATGATCGCCAACAAGCTCACCACACTGCTCAGCCGCACCGAGCTTAAGGATGTGGTGGACCTCTACTTCCTGGAGCAGGCTGGCTACGACCTCCTGGCCGCCATTCCCGATGCCCGGGCCAAGGACGCCGGCTGGGAACCCGCCGTGGTCTCAATGCTCCTGAGTGACTTGCACGTCACCGAACTGCCGGCGTGGATGATCAAGGAGCTTGCGCCCTCGGACTTGGCGGCTTTCCTCAACCGTCTCCGCCTCGCCATCGCAGCCCAAGCCTTGCCCGGCTCATCGAACAACTGATCTGCTGCCATCCCTCCATGAACATCCCCCGCCGCACCTTTCTCCGCGCCGCCGGCATCTCGCTCGCGCTCCCGTGGCTCGACGCTTTCGCCGCCGACGCGAAGCCCAATCGCCAGACGCCGGGCGCGAAACAGCCGCCGAGTCGCATGGTCTGCATCTGCGCGCCGCTGGGACTGCATCCCGACAATTTCTTCCCCGCGCAGGCCGGCAGGGATTACGCGCTCTCGCCCTATCTGGAGATCCTCAAGGAGTTCCGCGACGAGTTCACGGTCATCTCGGGCCTCGCGCACGCGGGCATGGGCTCAAGTTTCGCGCACCAAGCCTCGGCCAGCTTCCTGACGGGCGTCCCGGGCGCGGGCCGGCCGGGCTTCCGCAACGCCATCTCCCTCGACCAGTTCGCCGCCGACCACATCGGCACGCAGACGCGCTTCCCCAGCCTCGCGTTGTCGGGCGAAGGCTCGGGCGGCCTTTCCTGGACTCGCACCGGCGCGCTCATCCCGGCGGACAACGTGCCGTCCAAGGTTTTTGCCCGGCTGTTTCTCGAAGGCCGCGCCGACGAAGTCCAGGGACAGATGCGCCGGCTGGCCGACGGCCGGAGCATCCTTGATGACGTGCGCGAACAGGCGAAGTCCCTGCGCTCCGGCCTCGGCAGCGAGGACCGCGACAAGCTCGACGAATACCTCACCAGCGTCCGCGAGTTGGAGCAGCGCATGGTCAACGACGAGAGCTGGGCCAAAACCCCGAAGCCCAAGGTGAACGTCGAGCCGCCCAAGGACATCCCGAACGCCGCCGACCTGATCGGCCGCACGCGCCTGCTCTTCGACCTCACGCATCTCGCGCTCCAGACCGATTCGACGCGGCTCATCACCATCATGCTGGCCGGCTCGACCTTCGCCCCGCCGATCCAGGGCGTGTCGCTCGGCCATCACGACCTCTCGCACCACGGCAAAGACCCGGGCAAGCTCGCGCAGCTCAAGATCGTCGAGGTCGAGACGATGAAGACCGTGCGCGACCTGCTGGCGAAGCTGAAGCAGTCGCAGGAGGGCGGCAGCAATCTGCTCGACCGCACGACGGTTTTCCTCGGCAGCAACCTCGGCGACGGCAGCAGCCATTCCACCTCAAACCTGCCCGTCTTCCTCGCCGGCGGCGGCTTCAAGCACGGCCAGCATTTGCACTTCGACCCGAAGAACCCGCCGCCGCTCTGCAACCTCTACGTCAACCTGCTCCAGCGCCTCGGCCTCGAAGCCGACAAGTTCGGCACGAGCACGGGGACGCTGACGGGGTTGGAACTCAGCCGGGGGTGAAGCGCCGGAGCCGGGAGCCGCTTGGGGGGCCGGCACGCGGTTGCGTGTCCATGACCAATGCCTCCGGTGTCCATCGGCGCGAGGCGCTCACCGCCACCGCTTCCCCGGGCACGTGAATTTGGGCTGGAATTTCCCGCCGCCATTCTGTCTCCTAAGCGGGCCGCCGGACGGAGCACCCAGTTGAGTCCGCCCGCCGGCGCGAGCATCAGCAACGAGACGTAATGCAATACTGGCTGGAAACGGATTCCGGGGAGCAATTCCCGCTGCAAGGCACCTGCACGATCGGGCGCCTGCCGGAGAACACCCTGGCCATCAACGATGGCGAGGTGTCGCGCCGGCACGCCATCATCCACGCGCAGGGGGACGGCGGCTATTACCTCGTGGACCTGGGCAGCCGCAATGGCACCATCCTCAACGGCCAGCGGATGCGGATGCCGGCGCAGCTCAAGGACAACGACCGCATCCAGATTTCCACCACCAGCCTGGTCTTCCGGGCGAGCGAGCCGGAAAGCGCCGACGGCGAGGAGGCGATGATGACCATCGCCGCCGCGCACCAGACCGCGAAGTCCGGCATGTGCTGGATGCTGGTGGCGGACATCTGCCAGTTCACCAAGATGAGCCAGACCATGCCGCAGGACGAGCTGGCGCAGATGGTCGGCAAGTGGGTGCTGGCCTGCAAGCAGACCATCGAGAAGTCGCAGGGCCACATCAACAAATACCTCGGCGATGGCTACCTCGCCTACTGGCCGATGGACATCACCAAGCCCGAGGCCATCGCGGCCACGATCAACGCCCTGCGCGCGTTGCAGGAGACGACGACCACCATGCAGTTCCGCATCGTGCTGCACTACGGGCAGGTGCGGATGGACAGCTCCCTGCAACAGGGCGAGGACAACCTCATCGGGCCGCAGGTCAATTTTGTCTTCCGCATGGAGAAGGTCTGCGGCGCGTTGAAGCAGTTCTGCCTTCTCAGCGAGGCGGCGGCGACGGAACTCCAGCCCTACTTCGAGATGACGGCCCAGGGCGCACACGCGCTTGGCGGCTTCACGGGCGAGCACAACATGTATTCGTGCTAGGCCGGTGTGCGGCGGGGTCAAAGCTTGCGCGCGTCCCAATCCTTCCAGAACGCCTGCGGCGTCTTGACGCGTTCCCAGTTGTCCACGGGCACATAGTAGTCGAGCCGCTTGAGCTTGGGGAGCTGCCGCAGCGCCACCACGGACGGGGACGGGAAGGGAATCGCCAGATGCTCCAGATCCTGGCATTCCCAGAGCGGGTTCAAGTCCGGCTGCGTGGGCAGGCTGTCCATGCGCAGCACCTTGAGGGGCATGCCCGCCAGCGGCGCAACGCTGGCGACCGGCGTCTTGGACAGGTTCAAATACTGCAACGGCGCGCCCCGCAATGGCTCCAGGCTCGTCACCCGGGTCTCCGACAAATCCAGTTCCACCGTGAGGGGCGCGCCGCGCAGCGCCTCGATGTCCGGAATCTGCGTCAGGGCCAGCTTCAGCACGTCCAGCGGCATGCCCGCCAGCGGCGCGATGGTGGTGATGCCCGTCTCGCGCAAGTCGAGGTAGCGCAACGAGGTCATCTTCTCGAGCGGGGCGATGCTCTCCACGGGGGTCTTGAAACAGGTCAGGTGCTGGAGCCGCATCCCCTTCAGGGCGGTGATGTCGCGCACGAGCGTCTGGCTCATCAGGTTGGTGACCAGCGGCATGTTCG
Source organism: Limisphaerales bacterium (assembly GCA_009773355.1). Lineage (GTDB taxonomy): Bacteria > Verrucomicrobiota > Verrucomicrobiia > Limisphaerales > SXTU01 > SXTU01. The sequence continues at coordinate 31,858 of WRPG01000068.1, forward strand.
TCAGGGCCGTGATGTCCCGGATGCTGGTGTTGTTGAAGTTCAGGAACTGAAGCGGCGCGCCCCGGAGATCCGCAAGGTTGTTGACCACCCGCGTGCGCTCCAGGTTCAGCCACTTCAGGGGCATCCCGGCGAGCGCCGTGATGATGCGGGCGGGGGTGCCGGACAAGTCGAGCCATTCCAGCTTCGTGCCGGCCAGCGGCGCGAGATCCGAGATTTTCGTGTCGCTCAGGTCCAGCCGCAGGAGCGGCATCCCGGCCAGCGGCGCGAGGTCCAGCACCTCGTCGCAGTCCTTCAGGTATAGCTCCGTCAACTGCATGCCCTTGAGCGGGCCCAGATCGGTGAGCCGGCTGAGGCGGTTCAGGTTGAGGCTCGTGAGCGACATGCCCTTGAGCGGGCCCAGATCGGTGACGTTGGTGCAGCCCGCGAGGTTGAGCGCGGCCAGGGGAATGTTCACCAGGCCCCGCAAGTCGCTCACCGGGTTCTCGCTCAAATCCAGGCTGTAGCGGCCGGAACTGTCGCGCTCCAGCAGCTCCGGCTTGATGTTCGCCCCCGCGAGCTGCCGGCGGAAGCCCACCACCACCTGCGTGTCCGTGGCCGCCACCATGGCAAAAATGCGGCCCGCCTCCTCCACCCGCCCCTGCTCGCGGAACAGCTCGTAGATGTCGCGCTTGCTCTTGTCGCTGAGCTTCTTGAGGTCGGTGTTGTCGCGGATGATGGCGGCGCAGAGGGTGGAGCTGCGCATGGCGGCGGCGTGGCGGGGGTCAATCTCCCGCGCCTCCTCGAACTCCTCCCGCGCCTCGCTGATCTCCAGCAGCGACATATGGATGTTGCCCTTGATGTTGTGGAAGTCGGCGTTGGTGCCGTTCAATTGAATGGCCTGCAGGATGTTGGTCATCGCCTCGCCGAACTTCAGCTCGCGCAGCTTGCCTTCGGCGACTGCGGCGAAGGAGGGCGCGGTCTCCTGAAGCTTCAACACCGTGTCCTCCGCCTTCTTCAGCGCCCGCTGTGCCTCCAGCTTGCTCAACTGCACTTTGCCGAGGAAGCCGAGGATCACCAAAAAGACCAGGACCAGGGCGCCAAGGACCATGAAGACTTCCTTCTTGTTCCGCTGGAACAGCAGGCGCATCAGCGTGAACATGTTCGCGTCCTGCGCGCTGGTGGCGTAGCCGCCCTGGTATTTTGCGATGTCCCCCTGCAATTCCTCGATGGTCTGGTAGCGGTTCTCCCGCTCGCGCTCCATGCACTTCATCGCCACGGCGGAGAGCGCCTCCGGGATGGTCCCGTCGGGGCAGTGCGGCGCGATCTTGCCGGTGGGATTCTCAATGGGCTTGCTGTTGAATGAGCTGGGGGACGTGATGTCGCCCGAGGTCACCCGCGTGAGAATCTCATCCAGGTTCGCCCCCGTGACCGGCGGCTGCATGGTGAGCACGCAGTAGAGGATGCCGCCCAGGGCGTAGATGTCCGAGCGCGTGTCAATGTCCGCCACGCGGCCTTCGGCCTGCTCGGGGGCCATGTAGTTGGGCGTGCCCTTCACCTGGCCGGCCATCGTGGCCATCGCATCGGCCCCGGCCCCGGGCAAGGGACCGGAAAACTCACCGCCGTGCTCCTCCGTGTCCACCTGACCTGGCTCCGGCAGCACCTTCGCCAGGCCCCAGTCGAGGATCAGCACCTCGCCGAACTCGCCGACCATCACGTTGTCGGGCTTGAGGTCGCGGTGGATCACGCGCCGGGAATGCGCGTAGGCGATGCCATCGCACACTTTTTGGAAAATCGTCAGCAGCCGGGAAATCGGAAAGCGCTGGATCGTGTCCACGTTGCCGTCGCGGATGTCCTTGAGGATGTCGCGCAGCGTGCGGCCCTCGATCAGCTTCATCGTGTAATAGATGGTGCCGTCGGCGGCCACGCCGATGTCATGCAGCGGGACGATGTTGGGATGCTCCAACTGGCCGGTGATCTGCGCCTCGGCCACGAAGCTGTAGATGGCCTGGTCGGTGGCCTCGGTGCTGTTGAGCATCACCTTGAGGGCCACGGTGCGGGCCAGGTTGTTGTCCTGCGCCTTGAGCACCGCCCCCATGCCGCCGGTGGCGACGACGCCCTCCAGCGAGTAGAAGCCCGTCCCGGCCTGCGTCTGCGGCGCGAAGGCCTCCCGGTCCTGCGCCCCGCGCGCGGAGAGGAAGTGACCGATGGTGATGTTGCCGCGGCCGGCCTCCATTTCGAGCGTGCGCTTGAGCTGTCCGAGCAACTGCTCGGCCGCCTTGCGCTGGGGGCTGACCTTGGCCTGCTCTTTGGCCTTGAACTTGATCATCGCTGGGCTGGGGTTGGGTTTCTACGGACGGCACTTTACCTACCAGAGTATCGTGACAAAGGCCAGCACTCTGTTAGCTCCGTCCGATTGGCTGCTCAACGCGCGGCAGGCAGGGCCGGAGCTGCGTTCCCGCCGCGATGCCAGCCTCACGCACCCGCCGCCGTCGTGATCGCCCCGCCAGCTTCGAGGACCGTCGGACGCTTGAGGATTCGGCTTGTCCACCCCTTCACTCGTCCGAACAATCCCCGCATGGAAATGCTCCGCGCCCCGGTGCCCGCCGACTGGCTGCCGCGCACGCTGGCGAACCTCCCCGCCGTGCTGGTGGACCACGCGCATCTCGAGCGCAAGGCCGCCACCACCGCGATCACGCTGGAGCGCTACCGCGACCTCTTCGGGCGCGTCGAGGAGCTGAACGCCATCGCCATCGAGGAGCTGCAGCACTTCCAGCTCGTGCTCGCGCTGCTCAAGCGCCGTGGCATCCCCTTCGCCCAGCCGCATCCCAGCCCGTGGATTTCCGGCCTCATGCACGCGATGCGCAAGGGCATGAGAATGCAGGTGATTGACCACCTCATCTGCTGCGCGCTCATCGAAGGCCGAAGCTGCGAGAAGTTCCAAATCCTCGGCCGCGAGCTTCAATCGCTCGATCCCGAACTCGCCGCCTTCTACGCCAGCCTCGTCGAGTCCGAGGGCAACCACTACGCCGCCTACATCCTGATGGCCCGCGCGATTGACGACGCCGAGACCTCGCGCCGCCTCGACCACTTCCTCGACCTCGACGCCGAGCTGATCCGCCAGCCGCACAGCCTGCCCATCTTGCACTGAAGCCGTGCCGGCGACTTGCAGTCGCCGTCCGTGGACGCAAGCAGCCCAAACGCGGTGACTGCAAGTCGCCGGCACAACCGCCTGAAATCTTGCCTGGCCCGCGTCGTCCAAAACCCGCTCATGAAATTCCTTCGCCCTGCCCTGCTCGCCTGTTTGGTCGTCACTTCCGCCTTCGCCGCCCAGCCCGCGCGCGACCACCTAGTCGTGCTCATCAGCGTGGACGGCCTCGCCTCCTACTTCCATGACGATCCCAAGGCGAACCTTCCCACCATCCGCAAGCTCGCCGCCGAGGGCGCGCGCGCCGAACGGATGCGCGCCTCAACTCCCACCGTCACCTGGCCCAATCACACCACGCTCGTCACCGGCGTCCCGCCCGGGAAGCACGGCGTCCTGAACAATTCCTACTGGGACCGCGCGAAGGGCGCTTCCGTGCCGCTCATCCCGGACCCGCTCTTCAACAAGGAGGAGATCGTCAAAGTGCCCACCATCTACGACGTGGCCAAAGCCGCCGGCCTCAAGACCGGCGCGATCATCTGGCCCGCCTCGCGCGGCGCGAAGACGCTCGACTGGCAGGTGCCCGACTGCTTCAGCAACTCCCTTTGGACCGCCCACAGCACGCCCTCGCTGCTCGCCGAGTTCCGCGCGGCGAAGATTCCCTACGAGCGGCAGGAGGAGTGGTGCAAGGCTCCCGGCGGCGGCATCCCGCGCGACCGCATGTATGCCCAGATGGCCGCGCACGTCATCACGAAGCATCGCCCGAACGTCATGCTGCTGCACCTCGTCGAAGTGGACCACGTCAACCACCAGAAAGGCCCGCGCAGCCCGGAGAGCTACGCGGCCGTCGCCTTCGCCGACGAGTTGGTGAAGGAAGTTCTCGACGCCGCGAACGCCGCCTTCCCCGGCAAGCACACCTTCATCGTCGCCAGCGACCACGGCTTCATGCCCTACCAGCAGCAGATTCAGGCGAACGTGCTGTTCAAGCAGGAGGGGCTGATCAAGGTCGAGGGCACCAAAGTCGTCGAGCGCAAGGCCTGGGCGCTCGGCCAGTTCGTCTATGTGCTCGACCAGCCGCGCCGCGCCGAACTCGTGAAATCCCTCGCCGCCAAGCTCCGCGCCGTCGAGGGCGTCGAGTCCGTCGTCGAGGAAAAGGACTTCGCGAAGATTGGCCTTGTCACGCAGGACGCGGACCCGCGCATGCCCAACCTCGTCATCAACCCAAAGCAGGGCTACTCCAACTCCGACACCGTCGCCGGCGAACTGCTCGTCACCCCCAAGAGCGAGAACACGAAAGGCGCGCACGGTCACGACCCAGCGCATCCACTCATGCACGCCTCGTTCGTCGCGTGGGGCGCGGGCATCAAGAAAGGAACCGTCGTGAAGGACATCCGCAACCTCGACGTGGCCCCGACGATGGCGCGCCTGCTTGGCCTGGAGATGAAGAATGTGGATGGCCGCGTGCTCACGGAACTGCTGGCTCCCGCCAAACGCTAGGTTCCGACGCTGCGGCGGCCAAGCCAGCGGATGGCGCGGGCTGGCAGCCAGCAGAGGCCATGAACTCTTCCGGCCGGCGGCAAGTCTGGCTACGACTGAACCACAATCCGCCGGCGCAGCGCCGCGACCGACGAGTGACCGGCCA
>WRPG01000126.1 GCA_009773355.1 Limisphaerales bacterium
AGCTTCAATGGGGCCGCCGCGTTTCAGCGGCGGAGTTAAGTTGGCAGAGCAACTTGAGCGCACGTTCCCGCTGGCTTCAATGGGGCCGCCGCGTTTCAGCGGCGGAGTTGTGGTGGGCCCTGGGCTTGTGGGTACTCACCAACCGGCTTCAATGGGGCCGCCGCGTTTCAGCGGCGGAGTTCGACGGCATAGTGAACAGCTTCGCCGGCATCGTGCCGCTTCAATGGGGCCGCCGCGTTTCAGCGGCGGAGTTACCGCGACGCGACGCGCTGGGTGCGCGAGCACGGTTTGCTTCAATGGGGCCGCCGCGTTTCAGCGGCGGAGTTGCATTGGCAGGTACATCAAGGTGGCCAGTGACAGGGTGCTTCAATGGGGCCGCCGCGTTTCAGCGGCGGAGTTAGTGGGACAAGCGGATCATCCGCTCGCACATCGAAGCGCTTCAATGGGGCCGCCGCGTTTCAGCGGCGGAGTTGCCCGTGTCCACCTGGATCCGTCGCGCCGTACTAGCCGCTTCAATGGGGCCGCCCCTCTGTGCCAACGTGAGGTGAGACACCTTCCTGCCTGGAAATTAATGTACGAGGGCGAGGAGGCAGCAGGGACATGAACACGTTGGAGATCGGGGCGCAGGCCCCCAGTGCGGTGGCGGCGACCGAGGTGGTCGAGAAGGCGGTGCGGCGGCAATTCAGCGCGCAGTACCGGCGGGAGATCCTCGAGACGTACGAGCGGCTGGAGCGCGGCGAGCGCGGTGCGCTGTTGCGGCGCGAGGGGCTGTACTCTTCGCACATCGACGCCTGGCGCAAACAGCGCGAGGCGGGGGTGCTGGCGGCGTTGCAACCCAAGCAGCGAGGACGCAAGGCGAAACGGCGCGACCCGATCGCGTTGGAGAACGCGGAGCTCAAGCGGCGCATGCTGCGACTGGAGCGGCGACTCAAGCAGGCCGAGACGATCATCGAGATCCAAAAAAAAGTTTCCGAGGCGTTGGGGATCCCGCTCGACTCCCCGGAGAGCGACGAGAACAGCTGATGCTGGCGGTCGACGAGCAGCGCAACGAGGTCGCGGTCAAGCCGCTGTGCGTGGCGTTGGGCGTGGGGCGCGAAACGTACTACCGGCGCAAGCGACCGGCGCTCCCGCGTGCGCCGCGCGTGCGTCCCCGTCCGGCCCGTGCCCTGGGCGTCGAGGAACAGCAGCAGGTGCTCGAGGTGCTCAACTCCGAACGCTTCGTCAATCGTGCGCCCGCGGAGGTGCATGCGACGCTGTTGGACGAAGGGGTCTACCACTGCGCAGTGCGCACGATATACCGCGTTCTGTCGGCGCACGGCGAGGTACGTGCGCGTCGCGACGAGCTGCGTCATCCGCAGTACAAGAAGCCCGAGTTGTTGGCGACCGCTCCAAACCAGGTGTGGAGCTGGGACATCACCAAGCTGCTCGGCCCAGTGAAGTGGAGCTACTTTCACCTGTACGTCTTGCTCGACATCTTCAGCCGCTACGTCGTCGGTTGGATGCTGGCGCGCAGCGAGAGCGCCGAACTGGCGCGCCGACTCATCCGCGAGAGCTGCGAGCGACAGGGCATCGACCGTGACCAGCTCATCTTGCACTCCGACCGCGGGACTTCGATGAAGAGCAAGACCGTGGCACAGATGCTCGCCGACCTCGGCGTCGAGCGTTCGCTCAGTCGACCGCACGTCTCCAACGACAACCCCTTCAGCGAGGCGCAGTTCAAGACGCTCAAGTACGGTCCGGGCTTCCCCGACCGCTTCGCTGGCGGCTTCGACCACGGTCTCGGGCACTGCCGCGAGTTCTTCCCCTGGTACAACGACGAGCATCACCACTCGGCGCTCGGCTGGCTCACGCCAGCGCAGGTGCACTACGGCAGGGCCGCCGCGGTGCTCGACGGCCGCGAGCAAGTGCTGCGCCGCGCCTACCTCGCGCACCCCGAACGCTTCGTCAGCGGTCCGCCACGGCCCGCCAGCCCGCCCACTGCCGTGTGGATCAACCCGCCGACGGCCCCGCACGTCGAGCTCCCATCGCTTCACTCAGTAAATTCACGAGACGAGGTGTCTCATGATCGTTGACACGCTCCGCGCCTCGATCATGCGCGCCAGATGATCCACGCGCAACGCGTGGTGCCAACCGAGATTGCGCGCCACACCCGCGTCGTGCGCGGCGGTCGCGATCGGCACCTGGTTGTCGGCAAGGATGATGAGCAAGCTCGGCACCCCGAACAGGCACGACTCGTAGAGCGTGCTCCCGGCGGCGGCCACGCACAGCTCGGCCCAACGTCGCCATCCGCCCGAATCACGACGAGCATGCGGGCCTCCGAACCCCGAGCATTCTCCCCCTCATGCAGCGTCCAGTTCAACCCCACGCCTTGCGCGCCGTCTCCAGGCCCTCGATCGAACCGATGTCGAACCAGCGACCGGCAAAGTGCGTGGCGTTCACGTGCGTCTCGCGCGCGAGCCATTCGATGAAGTAGCCGGGCGAGTCCGGGTTGCCCCCGCCGTCGAGGTAGCGACGCATGAGCGCGCGCACGCTCGCGGGAAAGAAGTACAGGCAGATCGC
>WRPG01000069.1 GCA_009773355.1 Limisphaerales bacterium
CCGCCAGCGCGCGTCGTGCCGGCACCGAGGCGAGCATCAAGGCGGCGCAGGCACAGGCCGAGGCCGCGAGGGCCAGCCACGAGGCGGCCCGCGCCGTGGTCGGCGCGTTCGAGGCCGCCGTGGAAGTGGCGCAGGCGGCGATGCAGCGCACCAGCACGCTCGCGGACTTCACGCGGCTCACCGCACCGTTCGGCGGCATCATCACCGCGCGCTTCGTGGATGTGGGCGCGTTTATCCCCGCCGCCACCAGCGGCAACGCCGCGCAGAACGCCGCCATCGTCACGCTGATGGACTTCGACAGCGTCCGCGTGCAGGTCCCGATGACCGAGCTTGAGGCGGCGCTCGTCGCGAAGGGCCAGCCGGTGAAGGTCGCGCTCGACGGCCTGCCGGGCAAAGTCTTCGAGGGCACGGTCACGCGCTTCGCTGGCGCGCTGGACGAGACGACGCGCACGATGCTCGTCGAGGCCGAGTTGCCGAACCCCGGCCACACGCTGCGTCCCGGCATGTATGCCACTGTGCGCGTGGGCGTGGAGAAGCACACGAACGTGATGCTCGTGCCGAGCGAGGCGCTGGTGATGGAGAAGGCCAACGCGTTCCTCTTCCTCGCCGATGGCGGCAAGGCGAAGAAGACGCCGGTGAAGATTGGCTTCAACGACGGCGCGAAGGTGGAAATCGTCTCCGGTCTCGCTGCGACGGCGAAGGTGATTCTCGTGGGCAAAACGACGCTGGCCGATGGGCAGGCCGTCAACGTGCAGGAGGGCAAGTGAAGGTTTCAGTGTTCAGTGTTCAGTGTTCAGTGAGCGACGGAGCGCCGGTGTCTAACCGGCACGTCTCGACCATTCCACAGCACGCAGGTTGGACACCTGCGCTCCTGCGTAAGGCAAGCTGTCCCCCGCGCGCCGGCTGGGTGTCCGTTCGGTTCACCGGCGGGTTGAGGACAACCCGCCCTACCATCATGGTCGCCCTGCTCTGCTCGGCCCTTTTCGCAGCCGCCGCGACCTCCCAGCCCATTGACCTGCCCACCGCGCTGAAGCTGGCCGGCGCGCAAAACCTCGACGTGCAAATCGCCCGCGAGCGGCTGCGCGAGGCGGAGGCGCAGCGCGACGCGGCGATATACAACTTCTTCCCGTGGGTCGCCCCCGGCGTCGGCTACCGCCGGCATGACGGGCGGATTCAAGACGTGACCGGCACCCTCTTCGACACCAGCAAGCAGCAGCTCACGCCCGGCGTGAACGTCGAGGCGCGGCTGGACTTGGGCGATGCGTGGTTCAAGGCGCTCGCCGCGAAGCAGCTCGCCAAGGCCGCCGACCACGCCGTCGAGGCGCAACAGCAGGACACCGCCGCCGCCGCCGCGCTCGGCTACTTCGACCTCGTGAAAGCCCGGGCCGTGGGCGACGTGGCGGCGGAGGCAACGCGAGTCGCCACTGCCTATGCCGACCAGCTTCAGCAAGGCGTGGCGCTGGGCCTCATCTTCAAGGGCGACGCCCTCCGCGCACGCGGCCAGGCCGAGCGCAATCAGCTCGCCCTCCAGCAGGCCCGCGAACAGCAGCGCATCGCCGCCGCGCGGCTCGCGCAGTTGCTCCGGCTCGATCCGGCGGTGAACCTCACGCCCGCCGACAGCGAATTGCTCCCGCTCACTCTCACGGCCACGAACGCAGCGCTGGATTCGCTCGTGGCGCAGGCGCTCGGCTCACGCCCGGAATTGAAGCAGGGCGCGGCCCTCGCCAATGCCGCCGCGAAGCAGCACGACGCCGCGACGGTCGGCCCGTTGATTCCCAGCCTCGGCGCGCAGGCCTTCGTCGGCGGGCTGGGCGGCGGACGGAACAACGATTTGGACAACTTCGGCGGCAGCGCGAACATGGCGCTCACGCTCGGCTGGCGCTTCGGTCCCGGTGGCATCTTCGACTCCGCGCGCGAGCGCACCGCCGACTCCCGCCTGCGCGCCACCGCGCTGGCCAACGACAAGTTGAAGGACGACATCATCCGGCAGGTGGTCGAGGCGCACACGCGGGTGCATTCGCTGCGCGACCAGCTCACGACGTTGCGCCGCGCCCTCGCGACCGCCGAGGAAGGCTTCCGCCTCACCCGCGAGCGCAAGGAGCGCGGCATCGGCGTGGTGCTGGAAAACATCTTCGCCGAGCAGGAGCTGACCCGCGCCCGCAGCGACTACGTGGCCGCCGTCGCCGAGTTCAACAAGGCGCAGTTCGCCTTGCGCCGGGTCATCGGCCAGGACGCGAAATCGGGGGAGTGACGCGCCTAAAGCGCACTGTCGATCACACCGTCAACTGCCGCTCGCGGGCCGTCACCAGCCAGCGCTCGCCGGCCTGGCCAGCGCGCACCGTGGTCACGAACGAGTGCAGCGCGACCGTCGGGCAGATGTGGCGCGGGACGCCGTAGAGCGCGTCGCCCACGGCGAACTCGCCGGCACGCACGGTCTCGACGACCAGGTGCTCCTCGCTCTGCATCACCGCCTCCGCGCCGATGAGGTTCAGGAACTTCACGCGCGGGTGCGGGTTCTCCGCCGCGACCGCCTTGTGGCCGAGGTCGAGGCACAGGCGGTTCTCGCCCGGCTTGCTGATGACGCGCGTGAGCAGCACGGCGGCGGGTAGGAAGTCCATGTCCGGCAGCATCGTTCCGTAGCCGAAATCCCACAGCACGCACGTGCCGGGACTGCATTCCACATCGGGGCGCTGGGCATGAATGGGAAAGGTCGGCGTGCCGCCGGCGACGATGTTCGGCACCGGTATCTGCGCCGCCTTCAAGTCCGCGCGCAGCGTCTCGACCGCCGCCCACTCGCGCTCGCACTGCTCGGTGCGCTGGACGAGGTCGGTCACATGGTTGTGGCCGTCGTAGCAATGCAGGCCCGCCGCGCGCAAGCCCGGCGTGGTGGTGATGAGCCGATAAAGCTCCACCGCCCTCGGTCCCGGCACGACGCCGGTGCGGTGCATCCCCATGTCCACGTCGAGGTAAAGGTCCAGTGTCCGCCCCGCCGCCGCGAAGGCCGCGCCCAGCGCACGGATGGCGTCCGCGTCATCCGCCACGGCGGAGAATTTGGTTCCGGGAAATTTCTGCGCGAGCGCGAGCAGCCGGCCCACGTTCGGCCCGACCGGCTGATATGCCAGCAGCGCGTCCGGCGCGCCGCAGCCCGCAGTCATCTCCGTCTCGGCGATGGTGGCGCACTTGAACTTCGTGATGCCCAGCCCGAGCTGGAGCCGGATGAGGTCGGGCATCTTGTGCGTCTTCATGTGCGGCCGCAGCCGCGCGGGGCCGCCCGTGATGGCGATCATCCGCCGCACGTTCTCCGCCACGCGGTCGGGATACACGAGCAGCGAGGGCGAGGGCACTTCGGCGACGTTGTTGACGCGATACCAGTCAGGATTCATGGGCGCAGCTTTAGGGAAAGCCCGCGCGCGCGGAAGGGAAAACTCAGGGCGCAGACTTCGAATGGCTTGGCGCGTTCGTGCCAAGTGCACTCTTCACACTCGACGGAAGTTCCCAGACGAAGTGCGGCTGCGTGTCGTGGACAAACACGGGGTTGTAGCTGAAGGAGACACCCCCGCCAGAGGATGTTTTGTGAGCCCACCACTCGCGCAGTCGGTCTATCAGGGAACGTCCTTCTGGCTCGCCAGCGCGGACACCCCACGTCCAGACGGTGCCGTCTTTGCCGAGCAGGACGGTCGTGCTTCCCATCCCTGTGGCGAATGCCCATGGATCAAAGTGCAACGGGAGCTGCGTGGGCATCGGCACATGGCTGCGGCTGGCGTAGCCGAGGCCCAGTTCGCCGTGCTGGTTGTTGCCGCTGCCCCACCATGAGCCGTCCGCCTTGCGTGCGATGAAGTAGCCTTGTCCGCCATGCACTTCGCGCCAGTCGGTGTCGGTCCCGATTTGCACCATGCTCGGCCCTGAGGTGGCACCCGAACCAGAGGCGAAGTGGCGCGCATTCTGGCCGCTGACCCACAGCGTCCCGTCTGCTTTTACTGCGAGCACCGAGAAATCTCCGGCAGCCAAGCTCACCCAATTTGTGGCCGGGTCGAGAAGCGTGGGGACAAGAAGGTTCTTCTTGCTGCCGGAAAGCAAATCGAGCCCCCAGCCCCACAGTGTGCCGTCGGTCTGGATGCCAAAGCTGTTGAAAGCCGGGCCGATGACAGCCACCCACTTCGCGCCGGGGTTGATGTGGGTTGCCACGAGGACATTGGTTCCCGAACCATCACCGACCGCGCCGTAGGTGTTCCGGCCCCACGCCCACAGGCTGCCATCGCGCTTGAGCGCCAGCACATGGCCGTGCCCGACATGCACGTCCATCCAGTCGGTGTCGCTTCCGAGTTGAGTTGGCGGGAGCAGTGCGGTTTTGGACTTGGTAAGCAACTCGCCTTCCTGTGAGTAGCCCCAACCCCACAACGTGCCGTTGGTTTTCACGGCAAGCATGGTTGAATTGGCGAGTGCCACGCGGTGCCAGTCGGAATCCGGGCCGACACGCAGTGGTTTGGTGGAAAGAACGGGCGATGCAAGTATTCCCCCTAGCCGCCCCTTGGCTCCTCCCCAAGCCCACAGCGAGCCGTCCGGTGCCAGCAGCACGACGGCATCCCAACTGGCGGCCAACTGCGGTTTTACGCCTCCTTCCGGCAGAGGCGGGCCGAAGCGAAACTGTCGCACGGCAGTGGGTTTTGGATTCCAGGTTGTCAGCAGCCCTAGGAAGCCCAGGGCGAACAGGACGAGGACCCACCATTTGCGGAGCCACGCCTTCACGGCACAATCTCAAACACCGCCTCGACCTCCACCGCCACATTGCTGGGCAGGGAGGCGACGCCCACAGCGCTGCGCGCGCCGAGGCCACGCTCGCGACCGAACACGTCGAGCATCAGCTCGCTAAAACCGTTGACGACCTGTGGCTGGTCCTTGAAGCCGGGCGGGCAGTTCACCATGCCCAGCACCTTCACCACGCGACGCACGCGGTCGAGCGTGCCGAGTTCCTGCCGGAGCGACGCGAGGATGGCGAGGCCGCACTGGCGCGCGGCGTCCTTGCCCTGCGCGACGGTGAGTTCCTCGCCCACGCGGCCGGTGATGAGCTTGCCGTCCGCCGCGCGCGATATGTGCCCGGAGACGAAGGCGAGGTTCCCGCTGACGACCACGGAGGTGATCGTGGCGGTGGGGCCGGGCCTGCTGGCGGCGGGCAGCGTGAGCTTCAACTCCGCGACGCGGCGCTCGATGGTGTCCGGAAGCGGGGCGATGGTGGTGGTGACTTGAACCTGCGCCGGCGGCGACGGGGTTTGGCAGGCGGTGAGAGCGAGCAGCGAAAGAGCGGCGAGCGAGGCAAGTGGTTTCATGGCTGCGTCGGTTTGGGGCTGATAAGCCTGGACATGCGGGCTGCTTGGGTCGGGCCGGACGGGCCGGCACATCAGCAAACTTCGATCTATTTCGCCCCCTTCGCCGACTGCATCAGGTCCCAGAACTTCGGATTGTCCTGCAAGGCCTCGTCCTCGCCGAGCGGCAGGCTGGAGCGGAAGAGGAAATCCTTGAGCGAGTTCTTGCTCAGGATGCGCTGGACCAGCACGCCCAGCTCGTGGCGCTCGAAGTAAATCCGGTAGTCGCCCACGCGGAAGCGGTGCAGCACATGGCCGTCGCGCTCGAGCTTGCCGAAGCGCTCCAGCTCCGTGCTGATGACTTCCTGCGGCAGGCCGCGAAACTCGCCGAGGATCTGGAGCTGCAGCTCCTTGGGCATTTTGGACAGCTCGGCGGCCCCGGTGGGCGTGAAGATGATCTGGAACGGTCGCATGGCCGCAGTGTCCGCAAACCGGCGCGGACTGCAAGCCGGGTGTTGCCGGCGCAGGGCGAAGTTTTCCGGTTGCGCATTCGCCCCGGCTCGCCCGAAATCCCCGGCGCATGAGTGAACTCAAATTCTCCGTCGAGCATCTCGGCCTGCCCGCGCGCGACACGGTGGCCCTCAAGGATTGGTATGTGCGCGTGCTGGGCGCGAAGGTGCGCTTCGACAACGGCCAGTCGCCGCCGGCCTTCTTCCTCGAACTTAGCGGCGGGCTGATGATCGAGATTTACGGCGCGACCGGCTCGGTCAAGGACACGGCGAACAACGGCGTCGCGGGCTGGCGGCACCTCGCGCTGCGCGTGGACTCCATCGAGGCCGCGCAGGCGGAACTGGCGCGGCGCGGGGTGACGTTCACCGAGCAGCCCAAGCCGGCGGGCGGCGGCGGGCGGGTGCTGTTCTTCGCGGACGCCGAGGGCAACCTGCTGCATCTCGTCGAGCGGCCGAAGGAGTCGGTGTTTCATTGAAGCAAGCAGAGCAGGATTAAGATTAAGATCACGAGCAAGAGTAAGAAGCGACGGCCCGCTCCTCATCTAAACCCTAATCTTCATCTCGCTCTTAATCCTCCCCCAATCCCCCCAGATGCCATCCCCCAAATTCTCCGCCGTCATCTTCGACATGGACGGCGTCATCATTGACAGCGAGCCGCGGCATGAGCGCGCGTTCCTCGACGTGTTCGAGCAGATGGGCTACGGCCAGACGCACGGCATCCAGTTCGAGCACTACCTCGGGCGCTCCGACCGCGCGGTGTGGCTGGACTTCATCGCCAAGCACAACCCGAAATGGACACTCGATGAGCTGACCGCGTGGAAGCAGAACCACCTCATCGAGATCATCCGCCGCGAGCAGCCCATCTTCGATGGCCTGCCGGAACTGGTCGCCAAGCTCGCGCGGCGCTACCGGCTCGCGGTCGCGTCCGGCTCGGTGCATCCCGTGATTGAGGAAGTGCTGGCGATGAAGTCGCTGCGGCAGTTCTTCCCCGTCGTGGTGAGCGTGCAGGACGTGGCGCACGGCAAGCCCGCGCCCGACATCTTCCTCCGCGCGGCGCAACTGCTCGGCGTCGCGCCGGCGATGTGCTGCGTGATCGAAGATTCAGCGGCGGGAGTGACGGCGGCGCGGGCGGCGGGCATGACGGCCATCGCCATCACCAACACCCTGCCGGCGGAAAAGCTCACACACGCCAACCACGTCGTGCGGGCTTACGAGGAGATCGAGCGGCTGCTGGCGTAGCAGGGACACTCCTTTCCCCGAACGAGGAACTTTGGCCGCGCGGAAGCGGACAAGCGTGTCCGCCTCACCCTCGCTCACACGTCAATGACCGGCCCGTTGCCGTCATCGCCGCGGGGCTTGTCCGGCGGCTGGGACCGGCGCATGCGCACGCGGCTTTCGCCCGTGCCGGTGAGCGTGTTGAGGACGAGCGAGACGAGGCTGATGACCAGCGCGCCCCAGAACGCCGGCCAGAAGCCGTCCACCTGAAAGCCCTTCACCAGCGAGCCGACGAGATAGAGCAGGCCGGCGTTGATGATGAGCACGAACAGCCCGAGCGTCACCACGACGAGCGGCAGCGTGAGCAGAAAGATCAGCGGCCGGAGGAACGTGACCAGGATGCCGAAGAGCAGCGAGGCGACAAAGAGGCTGGCGAGGTTGTCCCGGTCATAGCCGATGCCCGGCACGACCTGCGTCGCCACCAGCACGGCCAGCGTGTTGATGGCCCAGCGTTGAAGGAACACCACCGCCACGGAACGGCCTTCGCCCTTTTTCCCGCCCGGCTGGCCTGACTGATACCCGATTCGCACGCGCGGAACATGGTGGCCGAGACCCCAAACCGCAAGCAATGGTTGGGGGCGAGCCTACTTCCGCTTCCCGCTCAAGTCCGGTGGCTCCGTCTTCGCGAAGGCTTCCCAGCGCTGCTGCAATTTCTCCCGCGCGGGCACGCCGCTGTGGACATAGACGGCGTAGCGCAGTTGCAGCGGTTTGCCCGGCTCGATCACGCGCGGCGCGTCGTGCGTGAACGAGCTGCCCATCCAGCCGTCGCTGCGGACGTGGAAAAACGTCGGGTGGTTGGGATTCGCCGGATGGTCGAGCAGAGTTGCGCCTTCGTTCTTGCCGGGGAGAATCGGCCCAGAGTAGTCGCACCAGCGGGCGCGCTTCCAGAAGCAGCCGTGGTCGCCCTGCTCGTCCACGTTGCCCTCGGAGTTGCGGATGGTCCCGCCACCGTCGGCGATGCCGATGGTCTTCGCCATCCGCACCCCCACGAGGCCGAAGGGCGTCTTACCGAACGTGACCGGCGTGCCCTTCGCCTCGAAGCGCAGGTCCAGCACGAGGAGCGACTCGTTGTTCGGCAGCAATTCCAGGCTCACACGCCGCCTTTCCTCCAGCAGCACCTTGCCGTTCTTGTCCACCCAATGGTTGAAGATCGTCGCCGCCGCGCCGGTGTCCGCGTCGTCGAGCTTCTCCAGGCGCTGGCCGATGATGCGGCCCTGGTTCGTGCCACGGTCGGCCCAGAAGCTCCAGCCGTTCACGTCGTTGTGGGAAATCCAGACGGAGTTGTGATGGCTGTGGCTCACGGGATCATGCGGGTGGCCCATGCGCGTGACGGAGCGGCCCGACGGCCCGAGGAGCGGGAAGACAAACGGGCGGTTCAGCCCCGGCCCGAAGTGCAGCCGCGCCAGCTCGGTGCCAGCGCGCTGGAAGGAGACCTGTTCATACGGCTGCGGCAGCGCCTGCACGAGCGGGACGGGCCTGGCATTGGGCAGGGGGACTTGCGCCGGTGTGGCAGCGGCAGCAAGAAGCGAGACAAGGACGGCGTGCATTTGCGGCTTGAACATGACGGCAGCAAACACAAGTCACACGCGGGCGGCAAGCGCTTCTCCTGCGTTGACGGAGCGCCGGTGTCCAACCGGCGTGACCGTGGACGGGTGCCCCGCCAGTCGGACACCGGCGCTCCCTCCTGAATAATACGCACACTTACTATGTCCATTAGCCAGCCGGCCGCCGTGTGGCGACCGGTCCTTGTGACCCGGTTCGACAACTGAACTTCAGCAGCCGCGTCCGGCCCCGCGCCGGGCGCGGCTTTTCCCTGCCATGAAAACCCTCCTTGCCCGTCCGCTCATCACACTCACGGTGGCCGCCAGCGCGGTGTTCCTCGCTGGCTGCCTGGAACAAACCCGCCAGGCCGCGCCGACCGTGCCGGTCACGACCGCCGCCGCGCCGACCGCGAGCGAGCCGGAAATCATCGCCCGCCCCAACCCCGCCGCCGCCAACGTCTCCGCGCCCGTCGCCGAGGTCGCGCGCCTGCACCTGTCCGGCCTCGACGAGACGGTGGTGCGGGCCTTCGTCGAGAAATCCACCAACGCGCTCAGCCCCGGCGCGGACGAACTCATCTACTTGAAGGACATTGGCGTCTCCCCGCGCATCATCACCGCGATGATTCAGCAGACGGCGAAAATGCGGGAGCAAGCCGCCGCAGCAGCAGCCTTGCGTGCCAGTGCTCCGCCCGCCGCCGACCCGCGCCCGAACATGACCGTCATCGCGGCCAACGCGACTCTTCCCGCTGCCCAGCCTGCGGCTCCAGCCGCACCGCAGCCAGCCGCACAACCAGCGGTCGTTGCTCCGGCTCCGGCTCCCCAAGTTGCCGCTGCGCCCGCTCCAGTGGCGCAGCCCGCCCCTGCCAATCTCCCGCCGCAGGTCAACATCTTCTACCAGCAGCTCCAGCCTTACGGCACTTGGATGCAGATCGCCGACTTCGGCTGGTGCTGGCAGCCGAGCGTGGTCATTTCCACTCCGTCCTGGCGGCCTTACGCGGACCGGGGCCGCTGGCTCCACACCGACCACGGCTGGTATTGGCAGTCCGACTACGCGTGGGGCTGGGCGCCGTTCCACTACGGGCGCTGGGTGCAGCACGCGCGCAGCGGCTGGCTCTGGGTGCCGGACAGCACCTGGGGGCCGGCGTGGGTCGTGTGGCGCTCGTCCACGACGCATTGCGGCTGGGCGCCGCTTCCGCCCAGCGCGGTGTTCGTCGCCGGAAGCGGGCTGTTTCACGGCGGCGTGCGCGTGTCGTTCAACTTCGACTTCGGGCTGCCGCGCCACCACTACACCTTCGTGCCGCTCAACCGCTTTTGCGACCGCAACCCGTATTACTACGCGCTCGCGCCGACCGTGGTGCAGAACGTCTATAACCAGACCACGGTCATCAACAACATCCAGGTCAACAACAACGTCGTCGTCAACGGAGGCGTGCCCGCCGACCGCGTCGCCGTCCTCACTCGCTCGGAGATTCGCAAGGTCGCTGTCCGCGAAGCCGCGACGCAGGAGACCGCGCTCTCGCGCCTCGACCGGCTGGAGAAGTCCGGCAACGACCTCGTCATCTACCGCCCCGTGCTGAACCCCAACGCGCCGGTGAAGCCGATGACCCTCACCAACTCCAAGGGCGAGACTCGCACGGAGCTGGTTCCCGCCGGCGCGCTCGATGGCCAGAAAATCAAGGGCCGCCCGGTGTATGACACCACCAGCACCGGCGTCCCCGTGCTGACCGGCTACACCACCGAGCCGCCCGCGTCGTCCGGCAGCCGGAGCACGGTTGTCATCAACAACACCATCACCACCACGCCGCCGCCCGCGCCAGTCACCTCCACCACACCGACGACGCCAACGAGTTCCGCCTCGGAATCCAAGCCCAACCAGGCCATCAAAATCTTCGGCATCACGCCGGGCAGCGCCGTCGCCAAGCGCGCCGAAGAGCGTTCGCAGCCGGCGCAGACCGTCATCATCCCCAACCCGGCGGAGAACTCGCTTTTCCGCCCGTTGACTGCGCCGCAACCCGTGACCAGCACGCCGCAAAATCTAACGCCCCCGCAGCCGGTCACCAGCACGACGAGGAACCTCACGCCCTCGCAGCCGCCCTCGCCTTATCAACCGGCGCCCCGTGCCGAGGTCAAGAAGCCGCAGCCGACGACCTCAACCGCCGCGCCGCAGAACACCTCCCCGCAGCTTTCGGTGCAACCGGCCACTCCCGCGCCGGTCGTTCGGACGCCGGCACCGACTTACAGCGCGCCCGTCGCGCCGCCCCGGCCCACGACCGTCGTGCCCACCTACACGCCGCCGCCGCGCCCGACCGTCACCTACTCGGCTCCGCCGGTTCAGGTGCAGCCGGCCGCACCCGTCGCCGCCCGGCCCACCGTCATCGTCACCCCGCCCCCGCAGCCGTCCTCCGCGCCGGCCCAGAACAACTCGTCTCCGTCCAGGAGCGAACCAGAGAAGCGGAAGTAGCCGGCAAGTTTCCGCCCAAGCCGCGCCTTGAAGCCCGGCGAAGCCCGGGGTCCGGGAGCGGTGGTTTCTTGATTTGCACCCGCCGGGCTTCTCCCTAACCTCGCGGCGTTTATGAGCGAAGCCTCCTCCCCGAAGCACGCGTGGAAATTCTTCACTGCCGGCGGCGTCAACCAGGTCGCCTTCCGCAGCGGCGCGGACCTCGCGAACCTCGATCAGCTCGACCAGAAGCTCTGGGTCGCGCTCGCCGTGCCCACGCGCGGCATCGAGTTCGACCCGAAGACGCTCGACCTGATTGACACCGACAAGGACGGGCGCATCCGCCCGCCGGAACTCCTCGCCGCCGTGAAGTGGGCGCAGGCCTCGTTCACTAACCTCGATGACCTGCTCAAGGGCGGCGATTCCGTCCCGCTCGCCGCGATTCAGGACCCCGTGCTCGCCGCCACCGCGCGCCGCATTCTGGAGAACCTCGGCAAGCCCGCCGCCAACGCCATCGCGCTCGCCGACGTGGCCGACACGGCCAAGATTTTTGCCGCCACGCGCTTCAACGGCGACGGCATCGTGCCCGCCGACGCCGCCAGCGACGAGGCGACGAAGAAAGCCATCGAAGACCTCATCGCCACGGTCGGCAGTTTGCCCGACCGCAGCGGCAAGCCCGGCGTGAACCAGGCGAAGCTGGACCAGTTCCTCGCCGAGGCGCAGGCGTTTTCGGACTGGCAGGCGAAGGCCGAGGCCGACCCGGCGACCCTCCTCCCGCTCGGCGACGCCACCGCCGGAGCCGCCACCGCCATCAAGGCCGTGAAGATGAAGGTGGACGACTACTTCGCCCGCTGCCGGCTCGCCGCGTTCGACTCTCGCGCCACCGGGCCGATGAACCGCGCCGAGACCGAGTTCGTCGCGCTGGCGTTGAAGGATTTGACCGTCGGCTCCGAGGACATCGCGAAGCTCCCGCTCGCGCACATCGCGCCCGCGCGTCCGCTGCCGCTCACCGAGGGCGTCAATCCCGCGTGGCAGGGCGCAGTGGAAAATCTTTGCGCCAGCGCCGTTGGCCCGCTGCTCGAATACGGCAAGAAGACCCTGACCGAGGGCGATTGGAGCGCGTTGCAGGCGATGGTTGCGCCGCACAACGCCTGGACCGCCGCCAAGCCCGCCACGAGTGTTGAGAAGCTTGGCCTCGCCCGCGTGCGGGAACTGCTGGCTGGCGACGCGAAGGCTGCGGTCGCCGCGCTCATCGCGCAGGACACCGCGCTGGAGGCGGAGTTCAAGCAAATCGGCTCCGTGGAGAAGCTCGTGCTCTTCCAGCGCGACCTCGTGAAGCTGCTGAACAACTCCGTCAGCTTCGCCGAGTTTTACGGGCGGCGCGGCTCCATCTTCCAGGCCGGCTCGCTCTTCCTCGACGCCCGCGCCTGCCACCTGTGCATCGAGGTCGTGGACGCCGGCAAGCACGCCGCGCTCGCCGGCCTCTCCGGCGCCTACCTCGCCTACTGCGACGTGACCCGCTCCGGCGGCGCGAAGAAGACCATCGTCGCCGTCTTCACCGACGGCGACTCCTACAACCTCATGGTCGGGCGCAACGGCGTCTTCTACGACCGCAAGGGCCAGGACTGGGACGCGACCATCACGAAGATCGTCGCCAACCCCATCAGCGTGCGCGAGGCGTTCTGGTCGCCTTACAAGAAGTTCGTGCGGATGATCGAGGAGCAGATTGCCAAGCGCGCGGCGGCGGCGGATGCCGAGTCGCAGGCGAAGGTCAGTTCCGCCGCGACTGCGGTGGCGCAGGCGGACAAGGCGAAGGCCGATCCCAAAGCCCCGCCGCAGAAGCTCGACCTCGGCACCATCGCGCTCATCGGCACGGCCATCGGCGGCATCAGCGCCATGGTTGGCGCGCTGCTGGACAAGCTTCTCGGCCTCGGCCCGTGGCTGCCCCTCGGCGTGCTGGGCCTCGTGTTCCTGATCTCCGGCCCGGCGATGTTGCTGGCCTACATGAAGCTCCGCCAGCGCAACCTCGCGCCCATCCTCGACGCCAACGGCTGGGCCATCAACACAAAGGCCAAGATGAACGTCCCGTTCGGCTCCGCGCTCACGCATCTGGCCAGGCTCCCCGCCAACGCCGAGCGTTCGCTCGACGATCCCTACGCGGAAAAGCCCAACCCGTGGAAGGCGCGGCTCACGCTGCTCGCCATTGTCGTTCTTGGTTACTGCTGGTTCATCGGCAAGCTGGACAGCTACCTGCCCGAGCCGGTGAAATACAAAACCATCTTCCCGCCGAAGGTGGTTCCGCCCGCCCCCCAACCGCATCTTCCCACCAACGCCGTTTCCGCCGCCATTACCAACGCGCCGGCCGGGAAGTGAGCGGAGTGGTTTGCCGTCCAGACGTTGAACTGCGGGCGGGGCAGCAGCCTGGCATCGCCCGCAGGTCGCGGAAGGCTACTTCTTGCCAAAGAGGCTGCCGAAGAAGGATTGCCCCTCCAGCTCCTTCTGCTTGACCTTGAGCTGCCCGAGAACGTTCTGCCAGTCGAGGAAGATCTTGTGCCACTGGTTTTCGAGGCCGCGCAGGGAATTGTCCGCCAGCTCGCTCATGTAGCGGATGGACGGGGCGTTGGTGAGCAGCGCCTGGACTTCCTCGCGCGGGGGCGCCCCGCCGCCCTCGATCTGGCTCATCAGCATCTGCAGGCCCTGGGCGATGTTGCTCTTGACCTCCAGAAACTGCGTTTCGTCCTCGGGGGAGAAGGCCTTGGAGCGGGCGAGCGAAAGAAAGTGGTTGAACTGCTTCCAGCACTCGACGTGGGTTTCGAGTTCGAGAATGAGTTGGTCGAGTTTCTTGTTGCGCATAAGCCGCTTCCGAGCGGCGATTTAGGGCGCGTCAACGGACCGGGGCAAGGAAAATCATGACGCCGCCGCGCTGCTCCTTGGCGGTGATCTTGAGGCCGCTGTAGTAGATGGCCATCTCGGTGATGGGCAGGTTCGCCTCGCGGGCGGAGACCATCGCCTCCATGACGGTCTTGCCGATCTCGCGCACGTTGGCCTCGCCGAAGGAGTGCGGGAGCGTGGAGGTGAGCACCTTGCCGTCGCGATCCACGGTGAAGCTGCCGCTGGGCAGCCGGTCAATCGTCGGCGCGTCCTTCTTCGAGGAGAAAAAATCTAGGAGGCCCATTGTGCTGCCATCTTTTTGAGCGTTTCCAAAATCTGCCCGGCGGTGCGCCCGCGCTGGAAGCCGGCGCAGAGCACCTTCTCGCCTTTCGGGGCCAGACCGGTGCCGCGCTGCGGGCCGGTGGTGACGATCTGCTGGAGCGTGCCGGCCTTGATCTTGTCGCCGAGGCTGTTGAAACGCTCGGCGGCGCGGGCGGCCCAGGCGGCGGTCTTGTCGGGGGTTTCGCAGGCGTAGTGGTCGAACTCCTTGCCCTTGCCCATGGCGGTGGTGAGCACGAACTCGACGCCGGGGTTGCGGCCCAGTTCCGCCAGCGGCGAGGCGGCCTTGGCCTTTTCCCCGCCGGAGCCGGGGACTTCGCCGGCGGCCATCTCGTCCAGCATCTGCGCGGAGTCGAGCAGCAGGCCCTGGACGGAGTTCATGATGCGGCGCTCGCGGGCGGGGTCGGCGGGCAGGCTCTCGAAGGTGCCCGACCGCCACGACATGATCTTCTTGAACGCGTCCTCGCCCTTGAGGTCGCCCATCTCGGCGTCCATGAGGTCGCCGTTGAGCAGCCAGATTTTCCCGACGAACGGGCCGTTGGTGAACTTGAGCGTGACGGAACTTTGCGAGAGGCTCTCCATCTGCACGATGTCCGTGAGCGTCTTGCTCTGCACGCCCCGGAAGCCGCCCGCCTCCTCGCGCGCCAGCAGCGACTCGATGCAGTCCACGAACATCTTGATGTCCTGCGCGGTCTTGGGCTTCTCCAGATACATGTCAATGCCCATCGCGTAGGCGCGGGTGCGATATTCATCCTCGGTCACGCCCGTCATCACCACCGTGCGCAGCCCGGGGAAGCGCCGTCGGACGATGGCGAGGACTTGAAAGCCGTCCATGTTGGGCATCCGCAAATCGGTGAGCAGCAGCGAATACGGCTCGGCCTCCAGCAGCGCGATGGCGTGCGCGCCGGAGGAGGCGGTGCGCACCTCGGGCTTCGTCGGCAGGGTGGACAACAACTCCCGGCACAGCTCCAGGAACTGTTCTTCGTCGTCGAGGATCAGGATTCGGTTTTGCGTGGCCACGCGGGCCTCAGTGTGCGCTTTTTGTTTGCCACTTCAAGTGATTTGGGCGAACACTCACCGCGCCTTTCCGCGCGACAGTTCAGCGGCGGAAGCGCCGCCAAAACCGCATGTTGGACTCCATCAAAGGACTGTCAGCCACCGGCGGGGGACCGGCCACCAGCCCCCCGTCGTCGCCGGCTGAGGCTGTGCCCGACCACCTGGCCATCCCGCTCAAGTCGGTGCTCGACCGCCTGTCCGCCGCCCTCAAGCCGCTGGCCACGCGCGCCGCCGGACCGGAGGAGAAGATCAACGTCCCGACCGCCAAGGTGCTCGCGCAACTCGCCACCGGCGCGGTGCGCATCACCTTCGATGAACTGCGCGCCGCCGCGCCCGCCGGGCTGTTCAGCGCGGGCGGCCAGGGCGACGCGCTCGTGGACCTGCCCCTGCCGGAAGTGCTCCGCGTCGCCGGGCCATTGCTGAAGCGCAAGCCCGCGCAAAAGGCGGAGCCGGCCGCCGGCAGCTTCTTCTCAGGCCCCGGCCCCGCGCCCGCCGCCAAGCCAGCTTCGGCACCCGCGCCGGTGGCCCCGGCGACCCCGGTTGCGCCCCCGATTTTCACGCCCCCGGCCGCGCCCAGCGCTCCGGCACCCCACGCCTTTGCCCCGGCCTTTCAGCCCGCGCCCGCGCCGGAACCGCCCCGCAGCGGCACGACCTTCACCACGTTTGAGCCGGCCCCCGAGCCGTTCGTTCCCGGAACGACGTTCATCAACTCCCCGCCCGCCGCCGAAACGGCCGCCTCGCCAACCGTGCCGGTGAAACTCGCCGTGCTCACCGTCGGCTGGCCGGACAACGTCCGCAAGGAAGCCACCGACCTTGGCGACGCGACCGTGGAATTCCCGCGCGAAGAGCTCGGCAACGCGATGAAGAGCGGCAAGGTGGTTTTCACCTGGGGCCAGTTGCGGAGCTGGATGAATCCTGGCGTCGGCCCGTCGGCGCTGGACAGCACGGCGTTGCAACTTCCGCTGCGCGTGCTCGTGCAGCCCTTCATGTCGAACATGCGGAGCGCCGCAAAATCCGCCGCGCCCGGCGAAGGCGGCACGACCACGTTCGTCAACCGCGCCCCGGCCCCCGCGCTGACTGTCCCGCCGCCCGCGCCCGCCGCGCCCGTAGCTGCCGACACCAAGCTCGGCGAGGCGCTCGGCAAGCCGGAGAAGGCCCACTGGACGCCGACCGAAATCATCCACGCCGTCATCGGCCTCCCCGGAGTCTTCGGTGCGATGCTCTCCCTTCAGGAGGGCCACCTCGCCGCCGCCGAGATGCAGGCCACCCTGCCGCCGGAGCTGCTCGCCTACGCGCTGCCCAAGCTTTTCTCCGCCACCGGCGAGCAGTCCCGCCAGATGAAGCTCGGCGATCCCACGATGATTTCCCTCGTCGCCGAGGGCCACCACTGGGCGGTCTTCAAGCTCGAGAAAATTTTCTTCACCGTGATGAGCCGCAAAGGACACTTGCTTCCGCTCCCGCAGCTCCAGACCATCGCCACTGAAATCGCCCGCCAGCGCAAATAGCCTATGGCCATCATCAACCAAGCCACCAAGGAACTGCAGGTCAAGATCGTCTATTACGGCCCCGCCAAGTCCGGCAAGACGACCAACCTCGAATCCATCTACGGCAACGTCCAGACCGCCAACCCGGAGAGCAAGACCAAGATCGTCTCGCTGGCCACCAGCTCCGACCGCACGCTCTTCTTCGACTTCTTCCCGCTGGAGACGGTCACGATCAAGGGCTACAAGACCAAGTTCCAGCTCTACACCGTCCCCGGCCAGGTCATCTACAACACCACCCGCCAGCTCGTGCTGCGCGGCGTGGACGGCCTCGTGTTCGTCGCCGACTCGACCTACGAGAAGATGGAGGAGAACGTCGAGAGCCTCAAAAACATGGAGGACAACCTCAAGACGCTGAAGCTCAACCTCGCCGACATCCCCTACGTCCTCCAATACAACAAGCGCGACGCCGCCAACCCCGCGCCGATCGAATACATGGACTTCCTGCTCAACAACCGCGACGTGCAGGTGCCAAGCTTCCCCGCCGTCGCGCCCCGGTGCGAGGGCGTCTTCGAGACCCTCAACGCCATCACCGGCCTGCTGCTCAACAAGTTCCTCAGCGGCGGCAAGTAGATGAAAAGTTCAAGGTTCAAGGTTCAAGGTTCAAAGCGCGCCGCCGAACCTTGCTCCGCGTTCCGCGTTCCGCGTTCCGCGTTCCGATGAAGGGCTTTCCCCAACTCACCCGGGAGGACATCCAGCAGCTCGACACGCTGCTCAAGGACTTCATCACCCGCAGCGGCGCGCTGGCCGCGCTCATGGTGGAGAGCGCCGGCTACCTCATCCACCGCGTCGGGGAGATGCCCGCCGACCCCGCCGAGTTCGCCAGCCTGGCCGCGAACGCCTTCAACGCCGCGCAGGAAATGTCCCGGCGGCTCAAGGAGAATTACTTCACCCAGTTGCGCGTCACCGGCACGACCTATCAGACGCTCATCCGGCAGGTGGATGAAAGCTGCCTGCTGGTGGTGGTCTTCCGCGCGGACATGGACGGCCGGAAGATCGAGGACGAGGTGCTGCCGCCGGTGATCGGCCTTTACGAGCTGCTCAAGATCGCCCGCCACCGCGCGCCCGCCGCGACGATGGACCTGGCCGACGAGGACGCGGAGAGCTTCACCAAGTTCTTCCGCCGCACGCCGCCGGCTCCGTGACCCCGGGCCAGGGCTGCCGTCATCCGTTCGCGTTCAACGCCGCCCGGACCTTCTCGGTGAGCGCCGCCATGTCGAAGGGCTTGGACAGGAAGCCGGCGAGGCCCTTGCCGGTGAAGTTGGCGATGGCATCCTGCTCGTTGAAGCCGCTCATCAGGATGACCCGCACGTCCGCGCGGATGCGGCGCATCAGGCCGTAGGCCTGAACGCCGTCGTAGTGCGGCATCGTGAGGTCCATCAGCACGAGGTGGAAAGCGTCGGGCTGGCGCTGGAACGTCTCGACCCCCGCGCGGCCATCCTCCGCCACCGTCACGGTGAAGCCGAGCGCCTCCAGCAGCCGCGTGGCGATGACACGCACGGTGGCCTCGTCGTCCACCACGAGCACCCGGCCCAGGCCGCGCCAGTTCTCCGGGCTGGCGGCGACGCTGGGTTCGCTCGTGACCGCGCCGGTGGCCGCCGGCAGCAGCAGCTTGAACGAGGTGCCCTTGCCCGGCTCGCTATAGACCTTCAGCGCGCCGCCGTGGCCGCGCACGATGCCCAGCACGGCGGCCAGGCCCAGACCGCGCCCCGCGAACTTGGTGGTGAAGAACGGGTCGAAGATGCGGGCCTTCACCTCCGGCGTCATGCCGCACCCGTTGTCGCTGATCTCCAGGAAGGCGTAGCGCCCCGCCGGCAGGTCCGGCGCGAGGTAGGTGGTGGCGAGGTAGGGCTTGTCCACCTGCATCTCGCCGGTGGTGATGGCGATGATGCCGCTGCGGTCGCCGATGGCCTCGGAGGCGTTGATGACCAGGTTCATCACGATCTGCCGCAACTGCGTGGGGTCGGCCTCCACCGCCGGCACGCCGGGGGCGAAATTGAACCGGAGCACGACCTTCTTGCTGATGGAGACCTCGATGAGATGCGTGGTGTCCTCGACCAGCTTCGCCATATCCACGCGCTGCAACTGGAAGCGCCCGCGCCCCGAGTAGGCGAGCATCTGCCGGCACAGATCGGCGGCGCGCAGCGAGGTCTGCTCGATCTGCGCGAGCGACGGGTGCAGCGGCGAATCCTTCGGCAGGTCGAACCGCAGCAGGCTGGCGTTGCCGAGGATGCTGGTGAGGAGGTTGTTGAAGTCGTGCGCGATGCCGCCGGCCAGCACGCCGAGGCTTTCGAGCTTCTGGCTCTCGACCATCTTGCGCTCGATGCCGGCCCGCTCCTGCTCCGCCCGCTGGCGCTCGAAGGCCGCGCCCAGCACGCCGGCCACCACGTTCAGGGCGTCGGTTTCCAGCCCCGTCCACTCACGTTCCTGCCGGCACTCGTCAAAGCCGAGCACGCCCCACCACTGCGCGCCGGTGAAAATGGGCACCGCCAGGAAGGACCGCGTGCCGTGCCGCTCCAAGATTTCGCGGGCCGGCGCCGGCAGGTTGCGCGCGTGCCCGGCGACCGCCTCCCGGCGGGCCAGGGCCGCCGCCAGCTCGCTGACGCCGCGCTGCGCGTAAGACGCGTCCTGCAAATCCGGGTCCGGCAGCCGCGCCGGCACGCCCGGCGCGGTCCACTCGAAGTGCTGGCTCAGGAGCAGATCCCCGCCCGCCGCCACGCGGTTCTTGAAGACATACACGCGGCTGACCTCGGCGGCCTCGCCAATGGCGGCGAGCACATGGCACATCGCCTCATCACTGGGCTGCGCGCGGACCAACTCGTCGGCGGTGCGGGCCACAGCATGCAGCACCGCGTCGCGCCGTTCCAGCGCCTGGCGCGCCAGCTTCCGCTCGGTGATGACCTCCGTGAACATGATGAGGCCGCCGATGTGCCCGGCGGTGTCGCGCCACGGATGAATCTCCCAGCGCACCCAGTCGGTGCGGCCGTCGGCGCGCGGAAACGGGTCTTCCTCGCAGCGTTCCACCACGCCGGTCAGGCACCGGCGATGAATCTCCTTCCACCGCTCGGGAATCTCCGGGAACACCTCGTAATGGCTTTTGCCGACCACGTCCGCATCGCCCAGCCGGTAATCTTCCAGCCAGCGGCGGCTGACGGCGAGGTAGCGCAGCTCGCGGTTGAGCATCGCCACGGCGGCGGGCGTGTGCTCGACGAAGAGCCGCATCTGCTGCTCGCGCTGCCGCAGCGCGGTGATGGCCTCGACGCGCGCCGTGATGTCGAAGGCGATGCCGCCCACCCAGCGTTGGCCGCCCGGCACCGTGAACGGAAACTTCGCTACCAGCCAGTGGCGCGGCCAGCCGTCCGCGCCGGGCACCTCCTCGATGAACTGCTGCGCCTCGCCGGCGGCCAGCACGGCCAGATCATTCGCCCGCAATGGCTCGGCGGCCGGTCCCGGCATGAAATCGTGATCCTCGCGGCCCAGCACGTCCTGCGCCTTCTTCTGGAAAAGCTGCGCCAGCGCGGGGTTCACGAACGAGTAGCGGAACTCGTGGTCCTTGAGCCACGCGGGCGCGGGCAGGTTGTCCGTGAAGGCGCGGAAGCGCGCCTCGCTCTCGCGCAGCGCCTCGACGAAACGATGCCGCTCGGTGATGTCCCAGGCGATGCCCTGGAGACCCGTGATGTTTCCGGCCTCGTCGCGCAGCGCGGTCTTGCTGACGCGCGCGAAGGTCACTTCCGGCCCCAGCGACGTGCGTTCCTCGGTTTCCAGCGGCTCGCCCGTGGCGAGCACGCGCTCGTCATCGGCCTGGAACTTCGCGGCCAGTTCCGGCGGGAACAGCTCGGCGTCCGTCCGGCCCAGGATGGCCTCGATGGGCCGGCCCAGCAGCTTGACGGCGTGCTCGTTCACAAAGGTGAAACGACGCTCACAGTCCTTGCGGAAGACGAGCTGCGGCAGCGTGTGGACGAGCGACTGGTAGAGATTCTCCGATTCCCGGAGCTGGCGCACCGCGCTGCGCAGCTCCGCCGTGCGCAGGTTCACCAGCGCCTCCACCACCTCGCGGCGGCGGTGCAGCGCGTGCACGAAGCCCGCCGCCAGGGCCGTGAGCAGCAGCGTGCTGGCGAGCGCGCCGTAACGGTTCAGCGTGCGCTGCGCGGCCAGCCACTCCGGCGCGGGCCGGTAGAGGAACTTCAGCGGCAGGCTGGCGAGCCGCAGGGGCAGCTCGCGGTGCAGTCCCGCGCGCATCGCCGCCGCCAGCTCCGGCGGTGCGGTCTGGGGCCGCTCGGCGTTGGGGATGAAGTGCGCCACCTCGTTGCTGCCCGGCCCGGCGGGCGTGCTGAAGAGCATGTCCACGCCGGAGTCGCGCTGGAACTGCGAGAGCGCGACGGCAAGGTCCGCGCTGCGCACATAGGCCAGCAGGAAGCCGGTCAGATTCGCCTGCCGCTCCTCGACCGAGTCAGCCGCCATCGTCGGCGGAAAGATCGGGAGGATGAAAACGAACGTCGGCAGTTGGTTGGCACCCAAAAGCGAGTCGAGCGTCGGCTCGCCCGTGTCCCGCGCGGCGAGCATTTTCTCACGATGAACCCCCTCCGAGGCGAAGTTTGCGCCGAGGGTCAGAAGGTTGGTCATCGGCGAGGAAAACCGGCGGGGAAAATATTCCTCCCGCGGCGGCGACGGAATCCACTTCCGATCAGGAGTGAACTCGCGGATCACCGGGTCCGGCGCGCCCGCGCGACGCAGCTCGTCCTCGAACGCCGCCCGCTCCGCGTGCCGCACGCGGGGCACCCATTGCAGCGCGAACAGCGGCATCCCCTGCGACCGCAGCAGCCCGGCGGACGCCTCGACCTGGTTCGTCATCAGGCTGGGCGTCGGGTCGTGCAGTTTCTGAATGGAGGCCAGCAGATGCTCATATTTGGCGAGCGACTGGTGCACGCCCAGATGCTGGGCCGCCGCGCGCCGGTGAAACTCCGCCTCCGCCCGCGCCTGCTCCTGCGCCGTGATCGCCCAAAAAATCCACGCCGCCGTCGCGACGCCCGCCACGCAGATCAGGAGCACGGAGGAATGCAGCCGCCCGGCCGGCGCGGAAGCCGCGCCGGGCTGCGCGGGGAAACGAGGGGAATCCTCCGCCGAGGGCATCCATGCAGCCTAGCGGCCCGTCCCCGGAGTTGGCAATCCCTCCGCGCGGGCACCTTCCGGTTGCTTTATCCGCCCCCGTCCGGCAACAATCACCGCGCAGCTTCCGCCGCAACCCGCCTCCTGCGGCGGCCTTTCCCGCAGGAGCCGCGCGGCACGCGCTTGAACGTGTCCGGGGCTGCGTTGTCAGTGTCGGCATGAATGGAATCCGTCCAAAAGTTTTCCCGCCGCGGTGCGGGGTGCGCCTCGCGCTGGTGCTCGCGGCGGCGCTGCTCACGGCCCGCGCGCAGACCGCCGACGTGCGGCGCGATGCCGCCGTCACCGCCGTCGAGCGCGTGATGCCCAGCGTCGTCAACATCGCCACCACGACGGTCGTGGACAACACCGACCCCTTCTTCCGCTGGCGCGCGGAGTTCTTCGGCTACCGGGTGCGTCCGCAACTGGAGGAAGTGCCGTCGAGCGTCGGCTCCGGCGTCGTCATTGACGAGAGCGGCTACGTGCTGACCAACGAGCACGTCGTCAAGGGCGCGAACCGCATCTGGGTCAAGCTCATGGACGGCCGCGAGATCGAGGCCGAGCGCGTGACCGGCACGACCAAGACCGACGTGGCGCTGCTCAAGATGAAGGCCAAGGACACGGAGAAATTCACGCCCGTGCGTTTCGCGGCGGACGACGATTTGCTGCTTGGCGAGACGGTCATCACGCTGGGCAATCCGTTCGGTCTCGGTGGCTCCGTGAGCAAAGGCATCCTCAGCTCGAAGTCCCGCCGCCCGGCGCGCGAGGACAGCCCGCTCGACGTGGCGGACTGGCTCCAGACCGACGCCGCCATCAACCCCGGCAACTCCGGCGGGCCGCTCATCAACCTGCGCGGCGAGTTGATTGGCCTGAACGTCGCCGTCTTCCGCGAGGGGCAGGGCATCGGCTTCGCCATCCCCATCAAGCGCGTGAACGAGGCGCTCTCGCGTTACTTCACGCCGGAGGGGACGAAGGCGCTGTGGTTCGGCGCTCGGGTGCGTTCGGGCGCGAGCCTGCTCGAAGTCACCGCCGTTGAGACCGCCAGCCCGGCGGACAAAGGAGGATTGCGCTTGGGCGACACGATTCTCCAGGTGGCCGGCAAGACGCCGCGCAACTTCATCGAGTTCATGCGCGAGCTGAACGCCGCCGGCGCGGACAAGCCGGTGTCGCTGCTGATTCGCCGGGGCGGGGCACAGCAGACCGTGTCGGTGCGGCTTACGCCCGAGAGCGACGTCTTCAACGCCGACTTGGTGCGGCAAAAAACCGGACTGCATGTGCAGAAGCTGACGCGCGACCTAGCGGCGAACATGGGCTTCCCCTTCTATGGCGGCTTCGTGGTCGCGGAGGTGGACAAGGATTCGCCCGGCGCGGAGGCGAAGATGGAGAAGTATTTCGTCATCCGGGGCGTGGACAACCAGCCCACAGTCGAACTCGTGGAACTGGGCCGGGCATTGCACGCGAAGAAGCCAGGCGACACCGCGCGGCTCAACGTCATCGCGCCGCCCAAACGCGGGAGCTTCGGCGGGTTCCGCGAAGGCAGCGTGCCGGTGAAATTGAAATGAGCGCCTCCCCCATCGCCGCCACGCCGGAGCCGCCTTACTACGCGGTGATTTTCACCTCCGCGCGCACCGAGGGCGAGCGCGGTTACGGGGCGATGGCGGAGAAGATGGTTCAGCTTGCGGCGCAGCAGCCCGGCTTCCTCGGCGTGGAGAGCGTGCGCGGCACGGATGGCACGGGCATCACGGTTTCGTATTGGGACAGCGAACGCGCCATCGCAGACTGGAAGCAGCACGCCGAGCATCAGGTCGCGCAACGACTGGGCCGCGAGGTCTGGTATGCGGACTTCGCGCTGCGCGTGGCGAAGGTCGAGCGCGCCAGCCGGTTCACCAGACGGGAGGCAGCCACCGCATGAGCGCCACCCCGATGATCGAGGTCGAGAACCTCACCAAGCGCTACGGCGGACGCGCGGCGGTGCGTGACCTGACCTTCACTGTGCAGCGCGGCGAGATCGTCGGCTTCCTCGGCCAGAACGGCGCGGGCAAGACGACCACGATGCGGATGCTCTCATGCTTTATGCCCGCGACCAGCGGCACGGCGCGCGTGGCGGGCTTCGATGTCTTCACTCAGGCTGACGAGGTCCGCCGTCGCATTGGCTACATGCCGGAGGGCAACCCGCTGCACCTGGACATGCGAGTGCGCGAATACCTCAAGTTCCGCGCCCGGCTCAAGGGCCTGAGCGTCGCCCGCAGCCGTGAGCGCGTGGACATCGTCACCGAGCAATGCGGCCTCGGCGACGTGGCGAACAAAGTCATCGGCACGCTTTCCGGCGGCTACCGGCAGCGCGTCGGCCTGGCGGACGCGCTCGTGCATGAGCCGGAACTCATCATCCTCGACGAGCCGACCAAGAACCTCGACGCGCACCTCACGCGGGCCGTGCGCCAGCTCATCAAGGACGTGAGCAAGGACCGCACGGTGTTCATTTCGTCGCACCTGCTGCCCGAGGTGGAGCTGACCTGCACGCGCGTCATCATCATCCACCAAGGGGCCATCCGGGAGAGCGGCACGCTGGACGAGTTGCAGCGCAAGATGAGCGCGGGCCAGCAAGTCATCGCCGAGCTGTCCGCGCCGGTGCCGGACCTGCGCGAGGCGTGGGAGCACATGGCGGAGGTGGAGCATTTCGACATCGCGGCGGCGGAAGGCAGCTTCCACCGCTGCTCGCTGACGCCGCGCGCCGGGGTTGATCTGCGCCCAAAGATTTTTGAGCTGGCCAAGTCGCGCGGCTGGCAGCTCCGCGAACTGACCCGCACCCGGCATTCGCTGGAGGACATCTTTGTCCATGTGACCAAGCGCGATCAGGAGGAAACGTGAAAATCCAGTGTGACAAGTGGCAGGTGACAGGTGACAAGGGTGCGCGCCGCCGCCGAAGCGCATCCTGCCATCCGCACCCTGCCTGCCACCTGTCACCCGTCACTTGTCACCGCTGATGCAACCCTTCCTCACCCTCGTCCGCCGCGAGCTGGGCATCTGCTACGTCTCGCTCATCGGCTACGTCATCATCGCCGCTGTGCAGTTCCTGCTGGGCTTGAGCTTCGTCATCGTGCTGCGCGCGCTGGTGAACAAGCCATTCGACACGCCGGTGACGGAGGCGTTCTTCAACAACGGCCTGTTCTGGCTCGTGATGCTGCTGGCGCCGCCCATCATCACCATGCGCACGTTCGCGCTGGAGAAATACTCCGGCACCTACGAGACGCTGATGACCGCGCCCGTCGGCGACTTCCAGGTGGTGCTGGCGAAGTTCACCGGCGCGCTGTGCTTCTTCATGTCTGCGTGGCTGCCGCTGCTGGCGTATCCATTCCTGCTCAAGCGCTTCTCCGTGGACCTCTCGGTGGTGGACACCGGCGCGGTGGGCGGGACGTTCGTGGGCATCTTCCTCTTTGGCGCGCTCTACATTTCGCTCGGTTGCTTCGCCTCGTCGCTCACGCGCAACCAGATCATCGCGGCGATGAACGCCTTCGTGCTCGGCCTCGGCCTGTTTCTTCTGAGCTACCTCACCTTCATCATCCCGCCCAAGCCCGGCTGGCAGTCCGTCGTGCTCCAACACGTCTCGATGATCGAGCACATGAAGGACTTCACGCGCGGCATCGTGGACACGCGGCAGGTGGTCTTCTACGTGAGTCTCACGGCGCTGTTCCTGTTCCTGACGCTCAAGGTGGTGGAGAGCCGGCGATGGAAATGAATTCTGAAATGACCAAATCCCAAGCTCCAAGCTCCAAAGAAATCCCAAGCTTCAAGCTCCAACGGGGAGATGTCTGGCCGGATGCGTTTGGGATTTGGAGCTTGGAGTTTCTTTGGGATTTGGAGGTTGGAGCTTGGAGCTTGTTCACAAATGTCTGACGACCTCGACAATCCCCCGCCCAGCTTCTCCGCCGCGCGCAAGTTCGGCGCGGGCTTCGGCGTGCTCGTCGGCGTCGCGGCCTTCGTCGCCATCGTGCTGATGGTGAACTTCCTCGCCACCCGCCACTTCCGGCGCGTGACGCTCTCGGAGGACCGCGTGCCGCCGCTGGCGCCCGTGACGCTGCAAATCCTCGGCGCGCTGACCAACGACCTACAGGTCACGCTTTACTTCGACCCCGACGAGACGCTCTACACGCACATCCTCCAGACCCTCCGCCAATACGCCAACGCCAGCCCGCGCGTGAAGATCTCGACGGTCAACTACCTCACCGAGCCGGCGGAGGCCGAGCGGGTGAAGCTGGCCTACAAGCTGCCGCCCAACTCTAAGGACATCATCATCTTCGCCATCGGCGACCGCAGCCGCATCGTCCGCCAGGGCGAGCTGTCCGAATACGACACCAGCCAGTTGCTCGCCGGCAAGAGCCAGTCCGTGAAGCGCAAGTCCTTCACGGGCGAGTCCCACTTCACCTCGGCCATCCTCACCCTCATGGAGAGCCGCAAGCTCAACGCCTACTACCTCAAGGGGCATAGCGAGCACGATCCCAGCACCATCGGCACGCAGACAGGCTACGGCAAGTTCATCGAGCTGCTCGAGCGCGGCAACGGCATGACCCTGTTTGAACTGACCTTGTCCGGCACCAACGAGGTGCCCGCCGATTGCAGCCTGCTGGTCATCGCCGGCCCGTTCACGCCGTTCCATGCCGACGAGGTGAACCAGTTGAACAACTACCTCAGCCGCGGCGGGCGCGCGCTCATCCTGCTGCCCCAGAACAGCAACGCCGGCCTGGAACTGCTGCTCCGCACCTGGGGCGTCGAGCTGGGCGATGATGTCGTGACGGACCCGGCGGGCGATCAGGGGCAGGGCGGCGTCACGCTCAACAATTTTGGCGACCACGAAATTGTCCGGCCCTTCGGCCCCACGCAAAACGGGCTGGCCCTGGCCTCCCCGCGCTCCGTCACCCCGCGCTCCCCGACCGGCCAAGGCTCCGACGCGCCACAGGTGCGCGCGCTGGTCAGCACTTCGCCCAACGGCAAGGCCACGGGCAACCGCCGCGGGCGGCTCGATCTCGACCGGCAATCAGTTCGCGAGGGCGTCATCTCCGTGGCCGTGGCGGTCGAGCGCGGCGGCCTGCGCAGCGTGGAGGGCGGCTCGACCCGCATCGTCGTCGTCGGCGAGTCCTACTTCCTCGGCAACCTGATGATTGAAAACTCGGTCAACCGCGACTTCGCCGGCAATGCCGTCAACTGGCTGGTGGATCGCCCGAAGCTGGTGGGCATCGCGCCGCGCCCGGTGCGCGATTACCTCTTCAACATGACCGACGCCCAGACGCGCTCGGTGAACTGGATCCTGCTGGCGGGCGTGCCCGGCGCGGTGCTCGCCTTCGGCCTGCTGGTCTGGTTCCGGCGGCAGATGTGAACCGACCCTGACGTGAACTCTTCCCAGACAAAATGGCTGGTCGGCCTCGCGGTGGCGCTGCTTGCGCTCATCCTTTTCACTGAGCTGCGCCAGCCCGCCGGGCCGCCGCCGCCGCCCGCCGCCGAGCCGCTGGT
>WRPG01000127.1 GCA_009773355.1 Limisphaerales bacterium
TGTCTCCATGTGGTTGGCAGTCTGCTTTCGCAAACCCGCCGCCATGGGGACATTCTTATCGAGTTACCATAGGGACATTCTCACGGAGTTCCGACAGCGGGGCCATCAAAAGCATTGACACGCGCTGCGCCCTCCGACAGTTTGCCCCCCGAATTAACCGCAAGATTCCCGCCGCCTCAAATTCAGCGCGGGTCAATCCCCAGCAGAAATTCCCCGGCAGTCACGGCGTTTGGTTGAACGCGCTTCCGGGGCAGCTAGTCGAATCACAGCTCACCGGTGGGCGTCAGTGACCCGCCAGCAAACACAATCTAGTTTCCGTTCCTGAGTATGCCACGCATTGCCAAACCGAAGGCCGCCAAAGTCAAACGCGCCGCCACGAGCGAAGCCCCCGCCGAATTGACCGAAGCCGCCGCCCCGGAAGCCNNNCGCCCCCGACGGAGTCCATGTTCCCCGCTGAAGATGCCGCGCCCGCCGCGCCCGCCGCGCCGGTGGAGGAGTTTTCTCCCGGCACCGGCCAGGGCAGCGCCGCGCCGGAACCCGTGCCCGCCGCCGAGGTGGAGAAGCCCGCGCCCAAGCAGCCGCAGCAGCCCAAGCAGAAGCCGCACAAGCAGCCGCCCGTGCCGCCCGAGCGCACCGCGCCGGAGTTGAAGGGGCCGACCATCGCCATCTCCACGCTTCAGGCGCTCTCCATCGCCGAGCTGAACAAGATGGCCAAGGACATGGGCGTGGAGAACTACGGCACGCTCCGCAAGCAGGAGGTCATCTTCGCCATCTTGAAGAAGAATGCCGAGGGTGCGGGCGGCCTCTTCGCCGAGGGCGTGCTCGAAGTCCTCAGCGAGGGCTTTGGCTTCCTGCGCTCGCAGGCCTTCAACTACCTGCCCTGCCCGGAGGACGTCTACGTCTCGCCATCGCAGATCCGCCGCTTCGACCTCCAGACCGGTGACCTCGTGGCCGGCCAGATTCGCCCGCCCAAGGAGAAGGAGAAGTTCTTCGCCCTGCTCAAAGTCGAGTCCGTCAACCACATGGAGCCGGACAAGGCCAAGGAGAAGACGCATTTCGACAACCTCACGCCGCTCTTCCCAAACAAGCGTTTCATCCTCGAGACCGACCCCGCCGAGCTTTCGACCCGTGTGCTCGACCTCGTCTGCCCCATCGGCAAGGGCACGCGCGGCGTCATCGTCGCCCCACCCCGCACCGGCAAGACCGTGCTGCTCCAAAAGCTCGCCAACGCCCTCATCAAGAACAACCCCGAGGCCTACCTCATCATCCTGCTGATTGACGAGCGCCCCGAGGAAGTCACGGACATGGAGCGCTCCTGCAAGCCCGCCGAGGTCATCGCCTCCACCTTCGATGAACCCCCCGAGCGCCATGTCCAAGTCGCCGAGATGGTCATTGAGAAGGCCCGCCGCATGGTCGAGCACAAGAAAGATGTCATCATCCTGCTCGACTCCATCACGCGCCTCGCCCGCGCCTACAACACCGTGCAGCCACACTCCGGGAAAATTCTCTCCGGGGGCGTGGACGCCAACGCGCTGCACAAGCCCAAGCGCTTCTTCGGCGCGGCGCGCAACATCGAGGAAGGCGGCTCGCTCACCATCATGGCCACCGCGCTCGTGGACACCGGCAGCCGCATGGATGAAGTCATCTTCGAGGAGTTCAAGGGCACCGGCAACATGGAGGTCCATCTCGACCGTGGCCTCGTTGACCGCCGCATCTTTCCGTCCATCAACATCGAGCGCTCCGGCACCCGCAAGGAGGAGCTGCTCTACCACCCGGACGAATACAGCAAGGTCGTCCTGCTCCGCCGCGCGCTCACCGGCGTGCCGCCCGTCGAGGCGATGGAGCTGCTGCTCAACAAGCTCAAGAAGACGCCGAGCAACATCATGTTCCTGCTGGGCATGAACGCGGGTTGATTCATGGAAGCCGCCGGCCCAATGAAAGTCGTCGGCAGCCGGATGCCACCAGTCACCCCGGCGGAGTGTCGGCGGCGAGCCCTGATTCTTCAGCGGCAAGCCGACCGTTTGAACCCCTATCCCAAGGCGCGCGGCTTTGTCTTCCGCGCCAAGTCGTGGGAACAATACGCGGAATGGCGGAAGCAGCAGGACAATCCGCGCCTTTGGTGAGCGAGCATGCCGGTCCAAGATCCACTGCTGCGGGTTTGCGAGCTGCTCAACCGTCACGGGGCCAGGTATCTCATTGCTGGAGCTCAGGCCTGCATCCTTCACGGCTTGGTGCGGACAACCGAGGACGTGGACATTCTGATTGAAGCCACGGAGGAAAACGCCGCCCGTGTCATTGCTGCCCTCTCCGAACTGGAGGACCACGCCGCTGCCGAGCTGACGCCGCGAGAACTACTTGAGAATGTGGCGGTGAAAATCGCGGATGAAGTTGAGGTGGATGTCAGCACCCGCGCCTGGAAAGTTGCCTACGCTGACGCGGCTCCAACCGCACAAGAGGCAACCATTGACGGCATCCGCGTCCCGTATCTCAGCCTCGACACCCTGATCGCGAGCAAGGAGACCTGCCGGGATCAGGATCAGGTTGACCGCGCCCGATTGCTGGAACTTCGCCAGCGCAAATTTCGGGGTTGAAGCTCCCGCTTTGCGTCCTTTGCCTTCCCAATGGCTCTTTCGGGCCAGTGCCCAAGTTTCCTGAACATCCCCTTTCGGGCCGGTGTCTTACTCTGGCCGCGCGCTTTGGTTGGCAAGTAATTGCGCGTCCGCTACACTCTTTCGATTCGTGACACGTTACGCTTTGCCATCTCTCAAAGGGCCGCCGGCACTTGCCGCGCTGGCTTCCGCCGGGCTGCTTCTCACCGGCTGCCAGAAGGAGGAAATCACCGTCTATCGCGTGCCCAAGGTGCCGCCCGGAGCCGGAGCCACCGCAGACCCGCACGCGACTCCGGCCTCGCCGCACGCCGCGCCGCGACCGCACGCGCACTGG
>WRPG01000070.1 GCA_009773355.1 Limisphaerales bacterium
GGCGCCCGCGCGCTGGCCCGCCTCTGCCAGCAGCTCGAGTCGCTCGGCCAGTCCGGGACCACCGCCGGCGCGGCGGAACTGCTGGAGCCCCTCACCGCCGAGCTGGCCCGCGCCGCCCGCGCGCTGCACGCTGAATTTCCCGCCCCCGCCGACACGTCCTCCACCCCGGCCCCCGCCACGCCATGAAAATCCTGATCGCCGAAGACGACGCCACGTCCCGCCTCCTGCTCCAAGCCACGCTGGAAATGCTCGGCCACGAGGTGACCGCCGCCGAGCACGGCGAGCAGGCCCTCACCTGCTGGCTGGCCGGGGACTTCCCCGTCGTCATCTCCGACTGGCTCATGCCGCGGATGAACGGCCTGGAGCTGTGCCGCGCCATCCGCGCCACCAACCGCCCGACCTACACCCTGATCATCATGCTCACCTCGCTGGGCGGGAAGGCGAACTATCTGGAGGCCATCCACGCGGGCGC
Source organism: Limisphaerales bacterium (assembly GCA_009773355.1). Taxonomy (GTDB): domain Bacteria; phylum Verrucomicrobiota; class Verrucomicrobiia; order Limisphaerales; family SXTU01; genus SXTU01. Next base: position 473 of record WRPG01000070.1, read on the forward strand.
GGACGACTTCCTCACCAAGCCGTGCGACGAGGAGCAGCTCGCCGCGCGGCTGCTGGTGGCCGAGCGCATCCTCGGCCTGCGCCATCATGTGAGCCAGTTGGAGCAGCTCCTCCCCATCTGCGCCTACTGCAAAAAAATCCGGGACGACCACGACCAGTGGCAGCCGGTGGAGGGCTACATTGCGGAGCACTCCGAGGCGCGGACCAAGTTCAGCCACGGCATCTGCCCCGCCTGCCTGAAGAAGTTCGAGGCGGAGCTGGCCAGCTTGGACATCCCGGCCGCAGTCCCGGGCGGATCCGGCGGTCAGGGCTGAACCCGAATTCCAAAATCAAGCGGCCTCGTTGCCGGAGCGCGGACTAGCCGCGCGGCGCCAGCAGCTTCTCGACCGGCGACTTCTCCAGCACGACGAACTTGGGCAGGCCGCCTTCCATCGGCAGGTGCAGGTGCCCCTCCACCAGCGGCGCGGCATAGGCGATGAACTTCTCGTTGGGCAGGAAGCCGTCCTCGGTGATCCAGTCGCGCGGGAGGAAATGCTCGACGTTGGCGATGTCGTCCAGCGGCTGAAGATCGGTCGTCCAAGTGTAAGGCTCGCTGCCCGTGCGGACGATCTTGACCATGTAGCCGCTCTTGCCCCCGGCGGCGGCGCGCACGGCGGTCTCGCCGCAGGCCACGGCTTCCTCCACGTCGGTCTCGCTGGCGAAGTGCGCGGCGGCGCGCTGCGCGTAGCCGAGCTTCACGGTGCGGGTCTTCAAGTTGAGTTTGCCCTGCACGATCTCCGCCAGCCGGTCGGCGGCCCCGCCCAGCACCGCGTGGCCGAACGCGTCCACGCGCGACTTGTCCACGCCGATCTCCTCGCCCGCCGCGTTCTTCAAGCCCTCGCCCACGACGACGATGCAACACTTGAGGCTGCCGACGGTTTCCTTGACCTTCGCGAGGAACTTCTCCTCCTCGAAGGGAACTTCGGGCAGCAGGATGATGTGCGGCGCGTCCGTGGGCTTGCGTTTCGCCAGCACCGTGCCGGCGGCAATCCAGCCGGCGGCGCGGCCCATCACCTCGATGATGCAGCACGAGCCATCGTCCGTGGCCATCGAGCTGACATCGCACGCGACCTCCATGACGGTGGTGGCGTTGTATTTGATGACGGAACCGTAGCCGTTGCAGTGGTCGGTGTGGGGCAGGTCGTTGTCAATCGTCTTGGGGATGCCGATGCAGCGCATGTCCCAGCCACGCTTCACGGCCTCCTGGTGAATCTTGTTGGTCGTGTCCTGCGAGTCGTTGCCGCCCGCGTAGAAGAAGAACCGGATGTTGTGCGCCTGGAAAACCTCGAAGAGCCGGTCCATGTCCTGCGCGGCCTTCTCGGGCTTCTTCTTGAAATCAATCTTGTAGCGGCAGGTGCCCAGCGCGGCGGCGGGCGTGTGCTTGAGGCCCTCGATGGCCCGGGCCTTCTCCTCGTTCAGGTCAATGAGCGTCTCGTTGAGGATGCCCAGGATGCCGTTCAGCCCGCCGTAAATCTCCTCGATGCACTCGTGCCGGCCCGCCTCCTGGATGACGCCCGCGACGCTGGCGTTGATGACGGCGGTGGGGCCGCCGGACTGGGCGACGAGCAGGTTGCCGGTGAGTTGGTCAGCCATAAGCAGTGGCGAGCGCGGACGTTGTTCTGCCTGGGAATTCTGGAAACGAAGGCCGCCCGGCGCAAGCGGAGCGCAACCCTGCCAACCGTGCGAAAACGTGTCAAAGCTGGAATTCCGCGCCCGCTCAAGCGCTCAGGCACCGGCGAAACCAAACAGCTTCGCCGCGTTGCCGCCGAGCACTTGGGCGCGCGCGTCGGCGGGGAGGAAGGCGAGCAACTCAGCGAGCCGCTCGCGCTCGCGGCGGTAGCTGGCGGGCGTCGCCTTGTCGTCGAAGCCGCCGCCGTAGATGAGCCGGTCGGGACCGAAGGCGTTGGCGAGGCTGCGCAGCACACGCGGCAGTTCCGCCGCTTCCTTCGCGTCGGGCGCGGGGAGCGAGGAGAGCTTCATCACCACGTTTGGGTAATCAGCCCAGCGGAGAACGCGGCCGTTGTCCTCCGGCTTCGCGTCGAAGGGCCGGCCCAGATGGTCCACGATGACGCGCGTCTGCCTGAACTCACGGATGAGCGGCTCGAACCCGGCGGCAAAGTTCGGCGTGAAGTGAAGCTGGATGGCGAGACCGTGGTCGCTCGCAAGCTGCCAGAGGCGACGCAACTCGGGTTTGCCAAACGGCGGCAGGCGGTCCGGCTGATACGCGTGGATGCGTGCGGTGACGACCGGAAGGCGCTTGGCCAGTTCGGGCAACTTCTCCATCGAGCCGGGCCGGTCGCCGAAGACCAGCAGCGTGCCCTTGAGCCGGCCTTTGCCGACGGCGAGGCAGTGTTCGAGGTAGCGATGATCGTCCTGATACGGCTCGGGATGCACCACGACGGCGAAGTCAACGCCCGCGCCATCCATCAGCTTCAGGAGGAACTCCGGCGAGGTGGGCTGCTCCGGCTGGTAGGTGCCGCGCGGGTGATAGGGAAAGCGCGCGTCGGCCTTGCCCGCGAAGCAGTGCGTGTGCGTGTCCACGACGACCGCGCGCCCGGCCGCCGACTGGGCGGCGAGCGGCCCCAGGGAAGCCGCGCCGACACCGGCGGCCCGCAGGAAATGGCGGCGGTTCATGGCGCGCGCAGCCGGTAGAACTTGCGCGGCGCCGAGGTGTCGTTGGTCACGTAGTTGAACAGCACCGCGTTGTTCGTCACCGGCACGACGGCCTCGGGCACGACGGTCCAGACGTTGCCGGTCGAGACGAGGCCGGAGTTGAACTCCAGCTTGAAGTTCGCCGCGCCCGCCGGCCAGTGCAGCACGAAGAGCGGCGAGCCGGGCGTGAAGTCAAACGACAGCGTGCGCTCCGCTTCCGTGACGACGGGGATGTAGAGCGAGCCGAAGTTGTCGCCCGGATTGAAGTCGCCCTCGGTGAGCGTGAGGCTGACGCGGTTCTCCGCCAGGCCGTTGACCGCCGCCGTGGCGACGATGGTCACGGTCACAGGCTGCCCGTTCGTCACCGCGCCGATGGGACAGGTGACGACTCCGTTCGCGAAGGTGCAGATCCCCTGGCTGCTGCTCGCGGAGACAAAGGTGTGGCCAAAGGGCAGCGTGTCCGTGAGCGTGACGCCGGTGGCGATGGACGAGCGGCTGTTGGTCACGGTGACGGTGATGGTCACGTTGGAGCCAAACGAGACGATGGACGGCGAGTTGGTCTGCCGCGCTGACACATCGGGATTCGTGGTGACGGTATAGACGATGGGGCTGGCGCCGGTGCCATCCGGCGTGACCACGGTGAGCGGCCCGGTGCTCGCGCCGAACGGCACGACCGCGACGAGCTGGGTGTCGGTCACGGAGGAGGGACTGACGTTGACGCCGTTGAAGCGCACCGCCGTCGAGTTCGTGAAGCTTTGGCCGCGCACCGTCACCGTCGTGCCCACCGGGCCGAGCAGCGGCGTGAACGAGTCCACGCGCGGCGTCACGGTGAAGTTGTTGGTGCTGGCGATGATGCCGCCCGGCGTGGTCACGGTGATCAGGCCGGAGATGGCGTTGGTGGGCACGACCACGGTCATTTGCGTGGCCGTCAGGCTGGTAACCGGGGCAGCCACGGTCGTCGAGTTCGCGCGGGCGAACGTGACCGAGCTGACGCCGGTGAAGTTCGTGCCCGTGAGCGTCACCGTCGCGCCGACCGTGCCGGTGGCCGGCGTGAAACTGGTCAGGCGCGGCGGCAGGTAAAACGGCACGCTGCTCGTGACGGAGCCACCCGGCGTGCTGACGGAGATCGGCCCGGTGGTCGCGGTGGCGGGCACCGTCGCGGTGATTTGGGAATCCGCCGTCACGTTGAAGCTGGCCGTGACGCCACCGAAGCTCACATTGGTCGCGCCGAGGAAGTTCGCGCCGTTGAGCGTGACGACGGTGGAGCCGGGCAGGCCGTTGGTGGGGGTGAAGTCGTTGATGACTGGCGCAAGGACGAAGACGGTCAGGTTGCTGCTGGTCACGTTCGTGCCGCTGGGCGAGACGACGCGAATTGGCCCGTTGGTCGCGCCGACCGGCACGGTGGCGCGGAGCTGCGTGGCCGCGACGATCTGCACCGCCGCCGCGTTGGTGAACCCGCCCGTGGCCGACGTGAACGCCACGTTGGTCACGTCAAGGAAGTTCAAGCCATCCACGACCACCTGCGACCCGACCTGCGCCGACACTGGGCTGAAACCCGTAATGAACGGGCCGATGATGAAGTTGCTGCCGGTGGTGTTCGTGCCGGCGGGGTTGACGACGCGGATGGGGCCGGTGGTCGCGCTGCCGGGAACGGTGGCGGAGATCTGCGTGTCGGAGGTGACGGAGGCGGCGGCGGTGACGCCGTTGAACGTGACATTGGTCGCCGTGGTGAAGTTGAGGCCGGTGATGACCACGGGATCGCCCGCCTTGCCGCCAAAGGGCGAGAAGCCGGTGACGATGGGCGCAAGCCCGCTCACGACAAAGTTGCTGGTCGTGGTGACGGTGCCGTTGGGCGTGGTGACGGAGATGGGGCCGGTGGTGGCGGTCGTCGGCACGGTCGCGTGAATCTGCGACGCGGAAGTGACGTTGAAGGAGGCGTTGTTTCCGTTGAACTTCACCGCCGTGGCGCTGGTGAAGTCCCCGCCCTCAATCACCACCACGGAACCCGTCGGCCCGATGGCGGGCGTGAAGCCGGTGATGACGGCGGTGCCGGAGACGACGAAGTTCGAGGAGGTCGTGTTGGTGCCGGCGAAGGTGTAAACGGTCATGGGAGCAGTCGTCGCTCCCGCAGGCACTGAAACTGTCAATTGGTTGGCGGCTGTCACCGATGGGGAGGCGGCAGTGACGCTGCCAAAGCGCACAGTAGTTTGGCCGCTGATGAAGTTGGCACCAAAGACTGTAATGAGGGTGTTGGCCGTGCCGACGGCGGGACTAAAACTGTCCACGCGCGGCGCAACCGTGAAACTCGCGGCGCTGGATAGCGTAGTGTTGTTGCTGAAGGTGATGCTGATCGAGCCGGTCACCGCATCGGCGGGCACAATCGCCGTGACCTGATTCGCGGTAGGCGGGTCGAAGGAAGCTGGCGTTGGCGAGTTTCCAAACTTCACCTGTTTGGATGTCCCAAGACCGGTCCCCCTGATTATGACCGTTGTTCCCGGCGCGCCGAATGTCGGCGTGATGTTGGTGATCGTCTGCGCGTGCGACGGCAGCCCGGCCACCAGCCAGACGAGCGCGAGACCCCAACGAAATTGCCACTGCTGCAAGTGAAACACCGCCCAGACTGAATCAGATAATCTCCCTACAGGCAAACCGGCAGGATGCCCCGGACGCTAAGGAAAACCCCGTAGATCCGGCCTCGCACGAGGGTGGGTGACAAAGCGGTGAAATCGCGCCGCGCGTCCCCGGTTCCGGAGCGCCGGGGGGGAGCGGGCTGCGGACGGAGCGCAGGAGTCCATCCTGCGCGCTCCCGTTCAGCCCCAGCGCGCAGGTTGGACACCTGCGCTCCGCCCGGTTCATGGAGAGAACCAACGGCCCAAGTCCCGCGATTTCAGCCCCTGAACCGGAGCGCGGCGACTTGCGCCAGCTATCGTGCGAATATCCGCAGCGCCCCCCTGGGTTGAGGTGGCCGCTGCGGGCGAGCGGGCTACCCGCCCAGATACGCCTGCTTCACCTGCGGGTTCGAGCGCAGCTTCGCGGACTCGTCCTGGAGGATGACCCGGCCCGTCTCCAGCACGTAGCCGAAGCGGGAGACTTCGAGGGCGAGGTTGGCGTTCTGCTCGACGAGCAGGATGGTGATGCCCTGCTGGCGGTTGATCTCCACGATCTTCTCGAAGATGGTCTTCACCAGCAGCGGCGCGATGCCGAGGGACGGCTCGTCAAGCATGAGGAATTTCGGCTTGCTCATCAGCGCGCGGCCAATGGCCAGCATCTGCTGCTCGCCGCCGGAGAGCGTGCCGGAGACCTGCCGCTCGCGCTCCTTCAAGCGCGGGAAGATGCTGAAGACGTAGTCCATGTCCGTCGCAATGCCCGCCTTGTCGCCGCGCAGGTAGGCACCCATCTGCAAATTCTCCAGCACGGTGAGGTTGGCGAAGACCATGCGGCCCTCCGGGACGTGCGCAAGCCCGAGCTTCACGATCTCGTGCGCGGGCAGCCGCGTGATGTCGCGGCCTTCGTAGCTGACTTCGCCGGACGCGGCGGTCTGGAGGCCGGAGATGGCGCGGAGCGTGGTCGTTTTCCCCGCCCCGTTGCCGCCGATGAGCGTGACAATGTCGCCCTGCTTCACGGACAGCGAGACGCCATGGAGCGCGGCGATGGCGCCGTAGCTGACCGAAAGGTTTTTGACTTCCAACATGGTCAGGCTTCCTTCAAGTGCTCCTCGCCCAAGTAGGCCTCAATCACCTTCGGGTCCTTCCGCACCTCCGCCGGAGTTCCCTCCGCGATCTTCACGCCGTAGTCGAGGACCGCGATGCGCTCGCAGATGCCCATGACCACCTGCATGTCGTGCTCCACCAACAGGACGGCGAGGCGATACTTGTCCTTGAGGAAGCGGATGAGTTGCATCAGCTCGACCTTCTCGGTCGGGTTCATGCCGGCGGCGGGTTCGTCGAGGAGCAGGAGCTTGGGGCGCGTGGCGAGGGCGCGGACGATTTCGAGACGGCGCTGGTCGCCGTAGGGAAGGCTCTTGGCCGGTGCGTCGGCGAATTTGCCGAGCTTGAAAATCTCCAGCATGTCCATGACTTGCGCGGCGATCTCCTTCTCCTCGTTGCGAAAGACTGGTCCGCGCGTGAGCGAGTGGACGACACCGCTGACGACGTGCAGGTGGAAGGCGACGCGGACGTTGTCGAAGACCGAGAGCGACGGGAAGAGCCGGATGTTCTGGAACGTGCGCGCGATGCCGTGCTCGGTGATCTCGTAGGGCGCCAGCCCGTGGATGTCGTGCCCGCCGAAGGCGATGGTGCCCTCGGTCGGCTCATAGACGCCGGTGATGAGGTTGAAGACGGTGGTCTTGCCCGCGCCGTTCGGCCCGATGAGGCCGAAGAGCTGGTCCGGCTGAATCTGGAGGTCCAGCGCGTTGACCGCCGTGAGACCGCCGAAGCGGATCGTGCAGTTGCGCACGTCGAGCAGCGGGGCGGTGACGGTGGGCATGGCTTCGGGCGCGGGCGGAAACCTGTGCCTATGGGCCGGCGGGCAGCGGCTTTTGCAGCACCTCGCGCACGAGCGTGAGCAGCTTCTCCGTGGCGAAGGGCTTGGCGAGAAACTCCACCTGCACGCCGGGGGCGGCGGTGGCGACCATCACCTTCTCCCGTTCCACCAGGCCGCTCACCGCGAGGAAGCGCACCTGCGCACCCATCTTGTGCAATGACCGGATGAGCGCCGCGCCGTCCATCACCGGCATCACGATGTCCGTGAGCACGAGCTGGATTTCCTGCCGGTGCCGCATGTAGAGCGTCATGCCCTCCGAGCCGTCGCAGGCGGTCACGACGCGGTAGCCGTATTTTTCCAGCGTGACCTGCGTGATCTCGCGGAAGCCCGCCTCGTCGTCCACGAGCAGGATGCACTCGCCGTTGCCGCGCGGGAAGGAGCGGCGCGGCTGCGGCTTGTCCGGCGCGGGTGAGCCGCTGGTGGCGGGCAGGTAAATGCGGAATCGGCTGCCGCGCCCGACCTCGCTGTCCACGGTCACAAAGCCGCCGTGCGCCCGCGCGATGGCCTGCACCGCCGTCAGGCCCACGCCCACGGACTGCCCGTGGTCTTTCGTGGTGAAGAACGGCGTGAAGACGCGCTCCAAGCTCTGCGGCGGGATGCCGCAGCCAGTGTCGGCCACCGTGATGACGACGTGCAGGCCGGGCCGTCCACCGCCGCGCAGCCGCGGGTCGCCGTCCTTGAGCAGGAGATTTTCCGCAATGACCTCGAGTTTGCCGCCACCGGGCATGGCCTCGCGCGCGTTGACGCACAGGTTCATCACGGCCTGGCGCAGCGATTCGGGGTCGCCCGTCACGGCCCACAAGTCCTCCGGCGCGGACGTGCTGACTGCGACCCCGGGCGAGACCGACTGACGGAAATGCCGGCCGACCTCCGCGATGATGGCACTCACGGCGACTTCCATCCGCTCCGCGCGGGCGGGTCGGGCGAGCGCCTCGACCTGCTGCATCATCTCGGCGACGCGCCGGGGCTGCGCGTCGGGCGATTCCGGCCAGTGCGGCGTGCCGGCCTGCGTGCGCACGCGGAGCAACTGCGAGGCGAGCAGCACCGGCTCGACCGCCGCGCGCAGCTCGCGGGCCATCACGTCGGCGAGCGTGGCGAGGCTCGCGGCCTGCTGCGTGCGGAGGAACTGCGCCTCGTTGAGCTGGAGGTTGCGGGCGTCGGTGTTGACCACGAGCAGCGACTGCGGCCGGTCAGCGGCGTCGCGGAACAACGTCCAACGGCTCTGCACCACCACCGCGCTGCCGTCCTTGGCGGACTGCCGCAACTCGCCCTGCCACTCGCCGCGCTGTTGCACCATGTGGCGCGCTTCGGCCAGTTGCGGCGGCGGGGCAGGATGCAGCAGCGTGTGGACGCTGCGTCCGTGCGCCTCGGCGGCGGTCCAGCCGTAGAGCCGTTCCGCGCTCTTGTTCCAGTAGATGATTTCCTCCTCCGGCCCGCAGACGATGATGGCGTCGGTCGCCTTGTCCAGCACGGCCGCCTGCGCGCGCAACTGCTCCTCCGAATGCCGGCGTTCAGTGATGTCGCGGCAGACCAAGACGATGCCGGTGCGGGCGCCCCGCTCGTCGCAGACCAGGTTGATCTGCGACTCGATGCTCCGGTGCGTCCCGCCCGTGCGCAGGCGGAACTCGACGCGCCGCACAATGCCCGTGCGCGTGGCCTGCGTGAACTCCTCGCGGACGCGCGCCGCCTCGTCGCCGTCCAGGTGATTCCAAAAATCCGGGCACGGCCCGCTGGGCGGCGCGTCACAGGCCGCCTTGCACGCGGGATTCGCGTAGGTGCAGCGGCCCTCGGCATCGAAGACCAGAATCCAGTCGCTGACGTTCTCGGTGATCTGCCGCAACTGCTCCTCGCTCTGCCGCAGGCGCGTCTCCGTCTCGCGGAGCTGCTCGCGCTCGACGACCTCGCGCAAGGCCCGGCGCACGGAGGGCACGAGCCGTTCGATGCGCTGCTTCAGCACGTAATCAGTCGCACCGTTCTTGAGGCTCTCGATGGCGCGCTCCTCGCCCATCACGCCGGAGATGAAGACGAAAGGGACTTGGGGCCGCCGCTGCTGCGCGAGGGCCAGCGCGGTCATGCCGTCGAAGCCCGGCAGCGAGTAGTCGGAAAGGATCAGATCGAACTCCCCCTGGGCCAGCGCGGCCTCGAAGGCCACGCGCGTCTCAACCGGCCTGAACTGGCAGGCCAGCCCCTCCGCGCGGAACAGCTCCTGCACCAGTTCGCGGTCGGTGGGGCTGTCCTCGAGATGCAGGATGCAGAGCGCGTGCTTGGGCGGAACGTGGCTCATTGCGATTGGTTTGGTGCCGGTTGTCATCGCAGAACCGCGCCGGGATTGGCAACACTATTTGCCCCGGCGGGAGCGCGGCCCTCCGGGCCGCAGCGGCAGCTTGCGCAACCTGGCGCACGGGTGCGCGGAGCGGCTCGGTGCCGAAGTTGCCGCTGCGGGCGGGACGCCCGCGCTCCGCCATCACCACGCCCGCGCCCGCTTGAACGTGTCATGGATGCGGAACGCCTCGGCGGCGGCCACCCCCGCCTGCACGCCACGCGCCCGGAACTGGAGCCGCATCAAGTCCAGCAGCGGGGAGAAGTTCGCGTCGTCCGCGCGCGCGAGCTGGCTGCGATGGCACGCGAGCATTTGCTCCTTCAATTCTGTGTGCGCCGAGATGTCCACGTAGAAGCCGGGCGCGAAGCCGCTCATGTTGATGGTGTCCATGAACCACAGCGCGGGCGGCTCCGCCAGCGGCGCGGACGCCGTGCGATGCCCGCGCGACGCGGCGAACCACGTCGCGGCCTCCGCCAGCGCGGACGCGGCGCGATGGTCGGGATGATAATCCGAAACGTCGTGCGCCAGCACGAGCGTCGGGCGGAACTGACGGAAAAGTTCGATGACCCGGCGGCGGGTGGCGGCGGCGTCCGTGAGTTCGCCGTCAGAGAAGTTGCCGAAGAACAACTCTGCGCCGAGCAGCTTCGCGGCGGCCTGCATTTCCTTCCGGCGGACGGCGGGCAGGTTCTGGATGGGGCGGTTCGGCTGGCCCTTGTCGCCTTTGGTCAGCACACAGACGCCGATGACCGCGCCCTCGGCCCGCGCGCGGGCGAGCGTGCCGGCGCAGAGCAGTTCCGCGTCGTCGGGATGCGCGACGACGGCGAGGACGCGCTCGTGATCAAAAGAGAGTTTCATGCGTGTGGTGCGAGGCTACTGCCGCACCGCGCGTTGCCAAACCATTTTCAGCCGTGCTCGACTTTGCTCGAACGGCTCGCCAGCCTCGCGGCGTCCAACTCGCGTGCCATGAAACTTTCCGCCTTCCGCTGCTTTGCGCTCCTCTGTGTCCTCTGCGCCTTTGCGTTGAGTAGTGTTGCCGCGGACAAACCGCGCGTCTTCCGCGCCGGGGCCGCCACCAGCAACATCACGCCCAAGCTCGGCACCTCCATCAACGGCAACATGGCCGATGGCAAGGCCACGCACGTCCACGACGAGCTGCATTCCCGCGCCCTCGTCCTCGACGACGGCGCGACCAAGCTCGCCATTGTGATCAACGACTCCTGCCTCATCCCGCGCGAGGTCTTCGACGAGGCCAAGCGCCTCGCCAGCGCGGCCACGGGCATCCCCGCCAGCCACCTGCTCATGTCCGCCACGCACACGCACTCGGCGGCCAGCTCCGCGTCCGCCTTCCAGAGCGAGGCGGACATGGAATACCGCGCCTTCCTCGCCGGGCGCATTGCCGACGCCGTGCGCCGCGCGCACAACAACCTCGCGCCCGCGCGCATTGGCTGGGGCCGGGCCAGCGTGCCCGACCAGGTCCACAACCGCCGCTGGCACATGCAGCCCGGCACCAAGCTCATCAACCCCTTCGGCACCGAGGACCAGGTGAAGATGAACCCCGGCATGAAGAACCCCGCGCTCCTCAAGCCCGCCGGCCCGACCGACCCCGAGGTCATGTTCCTCACGCTCCAGCGCACCAACGGCCAGCACCTCGCCCTCCTCGCCAACTACTCCCTCCACTACGTCGGCGGCGCGGGCGGCGTCTCGGCGGATTACTTCGGCGCGTTCGCCGACCGCATCCAGGAGCTGCTCCGCGCCGACCGGCAGGACCCGCCCTTCGTCGGTTTCATGGCCAACGGCACCAGCGGCGACATCAACAACATCCCGTGGCGCGACGGCGACACGAACAAATACGCCCCCGTCGAGAAAATGCGGAAAGTCGCCGACCGCGTCGCCACCGAGGTCGCGAAAGCTCTGCCCGTCGTGAAGCTCCACGACTGGGTGCCGCTCGCCGCCGCGCAGAAGGAAATCTCGCTCGGCGTGCGCAAGCCCGACGACGCCGCGCTCGCCCGCGCGAAGGACATTCTGGCGAAGGCCCCGAACCAGTTCCCGCGCCTCAAGGGCATGGACGAGATTTATGCCCGCGAGACCGTGCAGATGGCCGACTACCCCGACCGCGTGGAGGTCATCCTCCAAGCCCTGCGCCTCGGCGACCTCGCCATCACCGCCATCCCCTGCGAGGTCTTCGTCGAGATCGGGCTGGAACTGAAGGCGCGGAACCCGTTCCCCGCCAGCTTCACCATCTCGCTGGCCAACGGCTACAACGGCTACCTCCCCACGCCGCAGCACCACACGCTGGGCGGCTACGAGACGTGGCGCGCGAAATCCAGCTATCTGGAGGCGAATGCCTCCCCGCAAATCACCGCCGTGCTGTTCGACCTGCTCGGGCAGTTGAAGAAATAACCCTGCGGAACCGTGGAAGGAGAACCCAGCGCCGGTCTCCGCCTGACGGTGGGTGGGTTGCCGGATCGAGGCTGACAGCCGCGGCGATTTGTGTTTGCAGGCTGGCCCGCGCTCGTTCACAGCTGCGGGGCCGAAGGAAAAAATCATCGTTGCAATTCCGGTGCCTGCCCGGCATTTTGCGTGCCCTTTGGTTCGGGGCGTAGCGTAGCCTGGCTAGCGCGCGTGGTTCGGGTCCACGAGGTCGTGAGTTCAAATCTCACCGCCCCGACCATCTCGTGGCAGTGATCGTGCAGCCGGCTCCATCCACCACCAGCCCCGCGCCTCCGGCCGCCTCGGTCGCCGCCGTTTCCCCCCTGCTCCTCCTGCTGCGGGTCAATCTCCTCCAGTCCTGGCGGCGGCTTTGCTCGGTGCGCGAGCAGTCCAGTCTGCTCACGGCCATCATCGTGCTGTTCATCGGCGGCTACATCGTGATGGCGTTCGGGCTGTTCCATCGCGGCCTCAAGTTCATCGGCGTGTTCCCTGGCATCGGCGAGCTGCTCATCGAGCGGCTGCTGTTCCTCCTGTTCGCGTTCCTCTTCGTGCTGCTGCTGTTCAGCAACCTCGTCATCGGCTACTCAAACTTCTTTCGCAACCGCGAGACGGCCGCGCTGCTCACGCTGCCGGTGCCGGCGCAGACGGTGTTCCGCTGGAAATTTCTGGAGTCCACGCTGCTGGCCTCGTGGGCGTTCCTCTTTCTCATCGCGCCGCTGCTGGGCGCCTACGGGATGTGGCGCAACGTGCCGTGGCATTTCTACGGGCTTACCGTGGTGCTGGTCGGCTTGTTCATCGTGCTGCCGGCGGTGTTTGGCGCGTGGTCGGCGGTGAACCTCGCGCGGTTCCTCGACCGCCGCGCGTTCCAGGTCGCCGCCCTCGTGGCCGCCGGCGTCTTCTTCTTCGTGGTGAAGTATTACCTGCGGCCCGAGCAGGTGGACGAGGAATCGCTGGAGACGCGCGTGCTCGCCGTGCTGGACCGCCTGCTGGCCAAGACCCGCTTCGCCCAGTTCCCCTTCCTGCCGAGCTACTGGCTGTCCGCGAGCGTGCAGCAATGGGCCGAGGGCGCGCGCGCGGCGGCGGGGTTCTTCGTGCTGGTGCTGTTGAGCCATGTGCTCTTCTTTGGCGCGCTGGCGTTCACGCGGATGGGCAACCTGTTTTACGACGCGACCTCCGTGGTGCACAGCCGCGCCAGCGTGTTCGGCCAGTGGGAATGGTTCCGCCACTGGCAGGACCGCCGCCGCCAGTTCCACTACCGCGCGGGCGTTCTGGAAGTGCTCTTCCGCCTGCTGCCGCTGCGCGCGGACGTGCGCGCGCTGATGGTCAAGGACGTGCGGATGTTCTGGCGCGACACCACGCAATGGGGCCAGTCGCTCGTGCTCTTCGGCCTGCTAGGCGTTTACATTCTCAACCTCCGGCACTTCACCTCGCAGATCAGCAGCGACTTCTGGCTGCACCTGATCTCCTACCTCAACCTCGCCGCCTGCTCGCTCAACCTCGCCACGCTCACCACGCGCTTCGTCTTCCCGCAGTTCTCGCTCGAAGGCAAACGCCTCTGGATCGTGGGCCGCGCGCCGCTCGGGCTGCCGCGCGTGGTGCGGACCAAGTTCCTCCTCGTCACCGGCGCGTCGCTCGTCGTGACGCTCGGCATGATCGCGCTCTCCTGCCACATGTTGCGGATGCCCTTCGAGCGCACCGCCTACTTCGCCGGGGCGATCACCGTGATGACGCTCACGCTCAACGCGCTGGCGCTGGGCATCGGCGTGCTTTACCCGAACCTGCGCGAGGACAACCCGAGCAAGATCGTCAGCGGCTTCGGCGGCACGTTCGCGCTGGTGATGAGCTTCCTCTACATCGTCGCCAGCGTGCTGCTGCTGGCGTGGGGCTCGCCGTGGCGCTGGAACCGCGACCTGCGCGACCCGCCGGTGCTGACGTGCTTCGCCGGCTTTGTCGCGCTGTCCATCGCGCTGGGCTACGTGCCGCTCAAGCTCGCCCTGCGCCGGCTGCGGAACTACGAGCACTGATCAAGCCGCAGCGGACGGCGCGGCTGCGGGGCGCGCGAAAGCAAAGTAGAGCGCCGGCAGCAGGAACAAGTTCAGCACCGTCGAAGTCACCAGCCCACCGAGGATGACCCACGCCATCGGATACTCGATTTCGTGGCCGGGGATGTTGCCGGCGATGATGAGCGGCAGCAGCGCGAGGCCGGCGCAGGCGGCGGTCATCAGGATGGGCGAGAGCCGCTCTTCCGCGCCGCGCAGGATGAGGTTGAGGCCGAACGGCTCGCCCTCGTGTTCCTCCAAGTGCCGGTAGTGGCTCACGAGCATGATGCCGTTGCGCGCGGCGATGCCGAGCACGGTGACGAAGCCTACGAGCGACCCGAGCGACAGCACGCCGCCGCTGAAGAACGCCGCCGCCACGCCGCCAATCAGCGCGAAGGGCAGCGTCACCGCCACGATGAGCGTCGGGCGCAGCGCACCGAAGTCCGTGTGCAGCAGCACGAGGATGCCGAAGAGCGCGAGGCCGGACAGCGCGAGCAAACGGTGTTGCGCAGCCTGACGCGCGGCGTATTCGCCGAGGAACTCCGGGTGATAGCCGCGCTCGAAACTCAGCTTCTTCACGCGCTCCTCGACTTCGCGCGCCACCGTGCCGAGGTCTCGGCCCGAGACGTTGCACGTCACGTCAATGCGTCGGGACGCGCCCTCACGTTTGATTTCGTTCGGCGCGGGGACGATTTGCACATCGGCCACGTCCGCGAGAGGCACGAGCGCGCCGCCGGGCGTCTCGATGCGCAGCTCGCGCACGGCCTGCACGTCGCCGCGCAACCGCTCCACGCCCCACACGGTCACGTCATGGATTTTCTGCGCGTCGTAGATTTCGCCGACCTTGCGCCCCTTGAGCAACGTGAGCGCGGCCTGTCGCACCTGGCCGGGCGTGAGGCCGAGCGTCGCTGCGGCCTCGGCGCGCAGGCGCACCTGCACCTGTGGCACGAGCGATTGCGGCTCGACCTTGAGCGCGGTGACGCCGCTCACGTCCTTGATGGCGTCGCTGACTTCCTGCGCCTTGCTGCGAAGCTGGTCGAGGTCCGGCCCGTAAATCCGCACGACCACGCTCGCGCTCGCGCCGGTGAGAACTTCTTTGATGCGCTCCTTCAAGTAGGTCTGCACGTCGCGATAGAGGCCGGGGTAGCCGTTCACGACCTCCTCAATCTTCGCGTGCGTCGTGTCGTAGTCCATGTCGGGCGAGACGCTGATCCACAGCTCGGTGAAGTTCGGCCCCACGACCTCGTCGGCCACCTCCGCGCGCCCGATGTGCGAGCCGAGGTTCCGCACGCCAGGGATGGCGCGCAGCTCCTTGCTGACCGCGACGGTGATGCGGCTCATCGCTTCGAGCGACGTGCCGGGCTTCTCGACCCAGTGCATGAGGAAGTCACGCTCCTTGAAGTTGGGCAAAAATTCCTCGCCCAATTTCCCCCACGCGAAGCCGGTCGCGATGAAAGCGACGAGCAGGAAAATCACCGCCGCCGTCGGCCTCGACACGATGGCCGGAAGCAATCGCCGGTAAAGTCCTTTGAGCCACACTGCGAGCGGTGACTCGGCGAAGCGCGGATGCTCGTTCGGCAACAGCAGCAAACACAGCGCGGGCGTGACCGTGAGCGCGACCAGCAGCGACGCGCTGATGGCCGTGATGTAAGCCAGTGCGAGCGGACGGAAAAACACTCCCGACAAACCCGGCAGGAAGAACACCGGCAGGAACACCAGCACGACGATGAGGCTCGCGAAGACGACGGCGCTGCGGACTTCGAGCGAAGCATTGAGCACGACTTGGAATGGCGCAAGCGGCGCGGCGGCGGCGCGGTTGAGTTGCAGGCGGCGGCGGATGTTCTCCACGTCAATGATGGCGTCGTCCACCACTTCGCCCACCGCGATGACCAGGCCGGCGAGCACCATCACGTTCAGCGTGCCGCCCTGCCAGTAGAGCGCCAGCCCGGCGGCCACGATGGAGAGCGGAATCGCCGTGAGGCTGATGCACGCCGCGCGCCAGTCGAATAGGAACGCCCCGAGCACCAGCACGACCATCGCGCAGCCCAGCAGCATCGCGTGCGCGAGGTTCTTGATGGACAGTTCGATGAACGTCGCCGGGCGGAAGATGGTGGAGTCCATCTCCACGCCCTTGAGGCCGGG
Source organism: Limisphaerales bacterium (assembly GCA_009773355.1). GTDB lineage: Bacteria > Verrucomicrobiota > Verrucomicrobiia > Limisphaerales > SXTU01 > SXTU01. The sequence continues at coordinate 16,636 of WRPG01000070.1, forward strand.
ACGCAGCGCGTCTAGCGCTTTCTCGACCTCGCGCGTCACGTCGAGCGTGTTCCCCCACGGCTGCTTCTCGACAATGAGCAGCAGGCCCGGGCCGTCGTTGATGATGGCGTCGCCAATCATCGGCGGCGAGCCGACGACTACCTCCGTCACGTCGCCGAGCCGCAGAGAAAAACCATCACGGAAGACCACGACCGTGCGCGCCAAATCTCCCGGTGTTTGCACGGGCGAAAGGTGCCGCACCGCCATGCGCTGGTTCGGCGTGTCCACGAAGCCGCCCGCGCCGACGACCACGGCGTCCCCGGCGGCGCGCACGACGGCGTCGAGCGAAACGCCGTGGGCATTGAGGCGGTCGGGGTCCACGAGCACCTGAAGCTGCCGGTCGCGCTGGCCCCAGATGGCGACGTTCGCCACGCCGGGCACGGCCATGAGGCGCGGGCGCATGGTCCAGAGCGCGAGGTCGGTCAGCTCCATCTGGTTCAGCGTCTTCGAGCTGACGCCGATCTTCAGCGCCCTGCTGAGGGACGAGAGCGGCGGCAAGATGTGCGGCACCTTGGCCACTGCCGGCAGGTTCGGCGCGACCGCCAGCAACCGCTCCTGCACCAGTTGCCGCGCTTGCATCAAGTCGGTCCCTTCCTCGAACAACAGCACGACGGACGAGAGTCCGAGCACGGATTTCGACCGGATGTTTTGCAGCCACGAGGTTCCGTTCAGCGCCTGCTCCAGCGGCAGCGTGATGAGGCTCTCGACCTCCTCGGTGGATAGCCCCGGTGCCTCGGTCTGAATCTCCACGCGCGGCGGCGCGAACTCGGGGAACACATCCAGCGGCGCGCGCCGCACCTGTCGGTAGCCCACGGCGAGCAGCACCAGCGCGAGCGCGATGACGAACACGCGCGCGCGGAGGGAAGATTCGACCAGCCAGCGAAGCATGAGTGTCTCCTATTTGCCCGTGCCCAGCTCGGTGCCGAACAATTCCACAGCGCCGTCTGTGACTATCTTCGCGTCCACGCCCGGTCCGGCCGCGAGCACCGCGTCCTTGGCGGCGACGCGCTCCACGGTCACGCGGCGGCGGACGAAGGTCTGCGGTGCGGTCTGCTCGTAAACCCACTGGCCACCGTGGATGTCGTGCAACACCGCCGTCCACGGCACGACGAGGTTGTTCTCCGCCGTGGTCAACGGGAGTGACACCGACACGCGCTCGCCGGGGCGGAAGCGTCCGTCGGCGTTCGCCAGCTCGAAGTAGAAATCCACCGTGTTCGCAAGCGCGTTGGCGGAAGGCGGCGCGGCGGCGGGCTTCGCTTGAGCACCCACGTCGCCAGGCCTCGCCCCAAGGCGCGTGACTTGCACGGTGGCATTGGGCTGAAGCGTGTTCACCTCGCCTGCATAGACGGGCACGCGGACCCAGAGCGGGTCGAGCGCGGTGATTTCCAGCAGCACCGCACCGGACGCGACCTGCTGCGCGCCACTGGTGCGGACGGCCATGACGAGGCCGTCCAGCGGCGCGGTCACGGGCAGGGCGGTGACGCTGCCGGCCTCGAAGTCCTTCAGGACGGCTGCGAACGTGACGACGCGCGTCTCGGCGGCTTTCAAGTTCGCTTCTCCGACGGCGACGGCAGCGCGGGCGTCGTCAACGGCGCGTTGGCTGCCGGCCTCGGCTTTCACGAGCCGCTCGGCACGGGCCAGCGTGACGCGCGCGGCTTCGAGCAAGGCCTTGGCCCCGGCGACGCTGCTCTGCGCGTCAGAGAGAGCCGTGGCGACGTTGACACGCTCGGTCGGAGAGAGAATGGGGAGGAGTTGGAAGAGTGCCTGCCCGCGCTTCACTTGGACGCCGGGCTGCGGGAGCGTGCCTGAGACGGTGGCGGCGATGGGCGCGGTGACGGTGAGAGCGCTGCCCGCGCGAATCATCACATCGCCGCCGAAGCTCCGCGTGCGTGGCACGGACTTGCGCTCGACGGCGACGGTCACGATGCCGAGCCGCTTCTCCGCCTGCGGCGTGAGCTTGATGATGTTGAGGTCGGTTTCCTTGACGAGCGTCCCGACGTGCGCGGGGCTGGCGGCTTTCGGCGCGTCAGCGGCGGGCAGCGATGCCGCGGCCAACGCAAACAACAAGGCTGGGAGCGGCTTCATGGCTTGGAGGCAGTGGCGGTGGCGGGGAGCAGGCTGTTCGGCGGAGCGGGTGCGCTGCCGTCGGGGGGCTTGAGGAGCTGCTGCTGCAACGCGTCTTCGAGTGCGTTCTCAGCGAGCCAGTGGCGGTGCGTCACTTCGGCTGACAGGCGCTCGACGTCGAGGCTTTCGAGCTGCGCGCGGAGAACCTCGATGCGCGTGCCCTCGCCGTCCTTGAGCAGCGCCAGCGCCGCGTCTGTGTTTTTCATGACGGCGTCGAACATCGCCGACTGCGAGGTGACGCGGGCATTTGCGGCCTGGAAGTTGGCGATGGCGCTGTCGAGGTTGGCGGCGGCCCTGGCTTGCAGCGCATTGAAGTGGGCGGCGGCCGCCTCGCGACGCGCGCGGGCCTCGGCGATGGGGCCTTGGTTCTGGTTCAGCACGGGGAGCTCGACGGCGAGGCTGAAGAGCTGCCACTTGTTCGCGCCCTGGTCCCACTCGTAACCGGTGCCGAGCCGCACGTCGGGATATTGCTTGGCGACTTCAAGCTGGAGCGCGAGTTGCGCGGCTTCATAGCTCGCGAGCGCGGCGCGGAGGTCGGGGCGGCCCAGAAGCGCAGCCTCGCGGAGCTTCGCCAACTCAGCCGCCGACAAGAGCGGCGTCCAGTGGTTGAAAGCAATCTGCAGTTCCGCGAACTCGCGCGCCGGCACGCCGACGGCCTCAGCGAGCCGGGCCTTCGCGGTCGCGCTGCGCTCGCGGGCGAGGTCGTGCTCCAACTTGGCCTTCTCATGCGTGAGGCGGGCGGCGGTGACTGCTGCGGGGGAAACTTCGCCCGCGCGCTGGCGTTGCTCGGTGAGCTCGAGCAGTTGCTTGAGAGACGTGGCTCGCCGGTCGGCGTTGCTGGCGAGCTGGCCGGCGAAATGCAGTTCCTCCAGCGCCGCGCCGACACCCGAGCGCACGCGCCAGGCGGCGACGAAGAACTCATGGCGCGCGGCCTCGGTCTGCTGTTTGGCACGCGCGAGACGCAGGCCGCGCTTGCCGGCGGTCTCGATGGGCAGGTCAAGGTTAGCGACAGGCTTCCATGGCGAGACGGCGGACGCGGCATCGAAGTTGAAAGTAGGCGACGCGCTGAGGATTGGGTTCAGGCGCGCCCCGGCGGTGAGTTCAGCAGCTTGCGTTGCCTGCCAGCGGGCGCGGGCGACTGGTAGTTCGGGGTGGTGGAAGTAGGCGGCGAGCGTGAGGGTTTCCAGCGACCACGCGTCGGCGTGCTTCAGGGGCCAGGTCTTCAGTTCACGGCCAAGCTGTAGTTCGAGGAATTGACGCAGCTCCGGGGCGTCGAGCCGGCGCGCATCGTAAGCGGCGGCAGATTTTTCAGGGGCGAGCGGCTTCGGCTCGTAGGTCGCGCAGCCCGTGAATCCGATGGCGAGCACTAGGTCAAGCAATCGCCGTGTGTGGCGGAAGGGCTTCGCAGACTGCTTGGGTTGCACGGGCGAGGAGTGTTTCAGATGCCAGCAGCACTCACAAGCGTCCGCCGATGGGGAGGGAACCTTGGTGCGCGGAGAAAGTTTTTGCTGTTTCAATTTTCCCTTTCCACCCCGCGCGCCGGGACTACAGTTCCCCATGCCTTCGGACTTTGACCAATCCGAGTTTGTGGACAGCGACGTTCTCACCGCCGCCCGGCCCGCCGTCCGCGCCAACACCATGAGCGATTCCACTTCCGGCTCCGCCAGCCGTCCGCCCAGCCGCGAGGAGCTTGACCTCCGGGTTTCCGACGCGCAGCAGCAACTCGCGGAGCTGAAGCGCAAGCAGGACGAGCTGGAGCGCGAGCGCGCCGCGCTGGAGGAGGCCCGCCGCCGCCGCGTCGAGTTGCAGACGGGCCGCGAGGAAATGCTCCACCACCTCGCGCGTGGACTCGTGCTGCTGGAGGAGGCGGAACTCAAGTCCCGCCGCGACGCCGAGCAGATGGCGAAGTCGCTCACCGGCCTCCGCGAGTCGCTCGACAAGATTCGCACCATCAACGAGGAGGGCTGGAGTGCCGAGGCTTACAATGTCGAACTCACCCGCGCACTCACGGCCATCGAGAACGCCCGCATGGAGTGGAACGGCGCGCGGCTCAAGTGGCCCGTGCTCGACGGCGCGCTGCCCTCGGCCACCGGCGAGAGCGCGGCGTCCGGCCCCGCGAAGATTCAAGGCCATTTCCTCGGCGCGCAAAGCTTCGGGGAACTGTGCCGGCTCGGCTTTGCGCTCACCTGGCCCGTGGCGGTGGCGGTGCTGCTGGGCGCGGTGCTGATGGTTCTGCTGCGCCGCTGACGGCTCCGGCCATGGCCTTGTTCCGAAAAAAGTCCGACCCGCTTTCGGAACGCGCCCGCGCGCTCGAAGCCGAGATTGCCTCGCTGCAGGAGCAGATCAAACAGGCGGAGTCCGGCCAGCCGCTGTGGCCCGGCACGCCCAAACTCCGCTCGACCACGCTGCCCGGCGGCCAGAAGGCCGAGACCGTCGCCGCCCCCGCCGCGCCGGTCTTCGAGGACGTGGACCAGAAGCGGCTCAAAGCGTCCACGCCGGCCCCCGCCCCCGCCGGCCCGCACCCGGAGCTTGGCCCCCGCCCGCGCGACCTTTCCGCCACCGTCCAGAATCTCAAACGTCGCTGGGGCCTCACGCCGGCCAGCAACTCCAAGCTCGTGAAGCTCCTCGACTCCGGCCAGATTCAGGGTCTGCGCCCGCTGCGCTACGAGCGGCGCGTCGCCCGCAACCGGTTCTTCCTCCTTTCCGCGTTGCTGCTGGCGGTGCTCTACGGGCTGTTCAAGGCCATCATGGGCAGCCGATGAACCATGCCGCGTCCGCCTGAAATCCTTCACCGCGCGCTGCTGCCGACGCCGCTCGGCACTTTCCTCGGGCACTTCTCGGCGGAAGGGCTGGCGCAACTCGACTTCCCGGTGAAGAGCCTGGCCGACGAGGCCAGGGCCGCCGCTGAACTTCCCGCTCCCTTCCGCGCGTGGGCGGAGCAAACCCAGACCGCCCTGCACGCCGCGCTGGCTGGCTCATCCCGTCGCGCCGCGAAGATCACGCTCCCGCCGCTGGATCTCTCGCGGGGCACCAAGTTCCGCCTGCGCGTCTGGGCGGAACTGCTCCGCATCCCGCGCGGCGAGACGCGCAGCTATGGGGAAGTCGCCGACGAACTCGGCAAACGCCGCGCCGCCCGGGCGGTCGGCGGGGCCTGCGGCGCGAACCCGATTCCCGTGCTCATTCCCTGTCACCGGGTGCTCGCGGCGAACGGCGGCCTGGGCGGCTTCTCCGGCGGGCTGGAATGGAAGCGCCGCCTGTTGGCACTTGAAGGCGCGCTGTTGACCTGAGCCATGCCCGCAGGACGGGTCATCAACTCCCCGCCGGGGGCGGAACTGGGTTTTCCGCCTTGGCGACTTCAGCGAGGATTTCGTCGGCGAAGCTGGGATAAAGCTGCCGGATGCAGTCGGGGCAGATGCTGTGCGAGACGTTGCCCAAGCCTTGCTTGACGATGTAGGCGTCCACCGCGGCCCAGTAGCCTTGGTCGTCGCGGATTTTTTTGCAGGAGGCGCAGACGGGCAGCAGGGCGCGCAGGGTCTTCACATTCTCCAACGCGCCCCGAAGCTGGCGGATCAGGCGCTCGCGATCCTCCTCCATCTCGCGGCGCGGCGTGATGTCGCGGAAGACGACGACCACGCCGGCCGTCGCACCGTCCTCCTCGCGGATGCGCGCGGCGGTGTAGTCAATGGGCGTGCTCGGCCCTTTGCGCGGCCAGAGCCAGGTGTTGCTGCCCCAGTCAATGACCAGCCCCTTGCGCACCGCCTCCGCAAACGGTCCGTGGCTGCCGGTGGACGCGACCTCGGCGGAGAGCACCATGACGTTGTCAATGTGCTGGCCCACGGCTTCGAGCTGCGGCCAGCCGGTGATGCTCTCGGCCAGCGGATTCATGAAACGGATCTCGCCCCGCGCGTCGGTCGCGATGACGGCCTCGCCCACGCTGGTGAGCGTGGACGCGAACCATTGCTGCTGTTCGGCCTGCCGGCGCTCCATCGCGTGCTTTTGCAGGGCCATCTCGACGCCGATGCGCAGTTCGCGCTCGACGAGCGGCTTGACGATGTAGCCGTAGGGGCCGGTGACTTTGGCGCGCTGGAGCGTGGCGTTGTCGGAGTGGGCGGTGAGGAAGATGACGGGGATGTGCAGCCGCTCGCGGATGTGCGTGGCCGCCTCCACGCCGTCCATGCCGCCCCACAGGACGATGTCCATGAGCACGAGGTCGGGCTGGAGCTCGGCGGCCTTCTCGATGGCCTCCTCGCCGACGACGGCGATGGCGGGCACCTCATAGCCGAGCTTCTCCAAGGTGGATTGGATGTCCTGGGCGATGATGCCCTCGTCCTCGACAATGAGTATGCGCGCGCGGCTCATGGCGGGTTCGCGGTTGAGAGGTTTCCCGGTTTCGCAGCCATGAAAACAAGGGCATATCCCGTGCCATGAGTGCGGCGGATTTCCAGGCTCGCACGCAGTTGAGTCACGAGGGTGGCCACCAGTTGCAAGCCGAGGGTCCGGGCGTTGCGCGGATCCAAGTCCGCCGGAAGGCCGACGCCATTGTCGCCGACCATCAGGCAGACGGAACGCTCCGCATCGGCCCGCAGCCGGATGCGAATCTCGCCGGCCCGGCCGTCGGGAAAGGCGTATTTGAGCGTGTTGGACACCAGCTCGTTGAGAATCAGCGCGCACGGGATGGCCTGGTTGATGTCGAGATGGACCTTGTCCATGTCGAGGTGGAGGCGGATGACGGAGGCGTCGGTGCCAAACGCGCGCAGCAAACTGTCAGTGAGGCTCTGCGCGTAGGCGGCGAAGTCCAGCTCCGAAAGGCTGCTGGACTGGTAGAGCTTCTCGTGGACGAGGGCCATGGACTGCACGCGCGTGCCGCTCTCCTCGAAGGCCGCGATGGTTTCGGGGTGCTTCAGGTTCCGCGCCTGGAGCCGCAGCAGACTGGAGACGACCTGGAGGTTGTTCTTCACGCGGTGGTGGATTTCCTTGAGCATGACCTCCTTCTCCCGCAGCGAGGCCCGGATGCGCTCCTCCGCCAGCTTGTTGGCCGTGATGTCCGTGCGGATGGCGATGTATTGGCAGGGCTTCCCGTCCGGCTGGAGGAACGGGACGATGGTCGTGTCCACCCAGTAGAACGAGCCGTCCTTGGCGCGGTTCTTGATCTCCCCCTTCCACACCCGCCCCCGCCCGATGGTCGCCCACAACTCGCGGATGAACTCCTTGGGGTGATGGCCGGAGTTGATGATGCGGTGGTCCCGCCCCAGCAGCTCCGCGCGCGGATACTGCGAGATCGCGCAGAACTTGTCGTTCACGTAGGTGATCTTCCCCTGGGCATCGGTGATGGCGACGATGGAGTGCTCGTCCAGCGCCACCTTCACGTCCTTCAGCTCCTTCAAGGCCGCCGCGAGGTGCGACTCCGCCTGCTTGCTGGCGGTGATGTCGCGGATGAACGCGGTGAACGCCGGCGGCTTTTCCATTCCGGGAACCCGGGTGACGGCCAGCTCCACCGGAAACTCCCCGCCGTCCGCGCGCAGGGCGGTCAGCTCGATCCGCCGGCCCAGGATGTTCGTTTCCCCGGTCGCGAGATGCCGCGCGAAGGCCTGCGAATGGCGCTCGCGCAGGGCCGGGGGAATGATCAGCTCAACCATCCGCTGCCCCACCGCCTCGGCACGGGTGCGCCCGAAGGTGCGCTCCGCCGCCGGGTTGAACTCCGTGATCCGTCCCTGATGGTCCACGTTGACGATGCAGTCCAGGGCCGATTCCAAGACGGCCTGCACTTCCTTCACGCGGCGCTCCAGGTCCGTGTTGAGCTGCCGCACCTGCTCCTCCGCGCGCTTGCGCTCGGCGACCTCGTTCTGGAGGCTGGCATTGGTGCGGGCCAGCTCGTCGGTGCGCTCGCGGACCCGGGATTCCAGTTCCGCGTTGAGCCGCGCCAGCTCCGCCGGCCCGCGCAGCAGCAGGGCCTGCGGCACCAGCCGCACCAGCAGGATGGCCGTGGCTACCGACAACGCCGCCGTGATGGCCTTGATCGCGCCGGAGAGCCAGTAGGTGCCGTGCCAGATGGACCAGATCTCCATCAGGTGCGTCGTGCCGCACGCGACAATAAACCCGCCAAACATGAGGAACATCCACGGATAAGGCAGGTCGCGGCGCTTGCGCGTGAAATACACCAGCGTCAGCGGGATGGAGTAGTAAGCCAGCGCGATGAAGGAATCGGAAAGGACATGGAGCCAGATGATCTCCGGCTTCCAGAAGTAGCAGTGGCCATGCGGCATGAACCCGCCGCCGGAGAACAGGCGTTGCAGAAGCTCGCTCATAGGCACCTCGGTGGTTGTGCCTGTGAAGGTGTCCCCGGAGCGGCACGCTGACAAGCGCCGAGTCCGCTCCATGCTCGCACTTGCCGCCGACGGTGCCTCGCGCCGGCAAAGCAAAGGAAGCCTTGGGTTGCGTTCTCCCCAGCCCGGCCCAACCCGGGCCGATTTCCCCGTTGACGCTTCCCTTCGCCGGCCCGTAGGCTTTTTCGCATAACCGCAAAGTCGCCTGTCGCGACGCGCGGAAAGCTCTCATGGCCGAAGGCTACTGCGTCAAATGCAAGGCGAAGAAGGAAATCACCGATGGCGTTGAGGAGGTGATGAAGAACGGGCGCAAGGCCATCAAGGGCCGCTGCCCCACCTGCGCCACCGTCATGTTCAAGATTCTCGGCGGCAAGGCCACCCCGCCCGCCGCCCCTGCCAGTCCCGGCTCCGCCACCCCGGCAGCCTAGTTCCCTTTCCAACCCAATTTCATGGCCCAGCAACTCGCCTACGTCATCGTCACGCCCTATACCCTGGCCAAATCCCGCACCGGCGGCATTTTGGCCCGGCTCATCAGCCGCACCGGACTGGAACTCGTCGCCGCCCGCATGTTTGGCGCGTGTCAGGAACTCGTCGAGGAATACTCCAAGGTCGTCATCTCCGCCGACGACCCCCAGGACCGCAACATCCAGCAGCTCATCCACGACTACATCGTCCACGAGCTTGGCCCCGACCCGAAGACGAGCCGTCGTCGCCGCTGCATGATGCTGCTCTTCCGGGGCGAGGACGCCGTGCGCAAGGTCCGCTCCGTCGTCGGCAACATCAGCCACTCCCGGCGCGGCGGCGAGACCATCCGCGACACCTTCGGCGATTACGTTCTGGATGAGCACGACCACGTCCGCTACTTCGAGCCGGCGGTGCTCGCCGCGCCGAACGCCGAGGAAGCCGGCGTGAAACTCAAGCTCTGGGCGCGCTACTCGGACAAGGACGGCGGCGTGCTCGACGACTGCGTGGAACACCCGCCCGGCGAGAAAGTCGAGCGCACCCTCGTCCTCATCAAGCCGGACAACTTCCGTTTCGCCACCGGCCGGCCCGGCAACGTCATTGACTTCTTCTCCCGCACCGGCCTCTACATCGTCGGCATCCGCGTGCTGCACATGAGCACCGCGCAGGCGATGGAGTTCTATGGCCCGGTGAAGGACTTCCTCCGCACCAAGCTCAAGTCCGTCATCGCCGCCAAGGCCAAGGCGGTGCTGGAGAAAGACCCAGCCATTGGCTTCACCATCCCGCCCGAGGCCGAGGCCCAGCTTGCCGAAATCCTCGGCCCGGTCTTCGGCGACAGCCAGTTCGACAACATCGTCCGCTTCATGTCCGGCCGCGCGGAGAGCGAGTGCCCGAAAGACAAGCTCGCCGAACCCGGCACCGAGAAGTGCATCGCCCTCGTCTATGAAGGCACGAATGCCGTCGCCAAAATCCGCGACGTGCTCGGCCCGACCGACCCCGCAAAGGCCCCGCCCGGCTCCATCCGCCGTGAGTTCGGCTCGAACATCATGGTCAACGCCGCGCACGCCAGCGACGCCCCCGAGAACGCGCAGCGCGAGCTGGGCATCGTCAAAGTCGAGGCCAACGACTTCAAGCGCGTGGTCGAGCAATTTTACGGCGGGGTGTGAGCGTGCGCTGGTGGGGCGAGGCTCCCGCCGAGCCGGGTGCGCGCCCCTCCGGCTCGGCAGCTACTGGAACACCGGCAACCTCGGCGATGTCCTCCAGACCATCGCCCTCTCTCGCCTGCTCCCGCCCGCCGTCGGCATCCCGCGCTGCCGCCTGACCGAGCAACTCCACCCGGACAAACTGTTCGTCGTGAACGGCTGGCACCGCTGGCCGCGTGAAGTGCCCACGTCCGACGCGAACTGCCTCTTTGCCGGCATCCACTGCGCTGACGCGCACGTCCCGTGGGTGCGACAGTCGCGCTTTCCAGCGGGCGCGCGTGACCCCTTTACCCACGAAGTTCTCCAACGCGCCGGCATTCCGTCCGCCATGCTCGGCTGCGCGACGCTCACGCTGCCGCGTCATGACGGCCCGCGCGATGGCGTGCTCTCCGTGGACTTGCCCGGCGGCCCCGGCACGCAGCTTTCGCACGGCGTGAAACACGGCGCGCCCTTCGCCGCGCAATGGCAGCTCGGCCTCCAAGCCATCGCCCGTTACGCGCGCGCCGCCGAAGTCCACACGAGCCGCCTGCACGTCGCGCTGCCGTGCCTCGCGCTGGGCACGCCCGTCGCGTTCCACCCGGCGAAGTTCCAGCGCGAGCGCTACAGCCTCCTGGAATTCCTCGGCCTGGAGTTTGGCAAGCTCCAGCAACTCGACGTGACCCCGCTCCGCGACGGTTTCTTCGCCTTCCTCCGCCAACACCTCGGCGAGATTGCCGAGGGCGAGCCGAAGCTCCCCAACGAAGTGCCCCGGAGCGCCGGTGTCCAACCTGCGCGAAACTGACCCGCGTCCGCCACACGCAGGTTGGACACCTGCGCTCCGTGCGCTACTCTTGCGCCATGAAACTCGCGCTCACCCTCACCCTCGCCGTGCTCGCTCAACTTGCCGCCGCCCAGTCCAAGCCACTCGCCGACATCCCGCTCAAGGACATCAACGGCAAGGACACTTCGTTGAAAGCCTACGCCGGCAAGGCGCTGCTCATCGTCAACGTCGCCTCCCAGTGCGGGGCGACGCCGCAATACTCCGGCCTCGAAGCCTTGCACAAGGAATACGGCAAGCGGGGCCTGGTCGTCCTCGGTTTCCCGTGCAATGACTTCGGCGCGCAGGAGCCGGGCAGCGCCGCGGACATCAAGCAGTTCTGCTCGACGAACTACAGAGTGACGTTCCCGCTCTTTGAGAAGGTCCGCATCGCCGATGGCGCGGAGCAGCACCCGCTCTTCGCCGCGCTCACCGGCAAAGGCTCGCCGCTGCCCGGCCCGGTGACGTGGAACTTCAGCAAGTTCCTCGTGGGCCGCAATGGCAAGCTCGCCGCCCGCTTCGACACCGGCACCGAGCCGGACGACTCCGCCTTGGTGAAGGCCATCGAGAAGGCGCTGGCGGCGAAGTGAAGCCAAGCCCCAAAATCCAAATTCCAAGCTCCAAAGAAGCTCCAAGTTCCAAATCCCAATGAGGCACGGTCGCCACAACTCCCAGTCCTCGCGTTGCGCAACGCGTTTTCTCGCCCGCATCGCCGGGTGCTTGGAGCTTGGGGTTTCTTTGGAGCTTGGGACTTGGGATTTGGAGCTTCTTTGTGTTCCTCGCCCGCGTTAAGAAAGCCCGCCGCTGGCTCGTGCCCCTGCTGGGCCTGCTGGTCATCGCCCTGATGCTTTACCGTTTCGAGCACAGCCAGGTCTATCATCCGACCCGCGACGCGGAATACACGCCCGACGACGTGGGCCGTCCCGCCGAGGACCTCTGGCTGAAGACGCCCGACGGCCTGCGCCTCCACGCGTGGTTCTTCGCAGCGGACAAGGCCTCCCCGCGCGCGCGCTTCGTGATGCTCTTCTGCCACGGCAACGGCGGCAACCTCACCTCGCGCCCCGGCTACTACCGCGCCATCCTCGAAACGGGCGTCAACCTCCTCACCTTCGACTATCGCGGCTACGGCCTCAGCGAGGGCGAGCCAAGCGAGGCCGGCACCTACACCGACGCCACCACCGCCTACGCCTGGCTGCGCGCGCGCGGCTTCGCGCCGGAGCACATCCTCGTGTGGGGCGAGTCGCTCGGCGGCGGTATCGCCAGCCACGTTGCCGCCACGCAGAGCGTCGGCGGCCTCGTGCTGCAAAGCTCCTTCACCAGCATTCCTGACATCGGCGCGGAAGTTTTTCCCTGGCTGCCGGTGCGGCTCCTCAGCCGCATCAAATACGACACCCACAGCCGCCTGCCGCATCTCAAGTGCCCGGTCGTGGTCATGCACAGCCGCGCGGACATGACGATCCGCTTCCACCACGGCGAGCGGAACTTCGCCGCCGCCCTCCCGCCCAAAGCCCTCATCGAACTGGAGGGCGACCACAACGACCCGTTGCTCGCCAACCGCGCCGCCTACGTGGCCGGCGCGGAGAAGCTGGTGCAACTCGCGGAGGCGGCCACCGCCCCGGCATCCAAGTGAAGACCACCCTTTCCCAACTCGGCCAGCGCACCGCGCCGCCCGCCATTTCGTGGCTGATGAGCCTCACGCTCGGCCATCCCAAGCTGATCTCGCTCGCCGCTGGCTTCACCGACAACGCCTCGCTGCCGGTGGACGAAGCGCGCGCGTTGCTCGATGAAATTCTCTCCGCCCCGCGCACCGGCCAGCCCGCGCTGCAATACGGCTCCACTGCCGGCGAGCCGTTGTTGCGCGAGTTGACGGCGAAGCGGTTGACCGACTTGGACGCCCAGGCCGACCGGCAGGTCGGCCCTACCAAGCATGGTAGGGCCGCGTTGCCGCGCGGCCTCCATCTTTCCCCCGACCGCCTCCTCATCACGCACGGCTCGCAGCAGTTGCTCTATCTGCTCACCGAAGCGCTCTGCGACCCCGGCGACATCGTGCTCGTCGAGGACCCGACCTATTTTGTCTATCTCGGCATCGCGCAAAGCCACGGCCTGCGCTGTCGCGGCGTGCGCCTGCTGCCCGACGGCCTTGACCTCGCCCACTTGGAGCAGGTGCTGGAGGAACTCCGCCGCGCTGGCGAACTGCAGCGCGTGAAATTCCTCTACCTCGTCAGCTACTACCAAAACCCCACCGGCTACACGACGAGCTTCGCCAAGAAAGCCGCCGCGCTGAAGCTGCTGCGCCGCTACGAGAAGTTCGCCGGCCACCCGCTCTACCTGCTCGAAGACGCGGCCTATCGCGAGCTGCGCTTCGCTGGCGACGACGTTCCCTCCGCGCTCGCCGCGCCCGGCGGACCCGAGCGCGTGCTCTACGCCGGCACGTTCAGCAAGCCCTTCGCCACCGGCGTGCGCGTGGGCTTCGGCGTGCTGCCGGAGCCGGTCTTGACCACCGCCACGCGCATCAAAGGCAACCACGACTTCGGCACCGCAAACCTGCTCCAGCAGTTGCTCACCCGTGCGCTGGCCAGCGGCGCTTACGCGCGCCACCTCGCCGAACTCCAGCGCCGCTACGCGCACAAAGCCCGCGTGATGACCGATGCCATCCGTGCGCACTTCCCGCCAGATGTGGAATGGCGCGAGCCGCAGGGCGGTCTCTACGTCTGGGCGCGCGTGCCGAAGCGCCTGCGCACCGGACCCAAGTCACACTTCTTCCAAACCGCGCTGAAGCGAAACGTCCTCTACGTCCCCGGTCTGCTCTGCTACGCGGACGACCCCGCGCGCCGCAAGCCCGACCACGAGATGCGCCTGAGCTTTGGCGGCGCGAGCGAGCGCGACATCACCGAAGGCATCGCGCGACTGGCAAGAGCACTGCCGCAGTGAATGCGTCCGAATCCCTGCGCCGCCGTGATTCCGCCACAAGGCTGTAAGTCGCGAAGCGTCTGGACTACGGTCGCTTCAGCGCCGCTTTGGGGAGGCGTCCAAGTCTTCGAGCAGTTCGGATGGCGGTGCTCAAGCACCGCAGTCCAAACGCTTCGCGCGGCCTCATGCTGCGGTGAATGCCTGCATCAAATCCGTGTCCATCCGGGCCATCCGTGGTTAAGCTTCCTCACATGAAACTGACCGCTTTGCTTTTGCTTCTGCTCGGCCTGGCCGCCAAGACTTCCGCCGTGGACATCATCGCGCACCGGGGCGCTTCGCATGACGCGCCCGAGAACACGCTTGCCGCCTTCAAGCTCGGCTGGCAGCAGCGCGCCGACGGCGTCGAGCTGGACATCTGGCTCACCAAGGACGGCAAGATCGTCGTCTCGCACGACGCGGACACCAAGCGCACCACGGGCGTTGCGAAGAAAATCTCCGAGAGCACCCTGACCGAGCTCCGCGCCCTCGACGCCGGCTCGTGGAAAGACCCGAAGTGGAAAGGCGAGCAGCTCCCGACGCTCGACGAGGCGCTCGCGCTCATCCCCGCCGGAAAGCGGCTGGTCATCGAAATCAAATGCGGCGTGGAGGTGCTGCCCGAGTTGGAACGCGTGCTGAAGGCATCCGGCAAGCCCGTGTCGCAGCTCGTCATCATCAGCTTCAAATACGACGTGTGCATGGAGGCGAAGAAGCTCTTTCCTAAGATCCCCGTGCTCTACCTCTCCAGCTTCAAGCAGGACGAGACCACCGGTGCGTGGTCTCCGACGCCAGCGGAGTTGATTCAGAAGGCGAAGGCGGCTGGTCTGGAGGGCATCAACCTCAGCTACAAAGGCCCCCTTGACGCCGCGTTTGTGAAGCAGACCCACGCCGCCGGTTTGAAGTTCTATGTCTGGACCGTGGACGACGCGGCGGTCGCGAAGAAGCTGCTCGCCGCCGGGGCGGATGGCATCACCACGAACCGCCCCGAGTGGTTGCGTGAGCAGTTGCGCTGAACCGAGCGCGCGTTACAGGCCCGTTACAAGCGGGTTTCCCCCCCGCTGGTGGTTTGCGCGGCCATTGACACGAAGTAAGCCGCATTGCTAGGTTCCGCGCGCACTTGCGGCGGTTATGGCTACGCTACTCAACCAACCAGTGCTCGTTCTGAACCGTTTGTGGCAGGCAGTGAACATCTGCACCGCGCGGCGGGCGCTCTCCCTTTTGTTCCAAGGCCACGCGCAGGTCGTGCTCGGCGACCAGGACGGCGCGTTCCAGACGTATGACTTTTCCTCGTGGGCGGACTTCTCACGCCGCGAGCCGCACCCGGAGTCCGTGCGCGGCATCTCCTTCCGCCTCCGCGTGCCGCGCGTCATCATGCTCGCGGTGTTCGACCGCCTGCCGCGCAAGGAAGTGAAGTTCACCCGGCACAACATCTTCGAGCGCGACAAGAACACCTGCCAGTATTGCGGCCACGTCTTCGACCGGAAGGACTTGAACCTCGACCACGTCATCCCGCGCGATCGCGGTGGCCCAACGACATGGGAGAACATTGTGTGCTCGTGCGTGCCCTGCAACACGCGCAAGAGCAACCGCACGCCCGCCGAGTGCGGCCTGCACCTCATCCGCAAGCCCAAGAAGCCCAAGTGGCGGCCGTTCGTGCAGGTGACCTTCGGCGTGGAATACCACGACAGTTGGAAGCACTTCCTCGACCTCGCCTACTGGAACGTCGAGCTGGGCGATTGAGCGCGCGGTGGCGGCGGATGGTGCTTCCGCTCCCGCCTGCGTCACCGCAGCTCAAAGATGCACTCCACCTCAACCGCGATGTTCCCCGGCAGCGGCCCCATGCCCACGGCGCTGCGCGCGCCCACGCCCGCGTCGTCGCCGAACACCTCGCGCATCAGCTCGCTGAAGCCGTTGATGACCTTCGGGTGGTCGTAGAAGTCGGTGGCGGTGTTGACCATGCCCAGCGTCTTCACGAGGCGCTTCACGCGGTCGAGGCTGCCCAGCTCGTGGCGCACGGTGGCGAGGATGGCGAGGCCGACCTGCCGCGCGGCGGCCTGCCCCTGCTCCAGGTTCAAGTCCCTCCCCACGACGCCGGTGATCATGGTCTTGTCCACGCGCAGCGGGCCGTGGCCGGAGACGTAGCACATGTTCCCGGCGATGACGACGGGCTTGTAGACGTGCGCGGGCTTCGGGGCGGCGGGGAGTTCGAGTTTGAGTTCGGCGAGGCGGGCTTCGGCGCTCATGGGCGATGGTGTTTGGTGAATGGCTGCGTTGAAACGCCCGCGAGCTTCCGGCGCGAGCTGGACTGCGGCAAGGAGTTTTTCCAGCACGGAGCAGGCGGGAATGAGGCTCACGCAAAGGACGCGAAGGACGCAAAGAAGCAGAACAATCCCCTTTGCGCCCTTGGCGAACTTTGCGTGCGGCATTCCCCGGTTGGCCTGCCGCAGGAAAGGGATTCCCTCGCGCGCCGGTTTGCGCCAAGCTGCGCCGACATTCACCGATGGACATCACCTTCAAGTGCCCGCTCTGCGAAGAGGAATTCCGTGTTGAGGCCGCGCTGGCGGGCACGGAGTTCCGGTGCCCCACCTGCCTGAAAGTCTCGCTGCTGCCGGAGGCGGAGGACGCCCAACTTGAACTGCCGCCGCCGGAAAAGCCCGCGCCGCCGCCGGTTCCCACGGTGGTGGACGCCGGCACCCTGCCCACCCCGCCGCCCGTTCCGAAGCTTGCAGCCCGCGCCACCTCGTCCGATGCCGACGACGCCCGGCTCGCGCGCCGGCTCACCGAGGCCTACCAGCGCGTCACGCAGGAGGTGGGCAAGCTCATCGTCGGCCAGGAGGAGGTCATCGAGCAGTTGCTCATCGCCATCTTCGCGCGCAGCCATTGCCTGCTCGAGGGCGTGCCCGGCCTCGCCAAGACCTACATGGTCAAGACGCTTTCCGATGCGCTGCAACTCTCCTTCCGCCGCGTGCAGTTCACGCCCGACCTCATGCCGGCGGACATCACGGGCACCGATGTGATTTCCGAAGATCCCACGACCGGCCGGCGCGAACTGACCTTCCTCAAAGGCCCGCTCTTCGCGCAGATGATCCTCGCGGACGAAATCAACCGCTCGCCGCCCAAGACACAGGCCGCGCTGCTCGAAGCGATGCAGGAGCACAGCGTCACTGTCGGCGGGCGCACCTACAAGCTGGAGCAGCCGTTCTTCGTGCTCGCCACGCAAAACCCAGTCGAGCAGGAGGGCACGTATCCGCTGCCCGAGGCGCAGAAGGACCGCTTCATGTTCCATGTGCGCGTGGATTACCCGACCCGTGAGCAGGAGCGCGAGATCATCAAGCGCACCACGAGCGCCTTCTCGGCGGACGTGGACCCGGTTGTCACCGGCGAGGAGGTCATCGCGATTCAAAGGACCGTCCGCAAAGTCCCCGTGCCCGACCATGTGACGGACTTCGTGCTCGACCTTGTGCGCCGCGCGCGGCCCACGGACGCGGACGCGCCGGCCTTCACCAAGGAACTCATCGCGTGGGGCCCCGGCCCGCGCGCGTGCCAGCAGCTCGTCGTGGGCGGGAAGGTGCGGGCGGTCCTGCGCGGGCGGTTCCATGTCACGGTGGAGGACATCGAGGCGCTTGCATATCCCGTGCTGCGGCACCGGCTCGTGCCCACGTTCAACGCCGAGGCCGAGGGCATCAAGGTGGACGAGATCATCCGCCGCGTGCTGAAGGAAACGCCCCGGCACGAGGCGAAGAAGGTGCTGTGAGGCCCGGGTGGCACCCGAGTCAGTTCAGCCCGCTCGCGGACTTTGCACGCTGCAAGACCTTCGTCGCCACCGCGCGGGCTTTCTCGGCTCCGGCACGGAGAAGCTGGCGGACGTAGTCCTGGTTCGCGGCGAGTTCCGCGCGCCTGGCGCGGGCGGCGGCAAAGTGCTGCCAATAGTGCTCGAAGAGAGCCTTCTTCAAGTCGCCGTAGCCGAGGCCGCCGGCGCGCAGGCGGTTCTCGAAGTCCGTCGCCACGTCGGCGGGCGCGACGAGCTTGAGCAGTTGCACGGCGAGGTTCTGGTCCGCGTCGGGCTTCGGTTCGGCGGGGGTGCGCGAATCCATGACGATGCCCATGATCTTCTTCCGCGTGGCCTTCTCCTCGCCAAAAATCTCGATGGTGTTGCCGTAGCTCTTGCTCATCTTCTGCCCGTCAAGACCCGGCACGGCGGCGCCTTCCTCGCGGATGCGCGGCTCGGGGATGACGAAGGTCTGGCCGTATTGCTGGTTGAACTTGCCGGCGATGTCGCGCGTGACTTCGAGGTGCTGCTTCTGATCCTTGCCGACGGGGACGAGGTTGGAGTCGAAGGCGAGGATGTCCGCCGCCATGAGCACGGGATAGGCGAAGAGGCCGTGGTTCACGGAGCCGATTTCGCCCTCGCCGAGCTTGGCGACCTTGTCCTTGAAGCTGTGGCAGCGTTCGAGCAGGCCCATCGGCGTGACGGTGGAGAGGAGCCAGGCGAGTTCGGCAACTTCCGGCACATCGGACTGCACCCAGAAGACGCAGCGCGCGGGATCGAGGCCGCAGGCGAGGAAGTCCAGCGCCACGTCGAGCGTGTATTGGCGGCGGAGCTTCGCGTCCGTGAGCGAGGTCATCGAGTGGTAGTTCGCGATGAAGTAGAAAGCTTCGCCCTGCGCTTGCAGCTCGATGGCCGGACGCATGGCCCCGAAGTAGTTGCCGAGGTGCAACGCGCCGGAAGGCTGGATGCCCGTCAAAATTCGCATGAGCGGGACGGTAGCAAGCGCGGCGGGAAGCTCAAAGCCCAAGCTTCACGGCGCGAGCCGGCGAAGCAGGTCCGCAGGCTGGCCACCCTTCAATTGAAGAAAAACCGCTGGGCATGGGAAGTGACAGCCAGAGAAACAGGCAGGGCATTGTCGAGCCACGGACGCTCCCCCCGCGCGCGGCGGACTCGGCGATGGGCGGCGGGCGGTTTCTGATTTTGGCGCACTCCAGCAAAATGACTTTGCGCCCGCGCGCCCCGTCCTTAAACTCCGCGCGACCGTATGCCGAAGCAGATTGCTGAAATGCTCATCGAGTCGGTGACGATGGAGCTGCCCGACACCAAGACCATCCGGCTCCAGTGGCCGGCGGGCTACGACGTGGATTTCAAGACCGGGCAGTTCATCACGGTGTATTGGCCGGATGCGCCAGCCTACAAGCGCGCTTACTCGCTGAGTTCCTGCGCGCTGGACCGGGGCTTTTACGAAATCACCGTGAAACGCGACGGCAAGATGGGCACGCGCCTCGTGGACTGGGCCAAGCCGGGTGACAAACTCTGGGTCATCGAGCCGACCGGCAGGTTCCTTCCCGTCTTCGACCCGCCGGGCAAACACCTCGTCTGCATCGCGGGCGGCAGCGGCGTGACGCCCTTCCGCGCCTTCGCCCGCGAGGCCACGCGCCGCGAACTCGACACGCGCCTGACCATCCTCTACAGCGTTCGCACCACGAACGACATCATCTTCCGCGAAGAGTTCCAGCAGCTCGAACAGGAGAACGAGCGCTTCGACTTCTACGTGACCTGCACACGCCTGCATCCCGATGACCCGTGGACGGGCCGTCGCGGCCGCATCACCGCCGAATGGGTCAAGGAACACGTCCATGACCTGCCGAACACGGTCTTCTACGCCTGCGGCACGAACGAGCTGGTGGAAGCCACGGAGCGCCTCGTGCTGGACGAACTCAAGCTGCCGAAGGAGCAGATGAAGACGGAGAAGTGGGGCTGACCGACCCGAAACTCAAAACCCAGAACCCGGAACTGCGCCAGAATGCACCGCGACATCCTCTTCCTCCTCAAGCACGACTTCCCCGACGGCCCCGGCACGCCCTACTACTGCCCCGAGTGCGCGCAGCTCACCGGTGTGCTCGCCTACTACCCGCAGCTCCGCCATGTGCTGGACCTGCGCTACGTGGACTTCCCGCGCCCCCGGAAGGAAATCCTCTCGCTCATCGGCGAAGCGAACCAGAGCTGCCCCGTCCTCGTCATTGCCGACGGCCCGCCCGCGAGCGTGAAGGGCGTTGAGATTGGCACCTTCAACGGCCTGCACTTCGTCTCCGGCGCGGCGGCGATTGGGAATTACCTGGCGCAGGTGCATGGAGTCGGAAGACCGCACTAGCGAAGCGCGATGGCCCTGTTCGTTCATTTAACTGCGGACTCGAAAGCCAGCTTGGTAAGGCGAACTGGCATCCTGCGCTCGAAGTATCGGAACGGAGAGGAAGTATCGAAGGGAGTATTTGCCATGCCAGTCGTCCCGAACTTTCAAGTTAGTCACCAGTGGATTCGGGAACTGCGGCGTTTCCGTGGCTCCGTGGTCGGCGTGTATTTTCGCATCGCAGACGAGGAGCAAGTGCTGTGCGGACGATACAACGAAGTCCACCCGCGAATGACCGCAGCAGAAGCGCATGCGGTGATTCGAGGTCAAACGGGTATGGAGGGCTTCGAGGTGATTATTCTCCGCAAGATTTCGGCAAAGGAAATCACTCGCATCAGTCGGTTGCCGCAATCAGTCGGCTGGCGTCATTACCCTGGTGCCCACGGCAAGCAGCCGTGGGCTTGTGAGTGCTGTCAGAAAGGCGAATTCGGCTCGCGACGAATCCGTGAACGCTTTGCCGACATTTCGGAATCAGCCTCATAAAGTTGCTCCTCCTGCACTATGCTCAAACGCACTCCCCTCTTCTCCGCCCACCAGCGCGCGGGCGGCAAGCTCATCGAATTCGGCGGGTGGGAAATGCCCGTCCAGTATTCCACCATCACGGACGAACATCTCTGCGTCCGCCGCGCGGCGGGCATCTTCGACATCTCGCACATGGGCGAGGTCATCGTGCGCGGACCGGCGGCGGAGGCGTTCCTCAACGCCACGCTCACCAATGACGTGCGCAAGCTCGTCGTCGGCCTCGGCCAATACACGCTCATGTGCCACGAGCACGGCGGGGTGATTGACGACCTCTACGCCTACCGTCTCGGCGCGGAGGAATATCTGCTCATCATCAACGCCTCGCGCATCGAGCCGGACGTGGCGTGGTTGCAGGAACGCCTTGGTGCCTTCCCGCAGCAAGCAGACGTGACGCTCGCGAACCTCTCCGACCACACCGCCGCCGTCGCCATCCAGGGGCCGAAGACGCCCGGTCTGCTCGACCAGCTTTTCCCTGCGGCGTCCACCGGCGGCACGCACGTCGCGAAGCCGAGCGACTTGAAGAAGAACCAGATCGCGCAGTTCGCTTTCGATGGCCAAGCCGTCTGCGTTGCCCGCACTGGCTACAGCGGCGAGGACGGCTTCGAGGTCATCACGCCCGCGTTGCTCATCGAGGCGGTCTGGGACAAGGCGCTGAACCTTGGCCACCAGTTCTGCCTCCAGCCCTGCGGTCTCGGCGCACGCGACACGTTGCGCACGGAGGTTTGCTATCCGCTCTACGGTCACGAGCTGGACGAGAACACCACGCCCATCGAGGCCGGGGTCGGCTTCTTCGTCGCGTTGGACAAGGGCGACTTCGTTGGGCGCGCGGTGCTCGCGGAGCAGAAGGCCAGCGGCACGAAGAAGAAGCTCGTGGCCTTCAAGATGACGGACAAGGCCCCGCCGCCGCGTCCGCACTACGTGATTTGGGCGGGCGGTTCAGCCGTCGGTGAAGTCGTGAGCGGCACGCAAAGCCCGTCGCTGAACAATGGCATCGGCATGGGCTATGTCCCGCCGCAGGTCGCCGTGATTGGTGGCAAGCTTGAGATTGAGATCCGCGGCCGCCGCTTCGCCGCTGAGATCGTGAAGAAGCCGATTTACAAGAAGCCCTGAGACCGTGCCGGCGATTTGCAGTCGCCGCGTTGCGGGTGGACTGCTTGGAGCCTCTCAGTCCTGCTGAAACTCACACACGGCGATTGCAAATCGCCGGCACGGTGCAAAAGCGAATTTACAACCTGACTGACTGAACCCAAACTCCGCCCCGACATGAGCACGCAAGTTCCCGCTGATTTGAAGTATGCCAAGAGCCACGAATGGTTGCGCGTCGCCGGCGACGTGGCGACCGTGGGCATCACCGACCACGCGCAGCACGAGCTGACGGACGTGGTGTTCGTCGAGCTGCCCGCCGTGGGGCGCAAGGTGAAGGCCGGCGAGGCCTGTGCGGTGGTCGAGTCCGTGAAGACCGCCAGCGACATCTACGCGCCCGCCAGCGGCGAGGTCATCGAGGTGAACAAGGCTGTGACCGACGATCCCGGGCTGGTGAACGGCGAGCCTTACGGCAAGGGCTGGTTCTTCAAGCTCAAGCTGTCGGACGCGGCGGAGGCGGGAGCGTTGCTCACGCCGGAGGCTTACACGGCGCAGATTGGCGGGTAGTTGCAACCTTCAGGTTGCGCTTGGGGTCTTTGGAAACCCGTCCCCACTCAAGCTGCTCTGTTCGCAACCTGAAGGTTGCGACTACGCGGAGACAATGTTGTTCCGCACCGCGTAGCGCACGAGTTCCCCGACGGAGTGGAAACGCAGCTTGCGCATGATGTTGGTGCGGTGCGTCTCGACAGTCTTCACGCTGATGTTCAGGGCGCTGGCGGCCTCTTTGTTGCTCTTCCCCTCGGCCAGCAGCTGCACGATTTCCTTCTCGCGCGGCGTCAGGCGGCTGCCGATGTCCTCGGCCTCGATGGCCTGCGCGCCTTCCTTGAGCGTGCTGTCGGAGACCATCTGCGAGATGCGCGAGGTGAAGTAGTTCTTGTGCGCGCTCACCGCCTTCACGGCGGCGACCAGCTCGCGCCCGGCGTCGGATTTGAGGATGTAGCCGCGCGCGCCGACCTTGAGCACCTCGCTGGCGATCTGCTCGGACTCGTGGACGGTGAGGATGAGAATCTCCGTGTGCGGCAGGAGCTTCTTGATCTGGCGCGCGGCTTCGAGGCCGTTCAACTCCGGCATCGTCACGTCGAGGATGCAGACCTCCGGCGTGGTGGCCTTGGCCTTCTCGACAGCCTGGCGGCCGGTGCCCGCCTCGGCGACGACCTGCCAGCCGGGCTGGTCGTCGAGCAGCGCCTTCATGCCGGCGCGCACAATGTCATGGTCATCGGCGATGAGTAGTTTGAGTATGCTCATAGTTGTTCTCCGGGGAGCGGCACCACGACCATCACGGTGGTGCCGCGGCTGTTTGAGTTGATCTCCAGTGCTCCGCCAAATTGCCGCACGCGCTCCCACACACCTGCCACGCCGACGCCCAGCGCGGAGACGTTGCCATGCACTTTTTCCAGCTTCTCGGGCGGAATGCCGGTGCCCTCGTCGCGCACTTCGAGGACGATCTCGCCGGGCTGGCGCGTGACTTTGATGAAGGCGGTTTTGCTGCCGGAGTGTCGGGCGACGTTCGTGAGCGTCTCCTGCACGATGCGGAAGATGGTGACCTCGATGTCGGCGGGCAGGCGGTCGAACTCGGCGGGCGCGTCCACCTCGGTCTTGATGCCGCTGCGCTGCATGAAGCCATTCGCCAGCCAGCCGATGGCCGAGAGCAGGCCCGACTCCTCCAGCAACGGCGGGTGCAGCAGATAGGAGATGGTGCGGATCTCGCGCGAGGTTTGCTCGGCCATCGCGGCAGTGTCGGCGACGAGGTTCTTCACCTTCGGCGTCGCGTCGGGCACGAGGTTCTCGATCCGGGAGAGGTTCACGGCGATGGCGGCGAGCGTCTGGCCGGAATTGTCGTGCAGCTCGCGCGCGATGCGGCGGCGCTCCTGATCCTGCGCCGTCATCAAGTGACCGGAAAGCTGGCGGAGCAATTCCTCCTTGTCCTTGCGGTCGGCGATTTCGGTCTGGAGCGAGCTGTTCGCGCGCGTCAGCTCGTCCGTGCGGTCGCGCACGCGGCGCTCCATGTCGGAGAAGGCACGTTCCAAAGTTTTCTCACGCCGCCAGCGCTGAAGGGAAAGCGCGGCGGCGAGCCAGACCATCGCGACGGAGAGAACCCGGTTCGCCATCTCGGCCTCATGCGGGCCGCTGAGGGGGCCGCGCATGAAGCCGAGGACGGAAAGCCCGGTGGCCGCGTAGGCCAGGTAGAGCGCGTGCTGGGTGTTCTGCGACCAAAGCGCCAGCAGCACCGGCGCGACGTAGAACGAGGCGATGGGAAAGTCCGCGCGCTGCCCGAGATCGAGCGTCGCGATCACGAGCAGGCTCAGGCACGCGGCGGGGATCTGCCAGTTGGTCACGAGCCACTGCGCGGCGGCGGGTGGAGCGGGGTCAGCCGGTGCGACTTGCCGACGGGCTGGGGATGCCATGCCGTTCGGAGCGGCGGGGGAGGCGGACGCGGAAGGCGGATTCATGCGTGCTGACGGGGCGAAGGTAGTTCCCGCGCCGGGGTGAAGCAAGCTCGGCACGGTAGGGTGATTTGCGGAGTGACACGCGAATCCCGGAGCGCAGGTGTCCAACCTGCGCGTTGGCCCCACGCCGAACGCAGGTTGGACACCTGCGCTCCAAGCAAGGGAGAACACGCAGGATTCGACACGCTCCGCTCCCCCGGCTATCAAGCGGGCATGAACTTCTCCTCCCTCACGGTCTTGCTGCTCTGCGCGGCGGCTGCCCTTGCCCCGGCCCAAGATTACGACCTCCTCCTGCGCGGCGGGCGCGTGGCGGACGGCACGGGCAATCCCGCCGTCTTTGCCGACGTGGCGGTGAAGGGCGGGCGCATCGCCGCCGTCGGGCGCGTGACCGGCACGGCGAAGCGCGTGGTGGACGTGAAGGGCCTTGTCGTCGCGCCGGGCTTCGTGGACACGCACACGCACGCCGAGGGCATCGAGGACCAGCCGCTCGCCGAGAATTTCCTCCGCATGGGCGTGACGACGCTCGTGCTTGGCAACTGCGGCAGCTCGCGGCTGAACCTCGGCGAGTATTTCAAGGAACTCGAAGCCACGAACATCTCGCCCAACGTCTGCTCGCTCATCGGCCACAACACCGTGCGTCGTCAGGCGATGGGCGGCTCCTTCCTCCGCCCGCCGACCGACGCCGAGCTGGCGAAGATGAAAGGCTACGTCGAGCAGGGAATGAAGGATGGTGCGGTCGGCCTCGCCACCGGCCTCATTTACCTGCCGGGCACGTTCGCGAAGACCGAAGAGATTGTGGAACTCGCCAAGGTCGCCGGCGCGCACGGCGGCGTTTACGCCAGTCACATGAGGAGCGAGGGCGAAAACATCTTCAAGGCGCTCGACGAGCTGTTCCGCATCGCCCGGGAAGGCCACACGCGCGGCCACATCTCGCACCTCAAACTCTCCGGCAAGTCCTACTGGGGCCAGACCGCGAAGGTCATTGCCGCCATCGAGGGCGCGCGCGCCAGCGGCCTGGACATCACGCAGGACCAGTATGTCTATCCGGCGTCCAGCACCGGTCTCTCGCAGCTCATCCCCGACAGCGCGCGTGAAGGCGGCGCGGACAAGTTCCGCGAGCGAATCAGCGACCCGGCGCAGAAGGCGGACATCGCCAAGCGCATGAAGGAGAGCCTCCGCAAGCAGGGGCGCGACGACTACAGCTACGCCGTCATCGCCAGCTACTCGAAGGACAAATCACTCAACGGCATGAACGTGGTCGAAGCCGCGAAGAAGAAGCGCGGGAACGACTCGCTCGACGACCAGGTCGAGCTGCTGCTGGAGATTGAGAAGAGCGGCGGTGCCTCCGCCGTCTTCCACGGCATGAGCGAGGACGACCTGCGCGAGTTCGCCAAGCACCCGAACACCATGTTCGCCTCCGACAGCGGCGTGCGGAAGTTCGGCGAGGGCGTGCCGCATCCGCGCGGCTACGGCAACAACGCCCGCGTGCTCGGCGAATATGTGCGCGAGCAGAAACTCCTCCGTCTCGAAGACGCCGTCCGCCGCATGAGTTCGCTCCCCGCCACGACCTTCAAGCTCAAGGACCGCGGCCTCGTGCGCGAAGGCGCATGGGCCGACCTCGTCGTGTTCGACCCCGCGAAGGTCACGGACAGGGCGACCTTCAAGGAGCCGCACCAATACGCCACGGGCTTCAAGCTCGTCACCGTGAACGGCGTTGTGGTGGTCGAGGACGACAAGCACCTCGGCACGCGCCCCGGGAAGGTGATTCGGATGAACCAGCAATGAGCGACACGCCCCGGAGCGCCGGCTTGCAGCCGGCTTTGCGCCCACGCCGACAGGACTGCGTCGCCAATTGCTGGCCTTTTCGAGGCGTGTTACCGCGAGCAACTTTCTTGGCGCACCCGACTGTAAGCCGGCTGCAAGCCGGCGCTCCGTCATGAACGAAGCGGAAGCCAAACCAGCGCCGAGCAACCGCAAGTTCTACCTGCTGGTCGCCGCGTTCCTGTTGGCGGCGGCGCTGACGGGCGTGTTCTCCGCGCGGCGCGGGAAGTCGTCCGTCGAGCTGTGGAAGGAGGAGATGCGGGCAAAGGGCGAGAAGTTCACCATCGCGGAGTTGCTCCCGAAGCGCACCGGGCCGGCGACCAACCGCGTGGAAGAGTTGGTGCGGTTGGGCAAGCTGCTTGGCTCGTCCAGCCGCGCACTGAGCACCATCGAACACTTTCGCTACCTGAGCAACGGCGTCGCCGAGGCGGCGTGGATGCGGCCCAAGCTGGGCTTGAGCGCGGCGGCTCCAGGAACGACCGGGCGTGGCGCGCCGTCGTCCATGGTGCCCTACGAGTGGGAGGACTTGGCAGCCGAGGTGGCGGCGATGAAAACGACCTTGGCGGAAGTCCACGCGCTGCTCGCCGTGCCGGACCGGGACACGGGGTGGGACTATCAACAACGAACGCCGATGCCGAAGTGCTTCGTCGAGAAGCGCCACCTGGCGCAGTGGCTTGCTGCGGCGAACACGCTCGCCCTCCACGAGCGGCAGCCCGCGCAGGCGGTGGCGCACTTGACGGCGCTCGGTGACATGCTGGCCTGGCATGACGAGGATTTCACCATTATCGGGCAGATGATACGGGTCGCCATCGGCGGCATGGCGCTGCACTCCACCTGGGCCACGATGCAGGCTCCGGGCCTGACGGAGGCGCAACTCGCGGACTTGCAGGCGCGGTGGCAAGCGCTGGCCATCAAGCCGGCGTTCGCGCGGGCGCTGGAGTTTGAGCGGGCGGGCGTCGGGGAGCGCATCGCGGCGACCTGTTCAGGAGAGCATTCGTTCGTTGACATTGGCGCAGGCATGACCGGCGCTGGAAAAATCGCAGATGGCGCTTACGGGCTGGCGTGGCGGGTGTTCGCAGCGGAGGCGGATGAACTCTATTACCTCCAGCTGATGCAGGACCAAATCGGAACCGTGCGGAAGGAAGCGCGGCTGCGCTCGTGGGCGGACATCCAGTCCGACCGCGCCGCCATCCACGCGAAGGTCGCCGCGTTGGACACCGGCCGGGGCCGGATGCTGATGGTTTCGCGCATCGCGATTCCCAACCTGCTCAACGCCGGCAAGACGGGCACGCGCTACGAGACCTTCCGCGAGCTTACGGTCGCGGCGCTGGCGGTGGAGCGGTTTCGTCGCAAGCACGGGCGCGCACCCGCTTCGTTGAGTGACCTCGTGCCTGTCTTCCTCCCCGCCGTGCCGGTGGACTGGATGGATGGCAAGCCACTCCGCTACCGGCTCAACCCGGACGGCGCCTACACACTCTGGTCCATCGGCGAGGACTTGAAGGACGACGGCGGTGACGGTTCCGACGCCGCTCCCGCCACGCGCACGACGGACATTTGGGATCGGAAGGACGCGCTCTGGCCGCGCCCGCCGCCGTGAGTAGCTCGACATTCCAATGTCGAGTCGTGGGGCTGGGTCGCTTCTGAACTCGACATTGGAATGTCGAGCTACGTGCGCCGTCCTACTCGGTTTCCGACTCGCGCGCTTGGACGCGTGCGCCGCGACGGAGCCAGGCGGTCGCGTCCGGTGGCTTCGGCTGGAATGGGTCGAGCAGGTGCAGCGAGTCGGTGCCTTCCGCGTCAATCACCTCCCAGTCCACGAAGAAGCGGAAGGTCTGCTTCTCCAGCGCGTGCATGAGGCTGGAGCGCGCGGCGGCGCGGGTGTCGGCGGGCGGTGTGAGCAGGGCGGCGTGCTGTTCCTCCGGCGAGATGACCCACGGTTCCGGCGTGCGCGCGAGCGGCCAGGCGAGGTTGCGCGCGGGGTCAACAGCGTGAAACTCCAAGTCCTGCGCGCGCAGCCAAGGGTCGGTCCACGGGAGGTTCTCCGCCGCGAGGAACTGCGTGTAGAGCCAGCGCTTCGTCACCCAGTCCACGATGCCGACAAGGTTCTCGACGTTCGTGTCCAAGTCAGTCAACACACCGTTCCAGATGCCGAGCAGCGCGTCCGTCTCCGCGTCGCGCCCGCGAAACTCCTTCTCCGCCGCGATGTAAAACCACCGCAGCACTTCGACCGCCGACACTTCAACTCCATCCGCCAGCGGCACGCGCCACGGGCCGTCCGGCTGGTGCGAGAGCGCGCGGAAGGCATACACCGCGTCGGCCAGCGCGACGGGCGGCAGCTTGTCAATCTCCAGCAAATCCAGCACGAGCGATGCGGTGCCGCACTTGAGCGCGAGCGTGGCGGGCAGCACGCTGGTGTCGCCGTGCAGCAGGTGCAGGCGGCGGAAGCGGCGCGCGTCGGCGAGCGGTTCGTCGCGCGTGTTGATGATGGCGCGGTTGAACTGCACCCATTCGAACAGGTCGTTGTTGATGTAGTCCGCGCGCTGGCTGATTTGGAAATCGCTCTCGGAAGTCATCAGCTTGACGATGTCGCCGCGTGACTCCGCGCCCTGCGACGCCCGCACGCGGCCCGCGCCGGTGTAGAGCACCCGCAGCGTGAGGAAGGCGAGGAGCGACTGGACGTTCGCCTCGTTGAGCGGCGCGCCCCGGCGGACGAGATAGTTCTCATGACAGCCGAAGGTCGCGCCCGAGTAGTAATCCACGTTGTTCCGCACGAAGCTGACGCGCTCGGCGAGGCCGAGGTCGTGCGTGGCGGCGGTGAGCATGGCGTCGCCCGCGCGGTCGAAGCGCAGCAGGTCACGGAGGGAAAGGCACTCGGGCGTGCAGATTTCGAGATGGCCCATGTCCACGTAGCAGCGCCCGCCGTTGAAGAGGAAGCCGCCGTTGCCCGCCGGCTCGTCCCAATCGCGCTGGTGCATGTCCGCGAGGCCGAAGCGATGCTTCTCGAAGAACCAGTTGCGCACGCGCGAGACGGCGACGGGCGGCCCGGCAGGGTCGCTGCTCAGGCACCCGTATTCCGTTTCCAGGCCGACGATGCGGTTCATGGCCGTGTGTGTGGGCGAGTCAGACTGGCTTGGCCGTAAGGAAGGGGTTCACGACTTGGACGGAGCCGTAGTGCTGCCCGTGGCTCAAGTCCTCCGAGTAAATCGTCTTCGCCCCGAGCCGCTGGGCGGCGGCGATGATGGCGGCGCCCCAGTAGGAGACTTGAAAGCGCACTCGAACTGCAATCGCTTCTTGAATCAACTCGGCGTCAGTGGGAACGAAGGGACGCCGCATCAGTTTGCGGACGAACTCCGTTGCTGTCGCCGGAGAGATGAATTGTTTCATCCTCCCGGTTGCAACGACGTAGAACTCCTGGCAGACCTGTGCGGAAGTGCCGAAAGTGACCGTGGTGGCCAGTGTGTCGGCGATGCGCTGCTTGGTGGCCTCTTCCGGTATTTGAGAGATGGAATACAGCAGGACGTTGGTGTCCAGAAAGACCTCAGCGTTCATAGAGGTCTTCGCGCTTCCAAGTAATGGGGCCGACACCAGCGTTGGCCTTGGCGGCCAACTCACGCCATTGCCTCACCCATTCCAAGCGTTCGGCCTCGGTTTCGACCTTCTGCTGGTCCGTCAGCCAGCGCGCCAGTTCCGCCTTTTCCTCCGCCGACAGCTTGGTGGCGGCGGCCTTGATTTCCTGAACCGTGCTCATGGCGGCAATTTAGGCGGAAGGAGGGGGAAGACAAGCGGGAGTTCGGACAACCGGATGTGCGGATTGACTCACTGGGCGGCACCGCCTGCTGCCCGTCGGCCGCGCTCAAGCTCCCTCGGGGACGGCGTCAAGCCGCACCCAGGACCGACGCGCCCCGGCCGGCGGCGGGCCAGGGCGGCCAATTGCCGATTGACATTTTGTTGCCAGAAAACTGCAATCTCGTGACACGGCAATGAGTTCACTACCCACCCGCGATTTCACCAATCCCCGCGCCAAGCACGGCTTCCAAGGGCGCACCTGCTCCGTGACCGGCGTGGGGGCCTACGTGCCGGAGCGCGTGGTGACGAACGCGGACCTGGAGAAGTTCGTCGAGACGACGGACGAGTGGATCACCAGCCGCACGGGCATCAGGGCTAGGCGCATCGCGGCGGAGAACGAGTTTTGCTCCGACCTCGCGGCGAAGGCGGCGGAGCGCGCGATGGCGCAGGCGGGCGTCACGGCGGACCAGATTGACCTCATCATCGTCGCCACCATCACGCCGGACATGCCGTTCCCGTCCACCGCGTGCCTGGTGCAGCACAAGATCGGCGCGAAGCGCGCGGCGGCGTTTGACCTGGAGGCGGCGTGCTCCGGCTTCATCTACGCGCTCGAAGTTGGCCAGCAGTTCATCATGTCGCGCACGAGCGAGTGCGTGCTGGTCATCGGCGCGGAGAAGCTGTCCTCGATCATTGACTGGAAGGACCGCACGACGTGCGTGCTCTTCGGCGACGGGGCGGGCGCGGCCATCTTGCAGCACCGTCCCGACTCGCACGGCCTGCTCACCGCCTGCATGGGCGCGGACGGCGGCAAAGGCGGCCTGCTCTCCCAACCGGGTGGCGGCTGCCGTTTCCCGGCCACGCACGAGAGCGTGGACCAGCGGCTGCACTTTCTGAAAATGGACGGCAAGGAGGTTTTCAAGAGCGCGGTGAATGCCATGTGCACCGCCGCGCGCGAGGCGCTGGCGCGCTGCGAACTCACCGTCAGCCAGATCAAGTGCGTCATTCCCCATCAGGCCAACCAGCGGATCATTGACGCGGTCGCCGAGCGGCTGGAGGCGAAGCCGGAGCAGATGTTCGTGAACCTCGACAAGTATGGGAACACATCGGCTGCCAGCGTGGCCATCGCGCTGGATGAGGCGGTGACCACCGGGAGGATTCAGCGTGGCGACCTGGTGCTGCTCGTGGTCTTTGGCGCCGGCCTGACGTGGGGCGCGGCGGTGATCGAGTGGTGACCCGCCCTGCCTCGGCTACGCCTTGCCGGCGAGGAATTCGCGGACCTTGGCGACGGCTTCCTCGGCCTTCACAAGCGTGAGCGCGCCGCCGCGCGGCTTCAGTTCCACCTCGCCCTTCGCCAGCGATTTCTCGCCGATGCCGATGCGCAGCGGGAAGCCCACGAGGTCGGCGTCCTTGAACTTCACGCCCGGGCGCTCGTCGCGGTCGTCAAGGATGACCTCGACGCCGGCGGCGGTCAGTTCGGCGTAAATCTTTTCCGCGAGCTGCATGACGGCGGAGTCCTTCGCGACCGCGAGCGGCGTGATGCAGACCTGAAATGGCGCGACGGCCAGCGGCCAGATGATGCCGTCCTTGTCGTTGCACTGCTCGATGACGGCCTGCAGCGTGCGGGTGACGCCGATGCCGTAGCAGCCCATGACGCAGGGCTTGGATTTGCCGTCGGCATCGAGGAAGCAGGCGTTGAGCTTCTCGCTGTATTTGGTGCCGAGCTTGAAGACGTGGCCGACCTCGATGGCGCGCCGGATTTTCAGGGGCTTGGCGCACTTGGCGCACGGCTCGCCGGCAGTGACGGTGCGGAGGTCAAACCAGGTCGTGACCTTAATGTCGCGCCCGAGGGAGACGCCCTTCAAGTGGAAGCCGTCCTCGTTCGCACCGGTGGTCATGTCGTTCGCGCCGCGCAAGCGCTCGTCGGCGAGCACCTTGACGTGCGCCGGGACGTTGACGACCGCGCCGAGCGAGCCGGGGTGCGCGCCGAGCAGGGCGAAGATTTCCTCGGGCGTCGCGGGCCGCGCCTGCACCGCCCCGGTGCGGGCCATGAGCTTGGTTTCGTTGAGCTGGTCGTCGCCGCGGACGAGGATGATAAGCGGCTGGCTGTCGGCGATATAGATGAGCGTCTTGACCTGGCGGTTGGCGGGGACGCTGTAGGGAGCCTTGCTCAAGGCCTCGATGGTGACGACACCGGGCGTGGCGAATTTCTCCGGGGCGGGGCCGGCCTCGCGCGCTGCGGTCGCGGGAATGCCGCTGGTGGCCTTCTCGATGTTGGCTGCGTAGCCGCAGGCCTCGCAATAGACCACGTCGTTCTCGCCGGTCTCGGCGGGCACCATGAACTCGTGCGAGTGGCTGCCACCAATGACGCCGGTGTCGGCCTCGACGGGGAAGTTTTTCAGGCCGCAGCGGTTGAAGATGCGGGTGTAGGCGTCATACATGCGGCGGTAGCTGGCCATCGCGGCCTCGTCACTGGCATCGAAGGAGTAGGCATCCTTCATGATGAATTCCTTCGCGCGCATGAGGCCAAAGCGCGGGCGGATCTCGTCGCGGAACTTGACGCTAATCTGGTAGAAATTGACGGGCAACTGCCGATAGGAGGCGATTTCGCCGGCCGCCAGCGTGGTGATGACTTCCTCCGCGGTGGGACTAAGCACCCACTCCTTGTTCGCCCGGTCCCTGGCCTTGTAGAGCACATCGCGCGCGGTTTCGTAGCGGCCGGACTGCTGCCAGATCTCCGGCGGCTGGAGCGCGGGCATGAGGACTTCCACCGCACCGGCGCGGTTCATTTCCTCGCGGATGATGACTTCGATCTTGCGCAGCGTGCGGAGGCCGAGCGGCAGGAAGGTGTAGAGGCCGCCGGTGAGCTTGCGCACCAGGCCGGCGCGCAGGAGGAGCTTGTGCGAGAGGATTTCCGCCTCAGCCGGCGATTCCTTGAGCGTCGGGATGAAATAGTGTGACCAGCGCATGACGAGGAGATTGTTTCAGAAAGAAGGCCGCCGAGAAAGTTCTTCCCGACGGCCCTGAGAGAAAGGGGGTGGCTACTTGACAGTGTTGACGAGCGGCGCGAGTCCCTGGATGCGGACTTCGAGACGGTCGCCGGACTCGATGGGGCCAACACCGCTCGGCGTGCCGGTGAGGATGACGTCACCGGGCAGCAGCGTCATGTTGGTCGAGACGAAGCTGACAATCTGGTAGCAGTTGAAAATGAGCTGGCTGGTGTTTGAATTTTGGCGAAGCTGGCCGTTTTGGAAGAGCTGGATGGTCAGGTCATGGGGGTCAATCTTCGTCTCCACGTAGGGGCCCAGCGGTGTGAAGGTGTCGAAAGATTTGCAGCGCGCCCACTGGCTTTCGGAGTTTTGAATGGTGCGGTCGCTGATGTCCTCGGCGGCTGTGTAACCAAAAATGTAACGTGCCGCCGCAGCCGGGGTGACGTTTCGCACGCGGCGGCCAATGACAATGGCCAGCTCCGCCTCAAAATCAGTGCGGTGGCTCGGGAAGGGGATTTCAATTTTTGCCCCGTCCGGAATCAGTGAAGTCGGAGCCTTCAACCAGAATAAAGGCTCCTTTGGAAGCGGTTTCCCAGACTCGCGCGCATGATCAGCGTAATTCAGTCCGACGGCGATCACTTTTGAGGGCTGCACTGGGGTGAGGGTTTTGATACCCTTTACGGAAAGCGGCTTCTTGTCAAAAGACGGCGATCCAAACACGTCACCGTGAAGCCGGAACAACTCTCCGTCCACAGCTTTGGCAAAAAAAATCTCGTCGCCCTTCTGAAATCGTCCGATGGCTGCCATAAACGTCCTTCTTTTGTAGCAAGTTATGAGCGGACACCGCAAGTCCATTTTTCCAGAACGATGGGTAAACGCAGAGGGGGCATCGTCAGGGTTAACGGGGAAAAAGAAAAAGGCCGGACATTGTCCGGCCCTTTTAAAGATTTGGCGGCAACCTACTCTCGCGGAGGCTATACAACCACTACCATCGGCAATGCTGCGTTTGACGGCCGAGTTCGGAATGGGATCGGGTCGGGCCGCAGCTTTGTGGCCACCAAAAAAATTGCAAAGAACTCCCGGCTACGGGGTTCTCAAAAAACTACACACAAGGAGCATATACGTTACCGAAGCTGTTCTTTCTTGGGAAAGCAATCAAGCCTCACGACCGATTAGTATCAGTCCGCTTAACGCCTCACAGCGCTTGCACGCCTGACCTATCAAACGGGTAGTCTGCCCGTGGTCTTTAGGGCCTTGCGACCGGGAGACAGTATCTTGGGATGAGCTTGGCACTTAGATGCTTTCAGCGCTTATCTCTTCCGCACATGGCTACGCAGCGATGCCCCTGACGGGACAACTGCCACACCAGAAGTGCGTCAAACCCGGTCCTCTCGTACTAAGGTTTGAACCCCTCAAGTCTCCTGCGCCCACAGTGGATAAGGACCGAACTGTCTCACGACGTTCTGAACCCAGCTCGCGTACCGCTTTAACCGGCGAACAGCCGGACCCTTGGGACCTTCTCCAGCCCCAGGATGCGATGAGCCGACATCGAGGTGCCAAACCGGTTCGTCGATGTGAACTCTTGGAACCGATCAGCCTGTTATCCCTAGCGTACCTTTTGTCCGTTGAGCGATGGCAATTCCACATTAGACCATCGGATCATTTGGGCCTGCTTTCGCACCTGCTCGACTTGTTGGTCTCACAGTCAACCGGGTTTCTAGCCATACCCTCGTCGCATGGTTGCCAACCATGCTGAACCCAGCTTCGCGCTCCTCCGTTACCATTTGGGAGGAAGCCGCCCCAGCCAAACTGACCCGCAAGCACTGTCCCCCGCCTGGTTTCACAGGAATCGGGGTTAGAATCCTAATTAACGAAGAGTGGTGTTTCACATTGCGACTCAGCGAGAACCGAGGCCCTCGCTTCAAAGTCTCCCACCTACGCTACGCATCATTAACCAGAACACAATACCAGCTTACAGTAAAGGTGCATAGGGTCTTTCCGTCCTACTGCGGGCATGCGGCATCTTCACCGCAATTACAGTTTCGCCGAGATCCTCTCCGAGACAGTCGTTCACTCGTTACACGATTCGTGCAGGTCGGAACTTACCCGACAAGGAATTTCGCTACCTTAGGACCGTTATAGTTACGGCCGACATTCACGGGGACTTGGGCTCACCGCGTCGCCTTGCGGCTAACGGCTTACCTTGATCTTTCCGCATTGGTCACGTGTCACTCCCTATACGTCGTCTTGACGACTTGGCAGAGAGCTGTGTTTTTGTTAAACAGTCGGTAAACGCAATTTACTGTGACTCTGCTCACGCAGAGCACCCCTTTTCCCGAAGTTACGGGGCTAATGTGCCGAGTTCCTTAGAGAGGTCTCTCTCGCGCGCCTGAGTGCATTTACACTCACCCACCTGTGTCGGTTTACGGTACGGGCAGCTTGGGAAACAACAAGGAAGTTTTCTAGGCAGATCGTCTGGCAACCCGCTTTGGCCGGAGCCTCGGCTGTGTCTTTCAATGACATCGTTGCTTTTCTTTCTGCGTCATCCCTTGTCTTGACCCAAGACGGTGCAGGAATATTGGCCTGCTGTGCATCGACTACGCCTTACGGCCTCATCTTAGCTCCCGACTAACCCTGGGAGGACGAACCTGGCCCAGGAAACCTTGGGTTTACGGCGACCAGAATTCTCATCTGGTTTATCGCTACTCGTGTCTGCATTCTCACTAATCAACTCTCCACCGTCCCTTTTAGTTCGGCTTCACTGAGGTGATTACGCTCTCCTACCACTTCCATCCAGCGGACTGGGTGGAAATCCGTGGCTTCGGTATGCTGTTTGATCGCCAATCATTTTCGGCGCGACATCGCTCGATGAGTCAGCTATTACGCACTGTTTAAATGGTGGCTGCCTCTAAGCCAACATCCTCACTGTCTAAGCAACGTCACATCCTTTCCACTGAACAGCATTTTGGCACCTTAGCCGTCGGTCTGGGCTGTTGCCCTTTCGGCCACGAAGCTTATCCCTCGCAGCCTGAATGCTGGGTTAATGAGATCCACGGAATTCGGAGTTTGATTGGTTTTGATATCCTGGTGGGGACTCTAAGCCATCCAGTGCTCTACCTCCATGGAGTACTTGCCCAACGCTCGCCCTCAAGCGATTTCGGAGAGAACCAGCTATCACGGGGTTTGATTAGTCTTTCGCTCCTACTCTCAAGTCATCTCAGAATTTTTCAACATTCACGAGTTCGGTCCTTCACTGC
This sequence comes from Limisphaerales bacterium, assembly GCA_009773355.1. Lineage (GTDB taxonomy): Bacteria > Verrucomicrobiota > Verrucomicrobiia > Limisphaerales > SXTU01 > SXTU01. Next base: position 52,670 of record WRPG01000070.1, read on the forward strand.
TATTGCCAGCGACTTGACGCGCATTTCGCACTCGGTTTCCCTTCGCCTTCGCCAAAAAAGGATTAGGCTGGCCGCGGACAATAACTCGCAGACTCATTATGCAAAAGGCAAGCAGTCACGCCTTACGGCGCTCCTACACATTGTAAGCTTACGGTTTCAGGATCTGTTTCACTCCCCTAACAGGGGTTCTTTTCGCCTTTCCCTCGCGGTACTAGTTCACTATCGGTTGCCAAGGAGTATTTAGCCTTATCCGGTGGTCCGGACTGATTCGCACAGAGTTTCACTTGCACCGTGCTACTTGGGATATCTCTAGGCGGCTTTGTGGTTTGCCGACCCGGCTGTCACGGTCTTTGGCGCATCTTTCCAGATGCCTCAGCTTGCACTCTGCCTACCATGTCAAGATCCCACTACCCTGAAGAGACAAGTCCATTCAGTTTGGGCTGGTCCGCGTTCGCTCGCCACTACTGACGGAATCACATCGTTTTATATTCCTGTGGTTACTGAGATGTTTCACTTCACCACGTGTTGCTTTGATGGACTATGAATTCATCCACCAATGATGACGTTTTCGTCATCGGGTTTTCCCATTCGGAAACCCACGGATTGAAGCCTGCTTGCGGCTAACCGTGGCTTATCGCAGCTTGCTGCGTCCTTCATCGCCTCTTGGCACCAAGGCATCCACCATAAGCTCTTACTAGCTTGATTACAAAACATGGCTCGAATAACTCGAGCATGCTCGGCGAAATGTATATGCCCTGATTGTGTGTAGTTTTCAAAGAACGCCGGTGATGAAGCTTGCGCAGCCATCAAACGGAAATTGGTGGGCCTGACTGGACTCGAACCAGTGACCCTGCGCTTATCAAGCGCATGCTCTAACCAACTGAGCTACAGGCCCTCAAAATGGTGGAGCTGAGGAGGCTCGAACTCCTGACCTGTAGCTTGCAAAGCTACCGCTCTACCAACTGAGCTACAGCCCCATTTTAACCCCAGCCGATCCGAGGATAGAACTGTTTTCGGAAAGAACATGCTCTCGAAAGCTGAATTGTGCGACAAGTTGTTGAGCCATGAAGACTTATTCAAGTCTTACGACCTAGCCGGATTGCAAGCAACCCGGCCGTATTCTCCTTAGAAAGGAGGTGATCCAGCCGCAGGTTCCCCTACGGCTACCTTGTTACGACTTCATCCCAATCACCAGCCATACCTTCGGCACCTGTCTCCTTGCGGTTGACGCGGCGACTTCGGGTACGACCGGCTTTCATGATGTGACGGGCGGTGTGTACAAGGCCTGGGAACGTATTCACGGCGCCGTAGCTGATGCGCCATTACTAGCGATTCCAGCTTCATGCCGTCGAGTTGCAGACGACAATCTGAACTGGGTCCGGTTTTTGGGGATTTGCTCCAGCTTACGCTCTCGCATCCCTTTGTGCCGGGCATTGTAGTACGTGTGCAGCCCTGGCCGTAAGGGCCATACTGACTTGACGTCATCCCCACCTTCCTCCTCGTTGAAGCGAGGCAGTCTGTCCAGAGTGCTCCCACTTAAGGGGTGGCAACAGGACACAGGGGTTGCGCTCGTTGCGGGACTTAACCCAACATCTCACGACACGAGCTGACGACAGCCATGCAGCACCTGTGCAAGCTGGTATTGCTACCTCGTCCCCCTTTCAGGGTTCTACTACTTGCATGTCAAGGCCAGGTAAGGTTCTTCGCGTTGCATCGAATTAAGCCACATACTCCACCGCTTGTGCAGGCCCCCGTCAATTTCTTTGAGTTTTAATCTTGCGACCGTACTCCCCAGGCGGCGCATTTATCGCGTTAGCTTCGCCACAAGCGGGGTCGATTCCGCTCACAGCAAATGCGCACCGTTTACAGCCAAGACTACCGGGGTATCTAATCCCGTTTGCTCCCTTGGCTTTCGTGCCTCAGCGTCAGGAAATGTCCAGAGACTCGCCTTCGCCACTGGTGTTCCTCTCGATATCTACGCATTTCACTGCTACACCGAGAATTCCAGTCTCCCATCCACTCCTCAAGCCAACCAGTATCCAATGCAGTTTCGAAGTTAAGCTCCGAGATTTCACATCAAACTTTTTTGGCCGCCTACGCACCCTTTACGCCCAGTAAATCCGAACAACGCTTGGGACCTCTGTATTACCGCGGCTGCTGGCACAGAGTTAGCCGTCCCTTCCTCTTCCACTACTATCAACCTCCAACGTGTTAAGCTGGAGGGATTGCTCGCAGATGACAGGGGTTTACGGGCCGAAGCCATTCATCCCCCACGCGGCGTCGCTCCTTCAGGGTTTCCCCCATTGAGAAAAATTCTCGACTGCTGCCACCCGTAGGTGTCTGGACCGTGTCTCAGTTCCAGTGTGGCTGGTCGTCCTCTCAGACCAGCTACCCGTCTTAGCCTTGGTGTACCCGTCTTAGCCTTGGTGAGCCGTTACCTCACCAACTAGCTGATAGGCCGCGGGCTAATCCTAAAGTGTCAGGCCTTACGGTCCCCAACTTTGATGAGCAGAAGATGCCCTCTAATCATCACATTTGGTATTAGCTCCGATTTCTCGGAGTTATCCCAAGCTTCAGGGAAGATTACCCACGTGTTACGCACCCTTGCGCCGCTGAACACTCCAAATATTGCTACTTGGAACGCCCCGCTCGACTTGCATGTCTTATCCACGCCGCCAGCGTTCGTTCTGAGCCAGAATCAAACTCTCCGTTAAAAACGTTAGCTTGATCCTTCCTTGCAGGATAAAAAACCCCACAATTGTCAATTACCAATTAAAACTCTTCGAGCTTTCCGCTAACCGGATTCGCCCAAAGGGGCTCTCACTTGTCGCACAATTCAATTTTCAAAGAGCCTACCGACTCGTTCGCCAAACCCTTTTCCGTTTTAGTGGAAAAAAAACCTGAGCGCCGATTTTTAATGTAAACTCGGCATCTCAGCTTTGTTTGACGCGGACATTTTTAGGCGTCACCACGCGGACTGTCAACATTGTTTTCGACAGACCTTTCGAACTACGTCGTTCAAAAGAACACAGACAGATTACCTGCCTCCCGCATCCGTGCAACATCTTTTTTTAGAAATCTGCCACATCGGTTTTCCGCTCAATCGTTCCAGCCCGCACAGGCTCGACAAAGCCCACGCCAGAGCGCATTTTTTTCATGTGCTGGACACAAAGCTCACGTTGCTCCGCGACTCACTCCGTAACCTCGGTTCAGCTTTGATTGCGTATTCCGGCGGAGTTGACTCGGTCTTTCTAGCCTTCATCGCAAACAAAGTTTTGCCAGGCCGGTGTGTGGCCGCAATTGCAGATTCCCCAAGCCTCCCGCGTCGTGAGTTGAGTGAGGCTTTGGACATCGCCGCTAGGTTCAACTTGCCAATTCGGGTCATTAAGACTGCCGAGTTCGGAAACTCAGATTACACATCCAACCCGTTGAACAGATGCTACTTCTGCAAACACGATCTGTTCACTGAGCTAATTCCTTTGGCAAAGAAGCTGAGCCTTGCCGTCATCGCTTATGGTGAAAATGCGAGCGACATCGGGGATTTTCGTCCAGGAGCACAAGCGGCAAATGAATTCCATATTCGAGCGCCCCTGAAGGAGGCTGGCCTCACCAAGACGGAAATTCGTGCTCTGTCAGCACGCTTTGGATTGCCCACCACCGACAAACCGCAAATGGCCTGTCTTAGTTCGCGTGTCCCGCACGGCGAGCCGGTCACGGAGGAGAAACTGCGGATGATTGAGGCCGCTGAAAACCTCCTGCGCGACCTTGGTTTTTTTGACATCCGCGTGCGGCATCACGAGCTGCCTAGCACGGTTATTCCAGCACCTGTAAAAACTCCGGCCCGCCTCAACAATCTCGCCATTACCCCGCCCCGTTCCGCACTCGCGCGCATCGAAGTTGGCGCGGTGGAATTGCCTCGTCTGCTCGACTCAAAAACCGCCGCGCGCGTTGCCGAAGAACTCAAGCGCATCGGCTACGCGCACGTGACATTGGACCTCCAAGGCTACCGGCGCGGCGGCGCAAACAACCTCGCTCAAACGCCAATCACGTAGCGCTTTTGGCCGCGCGACCGCTCGCCTTTTGCCCTGTCCACGGCTAGTTTTCGCGCGTGCATCTGGCTCATCTGCGACTTCGGGATTTCCGCAATTACTCGCGGCTCGACGCGGATTTCAGCCCCGGCTTCCAGCTCCTGCTGGGCAACAACGCGCAGGGAAAAACGAACATCCTCGAAGCGATTTACCTGCTCGCCACGCTACGCTCGTTTCGCGGTGTCGGCGGTGCACAGATGATTCGGCACCTGGCCAAGGGCTACTTCGTCGGGGCGACCGTGGTCGGCACCGCGAGCCATGAAATCAAAATGTATTGGTCATCCGCCGAGCGGAAAATCTCCCTCGACGGCCAGCCCGTGCGCCGGCTCACCGACTACCTCGGCACGTTGCGCGCGGTCGTGTTTTGCACGGAAGATTTGCAGCTTGTGAAGGGCACCGCGCGGACGCGTCGCCGCTTCCTCGACCTCCTGCTGGCACAAACCCAACCGAACTATCTGCCGCTCCTCCAGCGTTACGCGCAGGCACTCCGCTCCCGCAATTCACTGCTCAAGCAGCGCGTCCCCGACCCCGCGCTCCTCGACAGTTTCTCCCAAGAACTCGTCGCCATCGGCAACCAGCTCATCACCGCGCGACGCGAGCTGTTGCCGCGCATTTCGCCGCTCGCGCGACTGGCCTACCGGCGCATTTCCCACGATGCCGAGGAACTTCGCCTCGATTACCAGCCCAGTGTGAGCGCTGACTTCGCCGTGGAACTCGCGCGCTCCCGCGACCGCGAGCGCAGCTATCGCTCCACGCTCGTCGGCCCGCACCGCGACGAACTCGCGCTGCTCGTCAACGACCGGCCCGCCGCACAGTTCGGCAGCGAGGGCCAGAAGCGCACGCTCGCCATCGCCCTCAAGATGGCGCAGGCCGAATACGTCACCGGCATTCTCGGCGCGCCGCCGGTGCTGCTCATTGACGACGTGATGGGCGAACTGGACGCCAAGCGCCGCGCCGGCCTGCTGCCGCTGCTGGAGCGCGCCCACCACGCGCGCGGCCAAGTCTTCATGACCTGCACCGAGGAAAGCTGGCCGCGCGAACTGGGCCGTGAGCTGCATCGCTGGGAAATCAAGTCCGGTGCCCTCGCAGCGAAGGCCGAAGTTTGAGCCACAAAGAGGCGCAAGAAAGCACAAAAGGACCGAACTCAGTCTGCTTCTCTTGTGCCTCTTTGCGCCTCTTTGTGGCTGAAAACCTGCGGCTACAGCGCTTCGGCCAACACCTGGCGTAACTCCGCTTCCGTCAACGGCACCGGGTTCGCCTTCATGCTGCTGGCTTGCATCGCCTTTTCCACGACTGCGGCAACGTCCGATTCCGCCAGGCCCCATGCACGCAGCGGCGGGATTTGCAGCGCGCGGCAAAGCTCCCCCGTCCACGCCACGCCATCGGCGGCGACGGCTTGCGGTCGTCGTGTAAGCAGCCGCGCGATCTCGTCGTAACGGCGCAATGCCGGGCTGCCCGGCGCGCGCTCGCGCAACGCGCGGACATTTGCGGCCATCACACCGGGCAGCAGCGCGGCGCACACGGCCCCGTGTGGCGCGGGGAACATCCCGCCAATCGGCGCGGCGAAACCATGCACCGCGCCCAAGCCCGCGTTCGCCAGCGCCATCCCGCCGAACAAGCTCGCCAGCGCCATGTCCTCGCGGGCTGCCGCGTCCCCGCCGTGCTCGAAGGCGCGCCGCAGCGACCGCGCGGCGCGGCGGATGCCCTCGACGCAAAGCGCGTCCGTCATCGGGTTCGCGCGCGGGCAGACGTAAGGCTCGATGAGCTGCGTGAGCGCGTCCATGCCGGTGCTGGCGGTGAGCGCGGGTGGGAGGTCGAGCGTGAGTTCCGAGTCCACGAGCGCCACGCGGGGGAGCAGGTGCGGGCTGCGGAGGCTGGCCTTCACGCGATGCTCCGGCGAGGCCAGCACCGCGTTGCGCGTCACTTCCGCGCCGGTGCCTGCGGTGGTCGGAATCGCCAGCAAGGGCGCGGCGGCTTTCGTAAGCGGCTGGCCTCGGCCGATGACTTCCAAGTAATCGCTCAACTCCCCGTCGTTCGTGAGCAGCCCGGCGATGGCCTTGGCCCCGTCAATGGCGCTGCCGCCGCCGAAGGCGACGACGCAATCACACCCCGCCGCCTGCGCGCGCTCAACGCCGGCACGCACCGCATCCGTGGTTGGCTCGCCGGTGATGGGAAAACCCTCCGCCGCCACGCCCGCAGCCGCGAGTTGCTGAACCAGCCGCTCCGCGCGCGAGGCTGACTTGCCCGTCACCACCAACGCCCGCCGGCCAAGCTGTTGCGCGATGGCTCCGGCTTGCTTGAACGTGCCCGGGCCAAAGATGACGCGGTGGGCGGTGGCGAACTCGAAGGTCATTGGTGAGGAATCAGTTCGCGGAACTAATCCGATATTTCGGTTCAGCAAAATTTGAGGAGTTGTGCCGCACGAACCCTACTTGCCGAAGACCAGCCAGGCGATGAGAAGTGAAATGCCGACTCCGAGGCTCATTGCCAGGACTTCGGGTAGCTTTTCTCCCGGCTTCAATCGCCATCGCTCACGGGTCGCCGCACGGTATTTCGGAGAAGCAAGGTAAAGCCAGCCACACAGAGCATAAAAGACGGCCTCAACCAAGTGCCATAGCCGTATCAGCAACTCGAACATGGCTGCCACGAAGTAATCACCACCCCGCGTCGTCAGGAAACACGTTCCCAAACTTCACGCTCGTGCGTGGCGCGGCCATCATCGGGGCGACTGTGTCACGCCACGCGGCGTAGTGCGCGGTCTCCTTGTGCTTGGCCGGCGCGTCGGCGGTGCGATAGGCCTCGACGAGCACGAAGCGCGTCGGGTCGTCCGCCTGCTGCACCACGTCGAAACGCGCGATGCCCGGCTCCCGCACGCTGGCCTGCGCATTGGCGACCGTCGCGGCCTTGAACGCCTCGACGCACTCGGTCTTCACCTGGACATGGACGTGGACGACGAGCATGGCGGCAGCGGTTAGAAGCCCAGTTTCTGCAACTCCATTTGGAGCAGTTCCTGGAACTCCATGATGTCCATCTGCGAGGGACGGTAGCCCTTCTGCGCCGGCACCAGGCCGGGCCGGCCCATCTGGTCGAGATACCAGTCCGCCGTCTGGCCGTCGCTGAACGTGACCTTGCCGCTGACCACGGTGCCGGGGCGCGCCAGCGTGTCCACGGAAAGCTTCACCCCGCCAAGAGCGGGCGGCTCCGCACCGGGCGCGGGCGCG
>WRPG01000071.1 GCA_009773355.1 Limisphaerales bacterium
CCGCCCGCCGCCGAGCCGCTGGTGCCGCGCCTCCGGCCGGCCACGGTGACGCGCGTCGAGTTCGTCAGCTCGAACGTCACCCTCCGCGCCGAATTGGAGGCCGGCCAGTGGCGGCTCACCGCGCCGCTGAACTACCCGGCCAACTCGCTCCTGCTGAAGACGCTGCTCGATGTCTGCGACCGCCTGCGGCCCCAGCTCGTCATCCCAGTCGCCCAAGCTGGTTCGCCCGCCGACTTCGGCCTCAGCCCGCCGCAGGCCACACTGCGCTTCCACCAGGGCGATACTCCCCTTGAGTTGCGCATCGGCTCCCGCGCACCCGTCGGCACCCAGCTCTATGTCCAGGTCGCCGGGGCCGGCCACATCGCCGTCACTGACGGTGCGCTGCTCGAATTCCTCCCCCGCGTCGCCGACGACTGGCGCGACCGCAACCTCCTCGCGCTGGCCAGCGTGAAGTTCGACCGCGTCCGCGTCCGCACCGGCGCGCGCGACCTGACGCTGCAACGCGACGCGACCAACCGGCTCTGGCGCATCACGCTGCCCACGCCGCCCAAGCGCGCCGACACGCCGCGCATCGAGGAGCTGCTCGCCGCGCTGCGCCAATGGCCCGTGCTCCAGTTCATCAGCGACGACCCGCGCGCGGACCTCGAGACCTACGGTTTGCAGGCGCCCGAGTCGGAGCTGGCCTTCGGCCAAGGCACCAACGACACGCTCGTCGTGCAGTTCGGCAAAAGCCCGACCAACCAGCCCGCGCTCGTCTTCGCCCGCAGCCTCGCCACCACGAACATCATGCTCGTCCCCCGCACGCTGCTCGACACGCTGCGCGCCGACTACTGGGAATTCTCCGAGCACCGCCTGCTGGACGCGCTGCCGGCGGACGCGTTTGACACCATCGCCGTGCAAGGCCGCGAGACCTTCACCCTGCGCGCCCGGACGAACGCCGCCAGGAGCCTCGACTGGGTCGCCGACGACGCGCTCAGGACCGTGATGGACCCGCAGCTCATGCTGACCCACCTCAGCCACCTGGGCCGGCTGGAAGCGGTCGAGCTGGCCAAGGAAGTCGTCACCGACTTCGCGCATTACGGCCTGGCCCCGCCCACCCGCAGCATCAGCCTGCTCCGGTCCGCCACCAACGCCACCGGCGTGCTCACAAACCTTCTCGTGGCCCGGCTGGATTTCGGTGATTCCACGAACAGCCCCGTGGACCGCGTCTTCGCCCGCCGCCATGACGAAAGCTCCGTCTATGTCGTCCCGCGCGCGGACATGAACCGCCTGGCGTGGTCGCTCTTCCAGTTGCAGGACCGCACGGTCTGGAGCTTCACCTCCAACCAGGTCGCCGCCGTCACCGTGGCGTTCGACGGCAAGATCCGCCGCCTCACGCGCGCGCCCAACGGCCGCTGGTCGGAGGGCGCGGAGCCGGCGGACGAGGTGAAGAACGTGGCGCTGGAGGAGACGATGTTCCGCCTCGGCCAGTTGCGCGCCGAGCAATGGACGCTGCTGGCCGAGGATGCCAATGACAAGCAGCTCGCCATTCGCGGCATCACCGCCGCCAGCCACCGCATCAGCGTCGAGCTGGCCGGCCCCCCGGCGCGCACCAACACCGTCACCATTGGTTTTGGCTCGCAGACGCGCAATCCGTGGGCCGCCGTCGCCGACCAGCGCACGGGCCGTCCGCTGGTCTTCGAATTCCCGCGCGGTTTCTACCGGGAATACATCCTCCAATATCTCAGCCCGGCGCAGTGAGCCGGCCAGGACCGTGCATCGTCACACTCCCATGCGCGCAGCCGGGCGGAAATCCCAACCCACCCCGCCGGGGCGCCCAGGCCGCCGGCGCGCGTCGCCCGTTCCATGAGCCAGGCCGGACCCGAACGCAAACGCTGGACCTTCTGGCGCATGTGCCGCGTCGGGTTCCGCTGCGTGCGCATCGTCGCGTGGTTGCTCGTGCTCGCGGCGCTCGTGGCGTTCCTCTGGTTCAACCAGCGCGGGGTGCCGGACTTCGTGAAGCGTCCCGTGCTCGCCGAGTTGAAGGCGCGCGGGTTCAACCTCGAGTTTCGCCGGCTGCGCTGGCAGTGGTTTCGCGGGCTGGTGGCCGAGGGAATCTCCGTGGCGAAATCCGGCGACGCCTCCGGCCCGCACTTCACCGCCGCCGAGGCCGAGGTGCGGCTCGACCACGAGGCGCTGCGCCGCTTCGAGTTCATCGTCAGCGGCGTCTCGCTCCGGCAAGGTGAACTGGCGTGGACCGTCGCGCCCACGAACCTCCCACCCGCCACACCCGGTGGGGCGAGCGTCCCCGCGAGCTTTCCGCCCCGCACGCTCACCGTCACCAACCTCTCCACCGCGCTGAACTTCCTGCCGGGCGACGTGTGGGAGCTCCCGCAGCTCACCGCCACCGTGCAGGGCATCCAGATGAAGGTCAGCGCCGTCGTGACCAACGCCACCGCGCTGCGGAAACGCCCGGCGAAAAAGGAAGCGCCGGCCACGCCGGGCACCAAGCCCCCCAGGCCGGGCGCGGAGGAAATCCTCCATCGCGTGCTCACCGAGCTGGCTCGCGTGCAGTTCGCCGCGCCGCCGGAGATCGAGCTGGCCCTCCGCGCCGACGCGAAACAGGAGCGCGGCCTGCAAGCGGACTTGAAGGTGAAGGCGCTGGATGTGCGCACGCCTTGGGGCGGCGGACGCAACGCCAGCTTCACCGCCCGCATCATCCAGCCGCCCGGCACCAACGGCGCGGCCGGCGCGGACTTCCGCTTGGAAGCCGACCGCGTGCGCGGCGTCACCAACGCCCTCAGCGCCGAACGCCTCCTCCTGACCACCCGGCTGAACCGCCTCTCCGCGCGGACCAACGATTGGGACGCGGCGTGGGAGGTCACCGTGCGGGCCGGCAAATCCAAGTGGGCGGAGGCCGCGACGTTTCGGTTGTCCGGCCAGACCGCGCCGCGCCCGCTGGCCCCCGACGAACTGCGCGCCAGCCTCACGCTGCACACCACCGAACTGAAGTCCGAGTGGGGGCAACTGACCGAAGGCCGGTTGTCCGGCAACGCAACCTTCGCGCCCGCGCGCAAGCAGTTGCTTGCCGCCGACGCGGAGGCACAACTCACCGCGCCGACGACGAAATGGGGCGAGGCGAAGCAGGCCCGCGTGTCGGCGAAAGCGTCGCACCTCGGAGCGCGGGACTCCGGCCCGCAGCAGCAACTGCGCACCGTGGGCCAGGACCGAACCAATGCGCTTGCCGTCGCAAGCCGCGCTCCGCCCGAGTGGGGCTTCTGGACCAATCTCGCACCGTGGCAGGTGGAAACCTCCGTCGCCCTCGACGGTGTGAGGTCAGACTTGAAGGCGCTCGAACTCGGCAAGTTCAGCCTTGCCGCGCACTGGCGGGCGCCGAACCTGAGCGTGACGAACCTCCACGCCGAGCTTTACGGCGGCGCGCTGGACGCCCACACGCACCTGGACGTGGCGACCCGACGCGCCGCCGCCACCGGCCAGCTCGACTTCGACGTGTATCGCATCCAGCACCTGCTCCACACGAACACGCAGCGCGAGTTGTCGCGGTTCACGTTCAACGCCCTGCCCAAGGCGCGGGCGAGCGTGGCCGCCGTGCTGCCGGCGTGGACAAATCGTGCGCCCGACTGGAAGGCCGTCGGCGACTCCGTGACGCTCGCAGCCCACGTGGACAGTCCCGGCGGCGCGTATCGCGGCGGAACGTATCTCGAAGCGAACACCGACCTCACGCTGACCAACGGCGTCCTGCGCCTGCCCAACCTCTGGGCGCGCCGGTCCGAGGGCGAGGTCCGCCTCGCCTACACCGTCAACCCACGCACGCGCCAGTATCACTGGGCCGGACGCGCGAACGTCTTTCCGCACGCCATCGAGCCGCTGCTCGATCGGGCCGAGGAAAAGCGCATTCTCACCAACTTCACTTTCACCGTGCCGCCCGTTGTCGAGGGCGAGGTCTGGGGCCGCTGGCGGGCGCGTGAGGAGAGCGGTTTCCGCGCGACGGTGGCGGCGACTAACTTCGTGCTGCGCGGCGAGCTGGTGGATGAGTTCACCGGTTCGGTCGGCTTCACCAACGAGCTGTTCGCCATCTCCGACGTGCGCGCCCGGCGCGGCGAGGGCGTCATCACCACGCCGGACGTTCGGATTGACGCGCGTCTCCAGCGCCTCTGGGTCACGAACGCGCACAGCACGTTTGACCCCTACGCCTTCACGCGCATCATCGGCCCGCAGACGGCGAAGGCGATTCTGCCTTATCAGTTCAGCAACGCACCGACCGTGCGCGTCCACGGGGAGATTTCCTTCCGCGAGTCGGAGACGACGGCCCTGCACTTCGACATCGCGGGCGGGCCGTTCCGCTGGTCGTTCTTCCACCTGCCGCAGGTCACCGCGAAGTTGCATTGGGTGACGAATCAACTGGTCATCACCAACCTCGACGGCGCGTTCCACGGCGGGCGGCTGGCGGGCGGGCTGAACTTCGACTTCGAGCCGAAGCACAGCGCGGACTTCGGCTTCAACCTCGCCTTCACCAACGCCAGCCTGCCCGGCTTCATCGCGGACCTGACGGGCAAAAGCAACAGGCTGGAGGGCACCGTCGCCGGCGCGGTCACGGTGACGAACGCGAACACGACGAACTGGCAGAGCTGGCAGGGCTTCGGCGACGTGCGGCTCAACGACGGCCTGCTCTGGGACATTCCCATCTTCGGCCTGTTCTCGCCGGTGCTCAACGCCATCAACAAGGACCTGGGCAGCAGCCGCGCGAAGGAGGCGAAGGGAACTTTCATCCTGACCAACAGCGTCATCTACACGAAGAACCTGGAAATCCATTCGCCGCCTGCGCGCCTGCACTACGACGGCACGGTGGACTTCGCCGGACAGGTCAACGCCAACGTCGAGGCCGAGATGTTCCGCGACACGTTCCTGCTCGGGCCGCTGTTGAGCCTCCTCACGACGCCGGTGACGAAGGTGTTTGAGTATCGCGTGACCGGCTCGCTGGCGAACCCGAAGAGCGAGCCGCGCTTCATCCCGAAGTTTCTCCTGCTGCCGTTGCGCCCGTTCCAGACCATCCGCGAGTTTCTCACGCCGGACAAACCGTCCACGCCGGAGAAGCCGTGACGGAACCGGCGCTCTTCTTCTCCGATGAGCCGGAGCGCGGGCGGCCCGCCCGCAGCAGCCACCCGGGCACTGAAACACTTTGGACAGCCGCCCGTCCCGCTTGCGCAAGTTGCGGCTGCGGCCCGGAGGGCCGCGCTCCGGTTCAAGAGCTGAAATCGCGGGCATTCGGGGACCGTGGGTGCTTTTCCACCCGTGGGGGAAAGGGCCGGCTGAGGGGGCAGCATGACATAGACTCAAACTGAAAATCTCCGCCCCGCTCCGCGTCTGACTGCCGTGCTTTTCCAGCGCCTGCTCTTGTGCCTCTTGCTCTCCCTCGCGGGAGCGGTTTCCGCCCGCGCCGCCACGCCGGAGGAGGGTGTCGCCTTCTTCGAGAAACGCGTCCGCCCGCTGCTCGCGGAGCACTGCTACGAGTGCCACGGCGGCAAGAAGGCGAAGGGCGGCCTGCGCCTCGACTCGCGCGACGGCTGGGTCAAGGGCGGCGACTCCGGCACCGCGTTGCTCCCCGGCAAGCCTGACGACAGCCTGCTCATCAAGGGCGCCCGCCATTGGGACAAGGATTTCAAGATGCCGCCGGACAACCGGCTCGCGCAGGCGCAGATTGATGACCTCATCCAGTGGGTGAAGCTCGGCGCACCCGACCCGCGCACGAACGCGCCGGCTGCGGGCGCGACCGTCGCAGCGAAGCCCGCCTACGGCATCAGCGTCGAGGAGGGCCGCAAGCACTGGGCGTATCAGCCGGTGAAAGCGCAGCCGCTCCCCAAGCTCAAGGACAAGGCCTGGCCGCGCAACGAGCTGGACCATTTCACCCTCGCCCGCATGGAGAAGGCCGGCATCACGCCCGCGCCCGATGCCGGCCCGCGCACGTTGATTCGCCGCCTCACCTTCGACCTCACCGGCCTCCCGCCGACGGCCGAGGAGACCGAAGCGTTCGTGCGCGACTTCTCACTTTCTCACGCTCCCACTTTCTCACCGCCAAACGGGGCAGGTGGGAAAGTGAGCAGGCGGGAAAGTGAGAGCCGCGCCATCGCTGCCGCCGTTGACCGCCTCCTCGCCTCCCCTCACTACGGCGAGCGCTGGGGCCGCCACTGGCTCGACGTCGTCCGCTACGCCGACACCTGCGGCAACGCCTCGGACTACCCAGTCCCGCAGGCCTACAAGTATCGCAACTACGTCATCAAGGCCTTCAACGAGGACAAGCCCTTCGACCGCTTCATCCGCGAGCAGCTCGCTGGCGACCTCCTCAACTCCAAACTCGAAACCCCAAACCCGGAACTCCTGGTCGCTCCCGGCTACCTCGCCATCGCGCGGCACTTCGGCGGCGGCAAGGGCGAGCCGCACCTGACCATCGAGGACGCCATCGAAAACACCGGCCGCGCCTTCCTCGGCCTCTCGCTCAGTTGCGCCCGCTGCCACGACCACAAGTTCGACCCCGTTGCCATACCAGACTACTACGCGCTCTACGGCATCTTCAGCAGCACGACCTTCCCCCACCCCGGCAGCGAGGGCATGAACCGCCCGAAGGACTTGGTCCCGCTCACCCCGAAGGCCGAACTCGAAGCCGCGACGAAGGCATGGAAGGACCAACTCGCCGCCCTCGACGCCGACGTGAAGAAAGCCGAGGCCGCCAAGGCCGCTGCCGACAAGCTTCCTGACGCGCCCGACAAGAAGGCCAAGGTGGACGCGGCCACGAAAGCCGTCACCGCCGCGAAGGCGAAGCACAAGCAGGTGAGCGACACCGTCCCCTACGAGCTGGCCTACGCCGTCGCGGACGCGAAGCCCGCCAACGCGCGCATCCATGTGCGCGGCGACCCGACGCGCCTCGGCGAGGAAGTCCCGCGCCGCTTCCTCGCGGTGCTCGGCGGCCAGCCGCTGCCGAAGGACTGCGGCAACAGCGGCCGCCTCGAACTCGCCAACTGGATTGCGGACCCGGCGAACCCACTCACCGCCCGCGTGTTCGTGAACCGGCTGTGGCAGCACCACTTCGGCCGCGGCCTCGTGACGACGCCCAACGACTTCGGCACGCGCGGCCAGGCCCCGACGCATCCCGAGCTGCTGGACTTCCTCGCCAAGAAGTTCATCGAGAGCGGCTGGTCCGTGAAGGCGATGCACCGGCTCATCTTGACCTCGCGCACCTGGCAGCTTGCGAGCGGCGACGAGGTAGGGCGCGCTGTCCCCAGCGCGTCGGTTGGGCGGACGGACAACTCAGCGGCGCGCTCGGGACAGACGCGCCCAACCAGCGGCGATTTCTTCCTACTCTTCATACCCAAACCCAAACCCAAATCCTCCCCCGCCGAACTCTTCGCCAAGAACTCTGCCAAAGACCCGAACAACTCCCTCTGGTGGCGCGCCGACCGCCGTCGCCTCGACGCCGAATCCATCCGCGACGCGCTGCTCCACGTCAGCGGCGACCTCGACGCGACCGTCGGCGGGGCGCATCCGTTCCCGCCGGTGCACACCTGGGGCTTCACGCAGCACAACCAGTTTTTCGCCAACTACGACAACCGCCAGCGCACGGTCTATCAGATGCAGCAGCGCCTGCGGAAGCATCCCTTCCTCGCGCTCTTCGACGGCGCGGACCCGAACTCCAGCACCGCCACGCGCGAGCCGAGCACCACGCCGCTCCAGTCGCTCTTCATGATGAACGATTCGTTCGCGCACGCGCTGGCCGCGAAGTTCGCCGCCCGCGTGCAGCAGGGCGAACTCGACGAAGCCCGCCAGGTGGAACGCGCCTTCCTCGCGCTCTATGCCCGCCTGCCGCAGCCCGATGAACTGGCGCTGGCCACCGACTACCTCGCGAACTTCCGCGCCAAGCTCGCCGCCAAGAAACTCCCCACCGACCAAGCCTGGCCCAGCCTCGCCCGCGCGCTGCTGGGCGCGAATGAATTCCTGTATGTGGATTGAGCAACACCCAGCGCTGAAAGCGTGCCATTCGATAGCCCGGGGTGAAGCCCCGGGTGAGACGTTCGTAATCCAACTGCGCCCTGAAGGGGCGCGACCGCCACGGGTTCGTCGCAAGATCGCGTCCCGCCCCTACAGGGCGGATGCTGCTTTGGGGCGACCAACCCAGGGCTTCGCTTCGCTTCACCCTGGGCTTTCGAATGACGGCCTTTCAGGCCTTCCCGATGCGGTTCGTGCTGGCTGGAGATGCCTGCAGAGTTTCGCTTACGTTGCCTTCGCCTTGCTGTCGCTGGCGCTAGGCCACGCTGCGGAACCTCCTGCCGACTTGAAGCTCACCGGCGACTGGCAGGTGAAGGTGTCGGCGCCCGGCGCGCGGCCTGCCGAAGCAACCTTGTCCATCGCGCCGCCTAAAATCCTCACCGTCACAGCGGAGAAATACGATTCCCTCCCCGTCTTCAATCCCAAGGCCGGCGGCTGGGTGCGCGGCGCACAGTTGCGTCCGCTGCGTGCGCAGGAGACCACGACTGCCGGACTGCTGGACCCCGACAGCCTCGTGCTGCGCGCAGGCCCGGGTGCGGATGCCGCGACCTTCCGCAAGGGCACGGACTACGAGGCCGACCTGAACTGGGCCACCGTGGGCCGGCTCGCGACGGGTGGCATCAAGGAAGGCCAGCCCGTCTTCGCCAGCTACCGCCACGCGTTGCTGCGCCTTGACGCCGTCGTTCTCACGCGCGAGGGGCGCATCGAGTTGCGTCCCGGCGCGCTGCGCGCCGCCGCCCCGCTGCCGCCGGAAGTCAAAGCCGGCGAACGTCGGCTGGCGAACATCTGGCTGCCGGGCCGCATCGCGAAGCTCGCGCCGGAGCACTTGTTCCCCGTGCTGGAGACGGCTTATCCCGAGCCGAAGAAGCCCAGCCCGACCGTCGCCGAACAACGCGTGCCCAAGGCGTTGAAGAAGCTCCGCTCCGGCGAGCCGCTGCGGATTCTCGCATGGGGCGACAGCGTGACCGTCGGAACCTACGTGCCGAACCCGGCGAAGGAGCGGTGGCAGGAGCAGTTTGTGGCGCGGCTGCGCGAGCGCTTCCCGCAGGCGAAGATTGAACTCATCACCGAGGCGTGGGGCGGACGCAACACCGGCAGCTACCTCAACGAGCCGCCCGGCAGCCTGCACAACTACCGCGAGAAGGTGCTCGGCGCGAAGCCCGACCTCGTCGTGTCCGAGTTTGTGAACGACGCGGGCCTCAGCCCGGCGGCGGTTGAGGAGCGCTACGCCAAGCTGCTCGCGGACTTCACGGGCATCGGCGCGGAGTGGATCATCCTCACGCCGCACTACGTCCGCCCCGACTGGATGGGCCTCACCCGCGAGCGCGACATTGACAACGACCCGCGCCCCTACGTCGCCGGCCTGCGGGCCTTCACCGCGAAGCATCCGGTCGCGCTGGCCGACGCCTCGCTCCGCTACGGCCGCCTCTGGCGGCGAGGGCTCCCCTACAACACGCTGATGCTGAACTCGATCAACCACCCCGACCCGCGCGGCATGAAAATCTTTGCCGACGCCTTGATGGAGTTGTTTCCGTGAGCACCTTGGCTGCACAACCCATAAGCTTCGCCTCGCGTGCGCGCGTGTTGATGCCAGCAACCTCAGCCTTGGAAGGACGCGCTTCCCCCGGAGCGCGGCTGTGTCCCGCGCGGCGCGGGATCAGCCGCAGCAATGTTCGAATGGCGAGCGTTGTAGGAATCTCCGACCGCTTCCGGTCAGGCGAAGCCGCTGCGGCTGGTCTCCGCGACACAGCCGCGCTCCTCGGGCTGCGGCCTTGCGCCCGACTGAAAACTGATTACTGATTACTGAACACTTTCCCCGCATGAACCGCCGCACCGCCATCCGCTCGCTCGCCGGGAGTTCGCTCCTGCTGCCCGGCATCGTCTCCGACCTGCTCGCCGCTGATGCGAAGCGCGCCGTGGTTGCTTCCGCCGCGCCTGCGGACCCGCTCGCGCCGAAGCAGCCGCATTTCACGCCCAAGGCCAAGCGCGTCATCTTCCTGCACATGAGCGGCGGCGCGTCGCACGTGGACTCTTGGGATTACAAGCCGCGCCTCATCGCGGACCACAACCAGCCTTACGAGGTGCCGAAGAAAATGCTGGAGGCGTTCGCGCAGAACAACCGGAGCGAGGTGAAGTTTTATAAGAAGCCGGTCTGGGACTTCAAACAACGCGGCCAGGCCGGCCTGTGGATTAGCGAGCTGTTCCCCAAGACCGCCGAGTGCGCGGACGACCTGTGCCTCATACGCTCGATGTTCAACGACCACGCGGACCACGCGCAGGCCACGCTGGGCATCCACACCGGCTCGGTCACGTTCACGCGGCCCAGCCTGGGCGCGTGGGTGAGCTACGGTCTCGGCACGGAGAACGCCAACCTGCCGAGCTTCATGGTCATCGCGCCCGCGCTGCCGTATGCGGGCGGGCAGGTGTGGTCGGCGGACTTCCTGCCCGGCTGCCACCAGGGCACGCGCGTCGTCCCTGGTGCGGAGCCGGTGCCGAACATCCACCGGCGCGTCGCCGACGCGGAGTTGCAGGAAATGGAGCTGGGCCTCGGCGCGGCGTTCAACAAGAAGCACCTGATCGCACGCGGCAACGACGCGCAGCTCGCCGCGCGCATCAAGTCCTTCGAGACGGCTTACGGCATGCAGGCCGCCGCGCCGGAAGCGTTCGATCTCTCGAAGGAAACTGACGCCACGCTGAACCTCTACGGCCTGCCGCGCGGCAGCACGAAGGGCTTCGCGTGGCAGTGCCTCATCGCGCGCCGGCTGGCGGAGCGCGGCGTGCGCTTCATCGAGCTGATTGACACCGGCGCGTCCGGCAACTGGGATTCGCACGGCGACATGGCCGCGCACGGCCCGCTCGCGAAGAACGTGGACCAGCCGATGGCCGCGCTGCTGAAGGACCTCAAGAGCCGCGACATGTTGAAAGACACGCTCGTCGTTTGGGCCACGGAGTTCGGTCGCACGCCGTTCAACACGGCGAAGGACGCGAAGGGCCGCGAGCACCACGCGCAGGCGTTCACCTGCTGGATGGCCGGCGGCGGCGTGAAGCCCGGCTTCAGCTACGGCGAAAGCGACGAGCACGGCAACGCGGTCGCCACCAACGGCGTCCACGTCCACGACTTCCACGCCACGATGCTGCACCTGCTCGGCTTCGACCACCTGCGCCTGACCTACCGCCACGCGGGCCGCGACTACCGGCTGACGGATGTGTTCGGGAACGTGGTAAAGGACGTGTTGGCGTAGCGCCCGTGCCGGCGACTTGCAGTCGCCGCCCTGACCTCACACTTCCCTCGCGGGACTGGTTGAAATAGCTTTGCCACCGTGAAACACCCGCTGCGATTGCAACGCCCCTTCACCGGTGCCTGCGCCCTCGCGCTGGTGCTGCGGAGTGTAGGCGGCTTGCAGGCGGCGCCCGCCGCGCTTCCGAATCGCGTGGAGTTCAACCGCGACATCCGCCCCGTCCTCTCCGATGCGTGCTTCCAGTGTCACGGCCCAGACTCGGTGAAACGCAAGGCGGGCTTGCGGCTCGACACGGAAGCCGGGTTGACCTCCAAGCTGAAAGGCGGCGCGCTCGTCGTCGCCGGCAAGCCGGAGCGCAGCGAGCTTCACCGGCGCATCACCACGACCGATGCGGACGACCATATGCCGCCGCGCGACGCCGCGCGCCAGCTCACGTCCGGCGAGGTGGAGCTAATACGCCGCTGGATCGAGCAGGGCGCGAAGTGGGAGAAGCACTGGGCGTTCATCGCGCCGAAACGGCCGGCCTTGCCGAAAGTTCAAGGTTCAAAGTTCAAAGTTCAAAGTCCCATTGACGCGTTCATCCTCGCCCGGCTGGAGAAGGAAGGGATTCCCCCCGCACCGGAGGCCGACAAGGCAACACTCATTCGCCGCGTCACGCTCGACTTGACCGGTCTGCCGCCGACACCCGCCGAGGTGGAGGCGTTCCTGGCCGATGCCTCGCCGCGCGCCTTCGAGAAGGTCGTGGACCGGCTCCTGGCCTCGCCCCGCTACGGCGAGCGCATGGCCATCCGCTGGCTCGACGCCGCGCGCTACGCGGACACGAGCGGCTACCAGAGCGACGGCGAGCGCACGATGTGGCGCTGGCGCGACTGGGTGATTGAGGCATTCAACCGCAACCTGCCGTTCGACCAGTTCACCATCGAGCAGCTCGCCGGCGACCTGCTGCCGAGCGCGACCTTGCAGCAGCGCATCGCCACCGGCTTCAACCGCAACCATCGCGGCAACGCCGAGGGCGGCATCGTGCCCGCCGAGTATGCCGCCGAGTATGTCGTGGACCGCGTGGACACGACGGCGACCGTCTGGCTCGGGCTGACCGTCGGCTGCGCGCGCTGCCATGACCACAAGTATGACCCCGTCACGCAGCGCGAGTTCTACCAGCTCTTCGCGTTCTTCAACAACGTCCCGGAGAAGGGCCGCGCCATCAAAATCGGCAACTCGCCGCCTTACCTGAAGTCGCCGACGGACGCGCAGGCGGCGGACCTCGCGGCGCTCGACGCGAAGCTGGCGAAGGCCCGCCATCGCCTGCTCGAACTCGAGCCGGAAATTCGCGCCGCGCAGCTCGCCTGGGAAAACGCGCTCGCCACCAAGCCGCCGTTGTCGTGGACCATCACCAACGGCTTGCAGGCCAGATTCGAGCTGGACGGCCGGCTCGCGAGCGCGTTCGGGACGAACGGACCGGCGCGGTTTGAGGGCGGCGACGGCTCGTTCGCGCCGGGGCCGCGTGGGGCCGCAGCGGCCTTTGATGGCCGGCGCTTCATCAATTGCGGGGACATCGGGAACTTCGGCTTCCTCGACAAGTTCACTCTGGCCGCCTGGATCCAGCCGCGCGGCACGAATGACGGCGCGATCATCTCCCGCATGGTCGAGCAGGATTCCGACTCCGGGTTTGCCTCCGACTCGGAGGGCTACAGCGTGCATCTCAAGGGCGGACGCCTCCATGTGTATTTGACCAAGCGCTGGCTCGATGACGCGCTGCGCATCGAGACCGAGACGACGCTTGCCCCCGACCGCTGGCAGCACATCGCAGTGACTTACGACGGCTCGCGCCTCGCGGCGGGCGTGAAGGTCTTTGTGGACGGCCAGCCGCAGAGGACGCGCGTGCTGCTCGATGAGTTGAACCAGACGTTCCAGACGAAGCAGCCGCTGCGCGTCGGCGCGGGCGGTGGGCCGGCGAACCGTTTCCACGGGCTGATCAGCGACGCGCGGGTGTATGGCCGGACGTTGACGGCGGAAGAGGCCGGCGTCGTGGCCGCGGCAGAGAGCCTCACCGAGCTGGCCGCGTTGCCCGCGCCGCAACGCACGGCGCGGCAGCTCGCGAAACTGCGGACGGCCTTTCTCGAAAGCCACGGTCCGGAGCCGCTCCGGGCGGCGCATCGCGGGCACGCGGCGCTGCAACGCCAGCGCGACGCGCTCGTCGAGAGCTTCCCGACGACGATGGTGATGGAGGAAATGCCGCAGCCGCGCGACACGTTTGTTCTCAAGCGCGGCGAATACGACAAGCCGGGCGAACAGGTGCGGCCCGGTTTTCCAGCGGCGCTGGTCGCGAAGTCTGGCGGCACTCCGAGGAACCGCCTCGACTTCGCGCGCTGGCTGGTTTCGCCGCAGCATCCGCTCACGGCGCGCGTGGCGGTGAACCATTACTGGCAGACGTTCTTCGGCGCGGGCTTGGTGCGCACGGTCGAGGACTTCGGCGCGCAGGGCGGGCCGCCTTCGCATCCCGAGCTGCTCGACTGGCTCGCGACGGAGTTCATCCGCACCGGGTGGAACGTGAAGGCCATGCACAAGCTCATCGTGATGAGCGCGACTTACCGGCAGTCGTCGCACGTCACACCAGAACTGCTGGCGCGCGATCCGGACAACCGCCTGCTCGCCCGTGCGCCGCGCGTGCGTCTGCCCGCCGAGATGGTGCGCGATCAGGCGCTATTCGCCGCCGGCTTGCTCGTCGAGCAGATCGGCGGGCCGTCGGTGATGCCGTATCAGCCGGCGGGCTTGTGGAAGGAGCTTTCCGGCACCGACCATGTGCCTGAGCACGGCGAAAAGCTGTGGCGACGCAGTCTCTACACGTTCTGGAAGCGCACCAGCCCGCCACCCACGATGATGACCTTCGACGCCGCCGGGCGCGAGGCGTGCAGCGTGAAGCAGTCGCGGACGACCACGCCGCTCCAGGCGCTGGCGCTGATGAACGAGATCACCTTCGTCGAGGCCGCGCGCAAGCTCGCCGAGCGTGCGATGAAGTCGGCGGGGCCTGACGCACCGGCGCGGCTCGCGTTCGCCTTCCGGCTGGTGAACGCGCGGGAGCCCCGGGCGGCGGAGCTGGAAATCCTGGTCGCGGGTTTCGAGCAGCAGCTCGCCCGCTTCCGCAAAGACCCGCAGGCCGCGCTCGAACTGGTGGGCATCGGCGAGGCCCCGCGCGACACGACGCTGCCACTCGCGGAGCTGGCCGCGTTCACCACAACCGCGAATCTGATGCTGAACCTCGACGAGGCCATCACGCGCCCGTGACAATGAACCCGCTCCTCGAACATCGCCTGCTGCTCAACCGGCGCCATTTCTTCAGCCGCACCGGCCTCGGCCTCGGGACGCTGGGGCTGGCTTCACTGCTCGACGAACGCCTGTTCGCGGCGGAGGCGCGCGGCGGCCTGCCCGGCGTTCCGCACTTCGCGGCGAGGGCGAAACGCGTCATCTACCTGTTCCAGTCCGGCGCGCCGTCGCAGATGGACTTGTTCGACTACAAGCCGAAGCTCGACGGCTTGCGCGCGACCGAGCTGCCCGACTCCATCCGCAAGGGGCAGCGGCTCACCGGCATGACGGCGACGCAGGAGAAGTTTCCCGTCGCGCCGACGAAGTTTCGTTTCGCACAGCACGGGCGCGGCGGAACGTGGTTGAGCGAGCTGCTGCCGCACACGGCGCGCGTGGCGGATGAGCTGTGCGTCGTGCGCTCGATGTTCACCGAGGCGATCAACCACGACCCGGCGGTCACCTTCCTTCAGACCGGCGCGCAGCTCGCAGGGCGGCCGAGCATCGGCGCGTGGCTGAGTTACGGACTGGGCAGCGAGAACAGCGATCTGCCGGCGTTCGTGTCGCTCATCTCGAACGGCTCCGGCAATCCGAATGACCAGCCGCTCTACGACCGCCTGTGGGGCAGCGGCTTCCTCCCGACGAGGCATCAGGGCGTGAAGTTCCGCTCCGCCGGCGACCCGGTGCTGTTCCTCTCCAACCCCGCCGGCCTCGATGCCGCCGCGCGCCGCCGGATGCTCGACGACCTGGCGAAGTTGAACCAGTTGAAGCTCAAGGAGACCGGCGACCCGGAAATCACCACGCGCATCGCGCAATACGAGCTGGCGTATCGGATGCAGACCTCCGTGCCGGAACTGACCGACCTCACGAAGGAACCCGCGCACGTGCTCGACCGCTACGGGCCGGACGCGCGCAAGCCGGGCACGTTCGCCGCGAACTGCCTGCTCGCGCGACGGCTCGCGGAGCGTGGCGTGCGCTTCATCCAGCTCTTCCATCGCGGCTGGGACCAGCACGCGAAGCTGCCGTCCCAAATCACCGGCCAGTGCCGCGACACGGACCAGCCCAGCGCCGCGCTCATCGAGGACCTGCGGCAGCGCGGCCTGCTCAAGGACACGCTTGTCGTGTGGGGCGGCGAGTTTGGCCGCACGGTCTATTGCCAGGGGCGGCTGACGGCGGACGACTACGGGCGCGATCATCATCCGCGTTGCTTCTCGATCTGGCTGGCGGGCGGCGGCATCCGTGGCGGCCACACGCACGGCGAAACGGACGACTTCAGCTACAACATCGCGCGCGACCCGGTGCATGTTCACGACCTGCACGCCACCCTGCTGCACTGCCTGGGCATTGACCACACACGCCTGACGTTCAAGTTCCAGGGCCGCAACCACCGCCTCACGGATGTGCATGGCCAGGTGGTGAAGGACATGCTGGCCTGATCGTTCTTGGTGGGGGACGCCAGAAGCACGGCGGCGTTGCGCTCCGCCCGCCTCCACGTCCCCAAACGCAAAAGGGCGCTGAACGCGCCCCTTGCGGAAATCGGGTTCACCCGCCTACCGGCGGGTGCGGCGCTTGACGTGGAGCTGCGTGAGCGAATGGAGCAGCGCGGCCTGGACAGTGGCGGTCTCCTCGTCGGTGAGCTTCTCGGCGAGGCGGGCTTCGGCCTTCTTGCGGGCTTCCTCGG
The DNA here is from genome assembly GCA_009773355.1 of Limisphaerales bacterium. Classification (GTDB taxonomy): domain Bacteria; phylum Verrucomicrobiota; class Verrucomicrobiia; order Limisphaerales; family SXTU01; genus SXTU01. The sequence goes on from WRPG01000071.1 coordinate 16,255, forward strand.
CCTTCGCCTCGTCAATGTCGTCGGCCTTGATGGCCATGTCCGTGAGGATGGCCACGCGGTCGCCGGTGATCTGCACGAAACCCTCGCCGGTGGCGAGGTAGTGGTCCACGCCGCCCTTGCGCGCGATGATCTCGCCGTGGGCAATCTGCGTCATCAGCGGGATGTGCATCGGGTAGATGCCCATCTCGCCCTCGATGCCGGGGAGCGTGACCATGTCCACGTCCTCGGAGTAAATCTTCGCCTCCGGGGTGACGATTTCGAGTTTGAGGGTCGCGGCCATGTCGTTTTGATTACGCATCACGCATTACTCGTTACGTAACGCGTAACAAGTAACGCGTAAGGTCGGTTACTTCTTAATGTCGTCAATGCCGCCCTTCATGTAGAACTCGTTCTCACCCACGGCGTCGTGCTTGCCTTCGAGGATTTCCTTGAAGCCGCGCACGGTGTCGGCGACGGGCACCTGCTTGCCGGCGTGGCCGGTGAACACCTCGGCCACCGAGAAGGGCTGGCTGAGGAACTTCTGGATCTTGCGCGCGCGGAAGACGGTCTGCTTGTCCTCGGGCGAAAGCTCGTCCATGCCCAGAATCGCGATGATGTCCTGCAGGTCCTTGTAGCGCTGGAGCACCTTCTGGACGCCGCGGGCAACCGCGTAATGCTCGTCGCCGACGATGTCGGGCGTGAGCGCGCGGGAGTTCGAGGCGAGCGGGTCCACGGCGGGATAAATGCCGAGTTCCGCGATGGAGCGCTCGAGCACGATGGTCGCATCCAAGTGCGCGAAGGTCGTGGCCGGCGCGGGGTCGGTCAAGTCGTCGGCCGGCACATACACGGCCTGGAACGAGGTGATGGAACCCTTCTTGGTGGAGGTGATGCGTTCCTGAAGGTTGCCCATCTCGGCGGCCAGCGTGGGCTGGTAACCGACGGCGCTCGGCGTGCGGCCGAGGAGCGCGGACACCTCGGAACCGGCCTGCGAGAAGCGGAAGATGTTGTCCACGAAGAGGAGCACGTCCTGGTTGTGCTCGTCGCGGAAGTATTCGGTCACGGCCAGCGCGGAGAGCGCCACGCGGAGACGCGCGCCGGGCGGCTCGTTCATCTGGCCGAACACAAGGCCGATCTTCGAGCCTTCGTCGAGGACGGGCAGGCCGTTGGCGCCGATGAGCGGGTGGCCCTTGGCGTCCTTCTTGGTCTTGATGACGTTGGCCTCGACCATCTCATTGTAGAGGTCGTTGCCTTCGCGCGTGCGCTCGCCGACGCCCGCGAACATCGAGACACCGCCGTGCAGCTTCGCGATGTTGTTGATCAATTCCATGATGACGACGGTCTTGCCGACGCCAGCGCCGCCGAACGCGCCGACCTTGCCGCCCTTGAGGAACGGGCAGATGAGGTCAATGACCTTGATGCCGGTGGTGAGCACCTGCGGATTGGTGGACTGGTCCACGAGCGGCGGGGCGGAGCGGTGGATGGAATTGTATTTGTCCGCCTTCACCGGGCCTTGCTCGTCCACAGCGTCACCGGTGACGTTGAAGACGCGGCCCATGACGGCGTTGCCGACGGGCATGGAGATGGGCGCGCCGGTGTCGGTGATGGTCATGCCGCGCTTAAGCCCCTCGGTGGTGCTCATGGCGACGGCGCGGACCCAGTTGCCGCCGAGGTGCTGCTGCACCTCGAGCGTCAGCTTGGTCCGGCCCTGGCCGGGGAGGTCGTATTCCACGGTCAGCGCGTTGAAGATGGCGGGGAGGCGGTCCGTGAACTCAATGTCCAGGACCGGGCCGATGATTTGAACGATTTTGCCGGTGTTCATCGTGATAAATTAGTTGCCCATCGCCATCTGGGCGGTGGTGATTTCCAAAAGCTCTTTCGTGATGTTGGCCTGGCGCAGCTTGTTGTATTCGAGCGTCAGGTCCTTGATGATTTGCTTGGCGTTGTCGGTCGCGTTCTTCATGGCGACCATGCGAGCGGACTGCTCTGAGGCCTTCGCCTCCTGCAAGAACTGGAATACCTGGTAGTTCAGGTAGTGTGGCAGCAAGTTGCCGAGCACCGTGGCAGCAACCGGCTCGAAGAGATATTCGCGCGTGGCTTCGCCGAGCTTCTCGCCGACGCCCTCGCCTTCAAGGCCCGCTTCGAGCGCCTTGATTTCACCGAGCGGGAGGAGCTGCCGCGACTCGGGCTTTTGCACGAGCGTGTTGATGAAATTTGTGTAGAGCACGTCCACCGCATCCACTTTGCCTTCGAGGAACATGTCCTGCGCGAACTTGGAAATGGCCCGCGCCTCGGCGAACTGCGGCGTGTCCTTATAACTGAACTCGGCGGCCAGTTCGCGCTTCAAGCGGCCCGCCCACTGCGCGCCCTTCTTGCCAGCGCAGATGAAAACGGTCGTGTCCTTGTCCCACTTCGCGGCTTCACGGAGCAGGTTCGTGTTGAGCGCGCCGCACAGGCCCTTGTCCGTGGTGATGAGGATGAGCGCGCGTTTCCTGACGACCGCGCGCTTCTCCATCAGCGGATGCGTGAACTCGCCCGCGCCCGCCGTGGCCGCCGCGAGCACCTCGTTCATCAGCGTGGCGTAAGGCCGGCCCGCGAGCGCGGCCTGCTGCGCGCGGCGCATCTTGGCCGACGCGACCATCTGCATCGCCTTGGTGATTTGGGCGGTGTTCTTGACCGACTTGATGCGCCGGCGGATGTCGCGTGTGCTGGGCATGGAAGTTAGTGCTTGGTCTTGGCGACAGGCGTTTTCAAGCGGGCCTCCTCGCGGACGTGAAAACCAATCTCCCGGCGCGGCTTCTCCGGCTGGGCCAGCAGGCCGCGGAGCGCGTCGAACAAGTCCGCGATTTCGGAATCGTGCCCGGCCAGCCGCTGTTCAATCGCAGAGAGTTTGGCGGCGAGCACGCTGTGCAGCGCCAACTGCTCGCGCATGAGGAGGAACGCCCGGACAATCTTCACGCTGGCCGTCACCGCCAGCGGGCTGTTCAACACGGAGGCCAGCATGACCACGCCGTGCTCGGTGAAAACCCAAGGAAGTTTCTGGCGGCCGCCACGGCCAGTCTTTGATATCACAGATTGTGATATCAAAGTCGCAAACTCCTGCCGCTCAAGCTGAAAGGCAAAGTCGGCCGGGAACCTGTCGAGGTTCCGCTTGAGCGCCTGGTTCAACTGGCCGGTAGTCACGCCGTAGAGCGCGGCGAGATCCGAATCCAGCATCACGCGCTGGCCCCGAATCGAGAGGATCAACCCCTCAATCGGGTGCGCCGCGCTGGCTGGTTCGGTGGCCATATACATCTGCGTCAGGTCAGTTCGCGTTCTGGTTGCCTAGCGGTAGCTGGCCTTGAACTCGGTCAGCGCGGCCTTCAACTCGCCGGCGATGGCGTCGCTGATGGCCTTCTCGGTGCGAATCTTCACGAGCAGCGCCTCTTTGCGCGTGCTGAGGAAGTCGGTGAGCTTGCCTTGAAAATCCTTGATCTTCTCCACCGACACGTCATCGAGGAAGTTGTTCTGCATGGACCAAAGCACGGCGGCCTGCACCTCGACGGGAATCGGGTTGTATTGGAGTTGCTTGAACAGCTCGACGATGCGCTTGCCGCGCTCGAGCGTGGCCTGCGTCTTGGCGTCGAGGTCGGAGCCGAACTGCGCGAAGGCGGCCAGTTCACGATACTGCGCCAGCTCCAGCTTGATCTTGCCGGCGACCTGCTTCATCGCCTTGATTTGCGCGGCGGAACCGACGCGCGACACGGAGAGACCGACCGAGATGGCAGGGCGGATGCCCTGATAGAACAGGTCGGTTTCCAGATAAATCTGGCCGTCCGTGATGGAAATGACGTTTGTCGGGATGTAGGCGGACACGTCGCCAGCCTGCGTCTCGATGATGGGCAGCGCGGTGAGCGAGCCGTTGCCGTTCTTCTCGTTGACGCGCGCGGAGCGTTCGAGCAGGCGGGAGTGCAGGTAGAACACGTCACCGGGATACGCTTCGCGGCCGGAGGGGCGCTTCAGCACCAGCGACACCTGGCGGTAGGCAACGGCCTGCTTGGAGAGGTCATCGTAAATGATGAGCGCGTCCATGCCATTGTCCATGAACCACTCGCCCATCGCCGCGCCGGCGAACGGCGCGAGATACTGCGCGGCAGCGGGGGCGTCCGCGCCCGCCGCGACGATGATGGTGTCTTCGAGCGCGCCGGCCTTGTCGAGTTCCGCGATGACGCGCGCGATGTTCGACTGCTTCTGGCCGACGGCGACGTAGATGTTGTAAACCGGGCGGAAGCTGGCGTCGCCGGAGGCGCGACCCTGCTTGTTGATGCGCGACTGGTTAATCATCGTGTCCACGCCGATGGTCGTCTTGCCGGTGGAACGGTCGCCGATGATGAGTTCGCGCTGGCCGCGGCCGATGGGAATCATCGCGTCCACCGACATGATGCCGGTCTGGAGCGGCTGGCTGACCGATTTGCGCTTCACGATGCCGGGCGCGATTTTCTCGACCGGATACTGCGCGGTGCCGGTGATGGGGCCTTTGCCGTCCACGGGGCGACCGAGGGTGTCCACCACGCGGCCGAGCAGACCCTTGCCCACGGGGACGGAGAGCAGCTTGCCGGTGGTCTTGACCTCGGAGCCTTCGCGGATTTCGAGGTAGTCGCCGAGCACGACGACGCCGACCTCGGTTTCCTCGAGGTTCAGCGCAATGCCGATGACGCCGTTGCCGAAGTCGAGCATCTCGTTGAGCATGGCGTCGGTGAGGCCTTCAACCTTGGCCACGCCGTCGGAGATTTCGCGGACGGTGCCGACGTTCTGGCGCGAAACGCTGGTCTTGACGCCGGAAATCTGGGCTTCGATGTCTTGCAGGATGGAGCTCATAGCAGTTCGTTAAGTCGGAAAATCAAAGGGTGTCGTTCAAGGCCGCGAGGCGTCCCGCCACGCTGCCGTCGTAAATGTCGCTGCCGGCCTTCACCTTCACGCCGCCGAGCAGCGCGGGGTTGACCCAGAAAGTCACGTTCATGCCGGGGCCGTATTTCTGCGCCAGCGCGGCCTTGATGGCGTCCATCTGCGCGGGCGTGGATTCGACGGCGTTCTCGACTCGCGCGGTGCGGCGGTCGAGGTCCAGCTTCACCAGCCGTTGCAGGTGGGTCAGCGTGCTCACGTAGCCGCGCGGCTTCTGCGCGATGACGGCGGTCACGGTCTGGCGGACCTTCGCCTCGTCGAGGACGCCATTGACGCAGCAGGCGTTGAACAACGTCTTGCCATCGCGGCGGGCTTGTTTGCTGACTTTCATCGGCGGCGGGAGAAATCAACTAGGCGGCCAACTGGCGCACCGCATCGTCGGCGAGGCGGCCCTTCTGGTCGGCATTGAGAATGTCGCCGGTCGCACGGCTGGCGGCGGCCACCACGAGGCGGCCAAATTCCTGGCGCAGCTCGCCCTTCATGCGGGCCAGCTCGGCATCGTTGGATTCCTTGGCCTTGGCGATGATGTTCGCGGCATCGGCGATGGCCTTCTGGCGCTCCAGCTCGGCAACGCGGGCGGCGGCGGCGCGGGACTCCTCGATGATCTTCTGCGCCTGCTGGCTCGCCTGACCGATGACTTCCTGTGCTTTGGCCTGCGCATTGGCGAGTTCGGACTTGATCTTGTCCGCGTTGGCAAGGCTCTCGGCGATGCGCGCGCGGCGCTGCTCCAGCATCTCCAGGATCGGCCCGTAGGCGAACTTCTTCAGGGCGAAGGCGACGATGCCGAACAGGATGATCTGCGAGATCAGCAACTGCCAGTTCACACCGAACTGGTGCGCGATGTCACCGATCGGATTGCCGGTCGGCGCGGCGGCGGCGAAGAGGGCGAGCGAGTTCATAAGTCAGCGCGGAAAGGAGAGGCGCGGAGCCTCGCGGCCCCGCGCCCACAATGTTACTTGGCCAGGAAGATGGCGAAGAAGACCACGCCTTCCGCAAGGGCGGCGAAAATGATCGCCTGGTTGCGGATGGCGCCAGCCGCGCCCGGATTGCGTCCGGTCGCTTCGGCGGCCTTCATGCCAATGATGCCCACGCCAATGGCTGACCCGAGGGCCGCCAAACCGATGTGAAGACTACCTGTCATGTTAGTTGCCTTTCCTGTTGTGTTTCTCAGCCGCCTCCGCAGGTTGCCCACGGTCCGGCGGCCGAAATTGGTTTAGTGTGCGTGCTTGTGCTCGCCGTGGCCGTGGCCTTCGCCATGACCCTCGTCATGGTGCGCGCACATCAGCGCGGTGAAAACCGAGGTGAGCAGCGCAAAAACGAGCGCCTGCACCAGTCCGACGAGCAGTTCCAGAAAGTAAAACGGCAGCGGCAGCAGCCAGCCCAGCCACGGGATGAGCACCATCATGGACTCAAGGATGTTCTCACCGGCGAAGATGTTGCCGTAAAGGCGGAAGCTGAGGGACACCGGGCGGAACGCAATAGAGATGACTTCAATCACACCCACGAAGAAGAAGATGGCCATCATGAAGATCGCCATGAAGCCCTTGCCGTTGTCCCCGCCGCTGAACAGGTGCTTCGCGATGCCACCGGGTCCAAGAGCCTGCAACGACCACACCGTCCACAGGAAGAAAAACGTCAGCGACATCGCCAGCGTCATGTTCAGGTCCGCGTTGCCACCGCGCAGGAAGGGCTTGGTCAGGTGGAAGTGCCCCTGCGCGTCCGCCGTGCCGTAGCCCACCGTGCCCACGCCCGGGATGAGGCCGATCCAGTTCGTGAACAGGATGAAGATGAAAATGGTGCAGAAGAACCAGAACGTCTTTTTGACCAGTTCCTTGCCGAGAATCTCCGTGAAGAAGTCATACATCCCCTCGACCAGCCACTCGGCAAAATTCTGCATGCCGCTCGGCACCATCTGGATGTTCCGCGTGGCCATCTGCGCGAAGACAATCAGCCCCAGCGCCACAATCCAAGTGATGACCGTCGAGCTGGTGAACTGGAGCGGGCCGAGATTGAACACCGGTGCCGCCGCCGGCAGACCGTGGTGCTCCGCCGCCGCGTGAGCGTCCTTCGCAGCGTGCTCGACCGCCTTCGTCACCGATTCGGGCGACACTTCTGCCGCCGAAAGAACCACCGGCAACAGGGCCAAAAGCGCCGCCGCCAAAATTGTTTTGAACACGTTTTTCACTTCGCTGGGCACCGCACGCAGAGACACTTCAGCCCCTGCGCCGGGGTCGAAACGGCGCGTAGGTTGGCGTGACGTGAAATCTTTCACAAGGGGTTTTTTTGAGCGCGGAGAACTTGAAGTTCCCCGCATCGTCTCAAAGACGAACACTAATGTCCGCGCCGGTTTTGGCCCCGCCGGGCGGGCTTTGGCGCAGACACTTCGCGCAACGGACCCGCGTCAACTTGAAGCTTTTCTTTCGTCCGCGCCCGTGGTTACTTCCGCCGCACACAATGCGGAACGCCTCCTCAGCCTCGCGCCCCAGCCAGAGCGCCGAAGATTATCTGGAGCGCATCCAGGAGCTGATGGAAGGCAAGGGCTACGCGCGCGTGGTGGACATCGCCTCTTCGCTCAAGGTCAAGCAGGCCAGCGTCACCAGCATGGTGCAGAAGCTCGCCGAGCAGGGCTATATCAACTACGAGAAGTATCGCGGCCTCATCCTCACGGACAAGGGTCGCGCCGTCGCCCACCGCATCCAGCAGCGGCACGCGACGCTCTCGCGGTTCTTCTCGCTCTTCGGTCTCGATGCGGAGACGCAGCAGGCGGACATCGAGGGCATCGAACACCACCTCAGCCCGGACACGGTCGCGTGCCTCGCGGACCTGGCGGCGTTCTTCGAGAATAATCCGGCGGTGCTGGAGAAGTTCACCAAATCGCGCGGCAAAGCCCGGCGCGGCTGAACCGGTCGCAACGCGCATGGCCCACAACTGGAAACTGCTCCTTTCCCTCGCGCAGGAGGAAGTCAAGTCCACGCTGGACGCGCTGCCGCCCGAACTTCGTGAACGCGCGCTGCCGCTGCCGGTCGTTTATGAGCGCGTGCCCAGCGCGGAACTCGTGGCCGACGCCATTGAGGCGGACACGCTGGGGCTGTTCGTGGGCGAGGCGTTTCCCGATGGCGAAGGCGGCCCCTCGCCGCTGCCGCCGCAGATTTTTCTCTTCCTGGAAAACCTGTGGGACTTCGCGGAGGGCGACGAGGAAACTTACCTCGATGAAGTCCACGTCACCTACATCCACGAACTCGGTCACTACCTCGGCTTGAGTGAGGAGGAGCTGGACGCGCGCGGGCTGCTGTGAGCTGCCAGTAGTCGCAGGCTTTAGCCTGCGCGTCAGGTGATTTCACCGATTCGCAACCTGAAGGTTGCGACTACGCACTGGTTCGGGACTCACCGCCCGCCCTACGTCACGCCTCCACGAACTTGATCACGCGCGTCTTGGCGGAGCGCTTGCGGGCGTTCTCATCCAGCACCTTCTTGCGCAGGCGAAGATTCTTGGGCGTAGCCTCGACGTATTCGTCCACGTCAATGTATTCCAGCGCGCGCTCCAGACTGAGCTTCATCGGCGGCGCGAGCTGGATGCCCTTGCCGTCGCCCTGCGAACGCATGTTGGTGAGCTTCTTCTCCTTCACCGGGTTGACGGCGAGGTCGTTGTCGCGCGCGTTCTCGCCGACGATCATGCCCACGTAAATCGCGTCGCCCGGCTCGACGAGCAGGCGGCCGCGCTCCTGCACCATGTTGAGGGCGTAAGGCGTGGCCTCGCCGTTGTCCATCGAGACGAGCGAGCCGTTTTTGCGGGCGGCGATCTCGCCGCGGTCCTCGCCGTATTCGTGGAACAAGTGGCTCATCACGCCCATGCCCTTGGTCATGTTCACGAGGTCGGTCTCGAAGCCGATCAGGCCGCGCATGGGCACCAGCGCCTCGACGGACACCGTGTCCGCGACGTGGTTCATGTTCGTGATCTGCGCCTTGCGCTGCGAAAGGTTCTCCATGATGGCCCCGAGGTTTTCGTTCGGGACCTCCACGTAAAGCTTCTCGATGGGTTCGAGCGCGGTGTCATTGGGGCCTTTCTTCCAAAGCACCTCGGGGCGGGACACGAGCACTTCGTGGCCTTCGCGGCGCATCTGCTCGACGAGGATGGCGATCTGCATCTCGCCGCGCCCGGACACGGCGAAGATTTTCGGGTCGCTCGTCTGCGCGATGCGCAGGGCGACGTTGGTGCGGATTTCCTTCACCAAGCGGTCCCAGATGTGGCGCGCGGTGACGAGCTTGCCGTCCTGCCCGGCGAGCGGGCCGTCGTTGACGGCGAACTCCATCTGAATCGTCGGCGGGTCAATCGGGATGTAGGGAATGGCGGGGCGGGCTTCAGAGTCGCAGAGCGTCTCGCCGATGAACACATCCTCGAAACCCGTCAGGCCGACAATGTCGCCGGCGTGGGCCTCGGGGACTTCGATGCGCTTCATGCCCTCGAAGTGGAAGATCGCGGTGATCTTGCCCTTGGTGATGCGGCCGTCGCCGTGGCGGCAGATGGCGGGATCGCCGACCTTCACCTTGCCCTCGACAATCTTGCCGAACGCGATACGGCCGAGGTAATCGGAGTAATCCAGATTCGCCACGAGCACCTGAAAGCCGTCGCCGGCCTTCGCGCGCGGCGGCGGGATGTGCTTCACAATCGCGTCGAAGAGCGGCTCCATCGTGCCGCTGACGTGTTCCAACTCCAGCTTGGCGTAACCGTCCTTGGCCGAGCAGTAGATGAACGGGAAATCAAGCTGCTCGTCGGTGGCGTTGAGCGACATGAACAGCTCGAACACGAGGTCGAGCACCTTCTTGGGCGTGGCGTTGGCGCGGTCAATCTTGTTGATGACCACGATGGGCTTGGCCCCGGCCTCGAGCGCCTTGCGCAGCACGAAGCGCGTCTGCGCCTGCGGGCCGTCAGTCGAGTCCACCACGAGCAGCACGCCGTCAATCATGTTCATGATGCGCTCCACCTCGCCACCGAAGTCGGCGTGGCCCGGAGTGTCCACGATGTTGATGTGGTAGTTCTTGTATTTGAAGGCGGCGTTCTTGGCGCGGATGGTGATGCCCTTCTCCTTCTCGAGGTCCATCGAATCCATCAGGCGCTCCTCGGAGGACTCGTGCTGGTTGGCGCGGAAGGTGCCGGACTGTTTGAGGAGGCAGTCCACGAGGGTGGTCTTGCCGTGGTCAACGTGGGCGATGATGGCGATGTTGCGGATGTGCTGCATGTCAAAAATGTTTTCCGGCGTGTCCATAGTGCAAGCGACCAGCCCACGCAGCGAAAGCCAACGGAAAGGCGGGCGGTCACCGGGCGCGGGAATCTGCCGGGCCGCGCACTATGCCGGGCGGCAGGAAAAGGTCAAGGCCCGGAACGGGCAGGTGTCGCGTAGTTTTCAAAGCAGGACATTTTTGTAGTTAGCAAAGCAGGACAGTTTCAACGTGGTCGATCGGTGAAGAGGAGCGTGGGTTTTTGCTGGG
>WRPG01000128.1 GCA_009773355.1 Limisphaerales bacterium
CGCGGGGCCAAGGGCAAACAACTCAACGCTGCCCTCAAGCCCGACTACCTCCTCCGCCTGCTCAAAGCGACCTGAACTATTTTGATGCGTCAGCCCTGATTCTTGGCGACGGTTCCGCAGCGGGCCATCAAACGCCAAGTCCAGCGCATCAATCCACAGCCCAATTCGGCCAGCGGCTGCGTCCTGGAGGCGAAATCGGAACCGTCGCGGGAACTACTTCGCCCGTCCCGCCGGACTCGGCGCTGGCTTGGTCTGCTCACGCTCGCGGAGGAGCAGCATCAGCTCGTCCGTAATATCCGGCGCGTTCACCGAGGCGCGGTAAAGAATGGTTCGGTCGCCCGAGTATCGAGAGTCCACGTTCACGACGAGATCGAAGCGGCCCTTCACGTAGTCCGCGACGAGTTTTTCGAGGAAGTCACTTGTGTTGTAGCGCATGCTGATCTGGCTGCGTCGATCAATGATGGCGGCGACGGGTGCTTTTGCTTCCGCCACGCGCAGGGCGAGTTCCTCGCGTTCCGCGTCGGCTTCATTCGCAGCCTTCGTCGGCGGGGGAACGGCCGCCGCAAGTCGTGGTGCCTGGCCGCCAGTCAAGTTTGCAGGCGGCAGAGGTGGAAGGACGGCGCTGCGGACAGGCAGGCTGAATTGGCGCGGCGGCAGGCGCAGCAATTGCTGGTTCAACTGTTCATACTTCTCGATCTCCGCGGCCTGCTCGGGTGTCAGCTTTTCCGTTTGCTTGTGCGCTTCCAGCTTCTCGCGGCCCAGCGCGTAAATGGCCGTGCGCAGCCGGTCGCGGTCCACCGTGGCCCAACGCGGCGGAGCCTGTCCGGCGAGGCGCGCGACCTTGTCTTCGAGGGCTTTGAGACGGGCGTTGATGTCCGAGTTTCCTTCCGCCGCCGCAGCCGACATTAGCGAGGTGGCGAGCAGGAAAAGCGGGAGGGTTTTCATGCGAAAGAGCTTGGCGGCCTCAATTCGTCCAGGCAAGTGGCATTCAGCCGGCTCAGTCACAATCCCGCGTCAAGGGGCGCGGGCCGTCCACTTGACTCGCGGGACTTCGGTTTTATAGTGCGCCCCATCATGTCACGGGACTTCGTAGAGGCAGGCGGCGAGGAGCCGCCACCGGACCAGCGACTCCAACAACTTAAGCAGTTCCATCCCGCCGGACGTGGCCCGTGGGCCAGTGTCCCCGACGCCGATTGGAACGATTGGAAGTGGCAGCTCAAGCACCGCGTCACCACCGTGGAGCAACTGGAGCAGCTCCTGCCCACGCTCACGCGCAAGGAGCGCGCCGGGGCCATCCTCTCGCGCACGAAGCTCGCGATGGCCATCACGCCGCACTTCTTCAACCTCATTGACCCGAAGGACGAGAACTGTCCCATCCGCTGGCAGATGATTCCGCGCTTGGAGGAGACGAACGTCGCGCCGTGGGAAACGAGCGACCCGTGCGGCGAGGACTCGCACTCGCCCGTGCCCGGACTGGTCCATCGCTATCCCGACCGTGTGCTGTTCCTCGTCACCGACCGCTGCGCCGCCTACTGCCGCTATTGCACGCGCTCGCGTCTGGTGAGCAACGCCAGTGGCTACGACTTCCATCCCGAGTTCGACCGGCAGATTGATTACATCGCGAAGCACACCGAAATCCGTGACGTGTTGCTCTCCGGCGGCGACCCGTTGCTCTTTAGCGACGAGAAGCTGGAGTATCTCCTCAGCCGCCTGCGCGCGCTCAAGCACATCGAGTTCCTCCGCATCGGCACGCGCATCCCGCTCTTCCTCCCGCAGCGCATCACGCCCGAGCTGTGCGCGATGCTCCGGCAGTTCCACCCGCTCTTCATCAGCGTCCACACGAACCACCCTCGCGAGCTGACCACCGAGGTCCGCGACGCCCTCGGCCGTCTTGCCGACGCCGGCATCCCGCTCGGCAACCAGTCCGTCCTCCTCAAGCACGTGAACGACGACCCCGTGGTGATGAAGGCGCTCGTGCAGAAGCTCCTCATTTGCCGCGTGCGCCCCTACTACGTCTATCAATGCGACCTCATCGCCGGCTCCGCGCACCTCCGCTCCAGCGTGCGGCGTGGCCTCGACATCATGAAATCCCTGCGCGGCCACACCACCGGCTACGCCGTGCCGCAGTATGTCATTGATGCCCCCGGCGGCGGCGGCAAGGTGCCCGTGAACCCCGACTACGTCCTGAGCCGCAACGCCGACCGCGTCGTCATCCGCAACTTCGAGGGCAAGGTCTTCGAGTATATCGAGGGAGCCGACGGCGCACCGCGCTTCAAGCCGTCGGAAGACTTCCATGTGCCGGAGATGGTGTAGGCCGAGGCGGAGTGCCGCCTTGATGCGTTAGCACCACGCGGACCTCCGGAAGGTATGGACGGCAACCCAAGCAGTTCGCCGTATGTCGCGGGGCGAGCAAAGCAGGACAAGTTTGGGAGTTAGCAAAGCAGGAATCTGCTGTCCCCACCGCCATTCTTGGAGGAGGGCGAGCGTAGCGATGC
>WRPG01000072.1 GCA_009773355.1 Limisphaerales bacterium
CGGCGAACGCCCCGCGCTCCTCCTCCAAATCCGCGCCCAGTAAATCTGTCCGCCTTTGCTCGCACACTTTTGTCCGCCTTTGAAATCCTCACGACAGGCACCCTTTTGGGATTTGCCAGCCCCCTGCCCTTCCCGTAGAAAGCACGTTCCCGCCACGGCGGGGATGTGATGAAACCAGCAGTCGAACTCTACGATACGACCCTCCGAGATGGCTCGCAGGGTGAAGGCGTCAACTTCTCGGTCGCGGACAAGCTCCGCATCGCCGAGCGTATTGACGCCTTCGGGATTCACTACATCGAGGGCGGCTGGCCCGGCAGCAACCCAAAGGACATCGAGTTCTTCGCGCAGGCCAAGCGCCGCAAGTTCAAGCACGCCAAACTCGCGGCCTTCGGCTCCACCCGGAAGAAGGCCACGCCCGTCGAGAACGACGGCCAGGTGCGCCTGCTCATCGAGGCCGAGACGCCCGTGGTGACGATCTACGGCAAGACCTCCATGCTGCATGTGAAGGAAGTCCTGCGCTGCACGCCGGATGAAAACCTTGGCATGATTGGTGACACCGTGCGTTACCTGAAGGACCACGGGAAGTTCGTCATCTACGACGCGGAGCATTGCTTCGACGGCTACAAGCTCGATCCCGAATACGCCATCGCCACCTGGCAGGCTGCCGAGCAGGCGGGGGCGGACATGGTGGTGCTGTGCGACACCAACGGCGGTTGTCTCCCTGGCGAAGTCGCCGCCATCACGAAGGTCGCGAAGGGCCGGCTCAACTGCCGCGTAGGCATCCACACTCACGACGACATCGGCCTCGGGGTGGCGAACGCGCTGGCCGCTGTCGAAGTGGGCGCGTGCCAGGTGCAGGCCACTGTCAACGGCTACGGCGAACGCACGGGCAACTGCAACATGACGAGCGTCATCCCCTGTCTGCAATTGAAGCTGGGCAAGGCGTGCCTGCCCGCCGCGTCGCTGCGCAAGCTGAAGGAGCTTTCCCAGTTCGTGGATGAAATCGCGAACCTCCGCCACAACCCGCGCCAGCCGTGGGTCGGCTCGGCGGCTTTCGCGCACAAGGGCGGCACGCATGTGAACGCGGTGCAGAAGCTCGCGGCGAGCTACGAGCACATTGACCCGGCGCTGGTGGGCAACGAGCGGAACATCCTCGTGAGCGACCTCTCGGGCCGCAGCAACATCCTGCTCAAGGCGCGTGACCTCGGCTTCAAGCTGCCGGACGACGCGCCGGAGACGAAACAGATTCTCGACCGCGTGAAGGAGCTGGAGCACGGCGGCTACGAGTTCGAGGCCGCCGAGGCGTCGCTTGCGCTGCTCATCCGCGGCATCCTGGATCACAACCCCGAGCTGCTCTTCACCGTGGACGACTACCATGTCTCCATGCGCGGCAACGGCAAGACCTCGACGAACGAGGCCACGGTGAAAGTGCGCGTGGGCAAGGAAGTCCACCACGAAGTCGCCGAGGGCGACGGCCCCGTGAACGCGCTGGACGGCGCGCTCCGCCGGGCGCTGGCGAAGTCCTTCCCGCAGCTCAAGCGCGTGACGCTCACCGACTACAAGGTGCGCATCCTCGACGGCGTGGCCGGCACCGGCGCGAAGACCCGCGTGCTCATTACCTCCACCGACGGCAAGCGCGAGTGGGGCACCGTGGGCGTGAGCGAGAACATCATCGAGGCGAGCCTTCAAGCGCTGGTGGACAGCATGGAGTTCGCGCTGCTGAAGAAGTGATTTTAACCACGGATGGACACGGATGAACACGGATGGAATGCCAGACCTGAAGCATCCTGAGAACACCAAGCTGTTGCTCAAGGAGGAGACGCACCAAATCCTGGGCTGTGCCTTCGAGGTGCTGAATGAAGTCGGTCACGGCCTGCACGAGAAGATTTACGAGAACGCGCTGGTCGTGGAGTTCAAGTTGCGGGGCATCGCCTCCGACCAGCAGCGGCGCTACCCCGTGCTCTACAAGGGTGTCCAAGTCGGCGAATACGTTCCCGACTTGATAGCTTTCGATGCTGTTATCGTGGACACCAAAACAATCGACCGCATCACCGACCACGAGCGGGGCAAGATGATCAACTACCTGCGCAAAGCAAAACTGCGCGTTGGCCTGATCCTCAACTTCAAGCACGCCCGCCTGGAGTGGGAGCGTATCGTCGTTTGAGTTTGTCTTTGCTTTATCCGTGTTCATCCGTGTCCATCCGTGGTTAAACCGCTTTTGACATGACCGAGATTCCCAAAGCCTACGAGCCGCAGTCCGTGGAGGACAAATGGTATGACTTCTGGGTGAAGCAGGGCTGCTTCACCGCCGACCCCGCGCGCGTGTCCGAGCAGCGCCCGGCCTACTCCATCGTCATCCCGCCGCCGAACGTCACGGGCATGCTCCACATGGGGCATGTGCTCAACAACACCATCCAAGACATCCTCTCGCGCAAGGCCCGCATGGATGGGAAGGAAGTCCTCTGGCTCCCCGGCACCGACCACGCGGGCATCGCCACCGAGGGCATGGTGGCCAAGCAGCTCCGCAAGGAGGAGAAAAAGTCCAAGCAGGACATCGGCCGCGAGGAGTTCATCAAGCGCGTCTGGACGTGGAAGGAAAAGCACGGCGGCATCATCATCGCGCAGCTCAAGAAACTCGGCTGCTCGTGCGACTGGACGCGCGAGCGCTTCACGATGGACCCGGACTACGTGCGCAACGTGCAGCGCGTCTTCGTGGACCTCTACCAGAAGGGTCTCATCTACCGTGGCAAGCGCATGGTGAACTGGTGCCCCGCCACGCAGACGGCGCTGTCCGACGAGGAGGTGGAGATGAAGCCGCAGAAGGGCTTCATGTATCACTTCCGGGTGGAAGCAGTGGAAGCAGATGGCTCGCCGGTAAAGGGCGGAGCGCCGAGCATTGCTCGGCAAGGAACGTCCGTCCTCGATTCGAGCCGAGCAATGCTCGGCGCTCCGGCTGAAGCGGCGGCAACTCGGCCAAGCGGCCCGGTTACGGATTCTGATGGCCGCACCTGGCTCACCATCGCCACGACGCGTCCGGAAACCATCCCCGGCGACACGGCGGTGGCCGTGAACCCGAAGGACACCCGCTACGCGCATCTCATCGGCAAACACATCGTGCGGCCGCTGCCCATCCAGTTGCCGCGCGAGCAGAAGCTCATCCCGATCATCGGCGACGAGCATGTGGACTTCGAGTTCGGCACCGGCGTGCTCAAGGTGACGCCCGCGCACGACAAGGCGGACTTCGACATCGGCCAGCGCCACAAGCTACCGCTCGTGGACATCATGAATGCCAACGGGACCATGAACGAGCTGGCCGGCGAGTCGCTCGCGGGGCTGGACCGTTTCGAGGCGCGGGCGATTGCCGTCGAGCGGCTGAAGGAACTCGGAGTGCTCGTGGAGGAAAAGCCTTACGAGAACAACGTCGGCTTCAGCCAGCGCGCGGACGTGCCCATCGAGCCGCGGCTGAGCGAGCAATGGTTCCTCAAGTATCCGAGCGTGGAGGTGAGCAAGGCGTGTGTCGCACAAGCCGCCGACAGCGTTCAGCCCGGAGGGCTGGCGGAACTTAGCCCCGGACATCGTCCGGGGTTTGGGGGTGGGAGTGGTTCACACCCCGGAGGGGTGATGGAGGCATCCGCCGCCCCTGCCGGGGCGGGACAATCTTTGGGTGGCGAGGAACCCCGGGCGTTGCCCGGGGCTAAGTTCCAGCAGCCCTCCGGGCTGGCAAATGGCACGGGGAAGATGCAGTTCCACCCGCAGCGCTGGGCGAAGGTGTATGACCACTGGTTGATGAACATTCAGGACTGGTGCATCAGCCGCCAGCTTTGGTGGGGGCATCGCGTGCCGGTGTGGACGAAGGTCATAACCGCAGGGCGGTTTCAAGAACTCGGTTTTGACGAAGATGCTACGGTTACGCTTGGCAATGACTACAACGAGTTTCCAGGCGACGGACGATCCATGACTGAATATCCGCTGTCGGCAAAGCGATCGGAGGAAATCGAGACCAACTCGACGCTGTTCCGCTTGTCTTGGGCTGATGAGGGTCGGACAAGCTACAAAGTTGCAGCGCTGACAAGTTCGCAAGCTGAGGCAGCGATACTGAATGCTGCCGGCTTCACCCAAGACCCCGACGTGCTCGACACCTGGTTCAGTTCCTGGCTCTGGCCCTTCGCCACGATGGGCTGGACCGGCGATAAGACCAGCGACGCCCACGCCCCAACCCTCCGCGCCTTCTACCCGACCACCGACCTCGTCACCGGGCCGGACATCATCTTCTTCTGGGTCGCCCGCATGATCATGGCGGGCTACGAATACATGGGCGACCTGCCGTTCAAGAATGTCTATTTCACCGGCATCATCCGCGACAAGCAGGGCCGCAAGATGTCGAAGACGCTCGGCAACTCGCCCGACCCGCTCGAACTCATCGCCAAATACGGTGCCGACGCCCTGCGCTTCGGCACGATGCGCAGCGCGCCGCTGGGCCAGGACGTGCTCTTCGACGAGAAGGACGTGGAGCTGGGCCGCAACTTCTGCAACAAGCTCTGGAACGCCTGCCGCTTCCGCCAGATGCAGGGCGGCGAGGTGCAGGGCGAGATCAACCCCGCGCTCCTCTCCAGCGACGACCGTTGGATTCTCCTCCGCCTCGACCAAGCCATCCGCGAGGTGAGCGACGCGCTCGCCAGCTACAACTTCGCCACCGCCGTGCAAACGCTCTACCGCTTCTTCTGGAGCGAGTATTGCGACTGGTATGTGGAGGCGAGCAAGGCCGCGTTCAATCCTCCCGGTAGCAGCCGAGGTAACGAGGCTCCATCCTCGGCGAATGCGGAATGCGGAATGCGGAATGCGGAATCCAATCAGAGCCTCCTCACGTCGGCTGCTATCGGCTCGGAGGCGCTCCGCGCCAACAAGGTCGCCGTCATTGACTTCGTCCTCTCGCACCTGCTGCGGATGTTCCACCCGCTGCTGCCCTTCATCACCGAGGAGCTGTGGCACGGGATGGGTTACTCGGCGGACATGCCGGAGGACCAGGGCGGGAAGACAATCATGTTCGCCCACTGGCCCAAGCCGCTCTCCGACGAGGAGAAGGAAGCCTGGGGCCTCGACGACACGGTGGAGACCTTTGCGAACGCGAAGTTCGAACTGGTCACGCAGGGCCGCAACCTCAAGACGCAGTTCAACATCGGCGCGGGCAAGAAGGGCAAGTTCACCCTCAAACCCGCCGGTCAGCTCGACCCGAGCGAGGCCGAAGTGCTGCGCCTGCTACTGAGCGCCGAGTCGCTTGACCTCGATCCCAACTACGCACCGAAGAAGGGCACGCCCACCGCGCTGACCAGGCTCGGCGAGCTTTACCTGCCGCTGGACGGTCTCGTGGATACGGAAGCCGAGCGCGCCCGCCTGACGAAGAAGGTGGAGGAGTATCAGGCTGAGATTGCGAAGGTGGAGCAGAAGCTCGCCAACCCGAACTTCACTCAGAAGGTTCCGCCCGCCGTGCTGGAAGAGCACAAGCAACGCCTCGCCGACTGGCAGACGAAGCTGGCGCAGACCAAGGCGGCCATCGAGGCGCTGGGATAGGAGCGCGGACGCCCACGTCCGCATCCGCTCATTGAGCTTCCGCACCCGGACGTGGGCGTCCGTGCTCCAAAGCAAACGGGCCGGCTTGTGCAGCCGGCCCGCGCTGGAATTGAACTGGCTGGCAGTCCGCCTTACTTCTTCTTCTTTTTCTTCGGCTCTTCCTTCTTCTCGTCGGCCTTCGGCGCGGCGGGCTTCTTCGCGTCCTCGGCCTTCTTGGCGGCATCAGCCGTTTTCTTGGCTTCCTCCGCCTTCTTGTCCGCCTCGGCCTTGGCGGCGGTGGCGGCGGCGAAAGCCTTCAGGTCCGCGCCGTTGTCAATGCGGGCAGCAGGCAGGGCTTTCTTCAACGCGGCCACGCCGGCGTCCGTCACCTTCGACTCGAAGAGATAGACGTTCTGAAGCTTCTTCAGCCCGGCGAGCTGCTTGAGACCAGCGTCGGTGACTTGGGTGCCGACGAGGTTGAGGTATTCGAGGTTCGCGAGGGTCTTGAGACCGGCGAGGCTGGAGTCCTTCACCGTGGCGTTGGCGAGGTTGAGGCGGCGCAGGTTGGCAAGCTTGCCCAACTTGCCAAGGTCGGCGTCGGTGATTTCCACCCCGCCGGCGTTCAACTCGATGAGATTGCCCACGCTCTTGATCTGGTCCCAGATCTTCGCGTCAAATTTCTTGCCGACGACCCGGAGGTTGATGTAGCGCCAGTTGCTGCCCTGCGCGATTTCGCGCGCGGAGATGCCCGCCTTCGCCAGCTCAGCAACGGCCTTGGTCTCGGCGGCGGTGGGCTTCGGGCCGGGGCCGAGATCAGCTTCCTTCTTGCCTCCTGCGGCACCGGTCGCAGCCAGCTTCAGGCCGGACGGCCAGTCCGCGCCGGCGTCAATCCACGCCTTGATGAGGTCGGTGGTCGCCTTGGAGAGCGGCTCGCCCTTGGGTGGCATGATGTCGTCGTGGCCTTTGGCCAGCGTGATGACCTTGTAAAGCCGGCTGTCGGCGGACTTGCCGGGGACGATGCCCGCGAGACCGCTGTCACCGCCCTTGAAGGCGGCCTCCTTCGAGTCGAGGCGGAGCTTGCCCTTTTGCTTCTCCGGGCCGTGGCATTCGAGGCAGCTCTTGGCGAGGACGGGGCCGATGTCCTTGGCGAAGTCGGGCTTGCTGGCGGCGAAGGAAGTCGCGGCGCTCAAGGCGGCGATGGCAAACAGTGGCGTGGTCAGTTTCATGTGTGGTGCGATTTCAGCGGAGGTTAAGACGGAAAGCAAGCGCGGGGGATTCTAGCGATATGGCGGTTTCAAACGACTTCCGCCCGGAGCATCCGCGCGGCCTCGGCTTCGTTGCAGAGCTTCTTGTAGGCCTCGTCAATGCTCACCACCGCGCCGGAGCCGGGGGCGAAGCCGCAGTCGGGGTTCAAGGTGATGCGCTCAGGCGCGAGAAACTTCAGCGCCTGCCGCACGCGCGCGGCGATGGTTTCTGCCGAATCAATCTTGCCTGGCGTCACGTCCACGCAGCCCAAGCCGATCTCCAAATCCTCCCGCAGCTCCTTGAACACGGCCATGTCGCCCGCGCTGGGCGTGGTGAACTCCATCGTGAGGTGATGCACCTTCAGCCGGTTCAGGTGGCGGATGATGGGACCGTAGCCGCCGCCGTGCTCGACCTCGCCCCGCGCGCGTCCACCGGCGCGCCGGCAAAGATGCACGGCAATCTTGATGCCGCTCACGCCGCTAACGACCTCGTTGATCATGTCCACGGCGAACGCGGCGGCGGCGTCCGGGTCGGCATACTTCGCGCGCACCTCCGGGTCCACGAAGAGGCAGAGATGCGGGTCGTCAATCTGCGCGCTGTCCGCGCCGGCATCGCGGATAAGTTCGAGTTCGCGGCGCAGCACGGGCACGCAGGCGCGGACGAAGTCGTTGCGGTTGGGATATGCCTTGGCCGACTTCTCCGCGCTCCACATGCGCTCGCCGAGCAGCGCGGGCGAGGGCAGCGTGGACTTGATGAGCTTCTTCGTGATGGTCTTGAGGAACGTCACCTCGTTCGCGATGAAGCCGGGCGTTTTTGGTGAAAGCTTGTCCACGACGAGCGTGAAGGGCCGGCCATCGGGCAGCGCGCCTAGCTCGAACCCATGCGCCAGCTCGGCGATGACGCCGATGTAGGACTTGCGCCACCACTCACCATCCGTGAGCACATCAATGCCCGCGTGCTCCTGCATCGCCACTGCGAAGCGCACCGCCGCCTCCATCGCCGCGCGATAGCGGTCGGGCGCGAGCGGCGGGCGGTCGTTGATGAGGTCGAGCACGAACGCCGGCCGCGGCAGCGAGCCGACGACGGAGGTGGGGAAGAGGAGCTTGCTCATAAGAAATCAACCACGGATGGACACAGATGGACACGGATAAGGCACCGAACAAATCCCTCACTCGCCTCGGGCACTTCTTCACATCTGTGTCTATCCGTGTTCATCCGTGGTTAAAAATCTTTCACTCACCGCGCCAGTGGCGGCGGGCGAGTTCGAAATCTTCCTGCGTGTCCACTTCCATGTAGCTGCCCGGTGTGTCGGCGTGGGCGAAGGCGATGCCGGCCTCGATCATCTCCTGGAACAACAGAATCAAATACGCCTTCTCGAAGACCGCCGCCTCGCGCCACGGCTTGCCCGCGTGGCTGGCGCGGACGCGGTGGAAATGCTCGCGCAGCCGCTGTGCTCCGGCGGGCGTGAACTTCGCGATGCCCGTGTATTCACCGTGTGCCTCGGGTGGCGGGATGGCGCGGTGGACACGGGTGACGTGGCCGTTGCGCACCGTGACTTTCTCACCGTCGTCAGGCGGGTGCTGGGTGCGGTGCTGGTAGCGCTCCAGCCAGCGCGTGTCCACCGAGAGCGCGATGTCGGCGGGATGCACCAGCACGCGGCGGATGACGTCGCTGGTGAAGAGGATGTCCGAGTAGCAGCAGACGAAGCCCTCGTCCATCACGTCCTCCGCGTGCATGAGCGAGGCGAGGATGTTGTTGTGCTCCCAGCCGGCGTTGTGGCGGAAGGTGAAGTGCGGGTAGTCGCGCTGCACCTTGTCAATCTGGTAGCCACCGATGAAGCAGATGTCGGTCACGCCCGCGCCAGCAAATGCCCGCAGCGCCCAGTCGAGCAGACGTTTGCCCTGCACTTCGGCGTAGCACTTCGGCGAGTCGGCGGTCGTCGGCATCAAGCGCCGCCCACGGCCCGCCCCGATGATGATGGCTTTCATTCGTGGTGAACTGGCCGGAGATTGAAGCTGGCTGGTCCGCCATTGAGAAGCGCAATCCCGCTCTCATTAGCACCCGGCTTCAGCCGGGTGTAGGAGTCAGGCAAGCGGAAAACCGTTTCAACGGTTTTCGCCGGGCTGGAAAAGTCGTTGAAACGGCTGAAGTTCACGTTCGAACCACACACCCGGCTGAAGCCGGGTGCTAATGAGAAGGTGAACTCGGACTGCATGGTGTTGCTCACATCAGGTTCCCGATTCATCTCGCCTCCCCTCCGCCTTCCACAAGCACGCGATGACCACCGCGCCGGCGAAGGCGCACGCGGCCCAGAACTTCACCGCGAAGGGCCAGCCGTGGTCCTGCGCGATGTGGCCGGTGAGCTTGTCGCCCGCCGCCGCGCCCATGTAGCCCATGAAGTTCACGAAGCCCGCCGCCGCCGCCGCCGTGCCGCGCCGCGCGAGGTCCACCGGGAGCGTGCCGACCAGCAGCACTTGAGGCCCGAAGATGCAGAAGCCGATGAAGAAGAGCATCGTCACGCTCGCGCCGAAGCTCCAGTGAATCACGGTGTCGTAGGCGAGCGCGAGCAACCCCAGCACGAGCAGCAGCGCCGCGATGACCGGCACGCGCCGTCCGCCGAAGAACCGGTCCGTGGCCCAGCCGGAGAGATACGCGCCCGCGATGCCGCCGAACGGAAGCACGGCGTATTTGTAGGCTGCGGAATCAATGCTCGCGCCCTGCACCTCCTTCAGGTGCGTCACGCCCCAGTCAGTGAACCCATAGCGGCAGGCGTCGAGCAGGCAGAGCGCGACCGCCACGAACCAGAGCGAGGGATTCGAGAGCGTGGTGGCGAGATTTTCGCGAAATGAGTTTGGCGTGGTTGGTGATGGATGCGCGGCGCTCGGCTCCAGCTTCGCGTCCTCCGGCGACTCCTTGAGAAACACCAGCATGTGAACGGCGCTCGCGACGAGCAGCGCCGCCGGCACGTAGAGCGCGCCGCGCCAGCCGAACTTCTCCGCCGCCCAGCCCGCGACCACAAAGGTCAGCGCGCCGCAAAGCTGGTAGCCCGTGCCGATGATGCCGATGGCCCGACCGCGCTGGAGCGGCGGGAACCAGTTCGCGCCCACCTTCATCGTGGGCGGCCAGCCGAGCGCCTGCACGTAGCCGTTGCACGCCCAGACGAAGGTCAGGAAATAGAGCGCCGTGCCGAAGCCAAACGCGACGTTCAACCCCGCCGACGCCAGCAGGCCGAGCGCGAGCAGCTTGCGCGGCGGCAGCCGTTCGGCGAGCTGGCCGTTGATGAACTGCCCAACCCCGTAGGCGAGCTTCAGCGCCATCAGCACCGTGCCGAGCTGGTTCTTGTCCAGGGCCAGCTCCTTGCCGATGCCCGGCAGCGCGACGCCGAGGTTGTTCCGGCAAAAGTAAAACGAGCCGTAGGTGAGCCACAACACCCACAGCACAGTGCGCTGGTGCGAGGAGAACGAGCCGGCGGGCGTCGTCTGGCTGGTGGAATTCAAGTGCGCAGAGGGAAACGGAAGATGCAACGCGCGTCAACTCCGCGCAGGCGGGTAGCCCGACATTCCAATGTCGAGTTTGTGGCGTTGGCGGTGCCCGCCTCGACATTGGAATGTCGAGCTACGCTTTCAGTAGTCCGCGATGGAGCCGTCCTTGAGCTTCGCGCCGGGCCACTTGTAGGTCTGCGGTTTCTTCGCCTCCTCATCCAGAATCTTCGCGTCCATCTGGACGCCAAGGCCGACGCCCTTGGGCAGCGCGACGTAGCCGTCCTTGTCCACGGTCCAGTCCATCACGGCGATGCCGCGCGGGTTGAAGCCCATGTTGGTCGGGTAAAACTCGTGGATGAGGAAAAGCGGCGTGGCGGCGGTCGCGTGGATGCTGGCGGAAATGCCGAGGTTGCTCGCGGTGCAATGCGGCGCGAGCGGCACCATGTAGGTCTCCGCCAGCGCGGCGATCTTGCGCATCTGGCTGATGCCGCCGGTGTGACAGCAATCAGGCTGGAGGATGTCAATGCACCGCTCCTGCAAGTAGGGAATCATGCCGAAGATGGTGCGGTCGCGCTCGCCGGTCGCGAGCGGGATGTTGATGGACTGCTTGAGGCGCTTGAAGACCTCGATGTTGCCGGGCACCGCCGGCTCTTCGATGAACAGCACGTCGTAGGGCTTCAGCGCGGCGGCGAGCTGGATGAGCGTCGCGGGCGGGACGGCGCAGTGGGCGTCGAACATCACCGCGCCGTCAGGGCCAACCTTCTCGCGCGCGGCGGCGATGGCCTTGACCATGCGCTCGATGTCGGCGGGCGTGCCGGAATGCTCGTAGATGCCGTGGGGCGGAACTTTCTGCGCCTTGGGCGTGTGATAGACGCGGATGCGGTCGCGCACCGGGCCGCCGAGCAGGCTGTAGACGGGCACGCCCCAAAGCTTGCCGGCCAAATCCCACAGCGCGATGTCAATGCCCGCGATGACGTGGACCATGAACGGCCCGCCGCGGATGTCGCGGTGCGCGCGGTAGAGCTTCTGCCACAGATGCTCGATGCGCGTGGGGTTCTCGTCCTTGAGCAGGTCGAAGAGCGAGGTCATCAGCGCCATGCCCACGCGCGGGTCAATGGCCTTGATCTCGCCCCAGCCGCTGACGCCGTGGTTGGTGTCAATGCGGATGAAGACAACGGGATTGATCCACCACATCTTGAAGTTGGTGATGCGGATGGAACTCGTCTTGTCCGCGACGGTGACGGCGGGATTGTTCTCGGCGGAGAGGGCGTCTTGCACCATGCCAAAACCGGCGGTGGCGAGCGCGCCCAAAGTGACGAAGTCCCGGCGGGTGGAAGGAGACGGCTGGTTCATGCGCGGAGTTTTCGGCGACTCCGAAACGAATGCAAGCGCCCGCTTGTAACCGTGCCGACGACTTGCAGTCGCCGTCTGGCGCGAACGACTCCACGGACGGCGACTGCAAGTCGCCGGCACTGGCGCTGCCTAAAACACCTCCGCCCGCAGACCCGACGTGTCCCGCACGACTTGGGCGATGCGCGCGAGGCTGCGCAGCGGGAGATGACCGCACTCGGAATGCGGCGTGGGGCGCGTGGCCGAGTAGATTTGCACGAGCGGGATGTTTGCGCCCGCGTCTTTGAGTTCCTTAAGCCGCAGCGCGTATTCGCGGATTTCCTGCTCGGGCGGCTCCTGGCCGTTGACGAGCGGAAACATGCTTTGAATCACCACCGGCCGTTGCCGGGCGAGCGCGAGGATATTCGCGAGCACCTTGTCGAGCAGCACGGCGGGCCGGTTGATCCGCTCCATCCAGGCCTGCGTGCCCACGTCGAGCTTGGCCCAGACCTCGTCGCGCGCGGTCAGGCTGCGGATGCCCTCGGCCACCTGCGGCCGGTCCAGTCCGGTGGCGTTGGTGATGAGGACGATTTTGAAGAACGGCAGGCCGCTCCGCGCCCGCACATGCATGACGGCCTGGACGACATCAAGGAACACCGGGCAAAGCGTCGGCTCGCCGTCGCCGCTCAGGTTGACCTGGCGGAGCTTGAGCAAATCCGGCGGCAGACCCTGAAAGCCCGGCATCTGCGCCAGTCCGCCCGACTCCACCAGGCCCAGGGTGCGGCTCAACTCCTCGGCCATCACTTCCACGTTCAACTGCGCCGCGCCGCAGCGGGCGTGTCGGTCCACCTCGCAGTAGATGCAGTCGAAATTGCATTCCTTGTCCGGGTTCAGGTTCACGCCGAGGGACAGCCCGCGCGCGCGCGGCGACACCACGGCATACACGAAGCGGTTGCCCAGGAAATCGCGCGGCGTGCCGAAGGCCGTGCTCGGGGGCCGGGACGCGGCGCGTCCACTGGGCGGCTTGCGGAGGGCGGGTGGTTCCACGGTGGGCATGGGGTTGAGTTGGTTTGGCGGTTCAGGCGCGGAGAAACTCGTGCTCCTCCTCCCGCACCACCAGCACGGGGCACGGGGCCACGCGCGCGACGTTCTCCGTCACGCTGCCCAGGAAGACGTGCTTCAGGCCCGTGTGGCCGTGGGTCGAGATGATGATGAGGTCGGCGTCGAGTTCCTTCGCCGCCGCCGCGATTTCCGAGGCAGGCCGGCCGATGCGCGTCTGCTTGGTGGCGGGCACGGCGTCGCCCACTTCCTCACGCAACAGCTTCTCCATCGCCTTCTCCGCCGCCTCGCGCACCTGGCCCTCCATCAGCGGCGAGTCAATCATGCCGAACTCGCCGACCGCGTAGTTGATCTGCGTGACGAAGAGCAGCGTGAGGCTGGCCCCGAACTGCCTGGCAAAGGGGATCGCGTAGCGCAGCGCCTTGCGCGAGCAGTCGGAGAAATCCACCGGCACGAGGATTTTCTTGATGCTGAAAGGCGACGACGTTTCGCCGGTCAGTCCGGCTTCCTTCGCCCCGAGTTCGACAACTACCCCACCGTTGGCAGGTTTGACTTTCATGGCAGTGCTTTCGTTTTGCCGCCCGAGGCGGTTGGTTTTCCGGCCCCGCCCGTCGCTCCGGCCTCCTGCGGAAACCGTCCGCAGACCGAGCGGCGGGCGAGGCGCGCTCAAACTCACGGCGGCAATGTAGGGCGAGGGCAAATATGCACTACACTGGCCTTGGCAAGGGCTGGCTTTCCTTTGCGGGCGCGGGAGCAATTCCCGCCGGGGAAATCCCCCGTTGAATTGCGCACTCACCGCCGCTAGGTTCCGCGCCGTGCTCGACGACCGGGATTACATGCGCGAAGGCTCACGCCGTGAGCCGCTGCCGTGGTCGGTCAAGCTGCTCATCGCCCTCGTCGTCTGCTTCGCGCTCCAGTGCATCAACGACGTGTATGTGGATTCGCCTGCCGAGCGGTGGCTGGCGATGACCACGGATGGCCTGCGCAGCGGCTACGTCTGGCAGCTCTTCACATTTCAATTCCTGCATGGGGATTTTCTGCATCTGCTCTTCAACGGCCTTGCGCTGTGGTTCTTTGGCCGCTGGGTGGAGTTCTCGCTGGGCCGGCACCGGTTCGCTGCTGTTTTTGTGATTACCGGTGTTGCCGGTGCGCTGTTGCAGGGCGCGCTCATGCTGGCGCTGCCCAACGTCTTCGGACCGGGCGTGGTCGGCGCGTCGGCGGGCGTGTCCGGGCTGTTCGCGGTGTTCGCGTGGCTGGAGGCCGAGTCCGAGGTGCGCTGGAATTTCATCCTGCCCATCAAGGCGCGGACGCTTTTCTGGATTTACGTGGCGGTGGAGGCGTTCTTCACCGTGGTCCCAACGCAGCGGCAGGGCGGCGTGGCCCATGCGGCGCATCTCGGCGGGCTGCTGATGGGGATGCAGTTCGTCCGCCTCGGCTGGCACCGCGACTACGTGGCGTTGCCGTGGGAGAACTGGTTCAAGCGCCGGCCCAAGGCCGCCAAGCGGAACGCCGACAGCGTGGCGGGCTTTGAAGTGCGCCGCCCCGGCAAGGACGACGAACCGCTCTCCGACGACTTCATCAGCAAGGAAGTGGACCCCATCCTCGACAAGATTTCCGCCCACGGCATCCACAGCCTGACCGACCGCGAACGGAAGATTCTGGAGAAGGCCCGCTCGGTGATGGCGAAGAAGAACTGAAGGTCAGTTCAAGGTTCAAAGTTCCAAGTTCAAAGTCCTGACTGCGGGCGTGCGTCAACGCAACTTGGAACCTTGAACTTCAAACCTTGAACTGAATTTCAGAGATACCTCTTCGGAATCTCCGCCCCGGCCACGTAGTTCAGCTTCGCGATGTTGCACATCTGATACACGTTGATGCGGAAGTCCGGGCAGGTGCTCACGAGGCAATACGCATCCGTCGGCGTGAAGCTGTGCTCGCGGATGAGCCAGTCCATCAGGTGGAACGTCGCCGTCTTCACCGCCTCCTCCAGCGGCTTCGCGGCGTGGACGGCGATGAGCGCGTCGGGCTTCTCGATGCGCAGCCACGGCGTTTTCTTGCCCTTCAGCACCTCGAAGCGCAGCCGCACCGTCGAGCAGGTCTCCGCCGCCGTGCCGGTGAATTCCGTGTCGCCCTGGCTCGCGTGGACGTCGCCCAGGTAGAACCGCGCGCCCGCGTGATGCACCGGCAGGTAAATCTTGTTCCCCACCGCCACGTCGCGGATGTCGAGGTTGCCGCCCCACTCGCCCTGCCCGTCAATGCTCGTGCAGACCTCCCGGTCCGGCGCGTTGCCCAGCGTGCCGATGAACGGCGTGACCGGCCACGAGATGCGGTCGCTGAAATGCACCGTGCCGTCGCGCATCGTCCCGCTCGGGCCGGGCGTATGACGCAGAATCTTCGTGGTGTAGTCCCCGCTCAACTCCGGCCAGCGCGTGGACTCGCCCAACGGCCCGCGCCGTGGGCCAATGGCGATCCACGAGTAATCCGCCACGAGAATATCCTCAATGTGGACCACCAGGGTGTCGCCGCGCTCCGCGCCCTCGACGAAGACCGGCCCACCCAGCGGATTCGCCATCGCGGGGATGCGGTCGAAGCCGGGCCGGTTGCCGGGGATGGCCTTGTCCGCCTCGGTCTTGAAGTAGCCCGACGAGGCGTCCCACGTCTCAATTTCAAACGCCTCGCCCGGCTGGACGCGGAGCTGCGGTTCCTCGCGCCAGTCGAGCGCGAATTTGCGGGCTTGGTCTCGGAGGATGCGTTGCATGCGCCGAGTTAAGCGAAGAGCCGCCCCAAAGTCCACCCACCAACCGGGCAGGCCGGAACAATCCTGGCAAAGCCTCCTGACGCTGGAGCTTCGCGAGGTGATTCCCGTTCTTTGGGCGGTCGTATAGCGCTGGGGGGAGTCATCCGGGTTTCCTTCGGCGCGGCCTTGGAGCGCGCCTTTCGGTTGCCTCCTGCTCCGGCTTCTCCTAAAACCGCCCCATGCAAGTCCGTTCCCTCGCCCGCATCTGCCGCTCCTTTTGCCTTTTGCCTTTTACCTTTTGCCTTCCCCTCGCCGCCCAGCTCCCGCCGGGCGTCACGGATTCGCAGAAGGCCGGGGATGTGCCCACCTCCCCGGCGGAGTCGCTGAAGAAGATCACCCTGCCGCCGGGCTTCCGCGCGCAGCTCTTCGCCGCCGAGCCGCAGGTCATGCAGCCCATCGCGATGGAGTTCGATGACCGCGGGCGGCTCTGGGTGGTCGAGAACTTCTCCTATCCCACGCTCAAGAAGAACAACGGCGTCACCAACCCCGCGCCCGACCGCATCGTCATCTTCACGGACAAGTCCGGCCTCGGCCATGCGTCAGAGCGCAAGGTCTTCCTCAACGCGGGCCGCAACGTAACCAGCGCGCTGCCGGGCTTCGGCGGCGTGTGGGTGTTGTCGCTGCCGGACCTGCTCTTCATCCCCGATGCGAACGGCGACGACGTGCCGGACGGCCCGCCGGTGGTGGCCTTGACGGGCTGGAACATCAACGCGGGACACAACTTCGTGAACGGCCTCGCGTGGGGGCCGGACGGCTGGCTCTGGGGCCGGCACGGCATTACCACGAAGTCCACGGTGGGCCGGCCCGGCTCGCCGACGAACGAGTGGGTCACTCTGGACTGCTCCATCTGGCGCTATCATCCGGTGACGAAGCAGTTCGAGACGGTGTGTCGCGGCACGACGAATCCGTGGGGCCTCGATTGGGACGAGAACGGGCAGGCGTTCTTCTCGAACAACGTCATCGGTCACTTCTGGCACGTCATTCCCGGCGCGTTCTACAAGCGGATGTTCGGCACGCACGACAACCCGCATCTCTACGAGCTGATGGACAGTTGCTCGGACCACTTGCACTGGGCGGGCGCGAAGTGGAGCGAGGCGCGCGGCGGTCCGGCGCACGACGCGCTGGGCGGCGGTCACTCGCACTGCGGGCTGATGATTTACCAGGGCGACAACTTCCCGGCCGAGTGGCGCGGGCGGGCCTTCATCGGCAACATCCACGGCAACCGCGTGCTCTACGACGTGCCCGCGCGCGCCGGCTCGGGCTACACGGCGAAGCACGGCGGCGCGTTCCTGATGGCGAACGACCCGTGGTTCCGCTCGACGGTGCAAATCACCGGTCCTGACGGCAGCGTGTTCATCGCCGACTGGAGCGACCTCGGCGAATGCCACGACAGCGACGGCTCGTATCGCAGCAGCGGGCGCATCTACAAGGTGACGCACGGACCGCCGAAGCCAGCGCCCCCGGTGAAGACAGCTCCGGCGGAGTTAAACCTCGCGAAGCTCTCAGACGCCGAGCTCATGCAGTTGTTAACCCATGCGAACGAATGGCATCGCCGACACGCGCAGCGGCTCCTGCAGGAGCGGGCGGTCGTCGGCGAGCTCGCCCTAGACACCGTGGCTTGGCTACACAAGCTGCACGCGACTGAGAGAAACACGTCACGCCAACTCCGATTGCTATGGGCTTTGCATGTCACGAGCGTCAAAGAAGCACCGTTACTCAAGGCGCAGATGGGTCTGCTCACCGCGCAGCTCAACCACGCGAGCGAGCACGCACGCTGGTGGGCGATTCGTTTGCTGACCGAGGACAAGCAGGTTTTCCCCGCACTGCTGGCGAAGTTCGTGACGATGGCGCGTGAGGACAAGTCCGCCTTCGTCCGCCTCGGCCTGTCCTCCGCGCTGCAACGCCTGCCGGTGAACGACCGTTGGGAACTCGCCACGGCACTGCTCGCCCACGCCGAGGACGCCGCCGACAAAGACCTCCCGCTGCTCACCTGGTATGGCATCGAGCCAGCCGTCGCCGCCGACCAGACCAAGGCCGCGCTGCTGCTCGCCAAGTGCCAGCAACCGCAGGTGAGGCAGTTCATCACGCGGCGGCTGACGACGAAGTAGTCGCAGGCTTCAGCCTGCGCTTCGCAGCTTCCACATGAAGCCTCAGAATCGCTCCACCGCCCGTGCCGGCGACTTGCAGTCGCCGCCCCGAATCGTTGTCGCGCCAAAGACGGCGACTGCAAGTCGCCGGCACGGGATTCAGGCTTCGACCGCACGAGTCTGCGCTTGGGCGATTCTTGCCGGCCTGTTGGTCGGCACAGCTTCCGCCCAGACCTTCGCCACCAATGAGTTCCTCCACATCCAGCGCGGCGAGCTGCCCATCATCCTCACCGCCCCGCACGGTGGTTCGCTCGCCATCCCCGGCGTGCCGAAACGCCTCGGCCCCGAGGGCGAGCGCACCAGTGGCAAGTTCGTCATCAGCCAGGACACTCGGACGTTCGAGCTGGCCACCACCACGGCCAAGCGCGTCGAGGAACTCACGGACAGGAAGCCTTACCTCGTGGCCTCGAAGGCGCATCGGCAATACGTGGACCCGAACCGCCCGGAGAAGGAAGCCGTGGAGAATCCGAACGCGAAGGCTGTTCACGCGGCGTTCCACGGGCAGGTGCGCGAGTTCGTGGACGAGCTACGGAAGAAGTTCCCCAACGGCGCACTGCTGCTGGATATTCACGGGCAGTCGGCTTTTCCCGACACGCTGATTCGCGGCACGCAGAACGGCACGACGGTGATGAAGATGGTGGAGAAGCACGGCGTCGCCGCGCTCACGGGCGAGACGAGCGTCTTCGGCCAGCTCGCGGCCAAGGGCGTCAAGGTCGAGCCGCCGAACACCCCGCCCGGCACGCCGCCGGAGCCGCGTGGCTACAACGGCGGCTGGATCGTTCGCACCTACGGCAGCCACACGACGAACGGCGTGGATGCGATTCAGTTGGAGTTCGGCGGTTCGTTCCGCACGGACGCGAAGAAGCGCGAGGAGACCGCGAAGTTTCTGGCCGAGGCCATCAAGGCCTACACGGAGAAGTATCTCGCGCCGAAGCCGTGACTCGTGCCGGCGGCTTGCAGCCGCCGTCCGTGGGGAACAGCAGGAAGAGACGCGTTTGACCAGTCCACCCGCAACGCGGCGATTGCAAATCGCCGGCACGGGGTTCCGCCACGCACACATTTCCCTTTGCCGCCCGAGCCTTCTGCCGTTGGGTCGCACTCCACTCGGCTGATGCCACCCGCCGATTTGACTTCCTCATCCTCGGAGGCGGCATCGCGGGCTGAGTCACCTCCCCAAACCCGACTCGCAGGAACCTTTTGGCCATGCAAAGTCAGCTCATCGCAAAAAAACCGTGACGCCAAAAAAATGTTGTGATGCCATCTGATGACGTTGGTATGAAAAAAATCATCCTCTTCCTGACTCTTACCGCCTTGTTGACCCATTGCCTGGATGCGCAAGTGGCTCCGGAGGGCGTCACCCTCCGCAAGCGCCACCGCCGCGCATATGACTTCTGGCTCAAGCGCGTCTATCCCGGTGACACCATCCCCGATGGCGCGCTGCAAAAGGCGCTCCAAGCGGCCGACGCCATGCGTCCACGCGTGGCGCAGGCCGTCGGCGGCCCCGGCGAACGCTGGGTGAACATCGGGCCGACGCCCATGTTTTCCACCACGCTGGTGCCCGTGAACGGCGGCTACAGCGGGCGCATCTCCTGCCTCGCGGTCAATCCTGCGAACGCAAACCACTGGCTCGTTGGCCCGAGCATCGGCGGCGTCTGGGAGACGCGCGACGCGGGCGCGACCTGGAAGCCGCTCAGCGATTACGAGGCGAACCTCGCAATGGGAGCCATCGCCTTCGCGCCGTCGGACACGAACACGGTTTATGTGGGCACCGGCGAGGGGCACGGCAGCAATTCGTATCCCGGCGAAGGCCTGCTCAAGTCCAGCAACGGCGGGCAGACGTGGACGCTGCTCGCCTCCAACGTGTTCGCCAAGGCCTCGTTCAGCGACCTCAAGGTCTCGCCCACCGACAAGAACCTGCTCTACGCGGGTTCGCTGCCGCCGGACAACGCCTTGGGCATCATCCGCACGCCCGAATCTCCCGTCACCGGCTTCCACCGTTCCACCGATGGCGGCGTGAACTGGACGCGCACCCTCGACGGCGACTGCACGGACATCGAAGTGCATCCGACGGATTTCACGCGGGTGCTGGCCGGGCTGGGCAAGGCCACCGGCGACAACGCGACAAACGACGTGTATCGCTCGACCGACGGCGGCTTGAACTGGACGAAGCTCGTCGGTCCCTGGGTCAGCTCCAACGCGGCGGGCCGCATTGAAATTGCCCTCGCGCCCTCCGCCCCGGACGTGGCGTATGTGAGCGTGCATAACTTCACCCTGGAAAAGACCAACCTGCTGGGCGTCTGGAAGAGCGCGGACATCTGGAGCACGACGCCGACCTGGACCAAACTCAACCAGCCGCCCGACCCGGTGGGTGACCAGTGGAGCTACGACCACGACCTCATCGTCCACCCGACGGATGCCAATCTGGTGTTCCTCGGCGGTGTGGCCTTCTTCCGGCTGGACGGGGCCAACTGGACGACGGTCGCCGGCCACTACGACGCGCAGAACCGGAGCTTTTACATCCACCCCGACCAGCAGGCCTTCGCGTGGGCCGGCAGCCGGCTGGTGGTGGGCAACGACGGCGGCATCTTCAGCACCACGGACAACGGCACCAACTGGAACAACCACAACACCTCGCTGGCGACCATCCAAGTTTATCACGGCTCGGTGCATCCCACACGGCCGGATCACGCCCTGATCGGCGCGCAGGACAACAGTTGCAGCTACTGGCGCGGCACCAACAGTTTCTTCCAGGAGCTGACCGGCGGCGACGGGACCGACTCCTCCTATTCGAAGCAGAATCCCGACACGAAGTGGATTTACTCGGACCAGCAGTTGGCGATTTACCGCACCACGGATGGCGGTGCCAGCCGCACTGATGCAACGAGCGGCCTGCCGACTTCGGGCGCCCCCTTCGTCGGCCGCATCCTCATCAGCCCGTTCAACGAGAATGTGGCGCTTGCCGGTCATACCAACCTTTACCGCTGCAACAACCTGTTCAGCGGCGATCCCGCCACCTGGACGCTTAACGGCCCCACCTCCACAGTGCCCGTCGCGTCCACCGTGTCTGCACTTGCCTTTGGCCCGACGGACAACACCGGCAACACCTACGCCTTCGGCACGCAGAATGGCGAACTGCGCATGACCTCGGATGGCGGCGCCACTTGGCGCGACCTGTTCAACGCGAGCGATCTGCCCAACCGTTACGTCAACAACCTCGTCTTCCACCCCACGGACGCCAACACCCTCTACGCGATCTACTCCGGCTTCACCAACGCCACCCCCACGCGCCCCGGCCATGTCTTCCGCACGCTGAACGCCCTCGCGGTCACACCGACTTGGGTGAACATCGGGCCGGCGGTGAACATCCCGCACAACGCGCTGGCCATTGACCCTGCGAACTCCAACGTCCTCTACCTCGGCAACGACATCGGTGTCTGGCGCTCGGAGAACGGGGGGACGAACTGGACTCAGCTTGGCCAGTCCTACGGTTTTCCGAACGTCCCCGTCTTCGACGTGGAGATCAACGCGCTCGGCCGCGTGATCGCCTTCACCCACGGCCGCAGCGCCTTCACGCTGGTCGCCGACTCCGACCGCACGCTCGCCACGGCCAGGAGCGGCAACGACCTGCTGGTTTCCTTCTCCGCGCTGGCGTTGTATCCGGTGCTCCAGACAACAACGTCATTGAATGGCACGCCAACCTGGAGCAGCGCCGGCACGCCCGCCCTGAGCGGGACCAACTACGTGTTGACCAATGCCGTCAGCGGTTCGGCCCGGTTCTTCCGGCTGCAAACGCAGTAGCCAATTCCTTCGCTGTCCGGCAACAACCGGGACTGCGGCGATGAACCCGCGCGGGGCTGATTCCCTTTGCCCTTGCGCGGGTTCTGCCTTTGAATTGCGCACCACATGGCTGACGCCACCCGCCAATTCGACTTCCTCATCCTCGGCAGCGGCATCGCGGGGCTGACGTTCGCCCTCAAGGTCGCGCCGCGCGGGCGCGTGGCCATCGTCACCAAGAAGAGCCGCGCGGACTCGAACACGAACTGGGCGCAGGGCGGCATCGCCGCTGTCACCAGCCGCGAGGACTCCATCGAGATGCACGTGCGCGACACGCTCACGTCCGGCGCGGGCCTGTGCCGAGAGGACATCGTCCGCACCATCATCGCCGAGGGGCCGGAACGCATTCACGAGCTGATGGAACTGGGCGCGAAGTTCAGCGAGCGCGAGTTGCCCGACGGCAACGGACGGGAACTCGACCTCACGAAGGAAGGCGGCCATTCCAAGCGCCGCGTGCTGCACGCCAAGGACGCCACCGGCGCGGAGATCGAGCGCGCGTTGCTCGACGCCATCGCGCGCCAGCCGAACATCACGGTGCTGGAGAATCACTTCGCCGTGGACCTCATCACCACGCAAAAGCTGGGCTACGTGGGGCCGAACCGCTGTCTCGGCATCTACGTGCTGAACAAGGCCGGCGGGCAGGTGGAGACGTTCGCCGCGCCGGTCATCGTGCTGGCCACGGGTGGCTGCGGGAAGGTTTACCTCTACACGACGAACCCCGACATCGCGACGGGCGACGGCGTGGCGATGGCGTATCGCGCGGGCGCACCGGTGGCGAACATGGAGTTCATGCAGTTCCACCCGACGTGCCTCTTCCATCCGAAGGAGCGCACGCTGCTCATCACCGAGGCGGTGCGCGGCGAAGGCGGTTATCTGCTCGGCGCGGACGGCCAGCGCTTCATGCCGCGCTACGACCAGCGCGCCGAACTCGCGCCGCGCGACATCGTGGCCCGCGCGATTGACAGCGAGATGAAGCGCACCGGCGCGGACAACGTGTGGCTCGACATCACGCACCAGCCCGCGCGCTTCATCATCTCGCACTTCCCGACCATCTACGAACGGCTGCTGCGCCTGGGCGTGGACATGACCAAGGAGCCGATTCCCGTCGTGCCGGCCGCGCATTACCAATGCGGCGGCGTGGTGACGGACGTGAACGGCGTGACCGACATAGCCGGCCTCTACGCCGTCGGGGAAGTCGCCTGCACCGACCTGCATGGTGCGAACCGGCTCGCGAGCAATTCCCTGCTCGAAGCTCTCGTTTGCGCGCACCGCGCCGCGCGTCGCGTCTTGGAAAACCCTTCGCAACAGGCCGAGGTCAACATCCCGCCGTGGCAGTCCGGCAAGGCGCACCACGCAGACGAACTCGTCGTGGTCTCGCACAACTGGGATGAAATCCGCCGCCTCATGTGGGATTACGTGGGCATCGTGCGGACGAACAAGCGCCTTCAGCGCGCGAAGGCCCGCATCGCGCTGCTGCAGGAGGAAATCCAGCAATACTACTGGGACTTCACCGTCACCAGCGACCTGCTGGAGCTGCGCAACATTGCGACCGTGGCCGAACTCATCGTGGACTGTGCGTTGCTACGACCGGAGAGCCGGGGCTTGCACTACAACTTGGACTTCCCGCAGCCGGACCCTGCGTGGGCACAGCGGGATACGGTGGTGAGAAAGGGTGGTTGACAGGGCGTGATGTGACACGCTTTTCCGAAACAACACGGAGAAGTTGACATGACCAAAAGGGAGGCGCGTCGTTGTTGTGTCTAAGGTGTGCTTTGGGCCATCGAATTCCTTGCGCTGCCAGAAAGCCGCACGCCCTCGCGTCCGCTAATCGTCCCGTTTGAAAACGTGTAGTATTCCCACCGCCAATGCATGACAACCGAGGGGCCGGGAGCCACTTGCTTGGCTGAGAAAATCATCTCGCGCCCCTTGAAAACCATCGTCACCGGGAGGTTTGTCATGCCACTGCGGTGCTCTCCATCCGTCACGCACATCCAGACAATGGAGTTCGTCGTGCCGTTGCTAAGGTCAATGCGAACTTCGAGCGGCGTGAACCATTGAACCAACAAAGGGATGGCAATAGCAACAAGCAGCAAAACAATGACGGCAACAATCCACCAAGTGTAGCTCTCGCGTTTTGGTAGTGATTCGTCCTGCATGGCAATTCTCACCGCGTCCCTGAAATACTCCACCCGTTCCAGCCGTGCTGGAACCGGACGCCGCCGTTGGTCCCACCCATCGAGACGCTTCCGCGCGAAGCCCCGCCGACCACGACATTCAATTGTAGCGGCCCGATGTAGTTGGTCCGCTGCGCGGTGAACTCCATCTGGCGCGCGTGGAAGACCAGCTTCACCGGCAGGTTGGTCACGCCGGTCTGCGTCGTCAGGCCGGATTGGAACTGCCAGACAATCTTTCCGCCGGGGTCGCCTTGCAGATCCATGACCATCTCGCGCGGGCCGTAGAGTTTCAGGGCGATGGGAATGGCCGCAGCGACCAGAAGCAGCAGCCCGACACCGACAATCCAGCCGGTGAGGCTGTCGCGCTTGGGAGGAGCTTCGGTGGACATGGCGTTTTGCAAGTAGGACAGCGCGTCCCGCCTGTCCTTCTGACTTTCAGTTCCCGCCCAAGCGGAATGCTTTGAATGGAGGTCAGGCAGGATGCACTGACCTACTTGGCTGCGACCTTGTTGACCGTGTTGTAGATGGTCTGGTTGATGGGCGTGCCGTCGGCGGCGTTGATGTTCATGCGGATGCGCATCTGCATCACCGGCTTCACCCCGCCCTCGACTTCGAGGAATACGGTCTTCTTGTCCGCCAGCAACTTCGCGGACTTCACGTTCAAGTCCTCGCCTCCGAACTTCGAGTTCGCGATTTTGTTCTCGCCGATGACCTTGTCCGGCTCGCTGGCGGAATACATCTTGGAGCCGTAGTCGGACTTCCACTTGTAGTTCCACTGGTCAATCGCCCAATTGCCGTCGTCAGCGGCGGTCTTGGCGTCGAGCGCCGTGGTGAACGTGATTTCAATCCCGTTTGGCTTTACGTGCATCTCCTTGGGCATGGCGACGGGCTTGCCGGTGTAGCGGATGCGGTGGAACGCGCCGGTCTTCGCGCCGCTGCTCTGCCAGACGCGCAGGCCGGTGGCGTAGAGCTGGCCGTCGCGCGGGCTGAACCGGGCGCGCATGATGCCGGACTCGAAGTTGAGCGGGAAGCGCACCGCGCCGCCCTGCACCTGACCGCCGACTTCCTCCTTCATCACCTTGAAGAGCGAGCAACTGCCGTAGCTCATGTGGAGCATGTCGCCGCGGAAGGGACCCCACTTGTCGCTCGTGACCCAGACCTGACCGCCGCTGGAATTGTCCACCTGATGCGGAAGCCAGAAGAGCGGCTTGTCGTAGTCCGTGGGCGGCGTGGAGGTGTGCGCGGTGTGGACGTGGCCGTAGAAGCCGCCGGGCTTCATCAGGTTCACGCGCGAGCTGGGCACCCAGTTGCCCTCGTTGTCGGAAGAGGTCAGCTCGTCGTTCGGGCCGACGCCGAGGCCGTTGGGCGCGCGGTGGCCGGTGGCGACGACTTCAAACTTGGAGCCGTCCTTTGACACGCGCGCGAGCACGCCGTGGTGCTGGTGCTTTGCCGGGCCGAGGTTGCCGCCCTTGTTGAAGTAGAAGTTCCCGGCGCGGTCCGTCTCCAAACCGAGGTTGAACTCGTGGTAGTGCGAGCTGACGGCCACGTCGTTGTTGAAGTTCTCGTAGAAGTCCGCCTCGCCGTCGCCGTTCAGGTCATGCAGCCGGGTGATCTGGTCGCGGCCCAGCACGTAGATTTTCTCGTCCACAACCTTCAGGCCGAGCGGCTGGAAGAGGCCGGTGGCGAAGCGCTTCCACTTGAGCTTGTCGAGCTTGTCGTCAATGCCGCTGACCAGCCACACGTCGCCGCTCACGCTGCAAATCGCCGCGCGCGTCGCGTCCTTGAAGAAGTCGAAGCCGCTGGTGCGGATCCATGAGTTCCATGGGTTGGCCTTGCCGTCGGGGAGCGTGAGGGTGTCCACCGTGTAGGCGCTGTCGCTCTTGCCGAGCGTGCCGGCGGTTTCGATGATGGGGTTCCACTGCGCCGCGCCGCCCTTGGTGAGCGCGGGGAGGTTTGGCATGGCCGCCTTGTAAGCGGCGACGGTGGCGGGCGTGGCCTTCTCGCCGAACCACATGGCGACTTGGAACGTCGTGGCCTGCTTCTGCGGCGGCAGCTTCATCACGATGAAGCCGTCGGGCGACTTCTCCAGCTTCGCGCCTTCGATGGCGTAGCCGTTCATGCTGAACAACCCGGCGGGCGGCTGGCACAGCAGGAGTGTGAGCGCGGGCGATGGTCCCTCGAAGTGGAACGTCCGCGTGAACGCGCCGCTGGCCGCGTCGTAACCGGGCAGCTCCAGCACACCGACCTTGCCGACGGTGTAGCTGAGGATGACTTGCTTGCCATTCACGTAGAGGCCGCGCCACTTGGCCCAATCCTTGGGCAGCGGACCGAACGAGACGAGTTCCTTGCCGTCCTTCACGGGTGGCTTCGGCTCCTTGAAACCGCCGCCTGCGTCCGCCCAGCCGGGCAGCACGTCGGACTTGAAGGCGACTTCGCCGACGGGCGAGGCGACGCCTTCGAGACCCTCGCGGCCCGCGGGCAATTTCAGGAAGCCGCCGCGCCAGCCCATCGCGAGCCGCATCCGCTCGGTGTCGAAGCACACGGCGGTGCCGTTGCCGAGATTGATGGTGACGCCCTTGAGCGCGGGGCGGAACACGTCCCCCTTGTCGCCTGGCACTTGCAGTCCGCCGCTGTAGAACGGCCCGAGGTCCATCAGGTCCCACTGCGTGCCGGCGGGCTTGGGCTTGGGCGCGGGTTTGGCATCGGCCTTTTTCGCGTCCTTCTTGGCACCCGGCTTGGCGTCAGCCGCGCAGAGCGGAAGGCCGGCGAAGGCAAGGGCAGCGGTGAGAACGAGCGGCTTAAACAGTGTCATTTGCATGGTCAAGATGGGCGGCAAACGTGGCCGGGTTGACGGGAGGCGGCAACAAAAATTCTGTCTGGTGTCGTGAGGATTTCAAAGGCGGACAAAAGTGTGCGAGCAAAGGCGGACAGATTTACTGGGCGCGGATTTGGAGGAGGAGCGCGGGGCGTTCGCCGG
>WRPG01000073.1 GCA_009773355.1 Limisphaerales bacterium
GCATCGCTACGCTCGCCCTCCTCCAAGAATGGCGGTGGGGACAGCAGATTCCTGCTTTGCTAACTCCCAAACTTGTCCTGCTTTGCTCGCCCCGCGACACACGTTTCCACCTCACGACTTGATGTCCCGCATGTGGAAGTGCGTCGCGCCGATGACGAAAGCGGTCACATTCACGCCCACCAGCACGCAGAACGACTCGGCGATTTGCGCTACCGGCATCGGCTTGGCGAACACGAAGACCCACGAACGGAAGTGGTGCGTGATGGCGAACTCCTTCCAGTCTTCGAAGAACGGCATCCCTTCCATCACCACACTGAGAAACAGAAACGACAGCGCCAGGATGGTCGCGGCGGCGGGCTTCATGTTGAAGCAGGAGAACATGAACGCGAGGCTCAACATGGTGCAGGCATTGACCGCGAGAATCACATGGGCCAGCGCGTAATACTTCAGGCCCTCGCCCGCGCTCATGACGTTGAACACCGTCTGGCCGCCGGGAATGGGAATGAAGACGAACATCCCCTTCCACTCGAACCAGCAACGCGCGAAGAACAGCGCCATCGCCCCGAGCGCGGCGACGAGGATGGCCGCGAAGATGACGCCGGTGAGCCATTTGGTGAACAGCAGCCGGAAGCGCGAGATGGGCCGCGAGAGGATCATCCGCAGCGTGCCGTCCTCGGCCTCCTTCGCCACGAGGTCCCCGCCCACGAGCATGACGTAGAGTGGCATGAGCAGAAGGATTTGCGGGATGAGCATCAGCACCGCGACCGTCAGCGTGGAGATGAACTCGGTGGCGACGTAGCCGTTGCCTTCGAGGAGGCGGGCCGTGCCCTTCTGCCAGTTGGAGTAGCGGAAGGCCAGCAGCATGACGTTCTGCGAGAGCAGGAACGCCCCGAAGCCGATGTAGGTGCGCTTCTTGCCGAAGAGCTTCGCCAGTTCGCTGCGGAGTTGGAGGAAGAACATGGTCAGGTGGGGAGAAGTTCCAAATCCCAAGCTCCAAATCCCAAAGAAGCTCCAAGTTCCAAGCGCCAAAGGGGCACTGTTCTTCGCGCGCCAAACGAGTGGCTGGACGACGGAACGCACGACGCGATTGCCTTGGAGCTTGAAGTTTGGAGCTTCTTTGGAGCTTGGGATTTGGGCTTTGGAGCTTCGCTCGTGTCCCACACCGCTGGCGCTGTGTGCGACCGGTTCATGGTGTCTCGCCCGCCTTCGACTTCTCCGCGCGGCTGTCCTGCATCAGGTTCAGGTAGAAGCTCTCCAACGTCTCTTCCTCCTGCGCGATCTCGAAGACCGGGATGTCCAGTGCCACGAGGCGGCGGACGAGGGCGTCGGTCTTCACGCCGTCAGCGAGGGCGACGAGCGAGCCGTTGCGGGTGTCGGTGATGAGCTTCTCGGACTGCAAGCTGGCAGTGGCCTTGGCGAAGTCGCCGACTTTGAGGCGCACCCAGTGCTTCGTCTGCTTGGCGTCGGCAAGGGTGCCCTCAAAGACCTTCTTCCCCTGATTGAGGACCGCGATGCGGGTGCAAAGCTGCTCGACTTCGTTGAGCAGATGCGAGGAAAGCAGGATGGTGAGGCCCAATTCTTTTTGAAGCCGCTGGATGGTCAGGCGCATCTCGTGGATGCCTTCGGGGTCGAGGCCATCGCTCGGCTCGTCGAGGATGAGCAGCTCCGGGTCGGGCAGGAGCGCCTGCGCGAGCGCAAGGCGCGTCCTCATGCCGTGGGAATACTTGCTCACCTTGTCGCGGTCGCGACCGGTGAGGCCGACCCACTCGACGATTTTCGTGATGCGCTCCGGCGGCGTGGGCGCGGTGTAGTGGCTGAGGATTTCCAGATTCTTCCGGCCGCTGAGGTAGTCGTAGAAAACCGGCGTCTCGAAAATCGCGCCTACGCGGTGCAACGCCTTGGCGCGGTCGCGGGTGATGTCGTGGCCACAGATGCGCAGCTCGCCCGTCGTGGGCCAGACCTGGCCGAGCATCATGCCGATGGCGGTGCTCTTGCCCGCGCCATTGTGGCCGAGCAGGCCGAAGATTTCACCGCGCGGCACGGAGAGGTCGAGGTCGCGCACGGCCCAGCGCGCGCCGAATTGCTTGCTGACGCCCCGCAGTTGAATCACCGCGTCCCTCCCACTTCGAGCAGCTTGTTGATGTGGCCGTCGGCGTAGAGGAAGTTCACTTCCTTGCCGGGGCCGCGGTCCTTGTGGAAGTTGTCCTTGTCGTAGAAGACTGGAATCTGGTGCGGGTTGAAGGCCATCGTCATGACGATCGGCCGGTCGGCGTCCTGGCCGTTGAGGAGCGAGTTCCACGCGTAGCTGGTGCCGGTCTGCTGGAAGACATCGAGCCGGTCGGAGGGGCAGCGCCAGACGTTGGAGTTGCCGCCGGTGTAGCGGATAAGCACCTGCTCGGGTGAAGGGAGCGCGGTGACATTGGTTGCGGGAACGGAGTTGGTGCCCAGGAGCGCGTCGCGCATGAAGGGCAGCCGGTTGTTGTTCTCCGAAACGTAGAGTTGCAGGCCGATGCCGAGCTGGCGGAGGTTGCTCAGGCAGACGGTGCCCCGTCCGGCTTCCTTGGCCTTGCTCATCACCGGCAGGAGCAGACCGGCGAGCACGCCGATGATGGCGATGACGACGAGGAGTTCGATGAGCGTGAAGGCCACTCGATTGCCGATTGCCGATTGCCGATTGCCGATTGGGCGCATGGTCACCTCCCCGGTCGCATCAATCTTCCGCTCTCCATCGAGCGCTGAATCTCCTCCAGCAGCGGCGCGAGTTCCGCCTTCGTCTGTGCGGAGCTTTGCGAGTAGAACGCGCCCAGACCGGCGGCGGCGGCGCGCTGTTGCAGTTCTGGGCTGAGCGGCGGCGGAGCGTCCTTGCCCTGCCCCTGACCGGGGCTGCGGGCCTCGCGCAGGCGTTTCAAGCTGTCCTGGACGGCCTTCTGCCGCTTCTCCGGAGGAAGCTGCTCGAAGGCGGTGAGCATCTGCGTGACGCCCGAAGGCATCGTCGCCTCGATGAGGTTGCCCTTCTCCTGGTCGGTCATCGCCTTGAACCACTTCTCCCATTCGCGGTCCATGCGCGTGCTGCGGCGCTCGTCGGGCGGGAGCTGGTTCATGTAGTCGGCGAGCTTCTTCAACGCCTTGGCGCGGTCGGCGCCCTGAAGCTTCGCAAGGTCCGTGTTCGCCAGATACGCGCGGACCTTCTCGCCCGTCACCTTGGCGTTCTTGGCGACGACGTA
Organism: Limisphaerales bacterium; assembly: GCA_009773355.1. Lineage (GTDB taxonomy): Bacteria > Verrucomicrobiota > Verrucomicrobiia > Limisphaerales > SXTU01 > SXTU01. Next base: position 3,225 of record WRPG01000073.1, read on the forward strand.
GCCGGTCATCGCCAGCGCCCACACGGCCACGAGCACACCGGCGGCGACGGCGAGCGGTTTGTGGCGTGGATTCATAGCGTGCGCAAGTTAGCGGGAGAACCCGGCCGCGCCAAGTTTGTTTCGCGCGCGCCGCTTCGAGGCCGTTTGGTCGTGGCTTGACGCGCAAAAAAACCTTTGTTCATCGCATTTTTCTGCTTGCACGCCCTTGGAACGAGGGCTTCCATACGCGCAAGTCGCAAGACGGACTACCTAACCAGAATAACACTCAACACAACAGACACACGTATGGCCAAAGCCCTCTCCAAGTCACAAATCGCCGCTGAAATCGCCGCCAAAGCCGAGATCTCCAAGAAGCAGGCCGCCGGCATCCTCGAACACCTGGCCGAACTCGCCTACAAGAACGCGAAGAACACCTTCACGCTCCCCGGCCTCGGCAAGCTCGTGCTCGTCAACCGCAAGGCCCGCATCGGCCGCAACCCCGCCACCGGCGAGCAGATCCAGATCGCCGCCAAGCGCGTCGTGAAGTTCCGCGTGGCCAAGGCCGCGAAGGACGCGATCCTCGGCGCGAAGAAGTAATCTTTGCCTCCCTCACAGCCTCCCGGTGCAAGCCGGGAGGCTTTTTTGTTGCCCGCGTTCAGCCGGGCAGACGATAGAACTCAGCCGCGTTGCCGCCGAAGAACTTCGCCCGCGCCGCCGCCGTCAACGCCTGCGTGTAATCCGCCGCCAGCCGGTGAACCTGCTCGTAGCTCCCTGCGAGCGTGCAGACCGGCCAGTCGGTGCCGAACATAAGTCGCTCCACGCCGAACGCGGCGAAGACTACGTCCAGATACGGGCGGAAGTCCTCCCCGCGCCAGCCGTCCCACTTCGCCTCCGTGACCATGCCGGAGACCTTGCACCAGACGTTTGGGGCCTTGGCCAGCTCGCGGAGCTGCTCGCGCCACGGCGAGAGCGTTCCGGCGGCGATGGGCGGCTTGCCGATGTGGTCGAGCACGAAGCGCTGCTCGGGAAAATTCGCGGCGAGCTGAATTGACGCAGGCAGTTGCTTCGGAAAGACCAAAATGTCGTAGGCAAGGTTGAACTGCCGCAGCTTGCCGATGCCGCGCTGGAAGGCGGGCCGCAGCATGAAGTTGTCGTCCGGCTCGTCCTGCACCACATGCCGCACACCGACGAAACGCGGGTGCCGCGCCAGCTCGGCAAGCTGCTCCTCCACCCTGTCGCTCTGCAAATCCACCCAGCCCACCACTCCACGGATGAACGGATGCGCGTCCGCCAGCGAGAGCAGCCAGCGCGCCTCGGCCACCGTCTGCTGCGCCTGCACCACCACGCAGCCCTGGATGCCGACCCGCGCCATCTCGCGTGCGAGGTCGGGCGGCAGGAAGTCGCGGCGGATGGGCCACTCGGGCTTCATCCACGGATACTCGGCGGGTGTGTATTTCCAGAAGTGCTGGTGGGAATCAATGGTCATGTTGAAAACAAAGCTCCAAATCCCAAGCTCCAAGTTCCAAGGTCCAAACCAATTCACCCGAACTACCCAAGCCGGTCAGCGCGCCATTGGAGCTTGGTGCTTGGAGCTTCTTTGGAACTTGGGATTTGAAGCTTGGAGCTTTCATCTTTGATTCATCGCCTCAAACTCCACCCACCGTGTCTGCACGTTCTTGCCGGCGGGCAATTTCCAAGTCTCCGCCTTGCCTACCGTGCGCGAGGCAAGGTGCGGCCCGTTTGCATCGGTCCAACTGAACGTCACCTTCGTCGCGTCGAGCTGCGGCGTCTCTTGGATGAGGTGCGCCTCGGCGCGGAGGTAGCGTTTGCCGCCGTCGTTGCGGAAGCGCACTTGCACGGTGTCGAACTTCCCGGCGGGCACATCCACCGAGCCGTAGGCGAAACTCTGCGACCAGAAATCCTTCGGCTCATCGCCGCGCCGGGGGATTTGCCAGTCCTTCACCACCGGCCGCCACGTCTTCCCCGCGTCTGTGGAGAACTCAATATGGCTCTTCAGCTCGGGACGCGGCGGGTTGCCAGTGGCCGTGTGCGCAGCAGCGTAAATCCTCCGGGCCACGGTGCCCGCCGGCACGCGCAGCGCGAGCGTGACCGTGGGCGAGTCGAACGCGCCGGCCACGACGTGCGTTTGCGCCTCGGGCTTCGTCGGCCCGGCGGAGGTCACGCCGAGGCCGGACGCGGCGAAGGTGACTTGCGCACCGTCGTCGTGCAGGCGCGGGAGCATCGCGGGGTTGAGCTGGCAGACGGTGGTGATGACGAGGCCGGAGTTTGCCAGCGCCTTCGCCGACGTGTGCAGGCGGAGCTGATAACTCTGCCGGCCCTTCACGAAGTCCGTGAGGTCCAGGCCGTCGCGGAACTCCCCGGCATCCTTCCATGTGCCACCGTCGTCCACGGACACGCTCACCTTGGCCGCCGACTTGCCTCGCAACACGAGGCCGTTGCGCCCGCCGTCCTTGTAGATGCCCCACGCGGAGTTGTCCGGCGGCGTCGCGCCGATGACGTAGGGCGTGCGGAAGCTAAACGTGACGTGGGCCGGGCCTTCGTCCACGACGCCCTCGCGGTAATCACCGTTGGCGAAGTCTGGGCGGTAAGTAGAGACCGCATTACCGTAGCGCGCCTGACCGGCCTTGAATGGCGTGCCCGTCTTCGAGCCGTGCATCTGCTCCGGCTGGTTCACCCACGTCAGCGAACGCTCGGGGCCGGGGATGCCGGTGGCGTTGTAGTTGCGGCCCCAGAAGACGAAGGTTTTCCCATCCGCCAAGCCGGGCGCGAAGTAGCGTCGCACGGATTCGCCGCGCCGCACGCGCAGCATCGGCGGTGGGCCGGCGTAACCGGGCAGATACTCGGCGACGTTGTAGCTCGCGTAGGACGCGCCGTCGCCGGGATGCAGGCCGCACACGAGCCAGCCGCGTTGCCGCTCGGCCGCGAACTTCCGGTCGGTGAGCTGCTTCCAATCGCGCTGCACGTCCGCGAGTCCGAGCAGCGCCGCGCCGCCGGTGTCGAAGATGACCGTGGAAAGGTCGTGATCCAACAGCGCCCACTTGCCCGCACCGTAAGCGCCGCCGGTGAGCCAGACTTCAAAGGCGTTGTGGCCCGCCGCGCCCACCCCGCGTCCGCGCCCATGACCGAGGAGGAATTCCATTTCCGCCGACCACTGCGAATGCGTGGTGCCGCACAGCCCAAAACCATGCGCGAAGAGGCCGGTCCAATACTCGCGGTTGCGCAGGTCGCCGCCGGCCTGAAAGCCCTTGCCCCACCAGTCGTGCGCGCCCTCCTCGCCGTGCGCGTAGTGCGTGTTGCGGAAGAACCACGAGGCGAGAGCACGCTGTTCATCAGTCACTGGCTTGGTGCCCGTCGCGCGCCGATACTGCTCGGCCTGCGTGGCGAAAAGCCGCTCGAAGGTCGAGAGCGCCAGCTCGCCCGGATACCACGGATGGTCGGTGCGAAGCTGCGGGTCGGGGACTTCGGCGAAGAGGGTGGCGGCGAGCAGAACGACGAAGCCCGCGCCCGTGCCGGCGATTTGCAATCGCCGTCGGGCGCGGACAGCAAGGCAAGGCGCGCTGAGGTTTCGGAGCCGCCGGGCGGCGGTTGCAAACCGCCGGCACGGGCGCGGGCTGCGAATCACGGTTCGGGCGGGCAAAGCCATGTTCACTCCATCACGAATTCCACGGAGCACTTGTTCCGCAGCCGCTTCTCGGCGGAGCCGGGTTGCCGGTTGTGATGGGGGAGTAGTTCCTCCGAGCGCTGAATCAGCGCTTCCGCCGAGACCGGCGTGCGCCGCTGGACCTGGCCGCTCCAGTCTGGCAGTTCAAAGTCCAGGTGCGGCGGCAGCGCGGACGGTCGCTTTGGCTCAGAGACCGTCCGTTTCGCAGGCGAGTAATACGCTTCGATGAAGTCGAGGAGTTCCATGTTTGGCAAAGATATCGCACAGCTCCGGCCCGTCGGGGTCCAGTCGCTGCGCCTTGATGATTTCCACCACGTCCAAAAAGTCGCGCAGGTGCCGATGCTTTGGACCATGCACCAGGGCATGGAGCTTCAACGCCACCATGTGCGCGGGCGACGGAATGCGCCACTCCTGGTTCCAAAGTGGGAACGACCGGCTTCCCGCCTCCAGCTTTGTGAACGTCTCGTTGTTCACAATCATCAAGTCCGTGGGCCACGCCCCTTCGCTGGGCGGCGCGAACTGGATGAAGTGCCCGCCGTCGTGGAAGACCGTGTAGCCGCGTCCGAGGAACAGGTCGCGCCAGCGAGACAAGTCATCGCGGCAAACCAGCAGGTCCAAGTCGGCCGTCTCACGCTGCACGCCGTAGGCGATGATGGCGTTCCCGCCGATGAGCAGAAACCTCAGCCCGGCTTGTGCCGCCGCATCGCGAATGTTGTTCAGTCCGCTCACAGTCCTGCATCCCAATCCACGCTGTTCTCCTGCCGGCCGACGCGCCAGAGGACGTTCTTCGTCGGCTCCAGCAGCTTCATCACCTCGGCGAGGAGTTCGTGGTCCACAGGTTCGTTCGTCCAACGGAGCATGGCGGCCATGTTGTCCGGGTTCGCGGTGCCGGGGACGCTCGTGGTGATGTCCGGGTTTTGCAGCGTGAACTGAAACGCCAGCTTCGCGATGTCCACGCCTTTGGCATCGCAGAACTCGACGGCCCGGCGACACTGCGCCTTGAGCGCGTCGGGCGCGTGGTGCCACGGCGGGAGCGGCTGGCGCGTGAGCAGGCGCTCGCTGAACGGCGACGCGCTCATGATGCCCACGCCCTTGGCCTTCAGATATGGGATGAGGCCGAGCAGCGAGGTGTTGTTCAGCGCGTAGTGGCAGTAGCTCAACATGCAGTCCAGCTCCGTGCGGTCGAGGATGTGGCGGAAGATGTTCAGCGGAAAACCCGTGACCCCGATGAAGCGGACTTTCCCCTGCTCGCGCGCCTTGCGCAGCGCGGGCAACGCTTCGTCCACCACTTGCTGCATGTCCCCGAACTCGATGTCGTGGCACTGCATGATGTCAATGTGGTCCACGCCCATGCGCTGGAGGCTCTCGTCCACGCTGCGGAGGATGCGGTCGTGGCTGAAGTCAAAGCCCGCCACATCGTAGCGCCCGCACTTGGTGCCGAGGATGAAACGGTCGCGGGGAATCTCCCTGAAGGCGCGGCCCAGGACCTTCTCCGCCAGCGTGCGCCCGTAGTAAGGCGACGTATCAATGAAGTTGACCCCGCCGTCGAGCGCGACGTGCAGCGAGCGGATGCTGCGGGCCTCGTCCGCCGCGTTGCCATATTCGTTGCCCATCGAGGCCGCGCCGTAGCTGACGACGGAGAGGTTGAGGCCGGTCTTGCCGAGTTGGCGGAATTGCATGGCTGGAAGGGAGCTGTCGTGTCGCGCAAACTCTAGGCAGCGCGACGCGGACGGCGCAACGGATTTTCCGGCGCGAAAAAGTGCGTGCGAAAATGTGTCAGGTTTGTGACAACTGCCGCGCATGTTCTCACTCGCCCGATTCTTTGGTAAGGAAGACCGCTTTTTCGCCCTGCTGGAGGCCAGCGCCGAGGAGGCGCGGCACAGCGTCCAGGCGATGGTCAAACTGAGCAAGGCCGCCGGCCAGCCGGGCAGCCTGGAGGAGTTCGCCGCCTCGCGCCGCGCGGACAAGCAGATCACCCAGGAGATCAGCGAGGCGCTCACCACCACGTTCGTCACCTCGCTGGAGCGCGAGGACATCGAGGCGCTCTCCAACGCCCTCTACAAGATTCCCAAGACGGTCGAGAAGTTTGGCGAGCGGCTGAACCTCGCGCCGGACATGGTGCGGGGCCTGGACTTCTCCCGGCAGACGGCGCTCATCGAGCTGGCGGTCGAGACGCTGGTCACCATGGTTCGCGGCCTGCGCCGCCCCGACCTCGAACAGGTCAAGTCGCTCAACAACCGGCTCCAGCAGCTCGAGGGCGACGCCGACAAGGCCGTGCTGGACCTGCTGCGCGACGTGTATCAGGGCAAGCACCCGCCGCACAAGACCGTCCTCTTGAAAGACCTCTACGAGCTGCTGGAGCGCGTCATTGACCGCTGCCGCGACGCGGGCAACGTCGTCACCCACATCGTGCTCAAGCACTCCTGACACCCGCATGACCCTCGTCCTGACCGTCGTGCTGGTGGCGTTGATCTTCGAATACATCAACGGCTTTCACGACACGGCCAACTCCATCGCCACGGTCGTCTCCACCAAGGTGCTCACGCCGCGCCAGGCCATCGTGCTGGCCGCCACGACCAACCTGGCGGGCGCGCTCGTCGGCACGGCGGTGGCCAAGACCATTTCCTCCGGCCTGGTGGACGCGCAGTTTGTCTCCCCGCAGACGATCATCTGCGCGCTGCTTGGCGGCATTGTGTGGAACCTGCTGACGTGGTGGTTCGGGATGCCCTCCAGTTCCACCCACGCGATGGTCGGGGGCCTCGTCGGCGCGACGTTCGCCTCCGCGCATGGCAATTGGGCCGCGCTCATCTGGTCCAAGCCGCCCGCCGCCGGCGCGCACTGGTATGAGGGCAGCGGCCTGCTCTACAAGGTGGTCATCCCGATGATCAGTTCGCCGCTGGCGGGGCTTGTCGTCGGCTTCATCGTCATGTCCTCGCTCTACACACTGTGCCTGCGCTGGCGGCCCCGCACGGTGAGCAACACCTTCGGCAAGCTCCAGATTTTCAGCGCCGGCTACATGGGCTTCAGCCACGGCCAGAACGACGCGCAGAAGACGATGGGCATCATCGCGCTGGCCTTGCTGGCCGGCACCAAGGCCGGCGACCTCGCCCACGCGCCCGAATGGCTGAACTTCCTCAAGATCGAATCCCTCGGTCCGAAGAGCGACCAGATCCCCATCTGGATCAAGGTGACGTGCGCGCTCACGATGGCGGCCGGCACGGCGGCGGGCGGCTGGCGCATCATCAAAACACTGGGCCACAAGATGGTGAAGCTCCAGCCCGTCCACGGCTTCGCTGCGGAGACGACCGCCGCCACCGTTCTCTTCGTGGCCGCCAAACTCGGCATGCCCGTCTCCACCACGCACGCCATCACCACAAGCATCATGGGAGTCGGCTCCGCCAAGCGGCTCAACGCGATTCAATGGAGCATCGTCGAGCGCATCGTATGGGCGTGGGTGCTCACCCTGCCGGCCACAGCGGGGGTGGCCTATATGTTCATGCGCATCACGCAGGAGATGGGCTGGGCGAAGTGAGGGGGCGGCCGGCGTTCAGCAACCCCTGCTCTGTCCGCGCCCGGGTCAGCCGCCTGAACACGGCCTACCTTCCGCCCTGGCGCAGGTAGAGATCCGCGACGAAGTGCGGGCGCTGGCGTTCCGGCGACGGCAGGTGTTTCGGCGGGACGAGGCCGCGCCGGAGGAGCTGCTGCTCGTTCTCGCGGTCGAGGACGAGGATTTTCATGATGAGGTCCTGGTTCTGCCGGAGCAGCCCGGTGACTTCCGGCTGGCGGGCGCGGTCGGCGGCGGGCAGGCGCTGCCAGTCGAGGCGCTGGCGCTTGATGCGGGCGACAGATTCGTCAAGGCGCGGGAGCAGGGTCTTGCGGGCCGAGAAGAACTCGAAGCGCTTCGCCTCGTCGCCCTGGCGCAGTGACGCGCTCTCGCGCTCGACGAGCGTGAGCATTTCCTGACAAAGGGCGAGGTGGTCGTGCAGGTCGGTGGCGAGGGAGGCGCTCATTTTTTGGCGGGTGGGGCGGGGGCTTTCACGGCTTTGGGCGGAACATTGGTGACGGGTGCCGGTGGCGGCGGGGGCACGGCGGCTTCCGCGCGCGACTGCCAGCCGAGGTAATCCTTCCGCCAGCGGGCCATCTCCACGACGGTCTTGAGCGCGGGCGACGCGGTGGCGTCGAGCTCCTTCTCGCGGGCGAGGATTTGGGTGAAGCTCTCGGCCGCCTTCGCCGGCTGCCTGAGCCGCTCGAAGATGAGGCCGATCTGATACCACGCGGGCAACTGCCACTGCGGCGAGCGGTCAAGCTGGGCGAGACCCTGATACACTTGGAGCGCACCCAGCAAGTCGCCCTCCTGATAAAGCTGGTTGGCGATGTCGTTGCCCGCGCGCTGCTGCCAGTAAGCCAGCGCGAGCGCGTTGGTCTGGTTCGCGCCGGCAAGCTGGCTTTCCATCAGAAGCATCACCTCGCGCAGGGACTCGCGCGCCCGGCCAAGGGACTTGTAAGACCGGGCGAGCAGGAAACGCAGCTCCGGCACGTCCGGCGAATCGGCGTTGCGCTTGAGGAAGTCGTTGCCCTGGCCGATGGCCTCGTCGTGCTTGCCCTGCGAATGCAGCGCGCGCACGAGCTTGAACTGGATGCGCGGCTTGTCCAATTCCGCCGTCTCCAGGCGCAGCAGGCGCGCGAGATACTCGGCGGCCTCGGCATACTTCCCCTGGAGGAAGAAGGTGTCGGCAATCTCGATCTGCGCCTGCAGCACCAGCCGCTGGTAATACGGAAAGCGGTCGAGCTTGAGCGTGAGCGAGCTGGACAGCACCGCGTAAAACTTCGCGAGCGCCAGCGTGTGCGCGCCCAACTCGCGGTGCAGCAGGCCCTGGCGCAGGATGACTTCGGGCACCTTGGGATCGTCCGGGTAGCGCACGACGTATTGGGCGAAGACCTGCTGCGCGCGAAGCCACTGTCCCGACTGCTGTGCGGCGAGGCCCAGCTCCAGCAGGGCCGGGCGCTTGATGTCCTCGGCGGCGTCGGACTCCAGCAACGTGATGAGGCCGATGACGGCCTGGGAAAACTCCCGCTTCTGCCGGAGCTGCCGGGCCACTTCGAGCTGCTGCTCGTAATCGCGCTGCTTCCAGTCCGCGAGGCCGGTCTGCGGTGCGGCGGGAGGGCGGAGCGCCGCGTTGCCCAGTCCTTCGGGATCTGCGGCCGGTGGCGGGTTCGTGGCGGAGGCGGTAGGGTTTGCGCCGGACTTGACCGCGCTCCGCGCACGGCTTTCGGAGAGGTATTTGCCGATGGCGGCGTCCACCTTGGGCGCGATGTTCGTGGCGGACTCGGGAACGTGGGCAGGCTCGGCGGCGCATGCCAGCACGCCGCCACCGAGCCAGACCATCAGGACGAGTTGAGCACGCAACATGGTTCAGGGCGTCGTGTAACGGACGGTGCTCGACGGCGGTGGCGGCGCGGCGCGCGGTGGGATGAACAGCGGCACGGCGACGCTCGCGCCCGCCGCATTCGTGCCCAGCGGGCGGAAGTAATGGATGAGCATCTGCGCGGTGAGGAGGCTGTTGGGATCGTTCGGGTCAAACAGCGGGCCCAGCAGCGGGCCGGTGGGCGGCGGCAACGGGCCGGGCAGGAGCACGACGGGAGGGTTGGTGGCCGGGAAGGTCGGCACGACGGGGAGATGGGGAACCACGGCCACGGGCAGGTTGGTCGTCAACGTTTCGGGTGGCGGATTGGTCGCGGTTGCTTGCGTGACCGCGTTGGTCAGGGGCGCGGGCGGCAGCGGGTCTTGCATGAGCAGCGGCGGCAGCAGCGCCAGCGCGCGGGCTATGGGACGCACTTTGCCCTCGAAGCGCAGCGGAGCCGGCCCGATGACCGCCAGGTAGGCCGCGCCCGCGCTCGCCGACAGGGCGGCGGAGCACGCGAAGACAAACAGCAGCGGGCGGTTCATGCGACGAGGGCGGTGCGCGGGCACTGGCGACGCCATCCCGCGCGACAACCCTTGAACGACTATCGGCAACCGCCCCCCTCAACTTGAGGATTTCCGCGCTAAACTTTCCCCGCCGGCTGCCGATACGAACCTGTCGGTTGGACCAACTATGGAAGCCACTCCCGCGCCCGGCCCGATCTTGCCCCTCGACGAGGCGCAAATCGAAACGCGCCTGAAGAGCTGCGCGCGCCTGCCTTCGCTCGGCAGCATCAACAGCGCGCTGCGCGAGCTGCTCTCGGCGGACCAGAGCTACATCGCGCAGATCTCCGAGGTGATCCGGCGCGATCCCAGCCTCACCGCGCGGCTGCTGCGGCTCGTGAACTCCGTCTATTTCGGCCTGTCCTCGCCCGTCAACAGCATCGAGGAGGCGATCTTTTACCTCGGCGTGCGGCAAATCCGGCAGCTCGCGATGCTCACGCCGGTGATCGAGGATTTTCAGAAGCTGGCCGGGAATGTCCCGTTCCCGTGGCGCGAGTTTTGGCGGCACTGCATCGGCGTGGCCATCATGACGCGCGAGGTCATCAGCGTCGTGCGCGTGCCGAACGACGAGGCGGACTACGTGGCCGGGCTGGTGCATGACGTGGGCAAGATCGCGATGGCGGCGGCGTTCCCCGGGCACTTCGCGGAAGTCCAGCGGCGGCTGGCGGAGCAGCCTGCCGCGCTGATTGAAGTCGAGGCGGCCGTGCTGGGCATGGACCACTGCGAGCTGGGCGCGCGTTATCTCCAGCATCACAACCTGCCGGAAGCGATGATTGAAACCGCGCGGCATCACCACCAGCCCGAGCGCGCCAGCCACCACGTCCCCATCGTGGCGGCGGTGAGCGTGGCGGACCTGCTGGTGCGGCACGCCCGGCTGGGCGTGAGCGGCAACGTGGTGGAGGTGCCGGCGGACAGTTGGCGGCAGGCAACCGCGTGGGCGCTGCTGTTCCCGCACTTCAACGAGCAGGAGCATTCGCTCGCCGAGGCTTCGTTGCAACGAAGCCTGGGCCGGCTGCCGGTGGTCTTGGAAGGGCTGCTCTAGCCCCTGCGGCTCAAACGCCCCGGCCCGCTTCGCCCGCCCCGCGCAGGACGCCGGCCACCGCCTCGGCCAGCGCCTGGACGCTGAAGGGCTTCAACACCACATGGGCGACGCCCGCGTCGCGCAGTTCATCGTCCTCCACCCCGAGCAGGTAGCCGGACATGACAATCACGGGCACGTCCGGGCGGATCGCCCGCAGCTTGCGCGCCAGGTCGAGGCCGCTGAGTTGCGGCATGGTCAGGTCGGTCAGGATGGCGTCGAAGTCCTGCGGAGCCTGCGCAAACGCCTCCAAGGCCTCGGTCGCGCGCGGGAACCCGGTGGCGGCGTAGTTGAGCCGCGTCAGAAAATTCTGCGCGGCCCACAGCACCGCCTCCTCGTCATCCACCACCATGATGCGCTGGCCGTCGCCGACCGGCAGGCGCATTTCATCCCTGGAGTCGTCCGGTGCCTTCTCCTCCATCGCGCGGAAGTAAAAATCAAAGCTCGCGCCCGCGCCCGGCTGGCTGGTGACCGTGACCGCGCCCTGATGCATCTGCACAATGCCATGCACCATGGACAGCCCCAGGCCGGTGCCCTGGCCGGGGGGCTTGGTGGTGAAGAAGGGGTCGAAGACGCGCTGCTGCAACCCGGCGTCCATGCCGCAGCCGTCGTCCGCCACGGTGAGCCGCACATGGCGGCCCGGCAGGAGCGGGGGATGCCCGTCCGTGAACGACGCGTCAAGCTCCACGACCGCCACGACCACCTTCAAACTCCCGGGGCGGCTGCCGATCGCGTGCGCGGCGTTGAAGCCGACGTTCATGATGATCTGATGGATCTGGCCCGGGTCGGCCAGGATCAACGGCTCCTCGGCGGGCCAGTCGGCGGTGAACTCGATGCTGCTGGGCAGCGAGGCGCGCAGCAGCTTCAACGCCTCCTTCACCGTGGCGCTCAGGCGGGCCGGCTCGCGCCGCGGCTCGTTGCTCCGGCTGAACGTGAGAATCCGGCGCACCAGATCACGGGCGCGGATCGCCCCCCCGAGAACTTGCCGGACGGATTCCTGCAACGGGCTGTCCGGCGGGAGGTCCAGGGACAGCAGCTCCACATGGCCGAGGATGCCGGCGAGAATGTTGTTGAAGTCGTGGGCCACGCCGCCGGCGAGCGTGCCGATGGCCTCCAGCCGCTGGGACTGGCGGAGCTGGATTTCCAGGCGCGCCTGCGCCGCCTCCGCCGCTTTGCGCTCCGTCACGTCGCGCGCAAAGATCACCGCGCGCGTCTCCCCGCCCGCCGCCGTGAAGTGCCGGCCCCAGGCGTCGAACCACAGCCACTCGCCCTCGCCCCGCCGGAACCGGAACGTGGCCGCGCCGTGCGGCTGGCGCAGCGCGTTGGCCACCGGCACGCGGTCATCCGGATGCACCCGTTCCAGCAGGCGCTCGACGCGCAGGGCCTCGTCCGTCAGCCCGAGGTAGCTGGCCAGGTTCGCGCTCGCGTAGCGCACCGCGCCCGCCAGCGACAGCTCGACGACGATGTCATGCGAGTTGTCCACGAGCAGGCGGAACCGCTGCTCGCTGGCCCGCAGGGCCGCCTGCGCGCGGTCGCGCTCGACCACGATGCCCACGAGCGAGATGCCCAGCTCCACGAGTTGCAGCGCGTCGCGGGACGGCTGATGCGGGGCGCGGTGATGGCAGGCCAGGACGCCGAGCACCTCCCCCTGCGCGGAGAAAAGCGGGGTGGACCAGCAGGCGCGCAAGCCGTGCGCCTCGGCCAGCGGCCGGTAGCCGGCCCAGCGGGGATCCGCCAGCACATCCGGAACGATCACGGTTTCGCGGCGGGCGACCGCCGCGCAGCAGGGGCTGGCGCACTGGTCAATCCTGACTCCATCCATGGCCCGAAGGTAGGTGGCCGGGAGGCCGGAGCCGGCGGCGTGCCGCAGCGTGACGCCGTCCGGCTCCAACAGCAGGATGCTGCCGCACAGGCCGGGGGAATTCACTTCAATGAACCGCGTGATCTGCTCCAGGACGGTTTTGATCGGCGTGCCCAGCGCGATCAGCTCCAGAATGCTGTGCTGGCCGACCATGAGCCGGTCCGCCTGGCGACGCGCGCTGATGTCCACGTCCATGCACGCAAAGCGCGGCTGGCCGTCCTCGGCGGGAATCGGGAACACGGTGGAAAGGCAGACCCCGGTGGTGCCGTTCTTGCGCCGGAACTCGTATTCGACCGGCCCGTGCGGCGCGCCGCTGGCCTTGACCTCCCGCAGCAGTTCCACAAAGGCGCGCGTTTCCTCCGGCGTGTGGATCAACTGGTCCAGCGTCCGGCCCAGCGCCTCGCCGGCCGGCCAGCCGAAGATCAGCTCGGAGGCGGGATTCCAGAACGTCACCCGGCCCTGCTCGTCATACCACTGCACCGCCACGTAGGGCGTGCTTTCGATGCAGGCGCGGAGACGCTGCTCGCTGGCGACGAGCGCGGCCTCCGCCGCTTTCCGATCCGTGATGTCAATGACCGTGCCCGCGTAACCCGTCAGGGCGCCGTCCGCCAGGTCCACGCGCCCCGCGCGCACGGAAACCCACACCACGCGGCCATCCGGCCGCACGATGCGCAGGTCCGCCTGAAAGGTTCCCCCGTTCCGCGTGGCCGCCTCCCACGCGGCGGTGGCAGCGGGCGCGTCTTCCGGGTGAATCAGCCGCATCCAGCCGTGGTTCCTCGCCTCGGCGAAGCTCAGGCCCGTCAGCTCCTCCCACCGGCGGTTCACATACAGGCAGTTCCCCTGCTGGTCCTTCAAATACACGCCCACCGGCGAAAAATCCGTCACCGCGCGCATCTCGATGTCCGCCTGCCGCTGGAGGGCGAGCGCCTCGAACGCGACCATCAGCACCCTGGGTTCGCCCGGCTGCGCCGGCGGCACGGGATAAACCCCGCAGGACAACCATCGCCGGGTCCCATCCGGGCGCGTGATGCCCAGGAGCTGGCTTTGCCGGGGCGCTCCCTCGCGCAAGGCGACCCGGAAGGGATGCTCCTCGGGGGAAAAGGCCGTGCCGTCGCCCCGCACCAACGGCCGGCGCGCAAAGAAATCGGCGAGCGGCAAATCCGCCGGGCCGAGGTCGAGCATCTTCGCGGCGGCCTCGTTGGCGGCCAGGAGGCAGCCATCCTCCCGCACCACGATCACGCCTTCCGCCATCGCCTCCAGCACGGACCGATAGAGGGCCAGCGCGGGGCTGGCCGGGGCGAACTCGGAGGACGTGGTCATGCGATGGGGAGCGCGCGGCCCTTCAGCCATACACGAGCAGGGACTGGGTGATGGGCACGGTGCGGTGATGATTCTTGAGCTTGTCAATGGCCGGCTCGCTCAAGGGCTGGCCCTCCGGCACGAGCAACATCCCGTGCGCCGTGTAAATGGCGCTGGCCAGCACCATGCCCGGCTGCAACTCAGACAGCAGGACTTCCCGCTCCCGCCGTGGCACCCGCGCCTCCGGCAGCGCGCGCAGCAACGCCCGCACCGCCTCGGGGTCAAACCGCGTGCCGCTGGCGAGCTTGATTTCCTCCACGACCGCGCCGTCCGTTTCCCCCGCGTCCGCAAACGCCGCCGCCACCGCGAGCAGTCGCGCGAGCCAGGGGATCTGCTCGCCCGCCAGCCCGTCGGGATAGCCCGTCCCATCGAAATGCTCGTGATGCCCGCGCACCGCCCCGGCGGCCGCCGTCAGGTCCGGCCCCGTGGCAATCAGCTCCTGGCTGGCGACGGGATGCAGCCGCAGCGCCGCGCGCTCGTCGTCAGTCAACTGCTCCGGCTGTTGCAGCCAGCGGCGGACGGTCTCGTGTGGCGAGGCCAGCAGGCCAAGATCGTGAAACCAGGCGGCGAGTTCCAAACTGACTGTCTCGGTCTCCGGGAGGGCCAGCAATTGGGCCATCGCGCGACAAACCTCCTGGGTCCGCCGGGCGCGACAACCGAGCAAGGGATGGCTCGCTTGGAGCGCGCGCAGGGCGATCTCCGCGCGCTGCCGGATTTGCTCCGTCTGCGCGCGGCGTTGCGCCTCGGCCAGCCGGACCTGCTCGGCGAGGGACTGGTTCGCGGCGGAAAGCTGGAGGTTGCAGGCCTGCGTGGCCTGCTGCAGCTCGGCGTTGCGCCGCTGCAGCTCGTGGCGCTGCACCGCGTTGCGCACCGTGGCCAGCAGTTCCTCGCGCAGCCAGGGCTTCACGATGAAGCGGTAGATCTCGCCGGTGTTGATCGCCTCGATGACCGTGCCCAGCGTGAGCACGGCGGTGATCAGAATGCGGCTGGCGTCGGGCTGGAGCACCTTGGCCTGCGCCAGAAAGTCCAACCCGGTCACGCGCGGCATCTGCTGGTCGCTGATGATCGCGGCAAACGCGGTGGTGTGCAGCAGGTCCAGGCCGCGAAGCGCGTCCGGCACCGCGCACACGTCGTAGCCGGCGCGGGACAAGGTCTCCCGCAGCGCGGCCAGCACGATCTCCTCGTCGTCCACCACGAGGAGACGCGGCCTGGCGGGTGGCGGAGACGGGGCGGTGGCGGACTGGCTCATGAGAACAGGCTGCGGAGCTGGCGCTGGATGGCTTCCGAGGACATGTCGGCGGTGATGACCAAGTCGGCGCTGGCGAGCAGTTCGTTGTCCAGCTCGTCCTGGTTGCAGGCGACGACCTGCAACGCCACCTTCAAGCGCGGCGAAGTCTCCCGGAGCGAAGCCAGCACCGCACCCAGTCCCGCATCATGGTGCTCGACCAGGACGAGCAGGCCGTTGGGCGGGTGAATCGCCGACTCCAGCCGGTCCCGCAGCTCGTGATGGCTCAGGGCCGTGCTCACCGAAAAGCCCCACAAGCGGAGCACCTCGGCGCTGCTCTCGACCAGCTTCGCGCTGCCCCCCACCAGCAGAACGGTCTGCCGTTGCGCGGGCGGCTCGTGCGCAATCTGGTTCGCTTCCGTGAAGTCCGAGACGGGCAGCCACAGACGGAACGTCGCGCCCTGCCCCGGCTGGCTCTCGGCGGTCAGCGCGCCGCCGTGCTTCTCCGCGAACAGCTTGGTGTTGTAAAGGCCCAGCCCGGAGCCTTTGTTCATCGCCTTGGTGGTGAAGAACGGATCGAAGATCGTGGGCAGGGCGCGCGGGTCAATGCCGTGCCCCGTGTCGGTCACGCGGAAACAGGCGCACGGCGGGCGAGGCGGCGCGCCGCGCCAGTGTTCGAGTGCCGGCGTCTCCGTCTCGACACTGGAGGCGAACACCAACTGGCCGCCGCGCGGCATGGCCTCGGCGGCGTTGAGCGCGAGATTGATGGCGACCTGCCGGAACTCGACCGGGTCCACATAGACCGGCAACTGGCCCGCCACGAGTTCCAGCCTCGACTCGATGGTGCGGGGAATGACCCGGCGCACCAGCTCGAACACCTCCGTCGCGAGCGCGTTCAAATCCTGGTAGCTCCGCTCGCCGGTCTTGCCGTGGTGCAGGTGCATGATCCGGTGGACCAACTGGCTGGCCTGCCGGGCGTTCTTCTGGATCAACAGCAAGCCATCGCGAAACGGGTGGGCGGCGTCTATCTCCGCGCTGAAGGATTCGCTCAGCGAGTGGATGCCGGCCATCACGTTGCTGAAGTCGTGCGCCATGCCCATCGTGATGGTGCTCAGGGTTTCCTTCCACGCGGCCCCGGAGAGCCGCTTCTCCGCGAGCGTCTGGCGGGTCACATCCAGCCAGACACCCTCGTAGCCCAGCAGCAGCCCGCTGTCCGTCACCACCGCCTGCCGGTGCTCCAGGATGTAGTGAATCTGCCGCGTGGCGAGATTGCGGACGCGGTAGGTGCCCTCCGCGCCGCGCAACGTCCGGGCGGTCTGCCGCGCCCGCTGGCGCAGCTCCTCGGTGTCGCCCTCATGCACCACGTCCCAAAAGCGCGTGGGCGAGCGCTGCCATTCCTCCGCCGAGACCCCGGTGAGTTCCTCGATCTTCGGGCTGACAAAGGAGAAGCTGAAATCCGCACGCTGGCTGAAGACCACGCCCGGCCAGTGGGTGATGAGATTGTGCAGGCGCGCCTCGGCCCGGAGCATCCGCACGAAAACCTCGCGCCGCGCGCCTTCCGAGGCGAGATGCTCGTCCCACGGCCCCTCGGCCAGCTCCGTCACCGGCGGCAAGGTGGAACTCAGCCGCACTTGCACCGAGTCGGATGCCCGGGTGATTTCGCAATTGAACCACTGGCGCGCCCCCGCAGGGCCGGCGACCAGCTCGATCTGGTCAAACGGCTCCGCGGAAAACTCCAGCACGCGGAGCGGCTCCTCCCATTCCGGATAACATCCGCCGAGCACCTCGCGCAGAGGCAGCCCCAGCACATCCTCGCGGCTGCGCGCCAGCCAGGCGGCCAGCGGGGTGTTCAAGGCCTGGACGCATCCCGCCGCATCCAGCACCGCGCGCCCGGCGTCCAGCCAGCCGCGCTCCGGTGCCAGCCGGGCCGCCAACGGATGGCCTCGTGCGGGTGCTGCGATCATGGCATCACCGGGCCGCCGGACTTTTTCTCTGCCAACACACGGCGAGGCTAGCGGTTTCCGGCGCGGGGGCACATCAATTTTCCGGCCCGGCCGGTGAATGGAGGTAGGGAATTTCCGGGGGACCTCCAGCGCAAGCCAAGGGAGCCAGGACCAAAGGAAGCGGGCTGAGGTTCCGCCCGTTCGCGGCGGAACGGCCAGCGTCACGAGTAGTTCTGCCACCCGGTCTGGCGCGGCTGGCCGTAGGCGCGATTGACTTGGCGGAGGTTTTTCGTGGCCTTGTCCCCGTCCGCCTGCTCGGCGTCGGCGTGGGCGCGCTGTTGCGCGAGCTGCCGGGAGTTCTGGCTCTCCAGCTCCATCAGCCGGGAAACCACCGTGCGGATGGCGGACTCGGTCTCCCGGCGGTCGCAATGCAGCCCGGTCTGCTCCGCCTTGAGCGCGTCCGTCGCGGCGACGATGCGCTCCTGCAAGGCGTGCTTGGCGTTCTGGCAGCGCGTGACCTCCGCCCAGTCCCCCCGCTGGATGCCCTCGCTCTCGGCGAGGCTCAGGCGCCGCCATTGCTCATAGAGGCTGAAGAGATGGTCGCGGGCGCTCACGGTTCAGGCGTGGCTGGCGAACGCGAGTCCGGGCGCGGCCTGCCCCAAGTCCTCGCCCCGCCGCCGCAGCATCTCGGCCCAGGCCTCCCGCAGGACGCCCAGCCGCCGCAGCACGTCGGCGATGCCGGCGTCGGACTTCTGAAAATTGCTCTCCTGCAACCGCTCGTCCATGTAGTCGTAGAGCCGCTGGAAATTCGCCGCGACCTCGCCGCCGTCCCGCAGGTTGAGCGACGTGTTCAGCTCGTGAATGATGGCCTGGGCGCGCTGGAGGTTGTTGTTGACCGTGAGGTTGAACGCCAGCGGGTCCGTCTCCGCGAAGCCCAGCCGGGCGCGCTCTAGGAAACGGATCGCGCCATCGAACAGCATCAACACGAGCTGGCCGGGCGTGGCGGTCTGCGTGGCGACTTGGCGGTAGGAAGACCAGGGGTTGGGCAGGCTCATGAAGAAATCAGGCGTCCGCCGCCTCGTCGCCGAGGTTGGTGGCCAGCAGGGAGGCGATGCGTTTGATCGTTTCCGCCGGCGGGTAGCTCACATCGCCGATGAGTTCGCGCGCGCGCTCCACCTCGCCGGCCCGCAGGTCCGGCGTGTCCGCCAGAGCGCGGTTGAGCGCGGCGGCGCGGTCAAACTGCGCGGTGTCCACCCCGGGTCCGCCGGGAGCCGGGGCAAAGTTCTTCCAGTAAGTCCGGCCCACCGGCCCGCTGCTGTTGTTCGGGCTGATTTGCATGTTCACTCGCTTCCTCCCGCGCCGGGCGCGGGCTGTTTCGGTTTCATCTCACTCGGACCATCGGCAGGCGGCGGCGGAACTTGAGGGGCAAATTCACGCGGCGGCAGCGTCAACGCCAGCGCGTGCAGCGTGTATTGGGCGAAGCGCCGCGGCGTGTGCAGCATGGCCTGCGAATCCGCCAGCGGCCCCGTCACCTTCAACTGGCCGAGGTAGTAGCGCCGCGCCGAGTTCACCACCGTCGGGTTGCCCGCGTCGAACACCTCGTCCGCCGCCCACAGGATGCGCGGCGTCCCGGCGGGCTTGGCCGGGCACTCGACCAGTTTGAAACTCCAGCCCACTGCCAGCGGCGGATAAGCACGATACTGCGTGAGCCGGCTGAACAAGACCGCATCGCACCCGTGCTGCTCCCGGAGCTTCTGGAAAAACGCCGCCGGCAGCTTCTCCTCCGCCGTCCACTGGCCGCGTCCGGTCGCGTGGCTCAGATCGTCCGCGCTGACGGCCAGGATTTCAAACGCGCCGGACCGCACCAGCTCTGTGACCAGCACGGATTGCATCGTCTCCGCGCCCGCTTCGGCCTGCGCGCCACGCGCATCGGACACCAGGGGCAGCACCGCCACGCGACGGATCTTCTCCGGCACCCCGGCGGGCAGCCGATGCACGTTGGCCGGCTCGTAGTCCGGGCCGCTGACCCGTTCAGGGCGGGAGAAATCCACCGTTTCGCAGCCGGCGAGCAGCCCCGCCGTGGCGAGCACGCCACCAGTGCGGAAGAAGTTATTCCAAATTCTGTTCATGCAGTTGGCCGAGATATTCCTCCAGGCGCCACAACCACGGGGCGAAGCTGCGCTCGAACACGTCCGAGAGAATCATCGCGGCGGGCAGCGATTCCGCGTCCGGCTTGAGCAGGATCAACTCGACATGACCGGCGATGCGCCCCAGCTCCTCCAGATGCGCCTCCAAGTCGTGACCGCCCGCCGACAACTCGCCGAGCCGAGCGCCCCAGAGGTCGCGGAGCATCCCGAGCTTCGCCAGCGGCTCGCGGATGGCCACGCGCCAGCGCAGCCAGAGCCGGCGGTTCTGCGGCGGCTCGTTGATGAGCACCGTGAGCACGGCCCGCTCCACTTCCCAGCGCAGCTCGCGCACCTGGCCGCGCGTTTCCTCCGCCAGCCGGCGGCTCAATTCGGCGAGGGAAATGGACTCCGCCTCCACGCGCTGAAACTGCCCGTCGCGCTGCTTCTCCTTGACCAGTTCCGCCGGGGTGCCGTCCACCCACACGCTCGCCAACACCCGCTGCCGGCGGGCGGCCAGCGATTCCAGCTCAGTGAAGATGGCCGGCAGCGATCCCGTTGACCGCGCCGGCAACTCCACGGGCTGGCCGTCCAGCCAGACCGAGGGCACATGCAATGGGGCGGGCTTCCAGGCGTTCACCGACATGGCCTGTTTATCGGCAGGCGGACGGACGAGATTTAGCAAAGATGCGGCCATGACTCATCCACCGAAGCGCTGCTTCAGAAACTGCAACTGCTGGTTGCTCCGCTGTTGTGCCGACTCCATCGCCACAAAGTTACGGATGAGCGCGGCGCGGTTGCTCTGCACCAGACGCTCCAGGTCCGCGACCTGCGTGTCGATGTCCTTGGCCTGCTTGGTGAGCGTGCTCTGCCGGTTGATCAGCGAGCCGCTGGCGCCCACGGTCGCTTTGAGATACGCGCTCAACTGCACCGCCAGGCCGGTGGAGGAATTGGTGAACAGCTCCTTCACGTCGCCCGCCTTGTCCGCCAGCGCCGCGTCGAGCGTGGTGCTGGCGGCGAGGGTGATCTGGTTGTTGTCCGACCGGGTGGTGATGCCCAGGTCGGCCAGCTTGGTCAGCGTGGTTGTCAGTCCGGTGACGGGTGAATTGGCGAGCCGCCGCAGCTTGGTCGCGAGGTCGTTCGCGTCCGTCTGGCCGGCCAGCACGCCGGCGCTGACCTTGCCCTTCGCATCGGTGGTGCTGGCCGTGGCGGTGTCGATGAACGACTGGACCTGGTTGTAGGCGGCGATGAAATCGGTGATCGCGGCCTTCACCTTTGTCTTGTCGGACTGGACCTCAAGGCTGGCGCTGCCGGCCTTGAGCACCGTGACTGCCAGGCCGGTGATGCCGGAACTGGCGCTGCTGATGGTGTTCGAGCTGCTGACGAGGGTGCCGCCTCCGTTGACGGTGAAGGTGAGATTGTTGCCGCGCGCCAAGGAGCCGGGGGCAAGCTTGCTCGCGGCCAGGAAGTTTCCGGTCACGTCCTCCAGCGCGATGCCCAGATCACCGGTGTTTTTGTTCGTGAGCAGGAACCGGTCAGTGACGCTGTCATAGCTGGCGGTGACGCCGGCGGCGGAGCTGTTGATGCGCGTCAGCACGTTGGTCACGCTGTCGGTCGAGGCGTTGAAGGCAATGGCGACGCCGTTGATTTTGAACGAGCCGTTGCCGCCCCCACCGTCCGAGACGGCGGTGGCGAAGTTCGCGGCGGACAGCGCGGTGGTCTGCTTCACCGTGCCGAGCGCGTAGCTGCTGGCCACGCTGCTGGTGCCGTTGTTGTAGAGCTTGAGCGCGCTGAGAAAATTGCTCGTGTCCGTCGTGCTGCCCAGCGTGATGGCCCCGCTGCCGGTGAGGCTGATCTTGTCGGTCGCGGGGTCGTAGCTGCCGGTCACCGCGCCGTTGGTGGCGGTGCTGATGGCGTCGAAGACCGCCTGCAGCGTGTCGCTCGTGGCGACGGTGACTCGCTTGCCGTTCACGGTGAACGTGCCGGCGGTAACGGCGGTGGCGAGCGGGGCGCTGCTTAGGACGAGGCTGGAGACGTCGCTGGTGGCGTTGAGCGCCGAGCCGGCGTCCGCGCTGCCCTGCTGGACGCTCGCGGTGGCGAGTTGGCTGACGGCGAAAGTGTATTTCGCCAGCGGGGTGCCGCCGTCCGCCGTGGCGGTGGCCACGGTCGTGTCGCTGGAATCGACCTTCCGGCCCTCGAACAGCGACGTTTCGTTGAGGGCGTCCACCTTGATTTGCAAGGAGGTCAGGTAGGTTTGGGCCGTGCTGTAGGCGTTGTTGACGCTGTTGAGCGTGGCCTGCTGGCGCTTGAGCAGCGTCTGCGGCGCGCGTTCCACTTCGGCGAGCTGATCCACCACGGACCGCCAGTCGAAGCCGGATGCGAGCCCTGAGATTCCTAAGTCAGCCATAAGGTGTGTAGGCGCTTACCGGACGCGCGGTGCAAAATGGAGGGGGAGACGCAACGCAACTCGGACGGCGCTTGCGCGCCGTCCGAGACTGCGTTCGCCGACTCGGGGCCGGGGCCTTACGAGAGGAGGCGGAGGGCTGACTGTGGGCTTGCATTGGCTTGCGCCAGCATCGCGGTGCCGGACTGCACGAGGATGTTGTAGCGGGAGAACTGCGTGCTCTCCTCGGCCACGTCCACGTCCTTGATGCGAGAGCTGGCGGCCAGGAGGTTCTCCCGGCTGACGGCCACCTGTCCGGAGGTGTTGCTGAGCCGGGCTTGGAAGGCACCGATGCTGGAACGATCGCTGGCCAACTGGGTGATGGCCGACTTGACTGCGGTCAACGCGGCGGCGGCGGAGGCTGACGTGGCCACGCTGGCGCCGGTCGCGCCCGTGTAGGCGGCGGCACCGAGGTTGATGCCGGTCATCGAGAAGGTCGCACCTTCCGAGTCCACTGTGACGTTGAGCGCCGTGGACGAGAACAGGCTGACGCCGTTGAAGTCCTTGGTCGCCGAGCTGGTAACATAGCTGGACAACTGGCTGAACTCGGACTGATACAGCGCCCGGTCCGTGTCGGTCTTGGTGACATCCTGTGCGAGGACGGACAGTTCGCTCATGCGGTCGAGCGCCGAGCCGATTTTGTTGAGGAAGCCATCCTGCGTCTGGGTGAACGAGATGGCGTTCCCCAAGTTCGAGTTCGCGGCGGCGAGGCGGTTGGACTGCGCGTCGAGTTTAAGCGACACGGCGAGACCGGCGGCGTCATCCGATGGGCTGACGATTTTGGAGCCGGAACTGAGCCGGCTCAGTGACTTGCCGAGCAGGGTTTGGCTGTCATTGAGAGTCCGAGCGGCAAATTGCGCCTGGACATTGGTGTTGATGACCATAACTGGTTTCCTTCCATGGACCACCCCTTGCGGGGTTTGTTTGTTCTGCGGCATCCGTGCCGCTGGCGACCTTTTCAGGGCGTCACCGTTTTCCCGTCGGCCCTTTCCGGCTGCCGACCGCCGTGTCTTGCGACAGCCAAGGTATCGGCGGGAATCGGGAGAACTTTAGCACCGGCTCGCAACCGCAGGCGCCCGCCGCGCCAAACCGGACCTGGGGGAAACGCGCCTTGGCCTTGGAAGCCTGAATGCCGGGGAGAGGCTGACCAGAAAACTGGAGCCAGTGGTCGGGTTCGAACCGACGACCTGCTGTTTACGAAACAGCTGCTCTGCCACTGAGCTACACTGGCCTGCGTCGAAACGCGCCGCACATTAGAAAGGCCCCGGCCCGTTGCGCAAGCGCGGAAGTGCGCCGGGCAGTCAGCCTGCCGAGCCGCTGCATTGCGCTCCTGCCTTCGCTTCCAGCCAGGCCAGAATCCGCGCCGCCGCCCGGGCCGTGCCGGTGCCCAGCACGTTGTGGTCGGCGGTCCAGACGACGTGGTTCGCGCGCCAGCCGGGGCACTCGCGGCGGATCCAGCGCTGCACGGGCGGCCACGGCACCACCGGGTCCAGCACCCCGGTGAGGTGGAAGACTGGCAGCGTGGCGGCCCGTGCGAGCGGGCGCGGGTCGTTGGCGGCAATGAGGCGCACGCGATGCGCGGCGGCGTGGCGGAGCGGCTCGCCCCAGCGCGCCTTGAA
>WRPG01000074.1 GCA_009773355.1 Limisphaerales bacterium
GCCGCCGCCGCCTGCGCCCGCCGCCAGAGCAGCGCCCGGCCGGGCGCGCTCCTGCGCGGGCTGGGCGGGATGATGACCGCGCTCTCGCTCGCGTTGTGGCTGGGCATCGGCTGGCTGGTCTGGGCCTTCGCGCACGACATCGGTGAGCCGGCGCCCGGACCCGGCTCGAAGGAGTTCGAGGCGGCCAACCGCTATCTCATCGAGGCCCGGCGCAGTTCCATCTTCGCCAACGTGCCCAAGGCGCTGGAACTGGCCGACGCATTCAACAAAAGCGCGAAGGAATCCTACCTCGCGCTGGCGCGGCAGAACCCGGGGGTGAGCGGCTTTGAGACCAACAACCCGGCCATCGTCAGCTTCTGTGAATGGCATCAGGACCGGGTGATCTTCCTGGTGCTCGTGCCAGGCCTGCAACAACTTCCGGCCAATCTCCGCAGCCGGTTCGGGGACGACGCCTGGCGCGCGTCATCGCTTGTGCTGACCGACCTGAAAGTCGGCTTCACCGGCCTGCGCGTCGCCGTCGGGGTGCGCAGCGCGGGCAAGTATGACCAGGTGCTCGTGGGCCGCTACATCCGCGATTTCGAGGCGACCAACACCGGGCTGAAGAGCCGGGCGGGAGGCCCGCGCAGCAAGGCGAAACTTTACCCGCTCTTCGTCCCGCTGGAGCAGTTGGAATCGTGGAAGGACGAATGAGCCGCTGAGGGGGCCGGCGTATCGGAGTGATGGAGTGATGGAGCACTGGGTTTTCCGCAGTCCGCCCTCCACTGCTCCATCACTCCGTTGTCGCTCAACCGCGCAGCTTCGCCACGTAGGCTCCGTCCACCCCGTCACGGAAGGGGAGCAGTTCGCGCTCGGACTCCAGCTTGAAGCGGGGATCGTGGGCGAGGAATTCCTGCACCACGGTGGCGTTCTCCTCGGGTTCCAGGCTGCAGGTGCTGTAGACCAGCGTGCCGCCGGGCTTGAGGTGCGCGGCAGCGAGGTGGAGGAGTTCCAACTGCGTGGCCCGCAGACGGTCCAGCTCCTCCGGTCGCACGCGCCAGCGGAGATCGAGGCGGCGGCGCAGGACGCCGGTGTTGGAACAGGGCGCGTCCACGAGCACTTTGTCGAACTTGCGCTGGATCAGTGCGGCGGCGGGATGGTCGCCCAAGGCGAGGGTCTTGACGCAGGTGACGCCGAGACGCGCGCAATTCTCGGTCACGAGCCGCAGGCGGTCGGGGCTGGAATCGCAGGCGAGGAGTTCGCCGTCGTTCTCCATCTTCTGTGCAATGTAAGCGGTCTTGCCGCCGGGGGCGGCGCAGAGATCGAGGATGCTTTCCCCCGCCCAGGCATCGAGCGTCTGCACGGCGAGCAGAGTGCTGGGGTCTTGGACGTAGAACCACCCGTCGCGGAAGCTGCCCATGCTGGCGAGCGACGGGTGAGTCTTCAGCGCGAAGACCTGGCCGGCGTCCGCCCACGGGCAGGTGACGAAGTCGTATTCCACGTTCTCCTTGAGCCGCCAGCGTTCGAGAAGCGCCTCGGGGGTGGTCTTGAGGGTGTTGACACGGACGTGGGTGAGCGGGGCGGAGTTGTTCCACTCCAGCAGGCGGCGGGTGTCGTCCGCGCCCCAGCGGGCGGTCCACTTGTCCACGAGCCACTCGGGGTGCGAGTAGCCGAGCGCGGGCTGGGTCGCTTTGAGTTCCACGAGCTGGGTCTGGATCATTTCGCGCTCGGCCTCGCTGCGGCGGAGGATGGCGTTGATGAAGTTCGCCTGGTTGACGAAGCCGAGGCGCTTGGCGATTTCCACGGTCTCGAAGCACGCGGCGTGCGGTGGAATGCGGTCGAGGAAGAAGAGTTGATACAAGCCCAGGCGAAGGAAGACCTGCACCTGGGGAATCTGCGGACGGTCCTCCGTCTTGCGGGCGACGAGCCAGTCCAGCGTCCCTTGCCAACGCACACAGCCATAGACCATCTCCTGTGCGAGACGGCGGTCATCGGGCCGCATCTTCGTGGTGGCGAAGGCATCGTCGAGGAGGTCTTCGACGAAAGCGCTGCCCTGCAACCGGCGGAGCAGCACGCGGGCCGCGATGTCGCGCGCGGCGGAGAGCGGAGCCGGGGCATCGGGACGTGGAGGCGGGACGAACGGCTGGTCGGCCTTCGCGCCGTCGGAGCGGATGACGCGGCGTTCGAGATGCGGTGCGCCGCGCTCGGGGGCACGGCGGCGGGGTTCGCGGGGGCCGTCGGAGCGCGGGCCTCCGGCCCGCAGCGGCACCGAGGGTCCGTGGCGTTCATCATCTTGCGGCCTTGGCGCAGTGGGGTGCTGCGGCCCGGAGTGCCGCGCTCCGAAATCCTCGCGCCGTTCATCGCGGGAAAAGTCGGAGCGCCGAGCATCGCTCGGCCTTGGGCGGGCGTCGTCAGGCCGAGCCATGCTCGGCGCTCCACTTGGACCCGGAGGACGCTCGCGGTTGAAGGGGCGCTCACGCGGGGCGTCGCGGCGGTCATCCCGGCGCGCATCCTGCCGGGGAAAGTCGTCACGCCGGCCACCGGAGTCGAAGTCGCGGCGGAAGCCGGAGGATGCGCCCATGCGCTCGCCGCCGGTGTTCGGTCGCATCGGCCCGCCCCGGAAGTCGTCGTCGCGGCGGCGGTAGTCGTCCCGGCGCGGCCGGTCATCCCGCCGGTCGTCGTAGTTCCTTGGCCCGGCGGACGACGGGATGCGCTGCGGGCGTTCGCTGGACTG
Source organism: Limisphaerales bacterium (assembly GCA_009773355.1). Classification (GTDB taxonomy): domain Bacteria; phylum Verrucomicrobiota; class Verrucomicrobiia; order Limisphaerales; family SXTU01; genus SXTU01. The sequence continues at coordinate 2,711 of WRPG01000074.1, forward strand.
GAGCCAGCGCCCCGGACGCGGAGCCTCGCCGCGTGGTTCCTCACGCCCTTCGGCTGGCGCGGGACGCGGGGCCTTGGGACGCTTGGCATAACGCTCGAAAAACTTCCCCGAGTGCGGCCCCGGCTCGTCACTCGCCGGCTGCCTTTCGTCCTCGCGCCGTCCTTCGCGGAATGGCGGACGGGAAGCATCCTCTCCCATCGGACGCCGCGCCTTCCACGGACGAAAGTCACCGCCGCCCTCCGGCCTGCCGCCCGGCGCGCCCTCGACCTTCTTGCCAAAACCGCCGCCGGGCTTGCCGTAGGGTTTGCCAAACGGTTTGCCGAAAGGCTTCGCGCCGGGCTTGCGGAACGGCTTCTGAAACGCCCGGCCTTCACGTCCGCCTGAAATTTCTCTTGGTGTTGCTCGCTGCACGACGTAACAATGGCGGACATTTCGCATAGAGCGAGTTTTTTGAAACTATGAGAGACGAACTGGAAAAGTTGGCCATCGCGGGAAAAATCGGCAGCAAGCACATTGACCCGCTGCTCACGCTGGCGCAGGGGGGCTACTGCGCGCACAAGAGCTGGGGCTTCGGCCGCATCACCACGGTGGACACGGTCTTCTGCCAGTTCACCATAGATTTCCAAGGCAAGCCCGGCCACAAGATGGACCTGTCCTTCGCCGCCGAGTCGCTCAAGTCCATCCCGGCCGACCATATCCTCGCCAAGAAGGCCGCCGACCTCCACGGCCTGCGCCAGATGGCCGCGCGCGACCACCTCGGCGTCATCCGGCTCGTGCTCAACAGCTACGGCGGGAAGGCGACGCTCGACCAGATTCAGAAGGAGCTGGTCCCCGACGTCATCACCGACGACTGGAAGAAGTGGCTCGAGGTCGCCAAGCGCGAAATGAAGAAGGACGGCCACTTCATCGTGCCGCTCAAGAAGACCGAACCCATCCTCTACCAGGCGCAGGAAACCACCGTGCAGCAGCGCGTGATGGACAAGTTCAAGGCTGCGAAGGGCCTCAAGGCCCGCATCACCGAGGCCGCCGAGCTGCTCAAGAACGTGGACGACCTCGACAACAAGGCCGCCGTCGTCGGCGAGGCCATCGCCACGCTGAACGCCGAAATCACCAGCCACCAGCGCACCCAGCCCGCGCTCGCGCTGGAAGCCGTCTTCCTCCGCGATGAGTTGCGCAAGGCCGCCGGCCTCACCCCGGCCGAAGGCGAACTCACCGAAATCGCCCTCTGGAACCAGGGCCTCAAGCTCGGCCAGTTGCTCGACGGGATGCCCGCCGCCAAGCACCGCCGTGCGCTCGACTCCTTCAAGGAAGCCACGCCGACCCTCTGGTATGAGGCCGTCATCGGCACGCTCAACAATGTCTCCGCCAAGCTCGCCGGTGAATGCGCCGCGATGCTCATGGAGAACGGCAAGCTCGACCTCCTGCGCGAGACGCTCGCCCGCCTCATCAGCCAGCACCAGGCCAGCAGCGACCTCCTCCTCTGGCTTGCCAAGGAGCGCTCCGACACCTTCGCCGACATCCTCGGCCCCGAGGTCTTCCGCGCGATGGTCAGCGCCATCGAGCGCGACATCTTCAACGAGAAGAAGTCCAACAAGCTCCGCGACTTCATCCTGGCCGACCACGAGCTGCTGCCCGAGCTGATTTCCTCCGCCGACATCGAGGTGGTGAAGGACCTCACCCGCTCGCTCCAGATGTCCCCGAGCTTCGACGACATGGACCGCCGCTCGCTCCTTGCGCGCATCGTGAAGGTCTTCCCCATCGTCAAGGAACTCATCACCGGCGAGGCCACCAAGCAGGACCACACGTTCATCGTCTCGTGGGAAAGCCTCGAACGCCGCCGCGCCGAATACGACGACCTCTGCAAGAAGCGCATCCCGGCCAACTCGAAGGACATCGCCCTGGCCCGCAGCTACGGCGACCTCCGCGAGAACCACGAATACAAGGCCGCGAAGGAAATGCAGAAGGTGCTCATGCGCCGCAAGAGCGAGCTGGAAGTGCAGCTCAACCGCGCCCGCGGCACCGACTTTGCCAACGTCCGCACCGACGTGGTCAGCATCGGCACCAAAGTCAACGTCCACGACGTGAACAACCAGAAGGGCGTCACCTTCAAGGTTTGCGGCGCGTGGGACTCCGACCCGGACAACGGCATCATCGCTTATCTCAGCCCCATCGGCCAGGCGCTGCTGAACCATCCCGTCGGCGACGAGGTCGAGTTCGAGCTGCAAGGCACGAAGCACAAGTTCCGCATTGACGCCATCGAGGCTCTCCCGCCCGCACCCAAGCCGCCAGAGCACGCGGAAGCTGAGGTCCCGGCCCCGGCTGCGAGCTGAGGCTCCTGTTCCGCCATGCGCCCGCCTGCCTTGCTCCGGCTTGGCCGAGTGTTCGCGTTAACCGCATTCGCCCTGCTCGTTGCCCCTCAGGGCATTGCCCCCGCGCAGTCTTCCGCCGACCCGCTGGCCTTCGATGCCCCGCACAAGCGCATCACCGCCCGCTTCGGCGAGACCAACGCCCTCGTCACCTTCGCCGTCACGAACGTCTCCCGCGTGCCGGTGGTCATCCATGATGTCGTGCCGTCCTGCGGGTGCAGCGTCACCACTTTCCCCGCGAAGCCGTGGACGCTCCCACCCGGCGCGCGCGGCGCGTTCAGCGTCGCCACGGATGTGCGTGGCAAGACCGGTTCCCTCCTGAAGACCGTCGTTGTGCAGTCTTCCGCTGGCGCGCGGCAACTGACCTATCAGGTGGACATCCTCGAACCCGCCAACCCGGCCGACCGCGCGCGCAATCAATCCCTCGCCAAGACCGACCGGCAGGCCGTGTTCAAAGGCGACTGTGCCCGCTGCCACGCGGAACCGGCGAGAGGGAAACTGGGGAAGGAACTTTTTTCCGCCGCCTGCGGCGTCTGTCACGAAGCCGAGCACCGCGCCACGATGGTCCCCGACCTGCAGGCGTTGAAGAGGCCACCCTCCCGCGACTACTGGCTCCAGTGGATTGCCCACGGCAAGCCTGGCACCCTGATGCCCGGGTTCTGGGACAAGGCCGGCGGCCCGCTGACCGACGTGCAGATTTACTCGCTGGTCGAATTCCTCTCCTCCCGGTAGCAGCCGACGTAAGGAGGCTCCATTCAACTCGGAACGCGGAACCTAATCAGAGCCTCCTCACGTCGGCTGCTACCGATCACGGCTTCGCCTTCGCCGCCTTCACCATCTCCTCCACCAGCGCCTCCGCCTTCCAGTCGTTGCCGATGAAGACCTTTTGCACCTTGCCGGCCGCATCAATGACCACGGTTCGCAGCGTGTGATTGAACGGCACGGTCCCCGGCTCGCGCGCGAACGCCAGCCCGAACCGCTCCGTGATGTCATCAATGTCAATCAGCTTCCCCGTTGCGAACGTCCACCGGCCCAGGTCCGCGCTGTGCTGCGCCTTCACGGTGTTCGCGTAGTTCTGCAAGACCAGCGGCGTGTCGAAGTCCACGTCGAACGACAGCGACAGCAGATGGTAGTTCGTCGGTCCGTCCGCCAGCGCGCGGAGTTGCTTGTCCGCCGTGGCGAAGCGGTAGCTCATGCGCGGGCAGAAGTCCGGCACCGGGCAGCGCGTGAAGATGAACGTGATGGCCAGCGCCCGCCCCTTGAACTGCGCGGTGCGGAACGCCTCGCCCCGCTGGTTCGTGAACGGGTAGTCCGGCAGCGCGTCACCCTCCTTCAGCACCTCCACCTCGCGCACGAGACGAAAGTTCTTCCGGTTCGGGTCCGCGACCGGCGCGGCGGCCGTGCCTGTCTTCGTCACCTGGTCAATCCAGCTCTCGTATTCCGCGACGTTGAAGCGGAAGTGAATCTGGTCGTTCGTGCCAAGGCCGACGAGCTGGTTGGTGTCCTTCACCTTGAACGGCATGACCATCTTCGCCATGTAGTTCGGGATTTCCTCGTGGTCAATCACGACGGTCTTGCCGTCGGCTTTCAGCTCCTTCACCACGCCACGGACGAAAAAGGTTTGGAGGTTGGTGCTCGGCGCGGGCGGAGGCGCGGGAACGGGGAGTGGAGCGGACGGCGGCACGGACACGCTCACGGAAGTCCGCGCGACAAAGAGTCCGCCCACCAGCAGCATCAGCACCGCACCCAGCGTCACGCCAATGGCCATCGGAGATAGTTTCATCGGCCGGAAATGTGTTCTGACAAGCTGCCTTTGACAAGGCGGCGCAGCAGCAGGAGCGCCCCCCCATCATCACTTCCCCGGAATCACCGGCAGCACGATGTGCGACGGGTGCGCGCCATCGTGCAGGATGGTGTTGGTCGCGATGACGGTGCGGCGGTGCTGGGCGAGCGGCTCGCCGGTGTTGGGGTTCACGTCGAAGCGCGGAAAGTTGCTGCTCGAAATGTCCACGCGGATGCGGTGGCCCTTTTTGAAGACGTTCGAGGTCGGATACAGCTTGATGGTGAACGGATACACGGTGCCGGGCTGCATCAGCTTCTCCTGCTTGAGCGAGTCGCGGAAGCGCGCGCGCACAATGCCGTCGGCTAGGTTCAGGTCGAAGCCACCGGAGAAATCCGCGCTGGGCGGATGCACGTCAATCAACTTGGCCGTGAAATCCGTGTCCACGGCGGAGGAACTGGCCCAGAGCTTCACCTCGATCTCGCCAGTGACCTCGGTGTCGGCGACGAGCGGCGCGGTCTGGAAGACGAGGATGTCATTGCGCGCGGAGAGCGGCAGGGGCTTCGGCCAGTTCCAGAAGTTTGTGCTGCCGCGCTGGTCCCACGCGCCCTGCTGCATGATGCCGTCGCCGGAGGAGATATTGCCGCCGAGCGTGGGCACCGGGTCGCGCGGGTCGAAGACGAAGCTGGTGCTGGCGGAACGGATAGTGGGCCGGGTCGTGGCGAGCGCGCCGCCGGGCTGGAGGTAGAAGGGCGTGGGCTTCGTGCGCGCGAGCGGCCACTCGCGCTCGTCGCGCCAGTAGCCACCGTGGTTGAGTTTGCCTTCCTTCGTCTTGCTGCCGTCTCCCGTGCCCATGACGAAGAGGCGCACCTTGCTCGCAAACGGCGCGGCCTTGCCGATGGAGTTGTCCGCGCCCTTGAGCCAGTGGTCGAACCACTCGCGTCGCCACGCCAGCTCGTCGGCGATGGCGGCGTCCTTGCCGAAGTCCACCTGCCCGTGCGTGGACTTCGCCTGCTGGCCGTGAATCCACGGCCCCATGATGAGATAGACCGGGCTTTTGAGCGCGCGCGTGAGCGTGGTGAAATTGGCCGTCGTGTTGCCGCCCCAGGAGTCATACCAGCCGCCGACGAGATAGACGGGCATGTCCTTGTAGCGCTCCGGGTGGCCCACAATGTTGTTCTGGTCCCAGAAGGCGTCGTCCGCCGCGTGGCGCATCGCCTCGATGAGCCAGTCCTCGAACTCCGGCGCGAGCTTGAGCGGCGTGGTGCCGTGGCGCAGCGGGAGCTGGCGGAGATACTCCAGGCGATTGTCCGCCATTTCCTTCAGCACGGCGGCGGTGGCGGGGTCTTGCGACGCGCGGCTGCCACGGCCGGCGTTGAGCATGATCCAGTTCCAGAAGCGCATCTCGAACGCGCCCGCGTTCCTCATGCTTTGCCGGCCCATGTTCGACACGGCGTCCACGGGGATGACCGTGACGAGCTGCGGCACCTTCTCCATCGCCATCGCGTGCTGCGTGCCGCCCACATAGGACGTGCCGACCATGCCGATCTTGCCGTTGGCCCACGGCTGCTGCGCGATCCACGCCGCGCAGTCGGTGCCGTCGCGACCGTCATCGGTCATCCAATGCCAGACGCCCTCGCTGCCGTAGCGCCCGCGCGTGTCCTGCGCGACAAACGCGTAGCCGTGCTTGGCGAAATACTGGCCGTGGCTCCGCGCGCCGGACTTGTTGTAAGGCGTGCGGGTGAGGATGACGGGGAGCTTCTCGTTGAGCGGCTTGCCGTCGCGCGCGGGCAGGTAAATGTCTGTGGTCAGTTTCGTGCCGTCGCGCATGGCAACCAGGACATTGGTGCGAACGGTGACGGCGAACTCGGCGGCGCGCGCCGGGACGTGCCAGGCGACGAGTAACGATAGAATGAGCAGGTGACGCATGGCGAACCGTAGCGCACCGGCTTCGCGCGAGGCAACGCGCAGCTTGGCGGCATCCACGATGGCGCAGGCGATGGTGATGCCGTCGGGGCCGAAGCGGGCGGTGACGGTCGCGACTTTGCCTTCGGCCATGTATTTGAAGTTCAGATCGCGCATCACGCGGTCCAGTCTTCACACCTCAATCCCGGCACACGGGCGAACTCCGTCGTGTTGTTCGTCACCAGTGCCGCGCCAATCGCCAGCGCGTGGGCGGCGATCAGCGTGTCGAGCGAGCCGATGGGTTTGCCGGAGGATTCCAGTTTGTGGCGGACGGCCCCGTAGTGTGCGGCGCAGTCATCGGCGTCGAAGGGAAGCTGGGCGAACGGGCTGATGGCCCGGCGGGTGGCGTCCAGTTCCGCCTCGTAATCCCCGCTGTTCCGTGCGCCGAACTCCAGTTCGGCCACGGTGATCGCGGACAGGGCGACCTCATGACCGGCGGCGCTTTGCTTGCGCGCGCGTTCGAGGATGCGCTGGGCGACGCGGTGCCGTTCGCGTTGCTGGGCGTTGGGGTTCTCCCGGACCTTCAGGCCCCGCACCATGAAGACGACGATGTTGGTGTCGAGCAGGTAGGTCACGGCTACTTGCTCCAATCACGCTTCTGCTGCGGCGGCTGGGCGCGCTCCTTCATGAAGTCGTCGGACAACTCCTGGCAGGCCTCGCGGCAGACTTCCCACGGGTCGCGCTCCATGATGAGGATCCCCTGCGGCACGCGCTGGAGAGCCACCTCCGTGCCGCTCACCCGGAACTCCTTGGGCAGCCGGATGGCCTGGCTGCGCCCATTCTGGAAGACTTTGGCCGTTGTCATGGCTGGTCTATACCACTTGGTAGCGCCAAAGGCAATGGCCCTTCCGCAGTTCAAATCGCCCGGTCGTAAATCCGCTGAAACACCTTGTCCGCGCCTTCGCCCGCGCGGTTCGGGTCGCAGATGGTGATGCCGTCGGGGCCGAAGCGGGCGGTGACGGTCGCGCCTTTGCCTTCGGCCATATACTTGAAGTTCAGGTCGCGCACCTTCGCGGCGGCGTCCACGATGGCGCAGGTGATGCGCGCTTCCTCGGCGGTCGGATACAGGCTGGCCACGGCGTCGCGGGTTTCGCCGGCGAACTTCACGCGGCACACGGCCACGAGGCCGACGGTGAGACTGTCCACGCCGTAGCCGACGTAGGCGCGCGTGCCGTCGGCGCGGAGGACGTCGCGGGTGAAGTGGTTGTTGCTCGTGCGCGAGCCGCCGCCTTTGTTCCACCAGCGGAAGCCGCGGTATTGCTGGTCGCTCTCCACCTTGCCGTCGGCCCCGACGATTTCGTGGCCCTGGTTCACCGGCCCCTCGAAGTCGGGCGGCGTGATCCAGTTGTTGTGGAAGTTGATGCTCATGCCGTTGTCGAAATCCACTCGCACCTGCACCGCGTCGTAGGCGTTGATGCCGTCGCGCACGAGGCGCTTCTTTTGCCCGACGGCGGTGAGCGAGACGGGCTTGGACTTGTAGTAGGAGTAGATGAGATCGGTCCAGTGCGGCCCGACGTAGCTGAAGGGATCGCTCGACTCGACCCACTTGAAGGTGCTGGTGCTGACCTCCAGCGGCTCCTCGAGGAACGCGGTGCCGTAGAGCGGCGCGCCGATGCGCTTCTGGATGTCGTCGCGGATGCGCAGGTGGTCGGGGTCGTAACGCTTGTGCATGTCCACGGCCACGATGCGGTTCTTCGCGCGCGCGGCCTCGATGATCTGGTCGGCCTCGTGCGTGGTGAGGCACATGGGCTTCTCGGTGAGGACGTGGACGCCCTTCGCCAGCGCGGCGAGGATGGGCTGCGTGTGCAGATGATCCGGCGTGGCGACGGCGAGCACATCGAGATCCGGAAAGTCGCGGAGGATGCCGTGCCACGGCTCGTCGCCGGAGTAGCACTTGGGCGAATGGCCGGTCCATTCCTTGAAGGCGGCGGCGGATTTCTCGGCGGACTTCTGCGAGCGTGTGGCAACGGCGACGAGGTCGAACTTCACCGGTGCGAGGTCGCGGTTGAACTTGTCGAGCCCGACGCGCGCGAGCTGGCCGGCGATGCCGAAGCGCTGGAGGTCGGCATAGGCGCGGAGGTGGACGTCGCCGCCGAACATCCCGGCGCCGACTAGGGCGATTTTGATCGTGTGTTCCATGTGGAGAGTGTCGGCGGGGAGGCTGCCAGATTCCCCGCCCTTCGTCACGGGTTCAGATGCTTTTGTGACGAACCGGTTCCACGCTTCAGCGTGTCCAAGTCTCCCGAAGCCCTGAAGCGTGGGCACCAAACGTCTTCCGCCTCCTCACGTCGGCGGCTACAGTTGCGCCGTGAAGCCCGTCTTCGAGCAGACACCGCAGCGTCAGTGGGAATCCTTCCATTGCGAGGTCGTGCGTGGGCCGGGCTATGGGGCGACGTGGCATTTCCACCCGGAGTTTCAGATCACCCTCGTCCTCAAGAGCACCGGCTACCGGCTCGTGGGCGACAACATCACGCCGCTCGCGGCCGGCGACCTCGTGCTGGTCGGCTCGAATCTCCCGCACGTCTGGCAGCAGGACCCGGAGGGTGGACGCGCGGCGGTCCACGCCATCGTGGTGCGCTTCCTCGACACGCTGCTGGGCCGCGACTTTCTGGAAATCCCCGAGGCCGCCGCCGTGAAGCGGCTGCTCAAACGCGCCGCGCGCGGGCTGCGCGTGGCCGGGCGCACACGCGACGCGGTGGCGGAACGGTTGGTGCGGCTCGTGGATGCCAAGGGCTTGGGCCGCATCGCCGGGCTGCTGGGCATCCTGGAGCTGCTCGCCCAGTCGCGCGAACTCCAGCCCATCGCCAGCGCGGGCTTCGTGCCGAGCTTGTCCAGCGAGGACCAGGGCCGCATGGAGCGCGTCACCGCGCACATCCACGGGCATCTCACCGGCGAGATTGACCGCGCCACGGTCGCGCGCGCGGCGCACCTGAGCGAGGGCGCGTTCAGCCGCTTCTTCAAGCTGCGCACGGGCAAGACGCTGCCCGAATACGTGAACGAGCTGCGCGTGGGCCGCGCCTGCCGCCTGCTCGCCGACGAGCGGCGCAAGGTCACGGACATCGCGCTGGACTGCGGCTTCCGCAACCTCGCCAACTTCAACCGCCGCTTCCGCGAGATCACCCGCCTCACGCCACGCGACTACCGCCGGCAGTTGCAGCGCAGCGCGGGGTGACGCCGGCCCTGAGCTACAAACCCCTCGCAGGAATTCCACTTGGCCCGGCGCAAGGGCCGCCCTAGTCTCCGCGCCATGGTCCTTGTCGTCACCCTGCTGCTGGTGGGCGCGATCCTGCTGCTCGCCGAGACGGTGCTGCCGGGCATGGTGGCCGGGATTCTGGGCGTGTTGTGCCTCCTCGGCGGGGTGATGGCGGGTTATCAGGAGTTTGGCGCGACGACCGGCAACTGGATTCTCCTCGGCACGCTCGTCGGGCTGCTCATTGGCTTCATGCTGTGGGTGAAGTTTTTTCCCAGCAGCCGGTTTGGCCGGCTTTACGCGTCGGCCGGCGTGGTGGGCGACATCGGCACGGAGCGGCCCGAACTCGTCGGCCAGTCCGGCGTGACGCATACCGCGCTGCGGCCCGCAGGCGTGGCCATCATCGGCGGCCAGCGCGTGGATGTGGTCACGGAAGGCGCGATGATCGAGCGCGGCGAGACCGTGCGGGTCATCGCGGTCGAAGGAATGCGCGTGGTCGTCCGCAAGGCTTGAATTTCTCCCGGTAGAACAACACACAACCCAAACGAATTATGGAACTCACCCCGTTGCTCGCTCAACTCCAAGACAAAGGCATGGTCCTGCTCTGGGGCGTGCTGGGCGTCGCCGCCTTCATCTTCTTCCTCCTCGTGCTGAACTTCGGCATGATCTGGGTGCGCGCCTGGACCTCCGGTGCCAGTGTGACGTTCACCGAGCTGATCGCGCTGAAACTCCGCAGCGTGCCCGTGGGCCTCATCGTGGACACGCGCATCACGGCGGTGAAGTCCGGCATCCCCCTGAGCATTGACGACCTCTCGAACTACTACCTCGCCGGCGGCAACGTCGAGGCCGTGGTGCAGGCGCTCATCGCAGCGAAGAAGGCCGGCATCCACCTCGACTTCGACCGCAGTTGTGCGATTGACCTCGCCACCAAGGGCACGGGCAAGACCGTCCTTGAAGCCGTGCGGACCTCGGTCAACCCGAAGGTCATTGACTGCCCCGCCGCCTCGTCCGGCAAGGTGACGATTGACGCCGTGGCGAAGGACGGCATCGCCGTGAAGGTCAAGGCGCGCGTGACCGTGCGCACGAATCTCGACCGCTTCGTCGGCGGCGCGACGGAGGAAACCATCATCGCGCGCGTGGGCGAGGGCATCGTGACGACCATCGGCTCGTCCGTGAGTTACAAGGCCGTGCTCGAAAACCCCGACCGCATTTCCAAGACGGTCTTGGAGAAGGGCCTCGATTCCGGCACCGCGTTTGAAATCCTCTCGATTGACATCGCGGACGTGGACGTGGGCGAGAACGTCGGCGCGAAGTTGCAGGCCGAGCAGGCCGAGGCGAACAAGCTCATTGCGCAGGCGCAGGCCGAAGTCCGCCGCGCCGCCGCCGTGGCCACCGAGCAGGAAATGGTCGCCCGCGTGTCCGAGATGCGCGCGCGCGTTGTCGAGGCCGAGGCGCAGGTGCCGCTGGCGATGGCCGAGGCGTTCCGCAACGGCAACCTGGGCGTGATGGATTACTACAAGATGAAGAACGTGCAGGCCGACACCGGCATGAGGGAGAGCATCGCCACGGCGGGTGCCACGCCGCAGGTGAAAAGCTGAGTTCTGATTGCACCAGCCATGAGTGACTTGTTCCACATCGGTGACAGCCCGGCTTTCTCCGGCCTGCTCGCCATCACGGACAATCCGTATGTGGTGCTTGCCATCGTCATCATCTCGGCGCTTACGAGCTGGTATCAGAAGCGTAACAAGAAGGACGGCCAGGCGGAGCCGTGGGGCGGTGAGGACGACGAGACCTACCGGCAACGAACCGGCGGCAGCGCCCCGCCCGCGCCGAATCCGAACCAGCCGCTGAACTGGGAGGAGGAACTCAAGCGCCTGCTCGAAGGCAAGCCGCCGCTCGACGGCACCGCCGGAACCCCGCCTCCGCCACCGCCCGTCATCCGCCGCGAGGTTCCGCCGCCGCTGCCCAGAACGGTTTCGCGTGAGTCCGAGGGCATTGACGAGGAGAGCATCGCCTCGCGCGAAAGCTCCTCGCCCTGGCAGGACACCTCACTCGATTCGCAGCCAGCGCCCACCAAGCCGCTCGCCCACCTCGAACACAATACGCAGGCGTATCAACGCGCCTCGCAACTCCACGAGACCGTCGCCGCCCACTTGCGGCGCGTGGACGAGCAGACCGAGAAGCATGGCAAGCCCCTCGCCGCGCCCCGCCTGCTTCGCCGGGACACCGGTTCCGCCGACGCCCGGGCGGTCGTGGCCCTCCTACGCCGGCCCAGCACCGCGCGCCAAGCCCTGCTCGCCTCCTTCGTGCTCGCCCCGCCGAAGGCCTTGGAGAGCTAGCCATTCGGCAGCGTCACCGGCACGTCACTTGGGCGTTGCCGGTTGTTCACAATCCCCTCCGCTGGTTGTCCACAGACCTGCGCGAACCCCTGTGTTTTCGCGGGTTTTCCACGCGAATAACTCGCTGATAACTTTTTTCCAAAAACTGCTTGTCACCACTATACCTAGTGCTAGCCTCACCTCCGCTCCCCAACCGATGGGGTGTCTCGCGAGATAGCCACAAGCGGGAAACTCCAGCAGCGAGGGGAGCCTTGGCGTCTGATTCGGTCCGGCTGTATGGTGCGGCCATGAACGGAAAAGGTGCCCCAGTGCCCGACAACTCTAGCCAACCGAAACCCATGATTGACGCCCCTGAGCCTATGCTCGCCCCCGCCCCCGCCGCCCGCCGCTCCAAGACCGCCATGTCCGCCCCGCGCGCTGTCAAACCCGACGCCAAGTCCGGCAAGAAATCCCTCCGCCTTGAGCGCGTCTTCTCCGACGCCAAGGTCAAGCCGTTCGACCAAATCGAATGGGACAAGCGCACCGCTGAAATCACCGACGACTCCGGCAAGACGATTTTCAAGCAGGAAGGCGTCGAGGTGCCGAAGAACTGGTCGCTCCTCGCCACCAAGGTCGTCTGCTCGAAGTATTTCTACGGCGACCCGACGAAGGCCGAGCGCGAGAAGTCGGTGAAGCAGCTCATCCACCGCGTCACCCGCACGCTCGCGGACTGGGGCATCAAGGACGGCTACTTCAGCAAGGCGGACGGCGAGGTCTTCTACGACGAGCTGACCTGGCTCTGCGTGAACCAATACGGCGCGTTCAACTCCCCCGTCTGGTTCAACGTCGGCCTCTACCACCAATACGGCGTCGGCAAGACCTCCGGCAAAGGCAACTGGTTCGTGAACCGCAAGACCAGCGTCGCCGAGCGCGCCCACACCCAATACGAATACCCGCAGGGCAGCGCGTGCTTCATCCAGACCGTCGAGGACAACATGGAGTCCATCATGCACCTCGCCTACTCCGAGGCGATGCTCTTCAAGCTCGGCTCCGGCACCGGCACCGACCTCACGCCGATTCGCAGTTCGAAGGAAAAGCTCTCCGGCGGCGGCAAGCCCAGCGGCCCGCTCTCCTTCCTCCGCGTCTATGACCAGGTCGCCAACGTCGTGAAGTCCGGCGGCAAGACCCGTCGCGCCGCCAAGATGAACACGCTGCGCGACTGGCACGGCGACATCGAGGAGTTCATTGACTGCAAGCAGAAGGAAGAGAAGAAGGCCTGGGCGCTCATCGAGCAGGGCTACGACGGCTCCTTCAACGGCGACGCCTACGGCTCCGTGATGTATCAGAACGAGAACCTTTCCGTGCGCGTCTCGGACGACTTCATGTCCGCCGCGCTCGAAGGCAAGGAATGGTGGACGCGCTCCACGACCACCGGCCAGCCGCTTCAGAAAAAGGACGCCAACACGCTGCTCAACAAGATCGCCGAGGGCACGCACATCTGCGGCGACCCCGGCCTGCAATACGACGGCGCGATTCAGAAGTGGCACACCTGCAAGGGCACCGAGCCGATTCACTCCACCAATCCGTGCAGCGAATACGTGTTCCTCAACAACACCGCCTGCAACCTCGCCTCGCTGAACCTCATGAAGTTCAAGCGCGAGGATGGCAAGTTCGACGTCGAGCGCTACAAGGCCGCCGTGCGCATCTACATCACCGCGCAGGAAATCCTCGTGGACAACGCGAGCTACCCGACCAAGGAAATCGCCGAGAACTCCCACATCTTCCGCACGCTGGGCCTCGGCTTCGCCAACCTCGGCTCGCTCTGCATGAGCTACGGCCTGCCCTACGATTCGCACGAGGGCCGCGCCCTTGCCGGGGCGCTCACCGCCATCATGACCGGCCACGCCTACGAGCAGAGCGCGGAACTCGCCGCGCAGGTTGGCGCGTTCAAGGGCTACCGCGACGCGCGTTGTGCCGGCGTCGCCAAGCCGCTCAAGAAGGACAACGTGGACTCGATGCTCGGCGTCATTCACCTGCACCGCAATGCGGTTGAGGAAATCCAGCCCAGCGAGGAGTTCAACTACCTCAAGGAAGAGGCCCGCCGCGTGTGGGACGGCGCGCTCGCCAAGGGCAAGAAGCACGGCTACCGCAACGCGCAGGTCACCGTGCTCGCGCCCACCGGCACCATCGCCTTCCTCATGGACTGCGACACCACGGGCATCGAGCCGGACATCGCGCTCGTCAAATACAAGCTCCTCGCCGGCGGCGGCATGTTGAAGATTGTCAACCGCGGCGTGCCCGACGCGCTCCGCCGCCTCGGCTACAACGAGACGGAAATCGAGTCCATCGTCGCGCACATCGAGAAGCACGACACCATCGAGGACGTCGAGGAGAACGGCGCGACCATCAAGAGCGGCGTCAAGCCCGAGCACATCGAGGTCTTCGACTGCGCCTTCAAGGCCTACAAGGGCAAGCGCAGCATCCACTACATGGCGCACCTCAGCATGATGGCCGCCGCGCAGCCGTTCATCTCCGGCGCCATCAGCAAGACGGTGAACCTCCCCAGCGACGCCACCGTCGCCGACGTGCGCGACGCCTACGTGCAGGCCTGGCGCATGGGCCTCAAGTGTGTCGCCATCTACCGCGACGGCTCCAAGCGTTCGCAGCCGCTCAACACGAAGAAGACCAACGAAGGCGGCGACAAGGCCGCGAACGCCACCGCCGCCACCGCCGAGCAGACCGCAGCCTTCGAGACGCGCATCAAGGAGCTGGAGACGGAGGTTTCCCGCCTGCACGAGCAGGTCGGCAAGCCGCTCCGCCGCAAGCTCCCCGAGACGCGCGCCTCCTACACGCACAAGTTCGACGTGGCCGGCCACGAGGGCTACCTCACCGTCGGCGTCTTCCCCGATGGCACGCCCGGCGAGATGTTCATCACCATGTCGAAGGAAGGCTCGACCATCGGCGGCCTCATGGACAGCGTGGCCGCGCTCACCAGCATGTCGCTGCAATACGGCGTGCCGCTGGAGGCGCTCGTCCGCAAGTTCGCGCACCAGCGCTTCGAGCCGAGCGGCTTCACCAAGAACCCGGAGATTGGCCGCGCCAGCAGCATCATTGACTACGTGTTCCGCTGGCTCGCCTTCCAGTTCATCCCCGGCTACCGCGAGAGCAACGCGAAGGACGGCCAGCCCAACCTTCCGCTGCCCGGCCTGACCGAGATCGAGCGCCAGAGCGTGAACCGCTCCGTGCCCGAGCTGCCGCTCTCCGAGGACACCGACATCCTCGTGAAGAGCGAGGTGCTGAAGCAGTCCAGCAGCACCACCCGCACCGAATACAAGGTCGAGAGCCTCAGCGACGCGCTGAAACACTTCATGCACGACGCGCCCGCCTGCCCCAAGTGCGGCCACATCGCCGTGCGCAACGGCGCGTGCTTCAAATGCCTCAACTGCGGTGAAAGCCTGGGCTGCTCCTGAGCTGTGAGATGACCGGGGTCCGAAAGGCCGGGGAGCAATCCCCGGCCTTTTTGTTTTCCACTCACGAACCGGAGCGCCGGTCTCCGCCCCGTAGGAGACGACGTGAGGAGTCTCTGATTTAATTCCACATCTGAGGTTCGCGTTCCGAATTGGTTGGAGCCTCGTCACCTCGTCACCTGCCGCGTGACAAGCAGCCGAAACAAGCTGCCCGCTTGTCTCAGTCTTCGCCCGGAAACTGAAATAGTCGGACCGCTTGATTGAAAGTTGAGCGTTGAAAGTTGGACGTTTCCCTGCCCTTTCCCTACGCTCCGCCCATGCATCACCCGCAGCACAACGGCTTCGTCCGCGAAGACCCCTGGCGCATCTTCCGCATCATGGCGGAGTTCGTGGACTCCTTCGAGACGCTCTCGCATCTCGGTCCCGCCGTGACCGTCTTTGGCTCCGCGCGCACGAAGCCGGCGGACCCTTACTACAAGGCCGCCGTGGAAATCTCGCGCGGCTTGGCGAAGCACCACCTCGCCGTCATCACCGGCGGCGGCCCCGGCATCATGGAGGCGGCGAACAAAGGCGCGGCGGAGGGGAAAGGCAAGTCCGTGGGCCTGAACATCGAGCTGCCGTTCGAACAGAAGGGCAACCGCTACGCCAACGTGCCCATTGACTTCCACTATTTCTTCTCGCGCAAGGTCTGCTTCGTGAAATACAGCATGGGCTTCGTCTTCATGCCCGGCGGCTTCGGCACGCTGGACGAGTTCTTCGAGATCGTGACGCTCGTGCAGACCGAGCGCATCTCGCGCTTCCCGCTCATCTGCTACGGCAAGGACTACTGGGGCGGCCTGCTCAAGTGGGCGAGGACCTCCCTCGACATGGCCGGCTACATCAGCCCCGGCGACCTCGACCTCATCACGCTCACCGACGACCCGGACGAAGTGGTGAAACTCATCCTCGACTACAAGCGCCGTATCGGCCCGCCGGAGAGCGTCCCGCAGGCGTTCGCCTGACTTCCCCTCCTGCTCATAATCCTAATCTTGCTCCGGTCCGTGTTCCGTCCGGAAAAGCTGAAGCAGGGTTAGGATCAAGATCAGGAGCAAGAGAAGCCGACCATGCCCCACCTCACCCGCCGCTTGAAGAGCCTCACTCCTCCACCGTCACCACGAGGTTGCCCATGATGTAGTCCTTCCGCTCGGGCGTGTTCTTGCCCATGTAGAAGGTCAGAATGTTCGCGGCGTCGGCGCGCGGCGCGTATTCCACCTGGCTCAACCTCATGCCCTTGCCGATGAACTGCTTGAACTCGCCGGGCGAAATCTCCCCCAGGCCCTTGAAGCGCGTGATCTCGCAGCTCCTGCCCAGCTTCGCCGCCGCCGTGTCGCGCTCGGCCTCGCTGTAGCAATAGATCGTCTCGTGCTTGTTGCGCACGCGGAAGAGTGGCGTCTCCAGCACGTAGAGGTGGCCGTCGTGGACCACCTGCTCGAAGAACTTCATGAAGTAGGTGATCATCAGGTTGCGGATGTGCATCCCGTCCACGTCCGCGTCGGTGGCGAGGATGACCCGCTCGTAGCGCAGGCCGTCGAGGTTGTCCTCGATGTCCAGCGCGCTCATCAGGTTGTAAAGCTCGTCGTTCTTGTAAACGATGTCGCGCTTGAGGTCCCACACGTTGAGCGGTTTGCCCTTGAGCGTGAAGACCGCCTGCGTTTCGACGTTGCGGCAGCTCGTGATGGAGCCGGCGGCGGACTGGCCCTCACAGATGAAGACCATCGAGCCGCGGCCCTTGTCCTTCTTCTTGTCGAAGTGCGTCTTGCAGTCCTTGAGCTGCGGGATGCGCAACGTGACGGCCTTGGCGCGCTCGCGGGCGAGTTTCTTCACGTCCTGCAATTCCTTGCGAAGCTGCTTGGTGTCCTCAACCTTCGCGAGAATCTGCTCGGCGACCTGCTTGTTGCGGTTGAAGAAGTGCAGCAGCTCCTCGCGCACCTTGTTGACGAGGTCCGTGCGAATCTCGGTGTTGCCCAGCTTGTTCTTGGTCTGCGACTCGAAGACCGGGTCCTGCAGGCGAATCGCCACCGCGCCGACCATGCACTCGCGCACGTCGTCACCGTCATAGCCCTTCTTGGAATACTCGTTCACCGCCTTGAGCAGGCCCTCGCGGAACGCGCTCAGGTGCGTGCCGCCGTCGCTGGTGTATTGGCCGTTGACGAACGAGTAAAAGCTCTCGCCGTAGCGGCTGTTCGTGTGCGTGAAGCAGAACTCCAGCGTCTTGCTCGTGTAGTGCAGCGGCGGGTAAATCGGCTCCGCGTTGTCACCCGCGAGGTCTTCCATCACGAGGTCGTGCAGGCCGTGGCGCGAGACGAACTCCTTGCCGTTGTAAATCAGCCGCAGCCCCGTGTTCAGGTAGCTGTAATGCCGCAGCCGGCGCTCGACAAACTCGGGCCGGAACTCGCTCTCCTTGAAGATGGTCGGGTCTGGCTCGAACTCGATGAACGTGCCGTTGGTCTCCTTGGTCTTGCCCTTGTTCTCCCGCTTGAGCCGGCCCTGCTTGAATACGCCTTCCACGAACTCGCCGTCGCGATGGCTGCGCACGATGAACGCCTGCGACAGCGCGTTGACCGCCTTGGTGCCGACGCCGTTGAGGCCGACGCTGAACTGGAACACGTCGTCGTTGTATTTCGCACCGGTGTTGATCTGCGAGACGCACTCGATGACCTTGCCCAGCGGGATGCCGCGCCCGAAATCGCGCACGCGCACGCGGTTGCCCTCGATGGAGATTTCGACCTGCTTGCCGAAGCCCATGATGTATTCGTCAATCGCGTTGTCTATGACCTCCTTGAGCAGGATGTAGCAGCCGTCGTCGTAGTGCGCGCCGGTGCCGATGCGCCCGATATACATGCCCGTGCGCAGGCGGATGTGCTCGATGGAGGAGAGCGTCTTGACCTTGCTCTCGTCGTAGTTGTGCTTCGCGGATTTTTCGTCGGCCATGTTTCGCGCGGGTGACTACCGGAAAGCGCGGTGGTTGCCAACTTGAAACGCCGGATTGGAAAGCAGCTCGCCCTACATGCCCGATTCCACAACGAGCCGCCGGTTCCGCTCTGCCGCACCCGGCAGCTTGACTGGCTTGCCCTCGGATTGGGCCGCGGATCGTATTCTTCCGGCCCGACGTGAAGGCGCGGTTTTCCCGGCGGCGGCCTTCGTGGGCGAGTGCGGGCTTAGTTCAGCGGCGCAATCTCCGCCTCGCTCAGATAGCATGCCGGGTCGGGCGCCCAGAGGTTGCCGGTGGTCTGCACCGCGCGCACGCGGAAGCCGCCGCCGCAGAGGTTCAGGAAGCGGCAGCCGGCGCACTTGCCTTCGAGCCGGCCGTTGCGGTTGCGCAGCGCGGCGAGCGTCTCGTTGTCCGGGTCGCGCCAGATTTGGGAGAAGGGCCGCTCCTTCACGTTGCCCAGCGTGAGCGACTGCCAGAACTGGTCGGGATGCACGTTGCCCTGCGTGTCAATGTTGCCGATGCCCGTGCCGGAGCCGTTCGCGCCGCCGCCGTTCCACTTGAGCAGTTCCAGCATCTCCTCGGCGCGCCCGGGATTCTCCTTTTGCAGCCGCAGGTAGAGATACACGCCGTCCACCGGCTGGTCCACGGTGAGGACTTCGCGCGGGCGGTTGCTCGCGGCCCAATGCCGGGCGCGGTCCACGATCTTGTCCACGGCGCGGCGGGAGTCCTCATGCGTCACGTCCACGAGGTTCGCACCGCGCCCGCTGTAGACGAGGTGGTAGAAGCACACGCGCTCGATGTCCTCGCGCTCGATGAAGTCCAGGATGCGGTCGAGGTCCGCGATGTTCTGCCGCGAGAGCGTCAGCCGCAGGCCGACCTTCTGGGCGGCGAGCTTGCAGTTGCGAAATGCCGCCACCGCGCGGTCGAAGGCTCCAACCCGGCCGCGAAAGTAATCGTGCGTCTCCCCGATGCCGTCGAGCGAGATGCCCACGTAGGAGAAGCCCAGGTCCTTGAGCCGCTGCGCCGCCGGCAGGTCAATGAGCGTGCCGTTCGTCGAGAGCGTGAGCCGCAGGCCTTTGCCGCGCGCGTAGGCGGCGAGGTCGAAGAAGCGCGGATGAATCAACGGCTCGCCGCCCGAGAGCAGCACCGCCGGCACGCCGAAGGCCGCGAGGTCGTCCACGACGCCGGTGCACTGCTCCCACGTCAGCTCGCCGGGATACTCGCGCGCGTCGGAGTCCGAGTAGCAGTGGAGGCACTTGAGGTTGCAGCGGCGGGTGATGTTCCAGACGACGATGGGCCGGCGCTCGGCGGCGGAGCGCGGCGCACCGTGGCCCTGCCCATAGCGCAGCGCGTCCGCCGGCTGCGTCACGCCGCAGTAAAGCTTGGTGACGTTAATCATGCGGGGAAGCTGGCGTCCGTCCGACCGGTCGGCTGCGTGGAAATTGGCCGTTGTTGGCCGGGGGTTGCCACATGAACGGCACCGCCCGGCCGCTTCGCCATCGGCGAAAATGCACCCCACCCGGCCGCGCCCAGCCAACGCAGCCCGCAGCCCAAGTGAATCGTCCAGCCTTTCGACTCCCGACTTCGCGTGACTCGCCAGTGCCCAGGAACAATCCTTCGTGCCTGACGGCGTGGGCTGGACTAGGATCGCGGGCAACCTTGTCGGAGACCGTGATGCACCGCCTCACCCGCCTGCCCAATGGCCTGATCGTCGCCACCGCCGCGATGCCGCACATGGCGAGCGTCTGCCTCGGCGTCTGGGTGGGCGTCGGCTCGCGCTTCGAGACGACGGCGCAGGGCGGGGCGGCGCATTTCATCGAGCACCTGCTCTTCAAGGGCACGCGGCATCGCACCGCGCGGCAAATCTCGGAGGAGGTCGAGGGCCACGGCGGCTACCTCAACGCCTACACGAGCGAGGACCACACCTGCTTCTACGCCAAGGCCCGCGCCGACCGCTTCCCCGCGCTGCTGGACGTGCTCATGGACATGTTCCTCGCCTCGCGCTTCGCCCCGGCGGACATCGCGAAGGAGCGCGAAGTCATCAAGGAGGAGCGCGCCAGCTACCGCGACCAGCCGCAGCACCTCGTGCAGGAGCTGCTCAACGAGACGCTCTGGCCCGGCCATCCAATGGGCCGCGCCATCGAAGGCACGCCGCGCTCGCTGGATGGCTTGAACCGCGCGCGGCTGCGGGAGTTCTTCCAGACGAACTATGTCGCGGCGAACACGTTCATCGTCGCGGCGGGCAACGTCACGCACGCGGAAATGGTGAAGGCCATCGCGCCTTACGCCAAAGGGTTTTCCACCGGCCCGCGTCCGCAGTGCGAGCCGGTCGGGAAGCAGAACAACGCTTCCGGCCCGCGCGTGCGCCTGCACACGAAGGCCACCGAGCAGACCCAGCTCGCGCTCGGCATCCGCACCGGGTCGCGGCACGACGAACGGCGATTCGCACTGCGCGTGCTCAACGCGCTGCTGGGCGAGTGCATGAGTTCGCGCCTGTTCCAAAGCCTCCGCGAGGACCGCGGCATCGCCTACGATGTCCACAGCTCCGTGAGTTTCTTCGCCGACTGTGGCGACCTGTCCATCTACGCCGGGGTGGACGAGGACAAATTGGAGAAGGGCCTGCGCCTCATTGCCGCCGAACTGCGCGGGCTGGTGGCGAAGGCTCCTCCCCTGTCTGAAGTCCGGCGCGCGCGCGACTACGTCATCGGCCAGTTCGACCTCGCGCTCGAAAGCACCGAGCCGCACATGACGTGGCTGGGCGAACTGGTGGTCGGGCATGGCCGGCTCAAGCCGCCCGCGCTCACGCGTGATCAACTCGCGGCCGTCACGCCCGCGCAAATCCGCGCCGCAGCCCGCGACTTTTTCCGGCCCGAACGGCTCAGTCTTGCGCTCGTCAGCCCGCTGAAGAGCGCCGCGCATCTGGTGGGCGTGCTCAAGCTGGGTTGATTTGCCGTTGGTGTAGTCGCACAGTGGTGCCCAAGCGTGACCATCGAGCAGCCAACCGAACTGAACACCTCTGTGTTGCCGCCCTTGGCGGAACGGCGGCGACGACACCACGCATTGCTCCTGCCGTTGCTTGCCTACATCGCAATCTGCCTGGTTGCGACCAGCTTGGGGACTGACCTGAAGCAAGGAGCGCCATGGAACTGGACGAAGGCCATCGGGCTTGCCGTGGTGGTGCCGGTGGTATTGCTCGCGGTCGCAGAGTATTCCCTGCGGGCAAACGGAGGAAAGCGGTGGCTGAAAATCACCGAGTCAGGCCTGGAACTTCAGCCTAAGCCCAATCGTGACGGGGCTGGCCTGCCGTGGAAGGCCATCCGCGCTTTGGAAATCGAACCGTTGCCGGGCAGCCCGGCGTTGTTCCGGCTGGTGGTCCGCCATGGCCCGCGAAACTTCGGATGGGTGATTGGCATTCAATCGGCTGAACAGCGCCAGGCTTTGCTCCGCCGCATCGCTGAGTTGGAGACGGCCGGACGGCTTCCTTCTGGATTGGTCGTTGAGTTTTCGCGAGTCCCGCAGCGGGACGTGCTCGGCCCGGCCGTGAGCCTGTGGTTCGGGGTCTTCGCACTGCTCCTGCTCACGTTCGGACTCCCCATTGCCGGGGCCGGCATCAGTTCACTGGTGGATGAGCAAAAGCGCGAGGAGCACCGGGTTCGCATTCAGGAGGAAACGGCCAAGCTCACCAAGAAGCTCCGCGAGGCCGGCGCACCGGAGGCGGAATCAGCCTGGTGGAAGACGCTGGTCCGCGAAACCGTCTCCGGCGAAAGAACGCTCAGTCGCCTCGGAGCCGCTGCGATACTGACACTCGCTGGAATCGGCTCAACCATCATGGGCCTTGGTTGTTTTGCCGGGCAAATGCTCTGGGACCGTCAGGCACAACTCGCGTGGCACTTGGACATGCAGGCGGACCTTCAGCGGAGAACTCCGTGATGCCAAACCTCGTCCATGAAGTGCTGACGCCGTATTCGTCCGAGGCGCTGGCCGCAGCGCTCGCGGGCGAGCCGGGCGTGGTGCTGCTGCGCAGCGCGGGCTTTGACTCGCCGCAGGCGCGCTACTCGTTCGTCACCGCGCGGCCGTTCCTGACCTTCCGCTCCTTCGACACCCGCTGCGAACTCACGACTTCCCAGACCCCAGACGCCAGACCCCAGACCCAATTCGGCAACCCGTGGCGCGTGCTGGACGAGCTGATGGCGCGTTACGAACTGCTCGACGAGGTGGACCTGCCGTTCCCGCTCGGCGGCTGCTTCGGCTACTGGGGCTACGACCTGAGGCACTTCGTCGAGCCGAAGCTGCCGCGCCGCGCGGTGAACGACCTCGAACTGCCCGATTGCCACGTTGGCTTCCACGACAGCCTCGTGGTCTTCGACCACCGGCTCGGCAAGACGTGGATTGTCTCCACTGGCCTCGACGTGGACGGCTCGCGGAGCGAGGCGCGGGCAAAGGAGCGCGCGGACTGGTGGCACGAGCGCCTGGCGCGCTGGGGCGAGGCTCCCGCCGAGCCGGAGGCACGTTCGGAGTCAGCGAGTTTCTCCGGCTCGGCAGGAGCCTCGCCCCACCAGGCAGGCACAGGACTTTGCTCGAACTTCACCCGCGACGCGTTCATCGCCCGCGTCGAGCAGGCGCAGCGCTACATCCAGGCGGGGGACATTTACCAGGTGAACCTCGCGCAGCGCCTGAGCGCGCCCACGCAGTTCTCCGGTTGGGAATTGTTCGAGCGGCTGCTCGACGTTTCGCCTGCGCCGTTCGCGGCTTACCTCGACTGCGGCGAATTTCAAGTCGCCTCGTCGTCGCCGGAGCTTTTTCTTCGTCTCAGCGGTCCGCACATCACCACGCGGCCCATCAAGGGCACCCGCCCGCGCTCCGCCGACCCGACGCGTGACGCCCAGCTCACCTATGAACTCCAGACGAGTCCGAAGGAAATGGCCGAACTGGTGATGATCACCGACCTGCTGCGCAACGACCTCGGGCGCGTCTGCGAATACGGCTCCGTGCAGGTGCCGGAGCTGGTGCGGCTGGAGCGCTACCCGCAGGTGCAGCACCTGGTCAGCACCGTGGAGGGCCGGCTGCGCGCGGACGTGACGCACTTCGCCGCGTTCGCCTCGTGCTTCCCCGGCGGCAGCATCACCGGCGCGCCGAAGTTCCGCGCGATGGAGATCATTGACGAGCTGGAGCCGGTCACGCGCGGGCCTTACTGCGGCTGCCACGGCTATCTCGGCTTCAACCGCGAGAGCCAGTTGAGCATCACCATCCGCACGGCGGTGCGGCAGGCGGACCGCACGCACTTCCACGTCGGCGCAGGCATCGTGGCGGACTCGGTGGCGGCGGCGGAATACGAGGAGACGCTGGCGAAGGCGCGGGGATTTCTCGCCGCGCTGGACTGTGCGCGTGGGCGGGACACCCCTGTCCCACAGCCAGCAGCGGAGATTGGCTGAACCAGACTTCCGAGGTTGCCCGACGCGCCGCCGGTGGTAGCGCAGGCTTGGGTTTCAGCCTGAGCCAGCGATCACTAGCCCAGGCAGGGAGCGGGGCGACACCGTGCCTGCGCTGCAGCCTCACGAGCTTGTGCTGAGCCTGTATCGGTTTGGCGGACACGCTTGGGTAAGCTGGCCGGCGTCAGCGCACCCTGAACGAAACCACCCCCACCCCGCTACCGGCCAGCGTGC
>WRPG01000075.1 GCA_009773355.1 Limisphaerales bacterium
TGGCGCGCGGCGACAAGCTCGGGGCGCGCGTGGCGTATCAGCGGGCGATTCAGGAGATGCTGAAGTCGTTGGGGAAGAATTCTTGAACGGGGAAGAATCCGAAGTTTCGGAACCGGTTGAGCTGGTCATGCGTGCTGCGTGTTCCATGACTCCCTGCCGAACGCAGCCGGCCAGGTTCAGGCAGCACGCAGCACGCTTTAACCATGTTCATCCGCGCCCGACCGTGATTAAATCCGCCCACTGACTTTATGCAGCGGCCCACCCACTCCACCGCCCTCGCGCTCACCGCGCTCATCATGGCCGCCGGCACGTCGGCGCACGCGCAGTTCCAGTTCCTCATGGACCAGCCGCTCAACCCGTCTGAAACCGGGCGGCGCGGCGCGCGTTCCGAGGACGGCTATTACGCGGCGCAACGCCCGGCGCAGCGCACTTACTCCGCGCCAGAGCCGGAGAAGAAGGGTTTCTTTGGCCGGCTGTTCTCGCGCGATGAGGAGCCGCCGCGCTATCAGGCGCAGCAAGGGAACTACGCCCAGCCCGGCGCGACCTACTCGCGCGATGGCGTGCGTTACGCGGACCCGGCGGATTACTACCAAGCGCCCGCGCCCGCCGCTGCACCGCAATGGCCGCAGGCGCAGCCGGTCGCTCCGCAATACCAGCCGCAGGGCTACGCGAATCCGCAGTGGCCGCAACCCGCCGCCCAGCCGCAGTCCGGCGCAGTCACTTCGTATCCCATTGGCGCGGACCCGAACGCAGGCTATGCCGCCCCCGCCGCCCGCCCGCCGACCGCGAGCAGCCAGCGCGCGTTGCCCGTGGATGCCTTCAGCGGCCAGCGTCCGGGACGCGCCGAGTTCGCCACGCCGCAGCCGGCCGCGCCGAGTTATCCGGCCGCGCAACCGCAGTGGCCCCAAACGCAGCCCGCGTGGCCGCAGCCGCAGGCCGTCGCCCCGCAATACACGCCGCAGGGCTACGCTGCGCCAAGCTGGCCGAGCACCACCGACGCCCGCGTCATCGGCTCGCAAGCCGTCGCGCCGGCGGCGACCGCCGTGGTCCCGCCCACGGGCAACCCGCGTCCGCTCACCACGCACGTCGTCAGCGACGGCGTGCGTTACGCGCCGGGTGCGGTGCCGCAGGGTTATGCCGTGCCCGAGGGTTATCCGGTGCCGGAAGCACGCTACCAGTCCTCCGCGCGCGGCAGTTCGCTGGACCGCCCCGGTTTCTTCAGCCGGCTGTTTGGCCGCGACCGCGAGCGCCAGGAGGCGCCCGCGCAACGCTGGCCGGCGGCGACGCAGAACCAACCGCCGCCGTATCAGCCCCAGTATCAACCGCAGCCGGAATACAACTTCCGCACCCAGCCTGTCTCCGGCCAGCGCCCGAACCGTCGCAGCAACGAATACGTCCCCGAAGTTCCCCAGAATTTTCCGCCGCAGCCCCAGCAACCGCCGCAGGCCTGGCCCGCGCCGCGCGGGTCGCTCGACTCGCCACCGGGTTTTCCCGCTGTCGCGCTGCCGCCGAATGCAACTCCCGCCGAAGAGCGGGCTTTTTCCCCCTCGACACGTCCCGAGGACCGTCGCTACCTGATGTATCTCTACGCGAAGACGGGTCGCGCCGACATGGCCGAGCCGCTCGCGCAGGACATCCTCGCCCGTGACCCCGCCAACCAGGAGGCGTTGCTGGCGATGAGTTCGCTCTTCACGGACAAGAAGGACGCGGGCCGGGCGCTGGGTTACGCCACGCAGCTCTTCCGCGCTTATCCCGACAGCAACGACGCGCTCTATTACTACGGCGCGGCGAACCAGCTCGCCGGAAATTACCAGGAGGCCGCTAGCGTGCTGCGCTTTCTGCGTCTCGAAAAGTTCGCGGGCAAGCCCTTCCCCTACCAGCTCGACCTCGCGGGCGCGGCGGAGAAGTCTGGCGACTGGCGCACGCAGCAGACGGCGTATCAGGAGATGCTCGACCAGAACCAGGTGGACGATCAAACACGGGTCATGGTGCGGCGGGTTCTGGAGCCGATGCAGCGCGAGCACGGCGAGCACGTCTTCGCGCAGGGCACCGCCTACCTGCTCGACTCCGGCCAGCTCTGGCAGGAACGCGTCGGTGGCCGCACGCAGGTGTCCGACCGCAACCAGCTTCACGCCGAGGCGATGCGCGAGGACGTGCTGGTGCGCGGCACGACGTTCCTGAACCGCCGCTGGGCCGATGACACGGAAGCCTCGCTTGGTTTTCAAACGACGTGGAGCAGCCGGTGGATCACGGACCTGTGGGCGGGTGGCTATCAGAACGGTTTCCTCGGCGGCGCGCGGCTGATGCACCGCTTTCCCAGCAACGGCGCGCTCTGGCTCGAAGCCTATGGCAACGAGCGCGCCCGCGACGGCCTGCTGCTGAACTCGCTCGATGGCCGCCAGCATCGCCTGACGCTGGCGGGCAATTACCTCATCGCCGAGCGCTTTCAAACTTACGGCGCGTTCACCGGACGCGAGGTGCTGGTGGACAGCGAGGAGCTGGCGCTGGGCTGGCAGGCGAACTGGGGCGTGGAGTTTCTCGCGCGCCGCGAGTCGCCGGAGTTCAAGCTCGGCTACCGGGGCGCTTACCACGCGAACTCGCGCAAGACCGGCAACCTCGCGCTCGTGCAACCCGCCCTCGCGCCGGGCCTGACGATTCCGCAGCAGACGCAGGTGCTCGACAGCCTGGTGCTGCCCTGGCTGCACCGCGAGGGCCTCTATGCCGACCTGCGCGACCGGCTGTGGGGACCGCTCTTCTATCACCTGCAGGGCAGCGCGGACTACGCGTTCGAGCGCGACTCGATGGAGTTCGGCGGGCGCGTCGGGTTGATGTTCCAGCCGCGCAAGAGCCTGGAGTTCGGCACCGAGCTGGCCTACACCACGAGCGCCGCGACGACCGACGGCGGCAGCGACCTGTGGGAGCTGGGCCTGTCGGTGCGGTGGTGGTTTTGAGCGGGAGCGCGGCCTTCAGGCCGCAGAAGCGTGGCTGGTCAAAAGACTTTCAAACGTGCTTGTCACGTCGCTGCCTTCTGCGGCGTGAACGCCGCGCTCCCGAAGTTCAAGTCGCTGACGAGCGATGAAGAAGAACACAACACTTTGCAACCCCGGCCACCCGCCGCGCGTGCTGGCCTTCTGGCGCCGCCTCGTGCGCGACGCGCTCGCCACCGGCACGCCGACGCCGTTCTACATTTTCTCGGTCGATCCTATTGCGGAGGCGGTGGAGGAACTCAAGGCCCTTGATGATCAGCCGGTGCCGGTGCGCCACTGGCTCTCGTGCAAGACCCAGCCCGTCGCGCCGCTGCTGCGCTGGTGGCGCAGGCAGGGCCGGCCCATCGAGGTGGTGAGTGAGTTTGAGTATCTCGCCGCGCGGCACGAGGGTTTCGCCACCGAGGACATTCTCATCAACGGCCCGGCCAAGCACCGCTGGCTGCCGCGCGTGGCCGCGCCGGGCCTGCGCGTGAACTTCGATTCGCCCGGCGAGTTGACGGCGCTGCTGCCGCTGGCGAAGAAGCTGAAGTGGCGCACGGGCCTGCGGCTCCGCACGAGTTTGGAGCATGACCCAGAGCACCCGGAATTTCCGACGCAGTTTGGCTTCGAGCCGGCGGAGGCAACCGCAGCCCTGAGGAAGCTGAAGCGGGCCGGTGTGGTGGCGGAGACACTGCACTTCCACCTCCGCACGAACGTCGCGAGCGCCGCGATTTACGAGCGCGCCATCCGCGAGGCGCACGCGTTCTGCGCGGCGGTGAACTGGTGGCCGGCCTTTCTGGATTGCGGCGGCGGCCTGCCGCCACGCCACACGTTCAGCCACGCTGGAAGGGAGTTCGCGGCGGGATTCAAGCCCTCCGTAGCAGCCGACGCGAGGAGGCTAGCTGCAACTGCGGAACGTGGAACACGAAACGCGAAATCCAGTCAGAGCCTCCTCACGTCGGCTGCCACGGGTTTGGAGGGGTTAACGGCGGTGTTTCGCCGCTGGCTGCCGCGCTTTGCCGGGTTGCGTGAGGTGTGGCTGGAGAACGGGCGCTTCCTCAGCGCCCGCAGCGGCGTGCTGGTCATCACCGTGCTGGATGTGAAGGCGCGCGACGGCCTGCGGCAGTTGATCTGTGATGGCGGGCGGACCATGAACGCGCTGGTTTCCAACTGGGAGGAGCACGGGCTTTTCTCCGTGCCGAGTCGCGGCGGCCCGACGGTCCTCACCGCTGTCCACGGTCCGACGTGCATGGCCTTTGACCAGCTCACGCGCCGTTCAATGTCCCGTCGCATACGTGCCGGCGACCGGCTGGTGTGGCTGGAGGCCGGCGCGTATCACCTCCCCTGGGAGACGCGTTTCTCGCATGGGTTGGCGGCGGTCTTGTGGCACGAGTCGGGCCGGCTCGCCCTGGCGCGGGCGGCGGAGCCGTTCGCCGTGTGGTGGCGGGCGTCGCGGTAGCGAGGGCTACCTTGCCGCGCGGGCCTTGTCGGTCAGCGAGCCGAGGAAGGCGACGATGGCTTTCACCTCGTCATCCTTGAGTTCCTTGCCCAACTGGAGCCAGGCCATCTTCTTCACCGCCTCCGGCAGCGTCGCGATCTTGCCGTCGTGGAAGTAAGGCGAGGTAAGCCCGATGTTGCGGAGCGTCGGCACCTTGAACTTGAGCTTGTCGTCGTTGTCCTTGGTGACATCGAAGCGGCCGAGATCCGCGGTTTCATAGCGGTTCACAAGCCCGACCTTCATGTAGGTGTTGCCGCCGATGAGGGGGCCGGTGTGGCAGGTGGTGCAGCCAGTCTTGAAGAACAGGTCGGCTCCCTTGAGCTCGAGCGGGGCCAGCGCCTTGTCATTGCCCTTGAGCAGGTCGTCGAACCGGTCGCGCGTGATCAGGGTCCGCTCGAAGGCGGCGATGGCCCTGGCGATGTTGTCGTAGGTAATCCTGCCGCCCGCGCCCGGAAACGCCTTATCGAACAGCGGCGGGTAATCCTTCTCCGCCCCAATCTTTTTGACCACCTCGGCCTCGCCAGGCATGGCCATTTCAATTGGATTCAACACCGGTCCCTTGGCTTGCGCCACCAGATCGGCCGCCCGCCCATCCCAGAACTGCGCGAGCTGCAGGCCGGCGTTCAGCACGGTGGGAGAATTGCGGCCGCCGCGCTTGCCGAAGGCGCCGGGCGAGGTCGGCTGATTGTCCACTCCGCCGCCCTTGCCCTCGACATTGTGGCAGGAGTTGCAGGACTGCGAATTGTTCGAGGAGAGGCGCTTGTCGAGGAAGAGCTTCCTGCCCAGCGCGACGAGCACGGGGCTGTCGTGCTCGGCCCCGGGCATCTTGTCCGGCAGCGGGGTGATCAGTGCGGGCTTGGCGGCCTGGCGAATTTCCGACGCGGTTTGTGCGGGCGCGGAGGGCGGGAATACCATCGACACTGCGGCGGCAATGAGGGGGAGAAGTTTAGCGGGCGATGACAGTTTCATTTTTTGGTGTGTGGTCAGACGACCCGCCGGCTGTTTGATTCGGAGCGGGTGCGAAAAAAGCGACGCGAAATTTGCCTGCTACAAGGGCAATTGCGAGGGAGTGTAAAAACGAAAAACCCCTTCCGGTTGCCCGGAAGGGGTGTGGTCTGAGCCAGGCTCAGATTAGAACTTGTAGATGACGTTCAGCGCGATTGTGATCGCGTTCTTCTCGTCCGCCGCGCCACCGAAGGGCTGCGGGCCACCGCTGACGTCAGCATCCCAGCGGATTTCCGCCCGGCTGATGACATTGGCCCAGAGGGCGTAATCAACCGTGCCAGTGATGCTGAGGAACTCGGAGTTCGAGCCGACCGCAGCCTTGGCCGCGTTCGCGAACGGGGCCGAGGCAGTGAACGCGCTCGAGGTGCCAGAGGCATACTCAGCGCGGGTGTTGATCTTGACCTTCTCCGTCAGCGCGTAGGAGGTGTAGAGGCTGACCGCATTCGCGTAGGACGAGGACGTTGCGCCGCCCGCCGCGCCGGAACCAGCACGGCCCTGATAGTCATAGGCGGCCCCAATCTTGAGCGCCTCGATCGGCGTGTTGAATGACCCGCCAACGTAATAGTTGATGACATTCGCGGCGGAACCGACGCCGCCAGCAGAATCGTGGTCAATCACGCCGGCGGTGATGGTCGAACCCTTGAGGAAACCCCAAGAGTCGGGAGCCGTGACGGTGAGGTGAGCGCAGTAGGCCTTCTCCGATTCCGTGGCGGAACGACCGTTGATGGCGACCGCGCCACCGGGGTTGTTGGCCACACCAGCGCCGACGGTCAGACCGTCGCACACCTTGTAGCTGGCGATGAGGCCAGTATAGGTGGTCGGCTCAATCGCGTAGCCGATGGAGCGGCTGTAGTTCGGGTTGGCGGTGTAGTTGAACGCCTCATACCCGATCGGGCAGTCCCAGACGCCCAGCTTGAACGTGATGCCGTTGCCGACCGGGGCGTTAAGCGCCACATAGGCCTGCTTGATGGCGAGCTGCGCGCCCGCGCCGGTGGCGAACACGGTCGCATCCGGGCCAACGAGCAGTTCAGCGGTGTAACCGGCGGCCCACTCGCCCTCGTCGAGGGGCTTGGAAACCGTCAGGTTGATGACGTCCAAGCTGAAACCATCCTGCTTGGCGACACCATCATAGGTGCGGGTGGCGTTGGCGCCACCGGCAGACGTGCCGGGTGCCCACATGGCCGAGGTGCTGACGTAGCCGCTCAGGGTGGTGGAAGAAACCGCCGTGAGCACTTGGCTGGACGGTTTTTCTTCCGCTTGAGCAACAGCGCCGAAGCTGATCACGCCTGCGGCGGCCAGCCCGAGTGTCCATTGATTGACTTTCATTGTGTTAGTTCCTCTTGCGAGTTGTTTACTGTTGTTATCTTTGCGTTTTGCTAGCGGGCAAAAAACCGTTTGCCCACACACCAAAGACGGTGCATTGGCGGCGACAGTAGCAAAGGAGCGGTTCGTGACAACAGTTTTTTTTCACTTTCTCCCGCCTTCCGTTTCAGGGCCAAGCGGTTGCGCTTGAAGCGGGGCGGTCACTTTGCGGGCTTGGCGGGCGGCTTCTCCTTGAAGGCGGAGCGCAGCAGCCAGTGGCGCTTGAGGCCCTGCACCAGTCCGTCCGTGTGGACGATGGCGGCGGAGATCTCGGCGAGCAGGTTGGTGTTGGCCTCGACCTGCGCGTTGAGGTTGCTGGTGAGGCTGGCGAGGTGGGTGAGCGAGCGGTCGAGGTTCACCGCCAGCATCGTGAGGTTGGTGTCGGCGGTCTGGGCGATGCGGCGCGCATCGGTGAGCGTCGCGTTGGCGTTGCTGAAGGTGGTGCGCGCGTCGGCCAGCATGGCGCGGACGGAGAGGAGCGTCTGCTCGGCCGAGGCGTTGAGATTCGTGGGCAGCAGCCAGGTGCCGAGCGAGCCGGCGGGGTTGGTGAGGTTGGCGGTGATGCGGTGGACGTTGGCGCTGACCGGGTGCAGGCCGGCGACGAGGAAGTTCGCGTTGCTGACGACGGGTTTGAGTTCGGCCACGCGCGCGTCGAGGTTGGTGAGCGCGCGCGTGCTGGTGGCGAGCAGCGCGGCGACCTGGTTGGTGAGACTGAGGATGTCGGGCAGCGCCGTCTCGATCTGGGACACCAGCTTTTCAGCCCGCTCGGTGAGGGCGGGGGATTCGTCGGCAATGATGTGATAGGGCGTGGAGCCGGCGCTCCAGTTGGTGTAGGCCCCGGACTGGTCGTGCCACATCCCGGTGATGAGCTGGCCTTTCACCTCGTAGGCGGCGCGCAGATTTTTTTTCGAGCCGTCGCGGTTGGTGTAGCCGTTCCAGCCGCCGGGGAGGATTTCCAGATAGCGCCCGCCGAGCAGGTCGGCCGCGTTCACGCGCACGCGCGAGTCGTTCCAGATGTAGCCGATGTCCCGGCTGCGGATGACGAACTGCACATACACGAAGTGGCGCTCGAAGTATTCCGCCGAGTCCGGGGCGACCGGCTCGATGGCCGTGATTTCGCCGGCGTCGCGCCCCATCAGCCTGATCTTGTCACCCCGCTTGAAGCCCGCCGCGCTGTCCACGTAGGTGTAGAACGGGGCCTTGAGATCGAACCAGCCCTTGTTCTTCGCGGTGTAATAGAAGTAGTAGCCGAAGCCCGACAGCAGCAGCCCGGTGGCGAGAATGACGAAGACGCCGACGGTGTGCTCCACGCGGCTGAGGCGGGTGCGGAGTTGCGGGGTGAGGTCTTGCAGCGGCATGGGAGTCAGCGGGGAAATGACCGGCCACCAGCGACGGGTGACGGGACGCGCGGCGAAGTGAGGATTGATTTCATGCGGACAAAAAATCGAGCACGACCGTGTCGCTGCTGGCGGACAGGTCGTTCCGTCCGCCCAAATCCACCCACCGCCCTCGTTGCAGCAGCGCAAACTGCCGCGCGTGCGCCTGCCACGGGCGCAGGTCGTCCGCCGTGGCCACCAGCGCAAGCGGACGCCCCGCGAGCAACGGGTGCCCGGCGTTGAGCGCGTCGAGCGTGTCCAGCCACCACCGCGTCTGGCGCGGGTCCAGGCCGGCGAGCGGATTGTCCAGCAGCAAAACTTCCGGCTGGAGGATGAGCGCCCGGGCGAGCGCGACCCGCTGCCGCCAACTGCGGTTGAGCTGGCTGGTCATCTGGTTGGCGAAGTCGTTCAGCCCTGCGAAGGCGAGCGCGGCCTCGACCGCCTCCTGCGTCTCCTCCGGCGGACAGTTCCGATGGTAGCGCAACGGCAGCGCGAGGTTCTGCGCGACCGTCATGTGCGTGAAGAGCCGGCCGCCATTCTCAAACACCAGGCCCACCCGCAGCCGCTCCGCGACCCGTTCAGCCTCCGTGATCGAGGCCGTGTCCCACCCAAAGAGAAAGTGCGCGCCCGCGACCGGCTGCTGAAGTCCGGCCACCGTTGTGAGCCAGTCGCTCTTGCCCGCCCAGTCCAGGCCGCCCACCGCCCAATACTCGCCCGGCCGCAGCCGCCAGCTCACGCCCGCCACCAGCGCCACCTCCGGCTCCTGCGCGGAGGCGATGCTCGCGTCCACCAGCTCGATGAGCGGCGTGGCAGAGGCGTTGTCGGCGGGCGCGGCCATGCTCACATGAGGAGATAAACGACGATGAACAGCGCGTCCGCCAGCACGCAGCCCGCGACGCTTTGCGCCACCGCGCGCGTGGTCGCGTCGGAGACGTCCTCCAGCCGCAGCCGCTGCGCGAGACCCTGATAACAGGTGACCGTGGCGATGATCGCGCCGAACGTCGCCGTCTTCAGGCCGAGCAGCGCGAAGTCCTCCCACTTCAGCGCGCGGGCGATCTGGCCGAAATAATCCCCCGGCATCAACGGCACGTCCTGCAGGAAGACAAACAAGTAGCCGCTGCACACGGCGACGAGGATCAAATACACCGTCAGCGAAAAGATCGCCGCCGCCAGCCCGAGGACACGCGGCATCACCAGGTAATGCACCGGATCAATGCCCAGCGCCTCCAGCGCCTCCACCTCGCCCTGCGCGCGGCTCAGGCCCAGCTCCACCACGATGGCCGTGCCCACGCGCGCCAGCACCACCAGCGCGGTGGCCAGCGGGCCCAGCTCGCGGATCAGCACCGTGACCATCACCGTGCCGGCGTATTGCCCGGCGCCGATTTTTTGCAGGAGCGACACCGTCTGCCCCACGATCACCAGTCCCAGCGCCAGGCCGAGCAGCACGATCCCCGGCAGCAGCCGCACCCCCGCGCGGTCCACCTGCGCGCGGATGAGCGGGTGAACGACGCGCCAGGACGAGTTGAACTTGGTGAAGGTGACGCCCAACGTGATGAGCGCGAACGCGCCCAGGCCCTGCACCGTCTGGAGGAACCGGAAAATCTGGCGGCCGACGAAATTGAGGTAGCTCCGCGGCAAGGGCAGGGCCAGCACGCTCTGCAACAGCGGAGGCCGGGCCGGCGGGGCGGAAACTTTGTCCACGGGCGCAGCTTAGGCGGCGGGCGAAGGACGGGACAACAGGTTTTTCGCGGCCGCCGCGCGGGTTCAGCCGCGCGGAGCCTGCCCCTCCAGCCCGGCAAACGCCCGCTCCAGACTGGTCAGCCCGCCCCCCGGCTTGGGCTGCGGATTGAGCACCTCGCGGAGGTAAAGCACGGCGTCCTCCAGCGAGCTGACCGAGCGGGGCAGCGTCGCGCCCGCGGCGTTCGCGTGGCCGCCGCCCTGAAGCTGCTGGGCGGCCTTGAGCGCCTCGCCGTTCTCGCTGCGAAAGCTGGCGATGACCGTGCGATTGGATTTCACAAACAACGTGGCCAGGACGGCGTAGGGCGTGGCCCGCTCCTTGAGCAGCCGGTGGACGATGCTGTTGGCGTTGCCGACGACGGTGTCCACGAAGCCGACGCTGGGGCTGATCTCCACGACATTTTTCCGGCTCCAGTCGAAGCCCAGCGGATCCTCGACCCGCCGCTTTACCTCCATCACCTCCAGCAACGGATGGTCAAGCAGCCGCTCCGGGCTGCCCCCGATGAGCGCGTGGAGGTTCCAGAAGCCATAAACCTTCACGAGGTTGCCGTAGTCACAGGCCAGCTCGAAGTCCGGATCCTCCACGAGGTAAAGGTCCACGACGTTGCTGAGATGCACGAGCCGGTCCAGCTCCGGGCTGGCGAGGCCGTGCGCGCGGCACAGCTCATGGCAGAGCAGGCTCGCGGATTTGCCGAGGTCGTGGATGAGCTGGGCCTGCTTGGCGGACGTCTCGGTCGTGTGGTGGTCGAGGACCAGCCAGTCGGGCCGGTCCATGCGCGGCTCGAAGGCGAAGTCGCTCACCCACGCGGCGCGCTCCCGGAGCTGGCGCTGTTTCCAAGTGTTGTAATGGTGCGCCTCCAGCCGGATGTCCGCGTCGAACAGTTTTCGCGCCAGCCGCTTCAACAACAGGCCGGCGAGCAGGCCGTCCAGGTCGCTTTCGTGAGTGAGGATGACTTCCGGTCGGGGCAGCGTGGCCATCGCGGCGAGGCTACGGCGGGCCGGGGGCGAAGGCGAGCGGGATTCGCGGCGGGCGCGCGGGCGGGAGCCTCAAGCTGCGCCTCGCGCCGCGCGGCTTGCGGAATCAGCTTTTCCGTCCGCGCCGTCCGCGTTACAAGGAACCCCATGACCCGCGCACTTGCCCTGCTCCTCGCCGCCTCGCCGCTCGCCCTCGTCGCCGCCGAAAACCTCCCGCCCGTCGGGCTGCCGCGCCTCGAGCGGACCAATCTGCTCGTCTATCGCGACGTGACCGGCAGCGTGCGGCCCGTGAAGTCACCCAAGGACTGGCAGCATCGCCGGGCGGAGATCGTGCGCGGCATGGAGCGCGTGATGGGCCTCCTGCCCGGCGCGGCGAAGCGCTGCCCGCTGGAGATGAAGATCGAGGAGGAGACGGACTGCGGCAGCTACGTGCGGCAGCTCATCACGTATTCGAGCGAGCCGGGCGGCCGCGTGCCGGCCTACCTCCTCATCCCCAAGGCCGCCTTGAGCGGGAAGCAGAAGGTGCCCGGCATCCTTTGCCCGCACCCGACCGACAACACCATCGGCCACAAGGTCGTCGTCGGCCTCGGCGGCCGGCCCAACCGTCAATACGCCGCCGAGCTGGCCGAGCGGGGCTTCGTCACGCTCGCGCCCTCCTACCCGCTGCTGGCGAACTACCAGCCCGACCTCAAGGCGCTCGGCTGGGAGAGCGGCACGCTCAAGGCCGTGTGGGACAACCTGCGCGGCCTCGACCTGCTGGAGTCGCTGCCCTACGTGAACGCGAAGGCGGGCTTCGGCACGATTGGCCACTCGCTCGGCGGCCACAACTCGGTCTACACCGGCGTCTTCG
Organism: Limisphaerales bacterium; assembly: GCA_009773355.1. Classification (GTDB taxonomy): domain Bacteria; phylum Verrucomicrobiota; class Verrucomicrobiia; order Limisphaerales; family SXTU01; genus SXTU01. Next base: position 11,770 of record WRPG01000075.1, read on the forward strand.
ACCAGCGGATCAAGGTCATCGTGTCGAGCTGCGGGCTGGACTCCTACCTCGACTACTACGGCGGCAACCCGAAGGTGTGGGAGCCGGAGAAGGGCTGGTGCCAGACGCGTTACATGCTCAAGCTCGCCAGCTACAAGGGCCGGCTGGAGGAAATCCCCTTCGACTTCCACGAGCTGGTCGGCGCGCTCGCGCCGCGCGTGTGCTTCATCAACGCGCCGCTCAAGGACTCGAACTTCAAGTGGGACAGCGTGGACCGCGTGGCCGCCGCCGCCGCGCAGATTTACAAGCTGCACGGCAAGCCGGGCAACCTCCTGGTCGAGCACCCCGACTGCGACCACGACTTCCCCGACGCGATGCGCGAGAAGGCTTACAAGCTGTTCGAGCAGCATCTCCGCGCACCGTGACCGAACGCGGGGCGGCCGGGCTGGTCGGGAGGACGCACGGCGAGCGGCCCGGTGAACAGCCGAAACGCCAGCCGCGCAGGCTGGCGTTTGGGAGGCGCGTGGGTGCGGCTCAGTTCGCCTGCTTCATCACGACGAGCGTGGCCTTGTATTGGCCGAGGATGCTCAACGTGACGGAGCCGGATTCCTCGTCCTGCTTCTCGCCGCTCAACTCAATGGGCGCGCCCTGGCTGCCCTCGGCCTTGCGCAGCGTGACCTGGGTGAACGGCGTCTTCTCGCTGCCGAACACGACGAGTTCGAGCCGGTCGTCGCGCTTGCGCGCGCCGAGCAGGCAGAGCGGGATGCGGTGGTCGGTGCCCTGGTCGCTGACGGTCACGATGCGCAGCTTGTCGCTGGGGGCGACCTTGCCGTCCTTCGCGGGGGCGACGGCCTTGAAGTAGAGCTGGCCGACGGGCACGAGGTCCGCACCGAGCTTCTCCAGCGCGGCGGCGGTGAGATTCTTGTCCGGCAGCACCATCACGATGATCTCGCCCGCCTTGAAGGCGTCGCCGCGCGCGGCGTCGGGCGCGACCTTGATTTGGGCGTCGCTCAACTCGCCGAACTGCTCGGTGAGCCGGCGGGCGATTCTTTGGACCTCGTCGGCGGAGACTTTCTCCTGGGCGGAGGCGGTGAGGGAGGCGCAGAGCGCGGTGAGGAGGAGGAGCTTTTTCATAAGGTTGTTTGTGTCTGACTGTCCGCAGAGGGAAACGCCGGGCGCGGGGCGCGGTTACAGCGTTTTCTGGCGCGGCTCCACGCGCAGCAGGTCGAGCGTGATGTTCGCCGGGCCGGGCTTCATCTTCGCGAACTCCTGCCGCTGCTCCGGGGTGAGGCTGGCGTCCACCTCGGCCACCAGCTCCTTCACCACCTCGCCGGCCTCGGCGAGCGCCTGCTGGCGGATGCCGGTGAACTTGCCGATGGCGCGGTCCATCGCCTGCCGGGCCTGCTCCTGCTGGGGCGGGGTGAGCTTGATGCGCGCGTTGAGGCTGCGCATGGCAGATTCGTGCCACGTCTCGGCGGAGGCGCGGTTGTCGTGGCGGCGGGCGAGCGAGAGGCCGAGGCGCACGCCGGCGTAACCACTCACGGCGACCAGCGCCGCGAGTCCGAGGGCAAGCTTCCAATGTTTCATGAGGTCCAGAAAAGTTCCGTGGCGACGGTTTCGACCGCCGGCAAAAAAGACTCATCCGCCGGGGCGGCGGGCAATTCGAGGAACAGGCTCGCCGCCAGCACGGCGCACGCGCACGCCAGCGCGCGCCAGGTGAGGCGCTCGCCAATCCGCTCCAGCGGCGTGGCGGGCGTGGCCCGCGCGCGGGCGATGACCCGTTGCGCGAAGCCGTGCGGGGCCTCCGCCGGCTCCGATGGTTGCGCTTCCCGGGCGCGGGCCGCGCCCGTCTGCCATCTGTGGTCGAACTCGTTCATGACAACTGGCCTTTCAATTTCTCCGCCGCCTTGCGCAGCCGCCGGCGCGCGCGGAAGGCGCGGACTTTCACCAACGAAACACCCCAGCCGGTCAGCGCGCTGATTTCCTTCACGGGCCGGCCTTCGAGGTCGAGCCATTGCAGCACGAGCCGGTCGGGCGGTTCGAGCGTCGCGAGCAGCTTGTGCATGGCGTCGCGCACGGCGGTGGCCTCCGTCTCGGGCGCGTGCTCGGCGGGCGCGCTGCCGGTGAAAAACTCCAGCCACGCCAGTTCGCCTTCACCGAGGTCCGCGTGGCGCAGCTCGGGGCGGCGCTTCTCGGCGCGGAGCGCATCGAGGCACGTCGTGACCGCCAGCCGGGAAACCCAGTGCGAGAGCGGCACCCCGTCGCGCGCCTCGTATTGGCCGAGCCGCTGGAAGAGCTTGATGAAAATCTCCTGCGCCAGGTCCTCCTCGGCGGCGCGGACGGGCAGATGCGAGCGCACGATCTTCATGACGAGCGGATACAGGTGCCCGACCAGCGCCCGCGCGGCGTCGTCATCCTGCGCGCGCACCCGGTCCAGGCACGACGCGACATCAAACTCAGGTTCGGAAATGGGCGCGGCGGCCACTCCCAAGGGTAACGCCGCGCGCCCCGGCCCGGTTACAGGCTTTGTGTCCGAGTTTTCCGCCGCCCCTGGAAGACGCTCACTCGTAGGCAACGGCGGTGATCTCCAACTCCTTCTCGCCGCTGGGCACGCGGAGCCGCACGCGCTGGCCGACGCTTTGGTTCAGCAACGCCTTCGCGATGGGCGAGCGCCAGCTCACCCAGCCACGGTCGAAATCCACCTCGTCCACGCCCACGATGCGGTGACGCGTCTCGGCGCCCGTGCTTTCGCGCACCGTGACCACCGCGCCGAAGCGCACGCGGTCGTCGGGCGTGGCGGGCGGCTGCACCACGGACGCGGTGCGGAGGCAGTCATCGAGGAGCACCGCGCGCTGTTCGAGGGCGGCGAGTTTCTGGGGCTGGTCGGGGTCGCCCTTCGTCGCCAGCAACTGCTCGCGGGCGGTCTGGACTTGGGCGAGTTCCTCGCGCAGCCGCCGCTCGCCGTCGGGCGTCATCAAGTTCTGCGTGCCCGGTGGCAGCGAGGAGGCCCGCCGTGAAACCACCGGTTCGTCCGGCTGGTCATCTTCGCGGGTGAAGGCTTTGCTCACGGTGAACTCACAATCTTTGCCCCGACACCGGCCACGGAGTGACAGGCGGCGCACCAGTAGCTCGACATTCCAATGTCGAGACCCGTGGCTGCCGACCGCGCCGAACTCGACATTGGAATGTCGAGCTACGCTGGCCGCGCCTACGCCGCCGCCGGGATCATCCCGCTCTGCCGCGCGTAGTTGAAGAGGCCGCCGGCGTCCACCACCGGGCGCACGTCGCCGAGGGGCTTGAAGGAATGCACCTGGCCCGTCGCGTGGACTTTCACGGTCTGCGCGTCGAGGTCCACGGTGACGACCTCGCCGGTCTTGAGCACGTCGCAGAGGCGGGTGGTGAGTTCGCAGGGATACAGCTCGCCGGTGGCGACGCTGTTGCGGAAGAAGATGCGCGCGAAGCTCTCGGCCAGCACGATGCGGCAGCCGGCCGAGCCGAGAGCGATGGGCGCGTGCTCGCGCGAACTGCCGCAGCCGAAGTTCTTCCCGCCGACGACGATGGGATACTCGCTGTCGAGCTGGCCCTCCTTCACGAAGCGCGCCGGGTAGAGCGCGTCCGACAGGCCGATGAGCGCGTAAGCGCCGAGCTTCTCGTATTCCGCCGGGATGGTGGGCACGAGGGTGAGATACTGCGCGGGAATGATCTGGTCGGTGTCAATGTTGTCGCGCACGACAAAGACCGGGCCGGTGAACTGACTTTTCATCGGGCGCGAATGTGCGGAGGAAGCGGGGGAGATTCAACCGGAAACTGGCATTTGCCGACTGGCGCGCTGAACCGGGCCTTGGTTACTCTGCCGCCACATGGCAACACATCGCATCGGCATCATCGGCGGCAGCGGGCTTTACCACATCGAGGGCTTCACGCGGCAGAAATGGGTGAAGGTCAAGACCCCCTTCGGCAATCCCTCGGATGAACTCCTGACCGGCCAGCTCGCGGGCCGGGAAGTCGTCTTCCTCCCGCGCCACGCGCGCGGGCACCGGCTCCTCCCGACCGAGCTGAACCACCGCGCCAACCTCTGGGCGATGAAGTCCCTCGGCGTCCACTGGGTCATCAGCGTCAGCGCCGTCGGCTCGCTCCAGGCGAAATACAAGCCCTGCGACATCGTGCTGCCCGACCAGTTCCTCGACCGCACCAAGCGCGACTTCGAGCACACCTTCTTCGGGCGCGGCATCGTGGCGCACGTCGCGTTCGCCGACCCGGTCAGCGAGGAGCTGCGCCAGTTGCTCATGCAGTCCGCCAAGGCCCAGAAAGCGCGCGTCCACGACGGCGGCACCTATGTGAACATGGAAGGCCCGGCCTTCAGCACGCGCGCCGAGTCGCTCACCAACCACAAGCTCGGCCACGATGTCATCGGCATGACCAACCTCGGCGAGGCCAAGTGCGCCCGCGAGGCCGAGATCGCCTACGCCACGATGGCGATGATCACCGATTACGACTGCTGGAAGGTGGACGAGGCGCACGTGACGGTCGAGATGGTCCTCGACAACCTCAAGCGCAACGCCGAGACGGCCAAGCGCACCATCCAGCACGTCCTGCCGCGCATCCCCACGGAGCCGAACTGGCCGTGCCACGACGCGTTGCGCAACGCGATCATGACGGACCCGAAGCTCTGGCCGGCGAAGACCAAGAAGGAACTCGCGCCGCTGCTGAAGAAGTATCTTTAGCGCCGTGAAAGTCGCGGTCCAAGCGGTGGCGTTCGGACGGTGAAATCACCGTCCCCGGCATCTGCCGGGGCGGTAGACATCCCTTCACTTCGCCCTTGGGTGATACTGTTCATGCACGTCGCGCAGGCGCTGGCCGGCGACGTGCGTGTAGACCTCCGTGGTGCTGATGCTGGAGTGGCCGAGGAGTTCCTGAATCACGCGCAGGTCCGCGCCGTGCTCCAGCAGGTGCGTGGCGAAGCTGTGCCGCAGCATGTGCGGCGTGATGTTGCGCTCCAGCCCCGCCTTCTTCACGCGGTTGGTGATGCGCAGCCACATGGTGACGTGCGCGAACGCGGTGCCGCGTCGCGTGAGGAAGACGGCGGCGGGGGACTTGGGGCGGACGAGCTGCGGTCGCGCGACGGTGAGGTAGCGGCCCAGCGCGGCCACGGCGAACTTCCCGACGGGCACGACGCGCTCCTTGTTGCCCTTGCCGATGACGGTGACGAAGCCGGCTTCGAAATGGAGCTGTTCGAGGCGCAGGTTGCGCAGTTCGGCGAGGCGCAGGCCGCTGGCGTAGGCGAGTTCGAGGATGGCCTGGTCGCAGAGGTCGGCCGGCTCATTGGTGGCGAGGGGCTTGAGGATTTGCTCGACCTCGGCGTGCGACAGCGACTTGGGGATGCGCTTCCAACGGCGCGGGAGCGAGAGATTTTCCGCCGGGTTCGCGGGCAGGTGCTTCTCCGTCTCGGCCCACTTGAAGAAGGCGCGCAGCGCGGCGATCTGGAGGTAGAGGCTGCTGGTGCTCAACTTCGCGGTGGATTCCTCCGGCGCGTCCGCCAGCCGGCGGTCGCGCTCGTATTGGAGAAACTCGGTGAGATGCGCGAGGCGAACGTCGCGCCAGTTGGTCAACCCGTGCGCGCCGGCCCAAGTGGTGAACTTGCCGAGCAACGCCTGGTAAGTCTTCTGCGTGTGCTCCGCCTGCCCGCGCTCGTGGCGCAGGGAGAAGAGGAAGTCTTCGACAAGGGCGTGCATCAGGGCTTGGGTGGCGGCGGGTCTTCGGGTGGCTTCTGCTGCTTCAACCAACGCTCCAACTCCGCCCGCTCCTCGGGGCTGAGTTTGTTGAGTGCCGACTGAACGGTTTCCTTCGCGGCCGGCTTGGGCGGCAGCGAGATGCGGACGGTCTCCTTCCGCGGCTGCACCCTGCTCCTCGGCATCGAAGCGAACAGCCATCCCAAAGCTTCCCGGTGTCTAGTGCGGAGCCGCGTCAACTCCGCGTTCAAGCTTTCAATCTTCGCGGCGCAGTCGAACGCCGCTTTCAACACCAGTTCAGGAACCCGCTCTTCCAACGAGCTTCGGTGCGCTCGGTATTTATCAGCGGAGAGAAAGAAGACCGCCGGTGTCCAAGGGGGGGGCGCGAGTTTCAACTCGCGGGTCTGTCTTTCCATCTCGTCACCGGCAGCCACGCCCCAGCCAAGAAAGATCCGCTCGTGCTCGGAGGCGACCCACCAGTCGCCCGAGTATTTCCGCAGGGAGACCGTTTCCAGAAAATCCACACCAGCAGCCTCGTCGTGCTGAAAACTCTCGGAGAGGAAGAACCCGATGCCGTCCACAAACTCCACCAGCGTCAGGCTCGGGTCCGACACGCCCACCGCCGTCGGGACGACGTTGCCGTCGCGGACGAGGATGGGGCGGGTGGTTGATTCAGACATGGCCGGGCTGCTTGAGTGAAAACCTAACCACCTTGCGCCGACTGACGAACGAAATCACGGCGTGCTGGTCACGCCCAAAGGGACAGTCCGTCGGTCACTGCGGCGGCGGCTCGACGTGCGGCTTCTGCTGCTTCAAGTAGTCTTCCAGGCTGGCACCCTCCGCGGGGTTTGCTTTGGACGGTGCCCGATGGAGCCGCACCGTGTCCCCGGTGGCGGGCTTGGCCGGGCGCGGGAGACGGACGGTGTCCTTGGCGGAGGGCGGGACTGAACGCGGAATGCGAACGGTGTCTGACATGGCTTGAGTGTGTGGCTTCAGGTTACGGCAGCGACGACAAGATGCGCTCCCAGGCGCTGTCCTTCAACTGTGCAGTTCGTCCTCATGCTTTCTTCGCCGGCGCGGGCGGCTTGGGCGCGAGCTTGGTGAGGCGAAGCTTCTTCGAGTAATGGACGGTGGCAATCTGGATGCCGTCGGGGTGCAGGTCCATTTCGCGGGCCATGTCGGGGAGCTTGAAGGCAGGCGCGGGCTTCTCATCGTCCTTGCCCCAGAAGAGCACATGCCCGCCGCTGCCGCCGCCGCAACCGGCGATGAGCGTGCCGTCGGGATGGAAGAGGCAGTTCCACACGGTCGAGTTCGTCAGGCCGTCGGCGAGGTGGGTCTTGAGCAGCTTGTGCGTCTCCCAGTCGTAGCGTTGAACGATGGGTTCGTGGACATTGCCGAGCGGGTTCGAGGCCTTGTGCAAGCCTCCGCAGGCGAGGTGCTTTTTGTCCGGCGAGAGCGCCAGCCCGCGCACGCCGCCGAAGTGGACTCCTTGGCCGCCATTGAAAGAGTGCAGCTCCTTCGCATCGAGCACCCGGATGGACTTGCCGGTGGCGAGGTCCCACTGCTGCACCTTGCCCATGAGGTCGCCGGAGAGCAGGAACTTGCCGTCCGGATGGAACGTGACGCTGTAAACGTCCAGCTCGTGGCCGGAGAACTCCTGAACCAGCTTTCCGTCCGCGAGATTCCAAAGCTTGACGAGCCGGTCATTGCCGCCGCTGGCGAGAAGCTTGCCGTCCGGGCTGGCGGCGAGGGCACGAATCCAGCCCTTGTGCGCGGTGACCTTGCGCTGCGGCGCGGGCTTCTCCGCCGTGGTCGGCCACCAGATGAGCGTGTCATCGCCGCCCGCGCTGATGAGCGTCTGACCATCCCGCGAGAACGCGACCGCCCACACATAGGAATCATGCGCGCTGAACACGGTCTTCTTCTTCGGGTCGGCCAAGTCCCAGCGCAGGATGGCGCGGTCCTCGGCGGTGGCGAAGACGAACTTGCCCGTGGGGTCAAAGCGGCAGGTGATGAGCGGCGAGGTGTGGTCTAACTCGGCGGCAACGTGGGCGGCTTTGAAGTCGGGTTTCATGGCAACCACGAACGGACACGAATTAACACGAATGAGAACCGGGGACTGGATGGAACCACGAGGGATTCGTGTCCATTGGTGTCCATTCGTGGTTCAGGACTCAGGCCAGCAATTCCTTGATCGGCCCGCACGCGGGGTCGGCCACCAGCATCTGGCGGCCGGCCACGTCGAAGCTCGATTTGGAGCTGAGGCCCAGCGCGCGCAGGTAGGTGTGGAAGAGATGGCCGCAGTCCACTTCGCGCTCCTTCACCTCGGTGCCGTTGGGGTTGGTCGCGCCGATGACCGCGCCGCGCTGGAGGCCCGCGCCGCCGAGGCAGACGCTCCACGCCCGGCCCCAGTGGTCGCGCCCGTAATACTGGTTGATGCGCGGTGTGCGCCCGAACTCGGACAGCACGACGACGAGCGTGTTCTCCAGCATCCCGCGCTCGTGCAGGTCCGTGATGAGCGTGGCGAACGGCTTGTCGAACTCGCCGACCTGCTCGAAGTGGAAGTTGAAGTTCTCGTTGTGCGTGTCGTAGTTCGAGTGCGACACCTGCACGAAGGAGATGCCGTTCTCCAACAGCCGCCGCGCCATGAGGCAGTGGCGGCCGAAGTCGTGCTTGCCGTAGCGCTCGTGATCCTTCGCCGGCTCCTTGCCCAGCTCGAAGACATCGCGCTGCTTCATCAAGTCCAGCGCCTGCTCGTAGCTCTGCACGTAGGCATCCGTCATCGCGGTGCGACGGCGGGAGAGGAAATGATCGTTTGCCAGGCGGCGGAAGGCGTTTTGCTCGGCGAGCGAGGCGTCAGTGAGGCTGTCGGGCTTGGTGGTGTTCTGCGGGGGCTTGCCGCCGTCGAGCGAGATGCTGGCGTATTTCGGGCCGAGGTAGGCCGAATCCGCGCTGCGTCCGCCCCCGCCGCCCGCCGTGATGCGGATGTGGCCGGGCAGGGTGCGGTCCGTGGTGTCGAGGCACTTGGCGACCACCGCACCGATCTCCGGGTAGGTCTGACCCGGCATCTGGCGGCGGCCCGTGACCATCATGTAGCTGCCCTTGCCGTGGTCCTCGTTCTTCGTGTTGATGCTGCGCACGAGGGCGAGGTGGTGCATCACCTTGGCCGTGTGCGGGAGAAGTTCGCTGATGTGAATGCCGGGAACGCTGGTCGGGATCGCGCGAAACGGCCCGCCGGTGTCGGTGCCGGGCTTGGGATCCCAGCTCTCAAGTTGCGAGAGGCCGCCGTGCATGTTGATGACGAGCATCCGCTTCTGGTCCTTGGCGAGCGCGGCGGACACGGACGGCTGCGCAAAGCTGCCGAGGCCGCCCACGACCGCGCCGGTCCCGAGCGCGAGGCTGCCGAGGAATTGCCGGCGGGCGACGATGTGCTCGGCCGAGTTGCAGGCGTAAGGGCAAGGCTTCATGGGCGTGCTGCGTTTGAATGGGCGGTCGAAAATTCAGACTGCCGAAAGCGCGGCTCAATTCGCGCCTTCTTTGAGTTCTTCGCGCCCGCTCGCGGCGGAACTCAGTGCTTGAAGCGGAACTCCGCCGAGGTGAGCAGGCCCCACGCGAGGTCCTGCGTGACGGCGGTCTTCTCTTTTTCGCGCGCGGTAAGCTGCTTTTGCACGGCTGACACTTCGGCGTCGGTCGGCAATCGAGTGAGCGTGCTTAGGTAAAGCTCCTCCGCCAGCGCGCGCGCTTCGGTAAGCTTGCCGAGGCGCGCGATGAGATTCTCAGCCGATGGCGCAAGCCAGCTCCGCACCATGCTGCCGTTGTTGAGGAAGAGCGCCTGGTCGGCGGACGCGAAGAAGGCGTCCTGTGGCTCGCCCGCACCGGCTCCGAACAATGGCGCGAAGCCCGCCGCGCCGCTCTTGAGCTTGTCCCAGGTGTATTGCTCCGCCGCTTTCGTGCGGTCGGAAAGGCGCGCTGGGTCGGTCCGGCTCGTGTCGGTGGGCGGCGATTTCTTGTCGAACTCAGCTCCACCCGCGGCCTCGTGCGCGCCGACTACGCCGGCCGCGCGCATCATGCTCCAGGCAAGCTGCTCCGGCGTGAGCGCGGTGAGCGCGCCGACGGCGAAAGATTTTTCGAGCATGGCCGCGAGCTTGTCCGACGCCTCCACGAGCGCCTTGGTGTCAGCGGCCAGCTTGGCTTCGAGGTTGGTGAATTGCGCAACGACAGCGGAATTCGCCTCGGTCGCTGGCGGGTTTGAGCGCTTCGCCAGCGCCGCCTTCGTCTGGTCAACTTCGCGCTTGAGCCGGTCGCATTCGGCGATGGCCCGCGCCGTCTCCAAACGCCGCTCAACGTGCTTCGCAGTCGTCTTCGCATCCTGCCAGCGGGTTGTCGCGGCAATCAGCTCCGCGTCGAGCGCGAGCAATTTGGCGTCCTCGGCAGCCCAGCGTTCACGCACGGGCGCTGCGGTGGCCTCGGCGGGCGCGAGCTTTTCGCGCATCGGCTTGGCGGCAGTGTCCTTTGCCGCCACGTCCTTCGCGGCGGCCTCGATTTCCTTGTTCAGCTCGGTGACGCGCGCCTTGAGCTTGTCAACGCTGGCGGTGAGTTCCTTGTCGCCGAGCAGCTTGGCGAGCGCCTCGTCCAGCTTGGCCTGCGCGTCCTGCACGGACTTCAACGCGTCGCGCCTCTTCGCCAAGTCCCGCTCGGCGGTCTGGTGCGCGAGGATGGCGGGGTCGCAGGCCTTGCGGACTTCGGCGATGGCGGCGTTGGTCTTCGCGAGTTCGTCCACGACTGGCTGCATCGCCTTCTTCTGCGCGGCGATGCGTTCCTTGACTTGCTTCACCTCGGCCTCGGCGGCGGCGACATCGTTCGTGAGCTGGCGTTGCTGCGTTTCCAACACGGGAATCCAAGTCGCCGCCAGCCCGCGCGGTGAGCTGACGCCGGACGGCAGCTCGAAGCTCCGGCCATACACGCGCGTCAGCGCCAGCTCGCGCAGGAAGGCGCGCGTGTCGTAGCCGCTCGCGGCGAATTCGCTCGCGAGCAGGTCGAGCAACGCGGGATACGCGGCGGGGTTCTGCGAGTGCAGCTCGTCCACCGGCGTCACGAGCGGCCGGCCCAGCATCATGCCCCAGAGCCGGTTCACGATGTTGCGGTTGAAGGCGCGGTTGTTGGATTCGGTGGCGGCCTTCGCCAGCTCGGCGCGGCGGTTGAACTTCGGCACGGGGCGGAGGTTTTTGTCCTTCGCGTCGGGCGGGACGACGTATTCCGTGAAGCGCGGAAAGGCCGGTTCGGCAAGCTGCCTGCCGCCCGGCAGGCGCGGACGCGTCGCGCCGGCCTCCTTGGTGAAGACCGAGGTGAACGTCACGTCGCCCTCGGCCTTCTCGGCGATGAACGCCTTTTTGTCACGGTCGCGCGTGAAGAGGTAGGTGCGGTTGAAGAAGGCGAAGAGGCCGTGATAGTCGCGCTGCACGTAGTCGGGGACGTTCGGGTGGTCGTGGCACTGCGCGCAGGAGAGGTCCATGCCGAAGAACACGCGGCCCGTGTCGCGGACCAGCGTGCTCGGCTCGCCCTCGCGGTCGAGCAGGAAACGCGCGGCAGGCCGCGTCGCCTCGTCCGCACCATCGGCGGAGAGAATCTCGCGGACGAGCTGGTGCCAGGGTTTGTTCGTGAGGCAGCTCGCGAAGAGGAACTGCTGCCACGCGCCGATGTCCACATGCTTCTGCGGACGGCGCTCCATGAGAGTGAGGTCGAGGAACGTGGCGAGATGCCGCGCGTGCTGCGGGGTGGTGAGCAGGCGGTCCACGAGGCGGGCGCGCTTGTCCGTTGCAGTGTCGGCAAAGAAGGCCCGCGTCTCGTCTGCGGTCGGAATCATCCCGGTGAGGTCGAGATGCGCGCGGCGGAGAAAATCGGCGTCGCTGGCCGGCGGCGTCAGCGGTCCGGCGAACTCGGACTCGATCAGCGCGTCAACACGCTCGTGGAGCGGCGGGGGCGTGGGTGCCGGAGCTTTGGGCGCGGCGGGAACACTCCCCCCGCCGAACGAGCAGGCCAGAGAGCAGAGGCCCAACCGGACGACGCGACGAAACGAAGAGTTGATGGTGGCGCGAGACATCACAGCGAGTCAGTGGCGACAGATTTTAGAGGCGGGGGCGTGAAGGGCTATTCAGGAGGAGGGCAAAGAATGTGCCGGCGACTTGCAGTCGCCGTGTTGCGGGTGAGTCCCCGCCGGCGATTCGCTCCTGACGCTGCCCACCGACGGCGACTGCAAGTCGCCGGCACGGGCCGCTACTTCGCCCCGATGGCGTAGAGGTGTGCGAAACCGCGCAGGTAGAGGCGGCCACCGGCAATCGCGGGTGAGGCGGTGAACTGGTCGGAGAGCTTGTTCTTCCCGACGATGTCCAGCGTTTCGCCGGGTTTCACCACAGTGAACGTGCCGTCCTTCGCGGTGAGGATGAGCTTGCCGTTCGCGATGACCGGCGACGCACGATAAGTCTGCGCGTGGGCGCGGTCGGAGAAGAACTGCCTGCCGGTCTTCGCGTCGAGACAGGTGAGCACGCCGTTCTCGCGGCAGAGGAAGACGCGGCCCTCGAACACGACCGGCGACGGCACGTCTGGCGTGCCGCTGGCAACGCGCCAGACCTCGCCCTTCCCGCCCGCGCTGAGGACACCGCTCGCGTCGGGCGACACGGCGACGACCGCGCCGTTCTTCGCCGTGGGGATGACGATGAGGTCGGCCACCGCGACGGGCGAGGTGACGAAGCGCAGCGTGGCGTTGTAGCGGTCCTTGGCGTTCAGGTCGCCGAGCCGCCAGACTTCCTTGCCGTCGGCCAGGCTGTGCGCGACCGCGTAATCGTTGCCGTGCGTGATGAGGCGGGCGTCGCTGCCGCGCACCCAGAGGCACGGCGTGGCGTAGGAGTTGAGGCACTCGGCGCGGCCGTCGCTCGGACGGTTGACCTTCCAGACCTCCTTGCCGGTCGCGGCGTCGAGCGCGACGACGGCCTGGAGGCGCGGGTGGATGAACTGGAGATAAAGCCGGCCCTCGTGCAGCACGGGCGTCGTGTGCATTCCGAAGTCGTAGCTGAACTTCCCGTAACGCTCCTGCGCGTTGAAGCGCCAGACTTCCTTGCCGCTGAAGTCGAAGGCCGCGAAGTCACCGCTGCCGACGAGGGCGAAGACCAGCTTGCCGTCCGTGCAGGGCGAGGACGACGCGCTGTTGCCCTCGCCGCCGCGCGCCTTGGAGCTGCCCTCGCCGAGCTTGCGCTGCCAGCGCTCCTTGCCGTCGGTGCCGAGGCAGAGCAGCACGAGGTCGTTGCCCGCCTCGCTGGTGAGAAAAATCTTGTCGCCCCAGACGGCGGGCGTGGCGGAGGCCATGCCGGGCATGGGCGCTTTCCAAAGCACGTTCTTCGTGTCGCTCCACTCGGCGGGCAGGCCGGCCTCGCGGCTGATGGCGTCGTGGCGCGGGCCGCGCCACTGCGGCCAGTTTTCGGCGGGGGAGAAAGCGGCGGTGAGCAGCAAGCCGACAGCGGCGGGCAGGAGGCAGGGTTTCATGGCGAACTCTGACGGCCCGGCGAACCGGGGGCTTCAGCGAGGGGTGCGGTTGCCACTGGGGAGCGCGGGGGAAGGCCGCGCACCGTTCCGCTCCTACTTCTTCTTGAACAAGTCGCCGATGCCCTTGGTGACGCCTTTGGCGGCGTCCGTGGCGGCTCCGCCCACGCTCTTGGCCCCGTCCATGATGGCCTTGCCCGCGCCGCTGAGGAAGCCGCTCACGGCGGCGGTGGTCTTGGTCATGACTTCCTTGAGCACCACCTTGATGACCTCCGCAGGCGTGACACCCTGCTCGCCCTTGCCAAGGTCAGTGAGCTTGATGTCGGGCAGCGGGATGGTGGCGGACTTGCCGCCGAGGACGGTCATGCTGAGGTTGATCTTGGCGTTGGAGATGATGATCTCGTCCACCTGAAGCTTCTTGCCGGGCGCGCTCTTCTTCTCCGTCTTGCCGTCCTTGTCGGCGGGTCCGAGCAGCGCGGCGACGTAGGCGTCCACGTTCTCCTGGATCTTGCCGAGGTTGCTGCCGCTGAGGCTGCCCTCGAAGGTGATCTCCGCGCCGTCGGCCTTGATGGACTGGACGACGATTTTGTCGCCGAGCAGGGACATGGGCTTCACCTGGAGGCTGGCGGTGCCGAGCTTCACGGCGCTGGGCGTCTTGAAGCCCTCGGGGTTGCCGATGACGAGGCCGCGAATCTCGCCGCCGCCGGAGAAGGCCGAGATGCTCACGCCGTCGAGCTGGATGGGGGCCTTGATGACCTCCGGGCCGAAGCTGGTGACGCCGTTCTTCACGATGGTGTTGAGCGAGAGCATCAGCGCGACGACCGCGATGACGGCGACGACAGCCAGGCCGGCGATGATTTTGACGAGTGTGCTTTTCATAGTTCGGAGGCGGGAACGGAAGGTTTCAGTCCCTCGACGCGGGAAATCCTACTCACGAACCGGGCGGGCGCAACCGCAGATTCAGGCGGAGCGCCGGCTTCCAAGCCGGCCTTGGGCGAGTGCTCGCGGTTCGGCACTCCACGCCGTAAGCCGGCTGCAAGCCGCGCTCCGCTACAGCCGCGCGTCAGTCCGGCCGCCGCGCAGGGGCGGGTGGACCGGGAGGTGCGGGTGCAGGGGGGCCATGAACTCGGCGGGGGCGCAGTCGGCGCAGAGGATTTGCTTGCCGACCAGCTCGACGCCCCGCAGGGAGAACATCCGGCGGCACCCGTCGCATTGCTCCATCTTCTCCATCGGCACGCCGGCGCCGGCATAGACCATGCGGGTCAGGGCGGAGCGGAGGGAAGGCCGGGGCCGTTGGGCGCTCATGTGTGAGCGCGTGGTTATCAAGCAGCCGCAGGGGTGTCAACGCTCCGTTGCTGGAAAGTTACCCACAGGTAACGCGCCTCAAGCGCCGATCCGCCGGACCAGCTCCGGGAAACGGCAGGCGTCGCAGAGCGCGTTCGAGTGCTCGCAGAAGTCGCGGACGATCTGGAGCAGGCCCTGCTGCGCCGCCGCGTTCTGGAACAGTCCGCGCGGCGGGCTGCCGGCGAGGAGGCGTTCGCGCGCGAGCCGCAGCGCGGCGTTGTCCTCGCCGGCGGGCCAGGCGAGGAAGCGGGCTTCGGCGGCGGCGCGGAGTGGCACGTTGCGGCCGGCGGCGGCGCGCGCCCAGAGCCACGGG
>WRPG01000076.1 GCA_009773355.1 Limisphaerales bacterium
TGCGTGTCAGACATTGACGGCCACTCCTACCACCCCACCCCTACTCAACGCCAGGTTCGTCCACCAACCCAGCCGGATTTTGATGCGTCAGCCCTGCGTCGAGCGCGGGAAGGAGTATCTGCCGCTGACGAACCGGTTCACCGTCGCGGGCAAGCCGGTCGAGGTGAAGCTGCCGCTCAAGCGCTGGGTCAACATGGCCGAGCGCGGCTGGTTCAGCGGCGACGCCCACAACCATCGCGCGCCCGCCGAGTTGGAGTCCGCGATGCTCGCCGAGGACGTGAACGTCGCGCTCCCGATGATTGACTGGACCACCACGGACACCGTGCCGCCCGCGCTGAGCGAAAGGAACATGAAGGGCAGTTACGGTGGGCAGCCCGTGGTGGTGGACCCGACGCACGTTTGGTTCCCGCGCAACACGGAATACGAAATCTTCCGCTCCGGCGGGAGGCAGCACACGCTCGGCGCGTTCCTCATCGTCGGGCACAAGGAGCGCTTCGACATCCCGGTGTTTCCGCTCAAGCGCGTGTCCGAGCGGGCGCACGCGGAGGGCGGGCTGATTGATCTGGAGAAGCACAACTGGAACTGGTCCGTGCCCATCGTGCCGGTGCTCAAGCCGGACCTCTTCGAGCTGGCGAATAATCACCACTGGCGCGTCGAGTTCGGCGTGCGCAACTGGGCCGTGCCCGCGCCGAAGTGGATGAAGCTGCCGGGCAACGGCAGCGGCACGGACACAGAACTGGCGTGGACGCACTACGGCTTCGAGACCTACTACGCGCTGCTCAACTGCGGCTTCCGCCTCAAGCCCACGGCGGGCACAGCGAATGGCGTGCATCCCGTGCCGCTGGGTTTCAGCCGCGTGTATGTGCATTGCGAAGGCGGCTTCAGCTACGAGAAGTGGATGAAGGGGCTGGGCGAGGGGCGCAGCTTCGTTACGACAGGGCCGATGGTCGTTGCGAAGGCGAACGGCAAGCACACCGGGGCCGAGTTCAAGTCCAAGGCTCCGCTGGAACTCAACTTGGACATCGAGGCGGGTTTCCCCGATTCGATGTTGAAAGTCTCTGTCATCCAGAACGGGAATGAGGTGGCGAGCGTCGCCGCATTGCCGGTGCAGCCGGGCGTTCGTGGACTTCAGAAGTCAAAAACCAAGGTCACAATTGCTGAATCAGGCTGGGTTGCCCTGCGGGTTGAGCAGGCGTGCAGCGGCAGGTTCTTCGCCCACACCGCGCCGTGGTGGGTGGAAATCGAGGGCAAGCCGCTCCGGCCCCGGCGCGAGCAGGCGGACTGGTTCGTCCAGCGCACCGAGGAGGAAATCGCCCGCAACACCGGCGTCCTCTCCGCCGAGCAGCTCGCCGAGTTCCACGAAGCCCTCGCCGCGTGGAAGAAGATTCAGGCCACGGCGCGATAGCTTTGGAGTGCGGTGACTCGTCACCGTCGAAGGCCGATGGCGTCTTGGACTGCGGCGGCAGAGCGCAGCGGCGACGCCGCTTTCGGATGCCCAACCTGTCCATTTGCTCCAACGGGCTGCTGAACGAAGGGCTCGGCCCGGCTGAATTGCCTCGCGCAAAAGTCGCCAAGGCCGCGCGGAACTCTTCGGACTCGACTTTGCGCCCGCTGCGTGAGGCAGGTTCCGCTTCGCGGGAGGTGAAAGCGCCGTCGCGCTGCGCTTGCCGGCGCAGTCCAAGACGCGCCGGACCTCGTTGCTGCTCCCCTCTACCGGGGCGCAGAACGCGAAAATTTCTTTGAACACATTCCCGTTTCGCTGTCTAAATCGCCGGAAACCTTGACAGGCCATGCACAATACGCGCCGTCACATGACCGGGCAGCCGGAGCAGCCACATGATTAAAGTCGAAAATCTGACCAAGACGTTCGGGCCGAAGGTGGCCGTGAACGACGTTTCCTTCACCGTCCAGCGCGGCGAGGTGCTGGGCTTCCTCGGGCCAAACGGCGCGGGCAAGTCCACCACCATGCGCATGGTCACGGGCTTCCTCCCGCCCACCGCCGGCCGCGTCACCATCGGCACGCACGACATGCTGGAAGACCCCGTGCCGGCCAAGCGCCTCATCGGCTACCTGCCCGAGTCCGCGCCGTGCTACAGCGACATGACCGTGCATGGCTTCCTGTCGTTTGCTGCCGAGATTCGCGGCCTGCGCGGCGACGCCATCAAGACCGCCGTGCATCGCGCGGTGGAAATGTGCTTCCTCGAAAACGTCCTGCACCAGAGCGTGGACACGCTCTCGAAGGGCTACCGCCACCGCACCTGCTTCGCGCAGTCCATCATCCACGACCCGGAAATCCTCGTGATGGACGAGCCGACTGACGGCCTGGACCCGAATCAGAAGCACGAAATCCGGCAGCTCATCAAGCGCATGGGCGAGAAGAAGGCCATCATCTTCAGCACGCACATCCTCGAAGAGGTCGAGGCCGCCTGCACGCGCGCCATCATCATTGACCTCGGCAAAGTCGTCGCCAACGGCACGCCGCAGGAACTCAAGCGCAAGGCCCCAAACGCCGGCGCGATTCTGCTGCGCGTCAACGGCGTCGCGGCGGAAGCCGTGACCGGCAAGTTGCGGGCGGTGGATGGCGCGGAGCGCGTGCAGCTCGTGAAGGACGAGAACGGCACTGTGACGGCGCGGGTGTTTCCGAAGTCGTCGTCGAACGGCGAGTTCAGCAAGGCTGTCGGTGCCGCCGCGCAAGGCTGGCGCGTCGAGGAGCTGCACATTGAGGAAGGCAAACTGGACGAGTATTTCCGCAGCATCACCGCCTCGGACACCGTTAAGAAGTAAGCTCCAATGACCAAGCTCCAAGTTCCAAAGAAGCTCCAAACACCAAGCTCCAAGGCGGGCGTGGCGGAGCATTGGGATTTGGAGCTTGGAGCTTCTTTGGAGCTTGGGATTTGAGATTTGGAGCTTTTTATCATGAGCAATTCACTGGGCAACATTTCCACCATCGCGAAACGCGAGCTGAGTGCCTACTTCGCGTCGCCGGTGGCTTACGTCTTCATCGTCATTTTCCTCCTGCTGACCGGGTTCTTCACCTTCATGGTCGGCGGGTTCTTCGAGCGCAACGAGGCGTCGCTCATCTCGTTCTTCCTGTGGCATCCGTGGCTCTATCTCTTCCTCGTGCCGGCGGTCGGGATGCGCGTGTGGTCGGAGGAGCGGCGGCAGGGGACCATTGAATTGCTGATGACCATGCCCATCACGCCGTGGCAGGCCATCATGGGCAAATTCCTCGCAAGCTGGGCATTCCTCGCGCTCGCGCTGGCGCTCACTTTCCCGGTCGTGATGACGGTGAAGTATCTCGGCAACCCGGACCTTGGCGTCGTTGCGGGCGGCTACATTGGCAGCTTCCTGCTGGCGGGCGCGTATCTCGCCATCACTTGCCTGACCTCCGCGCTCACGCGCAACCAGGTCATCGCGTTCATCATTTCGGTGGTCATCTGCCTCTTCCTCATCCTCGCGGGCTGGCCGCCGGTGACGAACATCCTGACGAAGGCATTGCCGGACAACCGCTGGATTGTCGAGCTGGTCTCCGCGTTCAGCGTGATGACGCACTTCGAGGATTTCCAGCGCGGCGTGGTGGATTCGCGGCACCTGCTGTTCTTCCTCTCCGTGATTGGCTTCTCGCTCTTCAGCACGAGCGTCGTGCTGCGTGGCCTGCGTTCCTGATTTTTTTACCACAGATAAACACGGATGAACACGGATGCTAAAAACGCGAGTTGGGTCAATGGCCCAATCCGTGTCCATCTGTGTCCATCCGTGGTTGAAAGTTGTTCCCTTCGAGCACCATGAAACAAAAGAAACTCGAAACGCTGCTCTACTCTGCCGTCGGCATCGTCGCCATGGCGCTCATCCTCGTCGCGGTGAACTACATTGCCGCGACATTCCGGTCGCGCGTGGACCTCACCGCCGACAAGCTCTACACGCTCTCTGACGGCACGAAGAAAATCGTCGGCAAGCTGGATACGAAGGTCAAAATCCGCCTCTACTATTCGCAGCGCGACAATGCGATGCCGGTCTTCCTCAAGACCTACGCCCAGCGCGTCGAGGATTTGCTCGTCGAGCTGAAGCAGCAGAGCAAGTTCATCGAAATCGAAAAGCTCGACCCGCAGCCGGACTCCGACGCCGAGGACTCCGCGAACCTCGACGGCGTCGAGGGCCAGCCCACGCAGACCGGCGAGAAGATTTATCTCGGCATCTCCATCAACTGCCTCGACCAGAAGGTCGCGCTGCCGTTCCTCTCGCCCGAGCGCGAGAAGCTGCTGGAGTATGACCTCGCCCGCGCCATCGCCCGCGTCGCGAACCCGACCAAACCCGTCGTCGGCGTCATGTCCGCGCTGCCCATCTTCGGCACGCCGATGAACCCGATGATGATGCGCATGGGCCAGCAGGGCGGCCAGCAGCCCGCGTGGTATCTCATCAGCGAGCTGAAGAACGATTTCGACGTGCAACAGCTCGAAATGAACGTCACGGAAATCCCGGCCACCGTGAAGGTGCTGCTGGTCGTCCACCCGCGCGACATCACGGATGCGACGCAGTTCGCGATTGACCAGTTCGTGCTGCGCGGCGGCAAGCTCATCGCCTTCCTCGACCCCGTTTCCTACGTGGACCAGCAGCGGCAGGGCGGCAACCCGATGATGGGCGGCGGTCCGCCGACAAGTTCGTCGCTCGACAAGCTGCTCGGTGCGTGGGGCATCGGCTTCGACAAGACCAAGTGCGTCGCCGACATGAAATACGTCACGCGCATGGGCCGGGGCCAGCGCGTCGAGCAGCAGCCCGCCGTGCTCTCGCTCTCCGCCGACGCGATTGACCGCAACGACATCGCCACCAGTCAGGTGGACAGCCTGATGATGGGCTTCACCGGCGCGTTCACCGGCTCGCCGGTCGAGGGCTTGAAGAAGACCGACCTCATCAAGTCCACCACGCAGTCGCAGCTCGTCGAGGGTTTCCTCGCGCAGATGTCCGGCGAGGCGATTCTCAAGGACTTCAAGCCCAGCAGCACCGAATACGCGCTGGCCATCAAGTTGAGCGGCAAGTTCAAGACCGCGTTCCCGAACGGCAAACCCGATGCCGCGCCACCCGCGCCCGGCGAGGAGAAGAAGGAGGTGCCGAAGGGCGACGCGCTCAAGGAAGCGAAGGAGGACAACCACGTCATCCTCGTGGCCGACGCGGACATGCTGAATGACAACTTCTGCGTGCAGATTCAGGACTTCTTCGGTCAACGCGTGGTCATCCCGCGCAACGGCAACGTGAACCTCGCGCAGAACTTCGTGGAGCAGATGTCCGGCGACACGGCGCTGATGAACACGCGCAGCCGGGCGATTGTGCAGCGACAGTTCACGCGCGTGCGCGACATGCAGTTGAAGGCCGAGGACGCCTACCGCGCCAAAATCAAGACGCTTGAAGACAGTCTCCAGGAAACTCAGCGCAAGCTAAACGAACTGCAACGCAATAAGGAGAAGGGGCAGCGCTTCGTGATGTCTCCGGAGCAGCAGAAGGAGCTGGAGAACTTCCGCAAGAAGGAAGCCGAGGTGAAGGTTGAGCTGAAGCTGCTCCGCCGCGACTTGCGCCAGGAAGTCGAGTCCATGGAGAACCGCCTCAAGTGGATGAACATCGCCGGGATGCCGTTCCTCGTGACCATCGGCGGCATCGGTCTGGCCGTCTTCAAACGCAAACGCACCGCGGCACGCTAACCTTGTAGCGGCGGTCTGTGACCGCCGACCAAACCGACCGGCGCTCACAGAGCGCCGCTACAGCGAAACGAATTTGAAATCATGAACCGCAAGCAGTTCCTCATTCTCCTCGTGCTCGTGGCCGTCATCGGCGGCGCGGGCTTGCTCGTGAACAAGCAGCGTCAGGGCGACTGGCAGCAATCTTCCTCCGGCGGCGGCCAGAAGCTCGCCGGTGCGCTCGACGTGAACGCCGTCGCCGCCGTCACCATCAAGTCCAGTGCGGGCGAGCTGAACCTCGTGAAGTCCGGTGACGCGTGGGTCGTGAAGGAGCGCGGTGATTACGCGGCGAACTTCGGCAACATCGCCGACCTCATCCGCAAGTTCGCCGACGTGAAGGCCGTGCAGACCGAGCAGGTTGGCGCGTCACAGCATGCCCGGCTGGAGTTGCAGGCCCCCGGCGACGGTGAAGGGAAGGGGACGCTCGTCGAGTTGAAAGGCAAGGACGGCAAGGCGCTGAAATCCGTCGTGCTCGGCAAGAAGCAGACGAAGAAGTCCGAGGGCGGGCCATTCGGCGGCGGGGAGTTTCCCGTGGGCCGCTGGGTGCGCGACACCGCGAGCAAGGACATGGTCATCGTGACCAGCGAGCAGTTTGCCGATGCCGAGCCGAAGCCGGAGAACTGGCTGGAGAAGGAATTTCTCAAGGTCGAGAAACTCAAGTCCGTGGCCGTCAGCTACGCGACCAATGCCGCGACCGGCTGGAAAGTCACGCGCGAGACCGAGGGCGCGGAGTGGAAGCTCGCCGACGTGAAGGCCGGCGAGAACGTGGACACCAACAAGCTTTCTTCGCTCGGCAGCCCGCTGAGTTCGCCTTCGTTCAGCGATGTGGTTGCGAACCCGCAGGCCGACAAGCTCGGCCTCGACAAGCCCGCGACGCTCGTGCTGGAGACCTTCGACGGCTTCACCTACACCGCGAAGGCCGGCACCGCGAGCGGCGACAACTACCCATTCCAAATCTCCGTGGCCGGCAATTTCCCGAAGGCCCGCACGCCCGCGAAGGACGAGAAGCCCGAGGACAAGGCGAAGTTGGACAAGGATTTCGCCGACGCGCAGAAGAAGCTGTCGGAGAAGTTCGCCGCCGACCAGAAATACGCCAAGTGGACCTACCTCGTCTCCAAATGGACCCTCGACAGTGTGCTCAAGTCCCGCACTGATTTGATGGTGGAGAAGAAAGAGGAGCCGAAGCCCGTCGCGCCGAAGACCGAGCTGAAGCCGGAGGGGAAGTAGGCGGGCCAGTAGCTCGACATTCCAATGTCGAGAACTGCCAGTGTGGGCACGCCTTGTCTCGACATTGGAATGTCGAGCTACGCCACAAATCCCTTCCTTCGCGGGCCGCTTCGTGCTTCCCTTTTTCCACGCCGCAGTTCAGCAAACGGGGCGTTCAAACCGGGGCCGTTTGAGCATGGCTACCAAGACAAAAAAGGCAGTGCCGAAGACGCGGGTGCTGGTCGTGGATGACCATCCGCTCGTCCGCTACGCGCTCACGCAGTTGCTGAACAAGACGCCGGACCTCGAGTGCTGCGGCGAGGCGGACGGGATGGCCACGGCCCGGGCGGCGGCCCGGGAGCTGGCCCCCGATTTCGTGCTGCTGGACCTTTCCCTCGGCGATGGCGATGGCTTCGGTCTTATCACCGAGTGGAAGCGCGCCTCTCCCGCGATGAAGGTCGTGGTCATCAGCCGGCACGACGAGGTGGTCTATGCCGAGCGCTCGTTGCGGGTGGGCGCGGATGGCTTTGTCACCAAGGAGGAGACGCCGGACGAGGTGCTGCGCTGCGTCCGGCTGGTCATCAGCGGGCACCGCTACGTGAGCGACAAGATTGCCGCCCAGGTGGAGAAGCGGTTGATGGAGCTGCCGCAGAGCCGGGGCCGGGAGGGGATTGAAAGCCTGTCCGGCCGGGAACTACAGGTGTTCCGCATGCTGGGCGAAGGCCGGAACAACAAGGAAATCGCCGAGCAGCTCTCGCTCAGCCCCAAGACGGTCGAGACCTACCGCGACAACATCAAGCGCAAGCTCGGCCTGCCGGACTCGGTCAGCCTCATTCGCCACGCGGCCAATTGGAGTGACCGGCGTTGAGCGGGGCAGGGGCGGAAGGCTCCGTCCAGGTTACAGGTCGGTGACAGTAGTTTGCCGGTTGTCGTCTCAGGAATTCCCTTAGGAGATTGTCAGTATGTTTCTCTAGGCAAGGTGGGCTTTGCGGCTAGTCTGTGCCCGCAATCAGACGTTACGGAGGTTCTTTAACGGCGAATAACGAGAGGCTCTTCATGAACGCCAGCAAGTTTGACTTCCTTCCCCGTCGCGTCGTGCCATTTCCACGCCTGTCCGTCGTTGCCGCGCTGTGCCTGCTGGCCGGGATGATGGCCCGCGCGCAGGACTTCAGCATCAGCACGCTGACGCCCAACAACGCCGTGGTCGTGGACGTGAACGCGCTCGTGGGCGACGACCGCGGCGGCCTCGCCGTGGGCGGCTCGCAGGTGTTCCTCACCGGCGACGCCGCGACCGCGCGCTTCAACCGCGACACGCTCGGCAGCGGCGCGAGCCTCGGCACCGTGCGCGACGGCCTCGTGGCCAACCTCGCCGACAGCACGGTGTATCTGCTCGGCAACGCCAGCTCCAACGCCCTGCCCAGCGGCGGCGGCACCTTCGCCACGCTGATTGAACTCAACGGTTCCACCGGCGCGCCCAGCGGCAACGTCATCGCGCTCTCGACGCCCATCACGCTCACGGGCAGCAGCGCCTCGGTGGGCATCTTCTCGGGCTGGAACCGCGTCGTGGTCCACACCGGCACGCGCGCCTATCGCGTCAGTCTGCCCGACGGCACGGTGACGGACCTCGGCGCGATGGCGACGCCGACGCGCACCGCCTCCGAGAGCTGGGCCTACTGGGGCGTGGCGGAGAACGTGGGCAGCGACACCTACATCGTCTATGTGCGCAACAGCACGACGATTTCGCGCACCAAGGTTCCCAGCGGCCCGACGACGACGGTGGCGACGTTCGCGAACCTGAACGACATGGCGAGCTTCACGGTGTCGGTGGCGCAGAACCGCTGGTATTTCCACCACGAGAGCAGCTCGCAGTTCGGGGCGTTCAGCGAGTCGCTCGGTTACGCGGACGCGACGTTCGTGTCCGCGCCGGTCGCGCCCACGATTGCGGTGCAGCCCGTCGGCACGAGCATTTACGCGGGCGAGTCCGCCTCGTTCTCCGTGTCTGCGAGCGGCACCGGCCCGCTGGCCTACCAGTGGTATAAAGGTGTGTCGGTCATCACCGACGCGACCAACACCTCCTATGCCATCGCGGCGACGGTGCTGGGCGACGCGGGCAGCTATTCGGTGGTCATCACCAACGCCAGCGGCGCGGTGACCAGCTCGGTCGTGACGCTGACGGTCAGCGCGATTGACGCGGTCCTCTTCAAGATCCTCCGCCTCACGGCCAGCAACGCCGTGGTGATGGACCCGCTGAACTACGCCGGTGACGACCGCGGCGGTCTCGTGGCGACCGACCAGAAGATTTACCTGCGCGGTGACGACTCGGTGGGCAGCTTCAACTTGAACAACCTCACCGGCGGCATCCGGCTGGGCACCAACTTCGGTGCGCTGACGAACTTCTTCTTCTACGACTCGCTGGTCAGCGACCTGCGTGCGCAGAAGGCCTACGTGCTGGGCGGCGGCGGCACGAACATCCTGGGCATCTTCGGCGGCACGGTGAGCAACCTCGTCGAGCTGCACGGCAGCAACGGCGTGCCCACCGGCACGACCATCACGCTGAGTTCGCCCATCGTCATGCCGGGCACGGGCCTCTACAACGCGAACGTCGGCATCTTCTCCGGCTGGGGCCGCATCGTCCTGCACAACGGCACGCGCGCCTACTCCATCAACCCCGCCAACGGCACCGTGACGGACCTCGGTGCGATGGCGTTTCCGACGCACGTCAACTCCGAGAGCTGGGCCTCGTGGGGCGTGGCTGAGTATTGGGGCGGCAGCCACTACATGGTCTATGCGCGCGACGCGCAGAGCATCGTCCGCACGCGCATCCCGGACGGCGCGACGACGGTCATCAGCACGTTCAGCAACCTCAATGATCTTGCGAGCTTCACGGTCGCGCCCGGTCTGAGCCGCTGGTATTTCCACAACGAGTCGGTCAACCAGTTCACGAACTACGCGAACTTCGGCGGCGAAGTGCTCGGCTACGCGGACGCGGCCTTTATTTATCAGGTCGCCGGCGCGCTGACGCTGGCCGCCAACTCAGTCGTGGTGCTGGAGGATTCCGGCGGCCACGTTCAGAACGGCTTCGTGACGGCCGCACCGGACGGCACGGCGTCCTACGCGCTGGCGAGTGACACCGCCGGGTTGTTTGCGGCGGCTCCGGCCCTTTCTCCCGCCGGCGTCCTGACTTTCTCTCCGTCGGCGGATGCCAACGGCATCGCGAACGTGACCGTCACCGCGCTCAACGGCAGCGGTCAACCCGTGGGCAACGGGAGTTTGGTCATCACGGTGACGGCGGTGAACGACGCTCCTGCCATTGCGCTGGCGACAAACAATCTTGTCGTGCTGGAGGACAGTGGAAGCTCAAGCAGTCCAGGTTTCGCCGGGTTGACCCTCGGTCCCGGCAATGAATCAGGCCAGGGCGTGTTCGCCGTGACCGTGACCAATGACAACAGCGCCTTGTTCAGCGTGCCGCCGGCCGTCTCGGTCGCCGGAACCCTCACCTTCACGCCAGCGGCCAATGCCATCGGCTCGGCCACGGTCACGGTCATCGTCCGGGACAATGGCGGGACGCTCAACGGCGGCGTGGACACGAGCGCGGCGCAAAACTTCGTCATCACGGTAAGCGCCGTGAACGACGCGCCGGTTGCCTCGTTCAGCACGAACAGCGTGGCGGTGTTGGAGGACAGTGGCGCGGCCAGTGTGGGCGGCTTTGCTGCTTTCTCGCCCGGTCCGGCGAGCGAGGCGGGCCAGACGTTGGCGGGCTACGCGGTGGCCAACAACAACGGCGCGCTGTTCAGCGTGCCGCCCGGCATCGCTGCCAACGGCACGCTCACCTTCACGCCCGCACCGAACGCCAACGGCTCCGCGACCGTGACAGTCATTGCCCAGGACAGCGGCGGCACGACCGGCGGCGGCGTGGACCGGACGACGAACGCGTTCACGCTTACGGTGACGGCGGTGAACGACGCGCCCAGCGTTGCGTTCGCGACGAACAGCGTCGTGGTGCTGGAGGACGGCGGGGCGGCGAGCGCGGCCGGTTTCGCCGCTTTCTCACCCGGTCCGGCCAATGAATCTGGCCAGAGCATCACGAACGTCGTGACCAGCAACAACAACCCGGCGTTGTTCAGTGTGCCGCCCGTCCTCGCGCTGGACGGCACGCTGACCTTCACCCCGGCGACCAACACCAGCGGCAACGCGACGGTGACGGTGATCGCGCAGGATAACGGCGGGACGGCCAGTGGCGGGGTGAATGCCGTAACCAGCGTCTTCACCCTCAGCGTCGTCCCCGTGAACGACCGCCCGGTTACTGCGGTGGCGGGCAGCGTGACGCTGCTGGAGGATCAGGGGGCGTTCAGTTCGAACTCTTTCGTGACCGTCATCAGCCTGGGTTCGGCGGATGAAACCGGGCAGGCCATTACGAACTACGCAGTGTCGAGCACGAACGCCGCGCTCTTCAGCGTGGTTCCGGCCGTGGATGCCGCCGGCACGCTCACTTTCACGCCCGCGCCCAATGTCAGCGGCACGGCGCTCGTCACTGTGACCGCGCAAGACAACGGTGGCACGCTCAACGGCGGGCAGGATGCTTCGCCCGGCGTGTCCTTTCTCATCACCGTTCTCGCGGTCAACGACGCGCCCGGCGTCGCGTTCGCGACGAATAACGTCCTTGTCCTGGAAGACAGCGGCGCGGTCAGCGTGAGCGCCTTCGCCGTAACCACGCTTGGTCCGGCCAACGAGTCGGGCCAGACGGTGACGAACGTCACCACCAGCAACGACAACAACGCGTTGTTCGCGGTCCAGCCCAGCGTTGCCACCAACGGCAGCCTCACCTTCGCGCCCGCTGCCAACGCCAGCGGCACCGCGACGGTAACGGTGGTGGCGCAGGACGACGGCGGCGCGGCCAACGGTGGTGTGGACCGCACCACCAACACGTTCACCATCACGGTCACGGCGGTGAACGACGCGCCCAGTGTCGCCTTCGGCACCAACGACGTTGTCGTGTTGGAGGACAGCGGTGCGGCCAGCCTTGGCGGATTCGCGAGTTTCTCCCCCGGGCCGGTGAACGAGGCGGGCCAGACGTTGGTGGGTTACACGGTGGCGAACAATCACCCGGAGCTTTTCAGCGCGGCCCCGGCGATTGCCGCCGATGGAACCCTCATGTTCACGCCGGACACCAGTGCGAACGGTTCCGCGACCGTGACCGTGATCGCGCAGGACGACGGCGGCACGGCCAGCGGCGGCGTGAACCGGACGACCAACACCTTCACCATCACGGTGACGCCGGTGAACGACGCGCCCGTCATCACCTTCGCCACCAACCATGTCGTGGTGTTCGAGGACGGCGGCCTGACCAGTCTGTCCGGGTTTGCCAGCGCGGTGGCCGGGCCGACCAACGAGAATCAACTCCTGACCTTCTACACGGTGACGAATGACAACCCCGCCCTGTTCTCGGTGCAACCGGTCATCAGCATGCCTGGAGTGCTCACCTTCGCCCCGGCCAGCAATGCCAACGGCACCGTCACGGTCTCGGTCATCCAGCAGGACAACGGCGACACGGCCAACGGCGGTGTGGGCCGGGCCACCAATACCTTCACCATCACGGTGACGCCGGTGAACGACGCGCCGGGATTTGCCCTAGCCAGCTTCCTTGTGACTCCACCTTTCCTTGCTTGGGGACGGAACGATGCCGGGCAATTGGGTATCGGGACCAGCCTGAACACCAACTCACCGGCTGGCGTGCTGAATTCGTCCGGCTTCACGAATCTGGCTGCCGGTGCCTACCATTCGCTGGCGGTCCGCTTGGACGGCACGGTGTGGGGGTGGGGTTCCAACATTGTGGGCCAGTTGGGCGACGGAACCACCAACAACGCTGCGACACCCGTTCAGGTCAGCGGGTTGAACAGTGTCGTGGCGGTGGCGGCGGGCTTCTTCCATTCCTTTGCGCTTCGGGCTGACGGGACGATCTGGGCATGGGGCTACGGTGGCACCGGGGCGTTGGGCAACGGAGGCACCAACGATGTGCGGGTGCCCCAATTGGTGCCCGGGTTAAGCAACATCGTCGCCATTGCTAGTGGTGGATACCATGGAGTGGCGTTAAAAATGGACGGAACCGTGTGGGCGTGGGGCTTCAACGGCTACGGGTCTGTGGGCGATGGAACCACGGTTTTTTCCGTTCCATCACCCGTGCGTGTGCTGCGTTTGACAAATGTGGTCGCCCTGGCGGGAGGGGGGCATCACACCTTGGCGGTGCATGCTGATGGAACCCTTTCCGCATGGGGCTACAACGCCTACAAACAGTTGGGCAACAGCGCGGTCGGGTTGATTGAGGGCGTCAGCTACACCAATGCGCCGGTCCCGGTTCAAGGCATCTCCAATGTGGTGTTGGTTGCGGGCGGCTCGTTTCATTCCCTGGCGATCAAAGCGGACGGAACCCTGTGGTCATGGGGCTTGAACGGCTTTGGACAACTGGGTCTGGGCACCGCCTTCCTGTCCACAAACGTCCCGCAGCGGGTGGCCGGCCTCTCCAACGTCACGAGAGTGGCCGCCGGGCATGACCACTCGCTGGCCCGGCTTGCGAATGGGACGGCATGGGCGTGGGGTCTGCATTCTTCCGGCCAGTTGGGCCATCCCACCAATGCGGGCTACGTTTCCTCGCCGGTTTCGATCGTGGGGCTTAGCAACGTGACGGCTCTGGCCGGCGGCCAAGCCCATTCCTTGGCGCTGCCGGCGGCGGCACCGGGACAAGCCTTGGTGCTCGAAGAGTCGGGGGCGTTTTCGCTTGCCGGCGCTGTCACCAACATCATCGCTGGTCCGACGAATGAATCCGGCCAGGCCGTCGGCTTCCTCACCGCCAACAACAACGCCGCGCTTTTCTCGGTGCCGCCGGCCATCGCGGCCAACGGCACGCTCACCTTTACTCCCGCCACCAACGCCAACGGCACCGCCACCGTGACCGTCCGCGCGCAGGACGACGGTGGCACGGCCAACGGCGGCGCGGACACCAGCGCGCCGCAGACCTTCACGATCACAGTGACGCCGGTGAACGACGCACCCGTGGTCGCCCTGGCCACCAACCACATCGCCGTGCTTGAGGATTCGGGTCCGGCGAGTCTGGCGGGCTTCGCTGGCTTTGCGCCCGGCCCGGCGGACGAGGCGGGGCAGACGCTCGTGAGCTACACCGTCACGGCGGACAACCCCGCCATCTTCAGTGTGCAGCCGGCCATCAGCACCAGCGGCACGCTGACGTTCACGCCGGGCACCAACGCCTGGGAGGGGGCCGTCGTCACCGTCATCGCGCAGGACAGCGGCGGCACGGCCAACGGGGGCGTGAATCGGACCACCAACGTGTTCGCCATCTCCGTTTTGCCGGTGAACGACCCGCCGCAGGTCACGCTGGCCGCGAACGTCGTGAGCGTGCCGCTGGACGGCGGCGCCTTCTCGAACGGCGCGTTCGCCGTGCTCAGCGCCGGTCCGGTGAACGAATTCTGGCAGTCCGTCACCAATGTCACGGTGCTGGGTGTTTCGGCTCCGTCCCTGTTCAGCGTCCCGCCCGTGCTCACGACTGCGGGCGCGCTGACGTTCACACCGATGGCGGGCGCTTCCGGCAGCGCCACCGTCACGTTCGTGGCGCAGGACGATGGGGGCACGGCCAACGGGGGCGTGGACCGGGCGACCAACTCGTTCACCATCGCCGTGGCGGCTCCGAACACCGCGCCGGTCGTGACCTTCAGCACGAACCTGGTGGCGGTGGTGGAGGACAGCGGCGCGGCGAGCCGGCCGGGCTTCGCGGTCTTCTCCCCTGGCTCGGCGGCGGACGCCGGGCAGGTGCTCCTCGGCTACACGGTGGCCAATGACAACGCCGTGCTTTTCAGCGTCCCGCCCGCGCTCAACGCCGCCGGCACGCTCACCTTCACGCCGGCCACGAACGCAAACGGCTCGGCCACGGTGACCGTCGTCGCGCAGGACAACGGCGGCACGGCCAACGACGGCGTGGACCGGATGACGAACAGCTTCACCCTCACCGTGACGCCGGTGAACGACGCGCCGGGCTTTGCGCTTTCAAATCGGTTCTCGAGCGGAACGGTGGTGGCGTGGGGCTACAATGCCACCGGGGCCACCAATGTTCCCGCCGGGCTGAACGGGGTGGTGGCGGTTGCCGGCGGCGCGGAGCACAGCCTGGCGATCCTGCAAAACGGCACCGTCACGGGCTGGGGGCTGAACGTGTCGAACCAGGCGACGGCCCCCGCTGGGCTGGGGGGCGTGATCGCCGTCGCCGCCGGCACCATGCACTCGCTGGCGCTGAAGGGCGACGGGACGGTGGTGGCCTGGGGCTCGAACCTCCGCGGCCAGTCCGCCGTGCCGGCGGGGCTGGCCGGGGTGGTGGCCATCGCCGCTGGCGGTGACCACTCGGTGGCCCTCAAGGCGGACGGCACGGTCGTGGCGTGGGGCTACAACTTTTACGGTGAGTCGAGCGTGCCCGCCGGACTGAACAACGTCACGGGCATCGCCGCAGGGGACAATCACACCGCCGCCCTGAAGGGCGACGGCTCGATCGTGGTGTGGGGTTTCGGTGGCAATGGGGAGAAGAACGTGCCGGCCGGCGCCACCAACGTAATCGCCATCGCCTGCGGCGGCCATCATGTCATGGCGCTCAAGCGCGACGGCACGGTGCTGGCCTGGGGCTACAACACGGTGGGCCAGACCAATGTCCCGGCCGGCTTGAGCGAGGTGGTCGCCATCGCCGGCGGCCTGGGCCATTCGGCCGCCTTGAAGGGCGACGGCACCGTCGTGGTGTGGGGGGCCAACAATGTCGGCCAGCGAAACACGCCGGCGAATCTTCCTCCCGTGACCAGACTGGCCTGTGGCAGTTCGCACACGCTGGTGCTCGTTGGGGACACGCCCGACCACATTACCGTGGCCGAGGACAGCGGGGCTTACTCCCAGGCCGGCTTTGCCACGAGCATCGTCACCGGCCCGGCCAACGAGTCGGGCCAGGCCGTCACCTTCCTCGTCTCGACCGCCAGCCCCGGACTTTTCAGCGCGCCGCCCGCGATCAGCCCCTCCGGCACGCTCACTTTCACGCCGGCCACCAACGCCGCTGGTCTGGCCACCGTGACGGTGCGGGTGCAGGACGACGGCGGCGCCGCCGATGGCGGAGTGGACACGTCAGCGGTCCGGACTTTCACCATCGCCATCGCGGCGGTGAACGACCCGCCGGCGGCGACGTTAAGCCCGGCCAGCGTCAATGTTTCGGAAGATTCCGGCCCGGCCAGCCTGGCGGGTTTCGCCGCGTTCATTTCCGGCCCGGCAAACGAATCGGGCCAGGCGGTGACGTTTGTCGTGAGCAACGATGCCCCGGGTCTTTTTGGCGCGCCCCCCGCCCTCGGCACCAACGGCACGCTGACCTTCACGCCGGCCACCAACGCGGTCGGCACGGCCACCGTCACCGTGGTCACGCGGGACAGCGGCGGCACCAACAGCGGTGGCGTGGATCGCGCGACCAACACCTTCGTCCTCACCATCGCGCCGGTGAACGACCCGCCCCGGATCACGTTCGCCCTGGATCCGGCGGTGGCGGTGCCCGGTGGCGGGCTGACCAATTTCCCCGGCTTCGCCACGTTCACCGGGGGACCGGCGGACGAGGCCGGGCAGGCGGTGAGCGTCGTTTCAGTGGTGAGCGACAATCCGGCGCTCTTCACCGCCGGTGGCCGGCCCGCCCTCAGTGGCACCGGGGAACTCGCCTTTGAGCCGGCGGCGGGCGTGACCGGGTCGGCGCTGGTCACGGTGGTCGTCGAGGACGACGGTGGCACGACCAATGGCGGGCAGAACCGCGCCACGAACAGCTTTACCATCATGGTCACGGCCACGCGCGTGATTGTCGGTCCGCTGGCGGACGCGGTGCCGAACGGCACGCTCACCGTTCCGGTGCGGCTGGCCGGCACCGGCGTCGAGGGCGGCGTCGCGTTCACCCTGAATTTCAATCCGGGCCTGTTCAGCTTTGGCAGCGTGGCGCTGGGCGGCGACGCGGCGGGAGCGACGCTGCTCACCAACACGGCGCAAACCTATTTCTACGGCCGCCTCGGGGTGCTCGTGATGCTGCCCGCCGGCGCCACGTTCCCGGCGGGCGACCACGAGGTCGCTGTGGTGACGCTCAACGTCTCCGCCAGCGCGCCCGCGACGAACTCGCCCCTGACTTTCGGCGACGCCCCGGTCCGGCGGGAAATCACCGATGTCAGCGCGGTGCCGCTGACCAACGTGGCGTTTGTCGGCGGCGGCGCGCGGGTGCTGGCCGCGCTCCCGGCCTTGGAGGGGGACGTGTCGCCGCGCACCGGGGGCAATGGGTTGCTGACGGTGAGCGATGTGCTGCAAGTGGGGCGCTTCGCGGCGGGCCTGGACCTCGTGAGTCTCGCCGCCGAATTCCAGCGGGCCGATTGCGCGCCGCTGGCCACGCAGGGCGACGGGCGCATTTCGCTCGCGGACTGGCTGCAGGCCGCGCGGTTTGCCGCCGGACTGGACACCCCGGGCGCGCCCGGCGGGCCGACCACGCAGGCCGCCGCGCTGGCCGTTGCCATGACAAAACCCGCTTCCGCCAACCGGACGGTGCGTGTGATCGGCGGTGATCTGGTGGCCGGGCGGAAGAATTCGATGCTCCTACAGCTGGATGCGCAGGGCAATGAGGCAGGCGTGAGCTTGAGCCTGGCGTTTGATCCTGGGGTCTTGACCTATATGAACGCCGTGGTCGCCAGCAGTGCGGGCGGTGCGTTGGTGGTGAATAGCTCGAAGGCCGCCGTCGGCAGGCTTGGTCTTGTTTTTGCCATGCCTGCGGGTGCAAGCGTGACCGCCGGGACGCACGACCTCGTCAAGCTCACGTTCGGTGTCGCGGGCGGCACCACCGGCACGGTCATCAGCGTGGGCGATTCGCCGGTCATGCGGGAGGTGGCGGATGTGAACGCGATTCCGCTCGGCGTGGGTTATGTGAGTTACGTCGGAACCAGTTTTAACATCCAACTGCCCGCCGGCCTCAGGGCCGCCGGGATGGAGCGCGCGGCGGATGGGTCGCTGCGGCTGGTCGTCCGCAACAGCGACGGCACGCCGGTGACGGCGGCGCAGGCCGCGAAGTATGAAGTCCAGGTGACCAGCAACCTGGGCGGCGCGTGGACGGTGCTGCCGAACGCGCTGGTGCTGGAGAACGGCGCGCTCAAGATCGTGGACCCGGCGGCCGGCGGCGCCGGCCTGCGGCTCTACAAGCTGGTGGAGACGCCGTGACGGTAGGGCCGACCTTGCCGGTCGGTTTCGGACGCTTGACGCGTCCAACCTTTAGCAGCCTCGTGTGAGGTTGCGACGGGCTTCAGCGGAAGCAGTCGTGTGCCCGCTGAAGCCCGTTTCCTTTTCCGCCTCAGTATTGGTTCAGCACGTCAATCAACTGCCGCAGCCGGGCGTAGTCACGCCGGTTGAAGCCGAAAGCGATGCGCTGGAGGTCGAGGTGTTCGTCATCTTCCGTTTCCTCGGGTGTCGGGGGGATGATGTGGAATGGTTCGCCGCTGATGATGTCGGCGAAGTCCTCGTTGAGCGCGGCCAGGCCGGTGGGAGAGGGCGCGTTCTTGAGCCGGATGACCAGTTGGTCATGCACGAAGCGGGTCGAGTGGAAGTTCCGGTAGAAGCGCGCGATGTGCCGCACCGCCTCGTCCACGTTGTCGGTGATGTGGTAGAGGCCGGGGTCCTCGGGGGCGATGAGGCCGTTGCGCAGCAGGTGCTCGCGCACGTTCTTGTCCCAGGTCTTCCAGTAGGTGCCGCCGGTGCGGTCCACCAGCACGAGGGGCATGAGCTGGCTTTTGCCGGTCTGCATCAGCGTGAGTGTCTCGTAGGCCTCGTCCATCGTGCCGAAGCCGCCGGGGAAGAGCGCGACGGCGTCCGAGTGGCGGATGAAGATGAGCTTGCGGGTGAAGAAGTATTTGAAGGTGACGAGCTTCTTGTCCTCCGCGATGACGGGGTTGGCCGCCTGCTCCCAGGGCAGCCGGATGTTCGCGCCGAAGCTCCGCTCCACGCCTGCGCCCTCGTGGCCCGCCTGCATGATGCCGCCGCCCGCGCCGGTGATGACCATGAACCCGGCGTCGGCGATCTTCCGGCCGAACTCGACGGCCTGGTGATACTCCACGGAGTCCGCCGCCGTGCGCGCGGAGCCGAAGATGGTGACCTTGCGCCGGCCCGCGTAGGGCGCGAAGAGCTTGTAGGCGTAGCGCAGCTCGCGCACGGCGGTCTGGATCACCTTCACGTCGCCCCGGTCCTCGACGTCATGGAGGAGCTTGAGCGACTGCTCGACGAGGTCGGCGACGAGGTCCTCGTTCTGGCCGCCGCCCTTGAACGCGATCAGCTCGCGGATGCGGCGTTCGAGTCCGGGGTTGGTGGTCGGGCGCGGGCGTTTGTCCATGGGCCGAGCGTAGCGGGGCCGGGGAGAAAGGCAATGCGGGGCGCGTCCGCCTGGCGGTCCCGACCGGTCGAGGCGCGGGCCAGGGTGGTTGGCGGGCGGACGGAGCCGGGTCAGTTCAGCCGGAAACATTCGGTGCCGCAGAGGTGGCGGACGGCGGCCATGAGGTCGCTGTAGCCGTAGGGCTTGGGCAGGAGGAGGTCCACGCCCTGGTCGCGGAGCGCGTCCCGGTCGTCCGGGGAGAGCGTGCTGCCGGTGGTGAGGAGCACCTTGGCCTGCGGGGCGAGGGTGCGCACGCGGCGGGCCAGTTCGAGGCCGTTCATGCCGGGCATGTTGAGGTCGGTGACGAGGAGTTCGAGGCCGGCGGGGGCGGCGGTCATGTGGCCGAGGGCTTCGCAGGGGTCGGCGCAGGCCCGCACGTCGGCGCGGGAGAACTTGCGCAGCATCGTGGCGGCGAGGTTGAGGAGGGTGGACTCGTCGTCCACGACGAACCAGCAGGGCGCGGCCAGGGCGGCGGTGTTCATGGCTGTTCCTTGAGTGAGGTTTCCAATTGCACTGCCACACCAATGCCACGCGGGAAGCCGCGCCGAAATCGGGGCCTCTCAGTAGGGGCGGCGCAGTAAGGGGCTGGCCGTAGGAGACGACGTGAGGAGTCCCTGACTATCTCCACGTTCCGAGTTCCGCGCTCCGCGTTGGAATGGGGACTCCTCACGTCGTCACCTGCCTGAGTTTCCGGCGCGGTCAGGCCGTCGAAGTTCCGCCCTGCCACGGCTGGAAGATTGCGCGGCGGGGGAAACGATTGTTACTCTGTCGCCAATGAAATTTGCCACGCTCCTGTCCGCCCTTGCTTGCACCGCCTCGCTCGCCCTCGCCGCCGACAACTGGCCGCAGTTCCGCGGCCCGACCGGCGACGGCCAGTCCACCGCCAAGGGCCTGCCGCTCAAGTGGAGTGAGACCGAGAACGTGAAGTGGAAGACGCCCATCCACGACAAGGGCTGGTCGCAGCCCGTCATCTGGGGCGACCAAATCTGGCTCACCACCGCCACGAGCAATGGCACCGCGCTCTTCGTCCTCACGCTGGACAAGAACTCCGGCAAGGTCATCCGCGACGTGAAGCTCTTCGACGCGCAGCAGCCGGAGCTTTGGATGCGCTACAACAGCTACGCGTCGCCCACGCCGGTCATTGAGGAGGGGCGCGTGTATGTGAGCTTCGGCGAGGCGGGCACGGCGTGCCTCGACACCAAGACGGGCGCGAAGCTGTGGGAGCGGCGGGACTTGAAGTGCAACCACTATCGCGGCGCGGGGTCCTCGCCGATCCTCCACAACAATTTGCTCGTCCTCCAGTTCGATGGCGCGGATGACCAGTTCATCGTCGCGCTCGACAAGCGCACCGGCAAGGACGTGTGGAAGGTGAAGCGCTCGACGGATTATCGCGACCTCGATGCCGCCGGCAAGCCGAAGGCCGAGGGCGACCTGCGCAAGGGCTACGCCACGCCGCAGATCGCGATGATCGAAGGCAAGCCCGTCCTCCTCAGCAACGGGGCGAAGGCGCACTACGGCTACGACCCGCTCACGGGCAAGGAGCTGTGGCAGGTGGAGAACCAGCCGTTCCACTCGACCGGCGCACGACCCATCTACGGGCACGGCTTGATCTATTTCGCCGCCGGGTTTTCCAAGGGGCACTTCTACGCGATCAAGCCGCCGCCCGCGTCCGCATGGAAGCCGGGCAACATCCTCGACGCGTCGAAGGAAGCCGAACCCACGCCCGGCAAGCCGCAGCTCGTGTGGAAGTTGATCAAGGGCGTGCCGGAGACGCCGTCGCCCATCCTGCACGGCGACTTGCTGATGCTCGTGGACAACAACGGCTTCGCCAGCGCGGTCGAGGCGAAGACCGGCAAGGTGCTGTGGTCCGAGCGCGTGTTGAAGGCCGTGTATGCCTCGCCCATCTGCTCGGAAGGCCGCGTGTTTGCCGCCGACCGCGAGGGCAAGTGCGTGGTGTTTGCCGCCGCTCCGGAGTTCAAGCTGCTCGGCGAGAGCAAGCTGGACAGCCCCATCGAGGCCTCGCCCGCCGCCAGCGGCAAGGCGCTCTACCTCCGCACGGCCAAGACGCTGTATCGGATTGAAAATTGAGCGGGGCGCGGCCCTCTGGGCCGCAGCGGTCGGACATGGCGTTGACGCTCGGAACGGCGCGCATCTCTTCAGCGGGGTGGCTGCTGCGGGCGGGACGCCCGCGCCCCGTCATCCTATAAGGAACGGCAGACTCACAAGGTTCACGTAGAGTGCCGCGAGCAGGTCATCCACCGTCACGCCCCAGCCGCCGGAGAGCGACTGGCTTTGGCGCACGGGCCACGGCTTCCAGATGTCGAAGAGGCGGAAGGCGGCGAAGATGCCGATGACGCCGAGCCAGTTGTTTCCGCCAAAGAAGTAGCCTGCCTCCGGCATCCGCCCCGTGTTGTTCACGACACTCATCAGCCACGCGCTAAAGCACAGCGGCACGGCGATGATTTCGTCCAGCACCACGGAGCCGGGGTCTTTCTCGCCGAGCGCCTTCTCCGCCTTGCCGCAAATCCACGCGCAAAGCGGGATGCTCAGGAGGATTCCGCCGAAGAATCCCCACAGCGAACCCGTCGCGATCAGTCCCGCAAACCAGAGCAGGCCGACAACGGAACCCCAAGTTCCCGGGCCGGGCTTGAGCCGACCAGAGCCGAATCCTTGCGCCACCCAGACGGCGGGATCGAAGCTGCTCACATGTCCTCCAGGTAAATCTGCCGGTTCTTCCAGAGGTAGATCGCGCCGGAGGTGAACGTGAGCAGCACCGTCACCCAGAGCGAGAGCTGCGCGAACCACGGCAGCAGCAGCCCGAACGCGTCCCGCAGCCACGGCCACCACTCGACATGCGCGTCCAGCACCAGCAGCGCGATAACGGCGGTGATTTGCGAGATGGTCTTGTGCTTGCCGAAGCGCTCGGCGGCAAGCGTCACGCCTTTCGAGGCCGCCAGCAGCCGCAGCCCCGTGATGGCCAGCTCGCGCGAGACGATGAGCACCGCCATCCACGCCTCGACATGCACGGCGGGCAGCGTCCCGCCCGTGCCGGGGTCAAAGCGCCCGCGCTCGACCAGCGCGATGAACGCGGAGCAGGTAAGAATCTTGTCCGCCAGCGGGTCCATCAGGATGCCGAAGTTGGTGATGAGCTTGCGCTCGCGGGCGATCTTGCCGTCGAAGTAGTCCGTCAGCCCCGCGATGCTGAAGAGCACCAGCGCGATGGTGTCGTTCACCGGCGAGCGCGAGAACATCGCCACGAGGAACAAGCCCGTGAGGACAAAGCGCGAGACGGTGAGTTTGTTGGGGAGGTTCAAGGGCGCGCGGCAGCAGCTTACGTGTTACGTCTTACGTTTTACGCCGGACGAAGGGGTTCGGGAAACGTAAAACGTAATGCGTAATGCGTAACCAAGCAGGTCGCGGTCACACCGGCTCCGCAATCAGGTCGTAGTCGGTGTGGCCGATGACCTTCACCTTGGCGAAGCGGCCGATGGGCAGCTTGCCGCGCACATAGACGCGGCCGTCAATGTCCGGCGCGTCGGCCTCGCCACGGGCGACGAGGTAGCGGCCTTTGAGCTGGGCGAGGTCTTCGTCGGCTCCGCGGATCAGGCCGTGCTCCCAAGAGGCGACCTTCGCGGTTGTGAGTTCCTTCGCGGAAGCCTCGCCTTCGATGAGCACTTTCAGCGTGCGGCTCACGAAACTTTCCGAGACGGCGCGGGCGACCTCGTGCTGCGCGGCCATCGCGAGTTCGCGGCGGCGCAGCTTCACCTTGTCGGTGAGCTGGCTGGTCATCTTGCCGGCGATGGTGCCGTCCTCCTGCGAGTAGGCGAAGATGCCGAGGCGCTCGAACTTCGTCTCGCGGATGAAGTCCAGCAGCGTGTCGAAGGCCGCCGCCGTCTCGCCGGGGAAGCCGACGATGAACGTGGTGCGCAGCGCAATGCCCGGCACGCCGGCGCGGATGCGGGCGATGAGGTCGCGGATGTATTGGCCGCTGGTCTCGCGGCGCATCCGGGCCAGCATGTCGTCGTGGATGTGCTGGAGCGGCATGTCCACGTAGCGCGCGACCTTGGGGCACTCGGCGATGGTGCGGATCAGTTCGTCCGTCCAGTGCGCGGGATGCGTGTAGAGCAGGCGAATCCAGAAGTCACCCT
Source organism: Limisphaerales bacterium (assembly GCA_009773355.1). GTDB lineage: Bacteria > Verrucomicrobiota > Verrucomicrobiia > Limisphaerales > SXTU01 > SXTU01. The sequence goes on from WRPG01000076.1 coordinate 23,541, forward strand.
TGAGCGCGTTCAGCTCGCGGAGGAGCGAGCAAAGCGTGGTCGCATCGACGGGAAGCGAGCTGGCGGCGGCGCGGAACTTCTCCGGTGAGGAGATGGCGCGGGAGTGGTTCGCGCGGAGGTCGAGGCCGTAGTAGGTCGAGTCCTGCGAAATCAGGTTCAGCTCCTTCACGCCGTCCTTGATGAGCGCCTTGGCCTCGGCGACGACATCGGTCTGGGTGCGGCTGCGGTGGCTGCCGCGCATCCGGGGAATGATGCAGAAACTGCACGGGTGGTTGCAGCCCTCGGCAATCTTCACATAGGCGAAGTGGCGCGGCGTGAGACGGAAGCGCGGGGTCTCGTAGTCGAGGATGTAAATCGGACGCGCCGTCACGTCCAGAAGCGGGGGAGCAGGCGTGTTGCGTGTTGCGTGTTGCGTGCCGATACCCAGGACAGTTTTGGTTTTGCCGAACGCGGCTTGGCCTCGAAGGGATTCCTCGCCGTCGTGCGCAGAAGGCTTCGCCTTGTCCAAGTCGGCGAGCTGCGCCTGGACCTTCTGCTTTGAGCGTTGAGCGTTGGGCGTTGAGCGGTGGATGTTCAACTTCTCTCCCCGCCGCGCCATCGCCTCCTTCACCAACTCCCCAACTTGCGCGACTTGGTCAATGCCCATGAAGGCGTCCACCTCGGGCAGCAGCTTGGGCAGTTCCTCGCGGAAGCGCTGGCTGAGACAGCCGGAGACGATGAGCGCCTGGCCGCGATGGTTCGCCTCGCGGACGGCGGCGGAGTCGAGGATGGCATCCACGCTCTCCTCCTGTGCGGCGTCAATGAACGAGCAGGTGTTGACGATGACGGCGTCGGCCTCGGCAGGGTCGTTGGTGATCTCCGCGCCGGACTTGAGAAGCGAGCCGAGCATGATTTCGGCGTCCACGAGGTTCTTCGCGCAGCCAAGGGAAATCATGCCGACGCGCACGGGGCGGGCCGTTTTGGAGTTTTTGCTCGTCACAGGAACGCGGAAACTAGGCGATGCCACGGAGCCAGCGCAATGATGGAAACGGACGGACAGCCACGGAGACCGCAGGCTACTTTTGCGCCGGCGCGTTCGTCGGCACGGCTCCCGGCGGGAAAGGCAGATACTCGACGACACTCTTCTCCGGCGGCGGCTTGTAGTAGCCGGGGCCGAGGTCAGACAGCGGATCGGCGGACTGGTGGCGACGCCAGGCGGTGTAGGCCCAGACCACGAGCGACACGAGCAGTGCGAGAGCGATGAGCGGCAGGAGGAGGCGCAGGTTCAGCTTGGAAAGCTGGAGTGTGACCCAGTCGAGGACGCCCTTCTCGCGGGGAATCAGGCTGGGCGGTTCCGAGAATTCCTCAGTGCGCGCCAGTTCCGCGTCGAGGTCGGCGAGGACGTTGGGCACGTCGAGCTTGTAGTGGCGGGCAAGCGACTTGACGTGGCCGCGAATATAGACCGGCGCGCTGAACGGACGGAAGTTGCCCTCCTCCAGCGAAGTGATGTGGTCGGACTTGATCTTGGTGGCGTCGGCCACCTGAGACACGGTGAAGCGGCGCGACTCGCGCGCTTTCCGCAATTGTTCGCCCACACTGCTGCTGGACATGCGCGGCTAGGAAAGCAGTTCGCCGCCGGGGAAAGCAACCACGGAAACCGGCCCGACGCTCAAATCGGCGCGGGCGCAGGCGCGCCGAGGCCAGGTTCGAGGGGTGGCGGGGTCGGACGCGGC
>WRPG01000077.1:0-15380 GCA_009773355.1 Limisphaerales bacterium
AGGCGGAATTGGGCGGGGAGCTGGCTGCCGGTGCCGGTGAGTTCGGCGGCGAGGACGGCGACAAGGGCGAGGAGCGCGGCACGCCACAGGGAGCGGCGCGCGGCGGCGGTGCGGAGGAACGGCTGCGCAGCCAGCGCGGCGAGGACGACGGCCGTGGCTTCGAGCGTCAGCCAGCCGAGCGGCGCAAGCCACGGGGCCAGGGTGTCAGGAGGGTTCATGGGAAAATTCCTTGGCCACAAAGAGGCGCAAAGAAGCACAAGAAATGGGCGCGGAAGAGAATCTCCTTTTGCGCCTTCCTGAGCCGCTTGGTGGCGAGTTTCACAGGCGTTTCTTGCGGTCGGCGATGAGTTGTTCCAGCTCGGCCAGCTCGGCCTTGGTGGCGTCGCGCGTGTCGAGCAGGTGGCTGACGGCCTCGGCCAGCGAGCCGGCGAAGAAACGGTCCACGAGATGGTCCGCGACGCCGCGCGAGACCTCGTCGGCGGCGACGGCGGCGCGATAGATGAAGCTGCGGCCCTCGGTGCGGTGCCGGACCAGGCGGCGGGCCTCCATCTTGCGCAGCATGGTGGCGATGGTGGTGTAGGCGAACTCGGCGCTGCCGCCGAGCGCCTCGTGGACGGTGCCGACGGGCGCTTCCTGCTCCTTCCAGAGGACTTCGAGGATGCGGAGCTGGAGTTCGCCGAGGCGGTGGGTTTTGGGCTTGGGCATGGAGAAAAGGTTTCGAGTTTTGGGTTTGGAGTTCCGGGTTGGCGGTGGCGACGACCGGGTTAATACTACTTGGGTAGTCGTAACGTCAAGCGGGGAATTTCACCGGAGCGCTAACCGCCTCGTCGTCGCAACCTTCAGGTTGCGCTGCCGGCTTCCTGTGGCGGCGAATATCCCCTGCCCTGCCCCGTCCACCTTGGAGCAAATTCCGCCGCCATGCTCGACATCCGCCTCAATCCGCACCCGCACCGCTTCTGCAATGGCTGGGCGCGCCGGGACTTCCTCCGCGTCGGCGCGCTCGCGCCGCTGGGCCTCGCGTTGCCGTCGTTGCTCGCGGCGGAGAAAACCGCCGGCACCGACAAGAAAGCCCGCGCGAAGTCTGTCGTGCTCGTCTATCTCGGCGGCGGGCTTTCGCATCACGACAGCTTCGACCTGAAGCCCGACGCGCCGTCCGAGATTCGCGGCAAATACACCGAGATTCCCTCCAACGTCCCCGGCCTGCACGTCGGCGAGCTGCTGCCGAAGATGGCGAAGACGATGGACAAGCTCACGCTCGTCCGCTCCGGCGCGCACAACAACGACCACCACGAGACCGCCACGAACTGGGTGCTCTCGGGCCGCTTCGGCTCGGCCTTCGGCGACTATCCGGCGATGGGCGCGGTGGTCGCGGAGCGCACGGGTTTCCGGGGTGTGATGCCACCCTACGTCGCGGTGCCGCGCAACCCGTCGTTCACCTGGGAGCTGGGCAAGAGCGCCTTCCTCGGTGGCCGCTGCGAGTCCTTCAAGGCCGGTGATCCGAACGCCGAGAATTTCAAAGTCCGCGACCTCTCGCTGCCCGCCGATGTGAAGCGCGAGAATGCCGAGCGCCGCAAATCGCTCCTCTCCGCTGTGGACAATCTCGCCAAGCGTATCGAGGGCAACGACCAGCTCGCGACCTACGGCGAGTTTCAGCAGCGCGCCGCCGAGATGGTGCTCTCGCGCGAGGCGCAGAACGCCTTCGACATCGAGCGGGAGTCCACGAAGCTGCGTGACGACTACGGCCGGAACACCTTCGGCCAGAGCGCGCTGCTCGCCCGCCGGCTCGTGCAGCACGGCGTGCGCTTCGTGACGGTCAACTACGGTGGCTGGGACCATCACGCGAAGATTTTCACCAGCCTGGAGAAGAAGCTGCCGGAGTTCGATCAGGGCTTCTCGACCTTCATCCACGACATGGATGCCCACGGCTTGCTGAAGGACACGCTGGTCGTGTGCATGGGCGAGTTCGGGCGCACGCCAAAGATCAACAAGGACACCGGGCGCGACCACTGGGGCCAGGCCGCGAGCCTGCTCTTCGCGGGCGCGGGTGTGGCGCGCGGCAAGGTCGTGGGTGCGACCGACCGCACCGGCGCGTTCGTGACCGACACGCCGGTCAAGCCCGCTGACGTGGCCTACACCATCTACGACAGCCTCGGCCTCGACCCGCGCGGCGAAATCCACACTCCCGACGGACGGCCCGTGGGCATCCTCGACGAAGGCCGGCTGGTGACGGAGTTGTTTGGATGACCGCCGCCTTTCGGAGTGCGGTGGCAAGCGGCGCGCGACACCGCTTTGGCGTCCCGCAGAACGAACGAGTGGCAAAAGAGAGCTTCCAGCCGTGAACACTTCTCCGCAGGAAGCCAAAGCGCCGTCGCCGCTGCGCTCTGCCGGCGCAGTCCAAATCGCGCTCGTGCTCTCGCTGGCGCTTGGCGTTGCGCGCGCCCAAGACAAGAAGGCCGAAGACAAGTCGCCCAAAGTCATTGTCCCCGTCCCGCTCGGCATCGTTGTGGGCAAGACCAACACGGTGGAAATCCGTGGCTTGAACCTCGACGCCGCCAAGGCGCTGCACTTCACCGACGCCGCTGTGACCGCACGTGTCGCCTCGAAGGGCAAGGCCGAGGTGCCGCAGAACCAGAAGAAGGAGCGCTTCGGCGATACGCAGGTGAAGGCCGAGGTCTTCGTGCCCGCTGACTTCAAAGGTGACGAGGCCGCCTTCACCGTCGAGACACCCGACGGCAAATCCGCGCCCGCGAAGCTCGCCGTGCTGTGCCCCGGCGCGTTTGTCGAGGAGAGCGAGGACAACGGTTCCTTCGCCAAGCCCCAGTCCATCACGCTGCCGACCTCGGTGCGCGGCAGCATCAAGGCCGCGCAGGACGTGGATGTGTTCGCGTTCGAGGGCAAGGCCGGCCAGCGCGTGACGGCTGAAATTCTCGCCGCGCGCCTCGGTTCGCCGCTCGACGCCACGCTCACGCTCTGGAACGCCAGCAACACCTTGCTCGCCTCCGCTGACGATTCGCCCGGCGACCGCGACCCGCGCCTCGCCTTCACGCTGCCCGCCGCCGGCCGTTACTTCCTCGTGGTGCTGGATGCCCACGACCAGGGCAGCGTGGCGCATGGCTATCTTCTGAGCATGAGGTGACCGGCTTGGCCGCGTTTCCTGCTTCCGCCGCCGCCGCCGCTCCGCTTCACTTCCCCGCGCATGAAGATCGTTGTCCTCGACGGCCACACGCTGAACCCCGGCGACTTGAGCTGGGATGCCCTGAAGGTGCTGGGTGACTGCGAAATCCACGACCGCACGCCGCCGGACCAAGTCGCCGCGCGCTGTGCGGACGCGGGGATCATTGTGACCAACAAGGCGCTCGTGCCGCGCGAGGTCATCGCGGCGCTGCCGAAGCTGCGCTTCATCGCCGTCACCGCCACGGGCTTCAACATCGTGGACGCCGCCGCCGCGCGCGAGCGCGGCATCCCGGTCAGCAACGTCCCGCTCTACGGCACGCGCGCCGTCGCGCAGTTCACCATCGCGCTGCTGCTGGAGCTGTGCCACCGCGTCGGCGCGCACGCGGACTCGGTGCGCGCGGGCGACTGGGTGAAGTCCGCCGACTGGTGCTACGCGCGCTTCCCGCTGCTGGAGCTGGACGGGCTGACCTTCGGCGTCGTGGGCTGGGGGCGCATCGGACGGGCGACGGCGGAAATCGCACGGGCGATGGGGATGAAGGTCATCGCCGCCAGCCGCTCGCCCAAGCCGCCGCAGGACGGCGTCGAGTTCACGGACCTCGACACGCTCTTCCGCCGCGCCGACGTGGTGAGCCTGCATTGCCCGCTGACACCGGAGACGAAGGCCTTGGTGAACGCCGAGCGCCTCGCGTTAATGAAACCTTCCGCCTTCCTGCTGAACACCAGCCGCGGCCCGCTGCTGGACGAGGCCGCCGTGGCCGCCGCCTTGAACAGCGGACGCCTCGCGGCGGCGGGACTGGACGTGCTCTCCACCGAGCCGCCGAAGGCCAACAACCCGCTGCTCACCGCGAGGAACTGCCTCATCACGCCGCACCAGGGGTGGGCCGCGCAGGCCGCCCGCGCGCGGCTGATGGAGACGACCGTCGCCAACGTGAAAGCCTTCCTCGCCGGCACGCCGCAAAATGTGGTGAAACCGTAAGCCTCGGCGAGCGGCCTCAGCCACGGAAGTCTGACTTCACAGTTCGTTCTCCTTGTCCTCGTAGAAGAGCCGGTAGGCGCGGTCGTAATCCGCCTCCGGGATGCTCCGGGATCCTTGCCTCGTCCGCTGGATGGCATGGCTTGAAAATTAATGTCCTTTTTCTCCCGAAAAAATCGCATGACTAGGTGAAAGCCGCTTTTATCCATGAAAACGGAACCGCCCAGCGAACAGGAACTCTTCCACGCCGCGCTCGAACTGCCCCCCGCCGAGCGCGCTGCTTGGCTCGATCACGCCTGCGCCGACGACGCCCTGCGCGCCCACCTCAAGGCGCTTCTGGCCGTGCAGTCCAGCGCTGATGCGCTCTTTGACCCCGCCGGGCAGGAGCCCAGTGCGGGCGGCATGACTGGCGGCACCAGCACCGTCCGCCTCAACTCCCCGACTGAGCAGGCCGGCGACACCATCGGGCGCTACAAGCTGCTCCAGAAACTCGGCGAGGGTGCTTGCGGCGTCGTTTACATGGCAGCGCAGTCCAAGCCGAGACGTGGGTGCCACGAGGTTGCGCTCAAGGTCATCAAGCCGGGCATGGACACCAAGTCCGTCATCGCCCGCTTCGACGCCGAGCGCCAGGCGCTCGAGATGATGGACCATCCCAACATTGCCAAGGTGCTCGACGCCGGTGCGACCGACGCAGGTCGCCCCTACTTCGTCATGGAACTCGTGCGGGGCATTCCCATCACGAAGTATTGCGACGAAAACCACCTCTCCACCCAGCAGCGCCTCGAACTCTTCATCAAGATCTGCCATGCCGTCGAGCACGCGCACCAGAAGGGCATCATCCACCGCGACATCAAGCCCTCGAACATTCTCGTCGCCCTCCACGACGGCGTGCCGGTGCCCAAGGTGATTGACTTCGGCATCGCCAAGGCCACGGGGGAACGACTCACCGACCTCACGCTCTCCACCGACCTGCACGCTTTCGTCGGCACGCCGGACTACATGAGCCCGGAACAGGCGGAGAGCAGCCTGGACATAGATACTACGGCGGACATCTACAGCCTCGGGGTGCTGCTCTACGAACTGCTGACCAGCAAAACCCCCTTGGATGCAAAAAAAGTCCTGGTGAAAAGCGGGATTGACGCAATGCGGAAACGGATCCGCGACGTGGAGCCGCCGCGCCCCTCGACGCGCCTGAGCACGCTGGCGGGTGGCGACCTGACGGCCATCGCCAAGCACCGGGGCACTGAGGCCGCGAAACTCTCGACGCTGCTGCAGGGCGACCTGGACTGGATTGTGATGAAGGCGCTGGAGAAGGACCGCACGCGCCGTTACAAGACAGTCAGCGATTTTTCGAAGGACGTCGCGCACTTCCTCGCCAACGAGCCGGTGAGCGCCACGCCGCCCAGCACCGTTTACCGCGTCCAAAAATATGTGCGCCGCCACAAAGCCACCGTGATGGCCGTCGCAGCGGTGGCCGCATCGCTCGTCATCGGCCTGAGCGTCTCGACGGTGATGTATTTTCAGGAAAGCGAAGCGCGACAGCGCGCGGAACTGGCGGAGCAGGTGCAAGTCGAATTGCGCACGCAAGCCGACACTGAACGAGGCAAAGCCGTGGTTGAACGCGACCGCGCTCGGATTGCGGAGAAAAACGCACTTGAGGAAAAGACGCGGGCTGACGAAGAAACGGACCGTGCCAACGGCTGGCTCTACATCGCGCACATGAACCTGGCAGAGCGCGCCTGGAACGAAGCGGGCGTTGACCGAGTGCTGACGTTCCTCGAACTGGTCCGCCCCCAGCCGCGCCGACCGGACTTGCGGGGCTTCGAGTGGTTTTACCTTCATCGCCGCTGTAACAATGATGCGCTCACGTTGAAAGGGCACACCAACGCGGTTTTTAGCGTGGCGTTTAGCCCGGACGGGAAACGGCTGGCGTCGGCAGGGCAGGATCAGACGGTGAAAGTGTGGGACGCCATGAGCGGTGAGGCGACGCTTACGCTGAGTGGACACACCGGCGATGTCAATAGCGTGGTGTTTAGCCCGGACGGGAAACGGCTGGCCTCGGCAAGCCGGGATAAGACAGTGAAGGTGTGGGACGCCATGAGCGGTGAGGCGACGCTTACGCTGAATGGACACACCGGCGCGGTCTGGAGCGTGGTGTTTAGCCCGAACGGGAAACGGCTGGCGTCGGCAAGCTTCGATCAGACAGTGAAGGTGTGGGACGCAACGAGCGGTCTGGCGAAACTCACATTGAAAGGGCACACCGGCGGGGTCACGAGCGTGACGTTTAGCCCGGACGGGAAGCGGCTGGCGTCAGCAAGCCAGGATAAGACAGTGAAGTTGTGGGACCCCACGAGCGGTCAGGAGACGCACACGTTGGAAGGACACACCGACCAGGTCAGGAGCGTAGCGTTTAGCGCGGACGGGAAACGGCTGGGGTCGGCAAGCTTCGATCAGACGGTGAAAGAGTGGGCGTTGCCTGCCGATCAGCAGGACGACAAGATAGTTAGGGATACGCGCACGTTGACAGGCTACAACGGCGCGGCTACCAGCTTGCGCTATAGCGCGGACGGGAAGCGAATGGCAACGGCAGGCTCCAGTCAGGATGTGACGGTCTGGGACGTCGCGAGTGGCAAGTTTACGGCCAAGTTGAGAGGGCACACCGGCGCGGTCTGGAGCGTGGCGTTTAGTGCAGATGGAAAACGGCTGGCGTCGGCAGGTGAGGATGGGACGGTGAAGGTGTGGGACGCCACGAGCGAACAGGAGGTGCTCATTTCGAGAGGGCACACGGCCGATGTCACGGGCGTCGCGTTTAGCGCGGACGGGAAACAGTTGGCGTCGGCCAGCCATGATCAGACGGTGAAGGTCAGGGATGCCACGAGCGGTCAGGAGATGTTCACGTTGAAAGGGCACACCGACGAGGTCATGAGTGTGGCGTTTAGCGCGGACGGGAACTGGCTGGCCTCGGCAAGCCTCGATCAGACGGTGAAGGTGTGGGACGCCACGAGCGGTCAGGAGAGGCTCACGTTGAAAAGGCACACCGGCGGGGTCACGAGCGTGGCGTTTAGCGCGGACGGCAAACGGCTGGCCTCGGCAAGCCGCGATCAGACGGTGAAGGTATGGGACGCCACGAGTGGTCAGGAGAGGCTCACGTTGAAAGGGCACAATGACGTAGTCATGAGCGTGGCGTTTAGCGCGGACGGGAACTGGCTGGCGTCGGCAAGCCGCGATCAGACGGTGAAGGTGTGGGACGCCGCAAGCGGTCATGAGACGATCACGTTGAAAGGGCACACCGACGGGGTCACGAGCGTGGCCTTTAGCTCAGGCGGGAAACGGCTGGCGTCGGCAAGCTGGGATGGGACGGTGAAGGTGTGGGACGCCACGAGCGGTCAAGAGACGCTCACGTTGAAAGGGCACACCGGCGGGGTCATGAGCGTGGCGTTTAGCGCGGACGGCAAACGGCTGGCGTCGGCGAGCCAGGATGGGACGGTGAAGGTGTGGGACGCCGCCAGCGGTCAGGAAATGCTTACGCTGGAAGGGTATGCTCGTGAGTTCTTGAGCGTGGCGTTTGGCGCGGATGGGAAACGGCTGGCGGCGGCAAATGGCGATGGGACGGTGAGGGTGTGGGACGCCACGCCCCGTCAGGAAGTCGCGCGGTGATTTTCCCCCTCACCTCCGCCGGCGCAGGCGGCGACTGCAAGTCGCCAGCAAAGCTCTGGTGCGCGTGTTTGAGTTTGAGCCTCTACCCGTCGGCTGCTACGAAGGAGGCGTGAGCGATGCCACCCGCCTTCTCCACGCCGCCGAGCACGGCGATGCCCAGGCGGCTGCGGAGTTGCTCCCGCTGGTCTATGAGGAGTTGCGGCGGCTCGCCGCGCACAAGCTGTCGCAAGAGGCCGCCGGCCACACGCTGCAACCCACCGCCCTCGTCCACGAAGCGTGGCTGCGGCTCGTGGGCGACGACGGGCAAAAGCAGTTCGCCAACCGCGCGCATTTCTTCTTCGCCGCCGCCGAGGCCATGCGGCGCATCCTCGTGGACCGGGCGCGTCGCCGGCAGGCGGTGCGGCATGGCGGCGGGCAGGCGCGGGTGGACTTGGACGCGGTGGAGCTGCCGGTGCCCACGGACGACGAAACCTTGGTGCGCGTGAGCGAGGCGCTCGATGAGCTGGCCCGGCTGGATGCGACGGAGGCGGAGGTGGTGAAGCTGCGGTTCTTCGTGGGGTTGAAGCAGGATGAGATTGCCAGCGCGCTGGGCATCTCCGAGAAGACCGTCCAGCGCCACTGGACGCACGCGAAGGCCTGGCTTTACACGCGCGTCAGGCCGCAGCCCGGCGGCATATGAGATGCCGCTACAGCTCGTTCTCCTTGTCCTCGTAGAAGAGCCGGTAAGCCCGGTCGTAATCCGCCTCCGGCACCAGCACGTTCGCCTCACGGCTCAAGTCGCCGTCGTCGGGCAGCGACGGGTCCACGAACTCCTGCACCGCCGCGATGCCGTGCTTCTCCAGCATCATCACGAGCAGCTCGGTGTTGATGACCGGGCCGGTGTAGAAGGGTTTCACCTGGACACGGTTGTTGCCTCACGCAAAGGGCGCGAAGGCCGCAAAGGAAGTAGTTGAGCAAGCAATGTCCCACTTTCGCACTGAACGAAGACAACCGAACCCACATGATGCGAAGTCCATGCTTTGGCGTCGCGTCCTTCGCGTCCTTTGCGTGAGGCCATTCCGAGCATGAGAATCACACGAGGTTACGCGCGGTGGTTTCCGCCAACTTCGCCAGCCACCGCGCCGCGTCCGCCTTCGCCTGCTCCGGCGCAGTCAGTTGCGTCAGCCCGCTGGCGGACTGAAACCACTTCCGCAGCGCCGCCTCGTCCTGCACCACGCCGCCGAGGCCGAGGCATGGCAGCTTGCGCGTGCGACAGCGCACCGCGATTTCGCCCGGCCCCTTGCCCATCAGCGACGAACGGTCCAAGGAACCTTCGCCGGTGATGACCATGTCCGCCGCGCGCAGGTGCTCGTCCAGCTTCGCGTGCCGCGCGATGAGGGCGAAGCCCGGCTCCAGCTTCGCGCCGGCAAACGCGCACAGGCCGAAGCCCAGCCCGCCCGCCGCGCCCGTGCCCGGCACGCCCGCGAGGTCGCGGCCGAATTGCGCCTTCACCACGTTCGCCAGCCGGCGCAGCGCGCGCTCGGCGCTGGGAAATTCCTCCGGGCGCAGGCCCTTCTGCGGCCCATACACGCGCGAGCAACCGCGCGCGCCGAGCAGCTTGTTCTGAACATCCACGGCGACGACGAGCTGCGGGAACAGCTTGCGGCGGCGCGGCGCGACGAGCCGGTGCAACTGCTGAAGGTGCGTCCAACGGAAGAGCTCTTCGTCCCGGCCGTTGAAGAACTGCCAGCCCAGCCCGCGCGCCACCCCTGCCCCGCCGTCATTCGTCGCGCTGCCGCCGATGCCCACGAAGCAACGCCGCGCGCCCTTCTTCGCCGCCGCTTGCAGCACGGCGGCCAGACCAAACGTGTCGAGCTGGAACGGGTGAAACTGTTTCGGCGGCAGCATCGCGAGGCCGATGATGTTCGCGGACTCGATGACGGCGGTCTTGGACTTCGCATCCCACCACCACACGCCTTCGAGCGGGCGATGCGCGGCGTCCACTGTGCGCACGCGCTGCAACTTCGCACCGAGCGCGGCGTTCAGGATTTCACCGAAGCCATCCCCACCATCGCTGATGGGCAGCAGCGTGAGCCGGTCGGCGGGCCGCGCCTTGCGCCAGCCGGCAGCGATGGCCTCGGCGGCGGCGTGAGCGGTGAGCGTGCCCTTGAACTTGTCCGGCGCAATCAGAACGCGAAGCGACATGGCCGGACGGTAGCGGGCGAGCGGGAGATTGGGAACGAGAAGTAGCTCAACCTTCCAATGTCGAGACATCATCCGCCGGTGGTGGTCGCGACATTGGAATGTTGCGCTACTTGCGACGGCACTGCGGACGTGGGCGTCCGCGCTCCATGCTTGAACAAAGACTTGTCAACGCGACTTCCCGTGGCACTTTACGCGCACGAAACTGAACTGACTGCCATGAACAAACCCAAAATCATCGCCTACCTGAAACCTTCCTGCGGCTGGAGCATGGGCGTCCGCGCCGTGATGAAGAAATACGACCTGCCCTTCGAGGACCGGGACATCATCAACCGCCCGGACCAGTTCGAGGAGATGGTCCACAAGACCGGCCAGACCAAGCAGCCCACGCTCGAAATCAACGGCCAGATGCTGCCGGACGTGAGCGGCGACGAGGTCGAGGCCTACCTGCTCGCCAACGGCCTCGTGCAGCCGAACACCAAGCTGCCCGACGCGCCCACGGACCAGCCGTGCGCCCACGAGATGCCCGCCGGCGCGCCGATGGCGTTCAAGCGCTGAGGGAGAATATCATTCAAGCGTGGACGCGGGCCGCGAGGTTCGCGTCTTTTGCTTTCTGGCAGCGTGCTGTGGGTTGCGGGTTGCGTGATGTGGTGAGGGACACGAGCCAAACCACGGAGCACGCAACACGCAGCACGCTTCCTCATGCGACCGCCGGATTCTCCAGCCGCACCACGGGAAAGTATTCCTCCGCCACCATGAAGCCCACGCAGGCCGGCGCGCCGCAGCGACAGGGGAAATCGCGGTAGTCCGCGAGGTCGTAGCCGTAGTTGAAGGTGAGTTCCTCCCCCGCCGCGAGGTCGCGCAGCGCGACCAGCCAGATGCGGCCCTCGTCGAGTTCCGCCTCGCAGTTCGGCGCGCAACTGTGGTTCAGCCAGCGCGCGGAATTCCAGTCCACGTTGCCGTCGAGGTCGGTTTGCTCGTCGAGCTGGAAGATGAACGGGTTGTTGGCCTCGCAGCGGCGCTGTGACTCCGCCTTCGAGATGCGCTCACCGACATACTCGATCAGCCGCGTGCCCGACGGCACCGCCATCGCGGCAAAGCCGCCGTTGCCATGAATGCCCGACGGCTGGAACGCGACCAGTTCGCTCGTGATGGAAGTCGCGCTCATTCCTCCTCGTCCTTGGGCAGGTGAAACAACTCCGTCGCCTGCGCTAGTTGGTCGCCGCTGCCGAGGAGCAACAGCTTGTCGCCCGCGCGCAGCTCCTCGTCCGGGCCGGGATTGACGAGGTTGTCGCCGTTCCGCTCGATGCCCACCACGCTCGCGCCCGTGCGGCTGCGGAGTTCCAACTCGCGGATGAGCTTGCCGGCGACGGGCGAGCCTTGGTCCACCAGCACGACGCGAAGCTGCGCGTGGGACAGCAGTCGGAAGAACTGCGTGGTGCTCTCGGGCCGCGCGGGCGGCGGTCGCTCGAACGTCTCGATGAGCGCGACCTGCGCCTTGGAATACCACTTCACGAACGCGCGCCACCAGACCCACATCACCAGCGCCACGATGAGCACGAGCACGAGCAGGACTTCCGTGGGGGGCAGCAGCGTGGAACTCAGCGCCAGCACCAACAGGGCAAGGCCCACCGCGCCCGCCAGGGGAATGGCCTGCGCGATGACGGCACGGATGCTCGCGGTGCGTTCGCCCGCCGCCTCCGGCCGCACGCTGACCTCCGCGACCAGCAGGCCGAGGGCCTGGAGCTTGCGGAAGTTCGCGATGAGCAGCGGCAGCGACAGCAGGGTCGCGCTCAACCAGAGCATGGCGTTCATGCCAATCTCCCCGCCGGGCAGCTTTGGCAGCCACGCGGGCTTCCGTTGCGCGAGGAACACGGCGACGATGAACACCGCCGCCGTGAGCGCGACGTTAAGCCCCATCTGCCAGAACCACTTCCTCACCATCCGGCCGACGAAGCCGGACTTGCGGCTCTCGCGAAACCGCCCGAGCCACTCGGTGTAAAGGTCGAGGTAGTTCGTCAGCGCGCGCGGCGCGTGGCGGCCCCACCAGGCGACCAGGTCATCCGAGTGCTTCAGCCGCACGGGCGTGAGCAACGCCGTGATGACGGACACGGCGACGGCGATGGGATAAAGGAACTCGCTCGTGACCTTCAGTTGCAGGCCGAGCGCCGCGATGATGAAGGAGAACTCGCCGATCTGCCCGAGGCCGTTGCCCACGCGCATGGAGGTCCAGTTGTCATTGCCCGCAACGAACGCGCCGAACGCGCAGGCCACCGACTTGCCGATGACCACGGCCGCGGTGATGACCACGATGGGCAGCCAGTGCTGCGCGAGCACCTTCGGGTCAATGAGCAGCCCGATGGAAACGAAGAACACGGCGCAGAACAAATCGCGCAATGAGCTGGTGAGAATCTCGATGCGCCCGATCTCGCGTGCCTCCGCCACCACCGCGCCGATGATGAACGCGCCGAGCGCCACGCTGTAGCCGAGCTTGAGCGCCAGCAGCGACACGCCGAAGCACAGGCCCAGCACCGTGATCAGCAGGACTTCGTTGCTGCGGAACTTCGCGACCCAGCCCAGCAGGCGCGGCACCGCCAGCAAGCCCAGCACGACCGCCACGACGAGGAAAATTCCCAGCCTTCCGAGCGTGTCCGCCACGTCGCCCGCCTTGAGCGCACCGGTCATCGCGATGCCGGAGAGCAGCGCCAACAAGACGATGGCGAGGATGTCCTCCATGATGAGAATGCCGAAGATGACCTGGGCGAACGGCTCCTTCGTCCGCCCCGCCTCTTGCAGCGCCTTCACGATGATGGTCGTCGAGGAGATGGAGATCATCGCGCCAAGGAACAGCGAATCCATCTTCCCCCAGCCAAACCACTGGCCGACCTGGTAGCCGACGAGGATCATCAGCAGGATTTCCAGCGGCGCGGCGATGAGCGCGGTCACGCCGACCTTGCGCAGCCGGCGGAAGCTGAATTCCAGTCCGAGCGAGAACATGAGGAAGACGATGCCGAGTTCAGAGAGCGTCTTGATGCTCTCCTCGTCGTGAATCAACGGGAACGGCGGCGTGTGCGGTCCGATGATCACACCCGCCAGGATATAGCCCAACACGACTGGCAGCCGGAGCTTGTGGAAAAGCACCGTCACCACCGCCGCCACCATGATCACGATGGCCAGGTCCTGGAGGAATGTCGCGCCGTGCATCGTCCCGCGCAGTCTGACGAAGGCTGCCGAGGCGGGTCAAACCCTCGCGAGCAAAATCAACTCAATGTCGGCGCTCGCCCGGCTTTGGCCGGGGAGCGGGCGGTGAAGCCGGCGCTGGTGCGGCCGGCTGGTCTTCGATGGCTGGCCAGCCGTATCGCTTCAGCCACGCCTCCGTCGGCGCGAGGATCCGCACGGGGCGCTTCGTGAACGGGTCGCGGTAGGCCAGTTCCACCGAGCGCAACGCCAGCGGCGGGCGGGTGTAAGGCGCTTCCTCCGCCGACGGCCCGTAGAGCGGATCGCCCAGGATGCCGTGGCCGCAGGCGCTGAGGTGGACGCGTAGCTGATGCTGCCGCCCCGTGAGCGGATGCGCCTCGACGAGGGTGAAATCGCCCCTGCTCCGCAGCGCGCGGAAGAAAGTTTCGCACTCCTTGCCCTCGCGCCGATCCACGCGGATGCGCCCGACTTGCTGCGGGTCCGGTCCGAGCGGCAGGCGGCAAGTCCACTCCTGCTCGCGCGGCCTCCCGTGGACGATGGCGAGGTAGCGCTTCTCCATCCGCCGCGTCTCGAACAGGTCGCCATACGTCTCCACTGCGCCGAAGCTTTTGCCAAACAGCAACACCCCGCTCGTGTCCGCGTCGAGCCGGTGGATGTAGCGGAGGAACTTCAAGTTCCGCGAACGCGCCCAGAAGTGGCCGGCGTTGATGGATGAGGCGATGGCCGCCTGCAAGTTCCAGCCTGTGCGCTGCCACGAGTGTGGCACGAGCATCCAGCCGGCGGGCTTGTCAATGGCGATGACCGACCGGTCCTCGAAGAGGATCGGGATCGGCTCCGCGTCGGGGAGTTCAATGAAGGGCGGCTTGGCCACGGCGGAGAGGATCAGTATTCAGCGTTCAGTAATCAGTCGTCGCCAAGGCAACGACGCGCCTACTGAACACTGATTACTGAAGACTGAACACTGATTACTTCACCGCTTTGCCCAGCACGTCCAGCAGCCGCCCCACGTCCTCCGCCGTGTTGTAGCCCGCGACGGCGACACGAATGCGGCCCGCGTGGTGCATGACGTGGATGTTCTCCTTGTCCAGCGCGGCGAAAATCCCCGCCGTGTTCGGATGCAGGAAGGCGAGGATGCCGGTGGGGTTCGTCGGCTGTGCGGGGGCCATTGGCTTGAGGCCGAGTTCCAGCAAGCTGGCGTGGACCTTGGCGACGAGCGGGTCCGCGTGCCGGGAAATTGCCTCAACCCCGACGCCTTCCACGTAGCGCAGCGCGGCGTTGAGCGCGTAGATGGCGGCGAAGTTCGGCATCCCGACCGAGAAACTCGCCGCGCCGGACTTCGTGTCGGCGCGCTGGAAGCGGTCGGCCTCAAAAGCGTTGCGCAGGTGGAACCAGCCGCCCGCGTGCGTCGTGAGCCGCGCCGCCGCGCGCTCGGGGATGCCGACGACGCAGCCGCCGTGGACGGCGAGCGTCCACTTGTGCGTGCTGCTGATGAGGCAGTCGGCGTCCGCGCAGTCCAGCACCACCCGGCCAAGCGCCTGCGTCACGTCCACGGAGATGAGCGCATTCGGCGCAAGGCGGCGCACGGCGTCGCGGAACGGCACCCACGCGAGGCGATGGCCGTTGTAGAAGCTCACGAGCGAGACCTGCACGAGCTGGGTGCGCGCGTTGAGCAGCGGCACGAGGTCTTCCACGCGCAGCTCGCCTTGCGCGGCCTGCCACACGCGCGTCTGAGGTCGGGTGGAGGCAGCGAGCCACGGCGTTGCGCCCGCCGGGAAATCGAGGTCGGTGACGACGACTTCGTCCGTAGGCTGGAGGTTGAGCGCGGTGGCGAGGAGGTTGTAAGCCTCAGAGCTGCATGAGCAGAAGGAGACTTCCGCCGGCTTGAGCGAGATCATCCGTGCGGCCACTTCCCGGCACTCCTCAACTTGCTTGAAGTGGAAGTCGCGCCCCTTCATCCCGCGCAGCTTGTCCTGCCAGTAGGCTTGCAACGCCTCGCCGACGCAGAGCGGCGGGATGCTCTCGGCGGCGGTGTTGAAGTAGGTCATCGAGTCCAGCGCGGGGAAATCGCGGTGGCGGGTGGCGGGTGTCAGCATGGCGATGGTTTAGCCGCGAGAGGGCGTAAAGGACACAAGGAAATCTTGCGCATCGGTGGGGCGAGGCTCCTGCCGAGCCGGCGCATCCTCCGGCTCGGCAGGAG
>WRPG01000077.1:15436-39701 GCA_009773355.1 Limisphaerales bacterium
TCGCCCCACCAGCACACCGCTATGGCGGCGGCATCAGCGCTTGCGCGAGCCGCACGTAGGCTTCCGTGCCGGCCTCCAAATCAGCGAGCGCGATGAACTCGTCCACCGTGTGCGCCTGCGCGATGTCGCCGGGACCGAGAACGATGACGGGCACGCCGCGCGCGGCGAGCTTGCTGGCGTCGCAACCGAAGAAGACGACGTCCGGCGCGGGCTGGTGGAGGACGGCACAAGCGGTCTTCACCAGCGGGTGATCGGCAGGAAACTCGAAGCTGGGATCAACGACGCTGGGTTCCGGCAACACCCAGCGCACGTCCGGCACCTGCCGGCAGCGCTCGCGCAGGAGCGTTTGGATTTCCTGATGCGTCGCAAGCCCGTCCTGACCCGGCAGCAGCCGGATGTCCACTTGGATCGTGCAGCGCTCGGGCACGATGTTCACGCCCGTGCCGCCGGTGATGAGGCCAATGGAGCCGGTGCTGGTGCCGAAGCCGGGTGCGGCGATCTGCGCGAGCCGGGTGGCGAAGTGCCGCTCCAGTTCGAGAATCGCGTGGGCCATCGCGACCACGGCGCTGCGGCCTTCATGCGGTTTGCTGCTGTGCGCAGCGTGGCCCACCGCGTGGATGGCGAAGCGCAGGCAGCCCTTGCACCCGCGCACGACACGGAGGCGCGTCGGTTCGCCGACCACGGCGAAGTCCGGCAGCCGTGCCGGCGATTTGCAATCGCCGTCGGAGGCATTCGTTTCATCCGGACGGCGGCTGGAAGCCGCCGGCACGGGTTCGGTGCACATCTGATCCAGCATCGCGGACACACCCCGAAAGCGAAACTCCTCGTCCGCCACGCAGGCGACGGTGAGCGTGCCGCGCCAAGTGGACGGCGCGTTCTTCAAGCGCAGCGCGGCGGCCATCATGCAGGCGAGCGGGCCTTTCATGTCGCTGGCTCCCCTGCCCCACAGCCGTCCGTCGCGCACCTCGCCGCCAAAGGGCGCGATGGTCATGCCGCCGACGCCCACGGTGTCGGTGTGGCCGTTGAGCATGAAGTGCGGGTGGTCCGCGCCGCTGCGGAACTGGAGGAGGATGTTGTCGCGACCCGGCAGGACCGGCTGCCCCCAGACGGTGAAGCCATTCGCTTTGCCCCAGTCCTCGATCCACGCCGTCACCGCGCCCTCGCCCGCGCTGGCCGGGTCGTAGTCCGGGTTCACGCTGGGAATGCGGACGAGGGCTTGGGCGATGTCGAGGGCGGTGGCGGGTGTCATGCGGTGCGGCGGGTTTCTAGCCGAAGGTGCGGATTAACGCAAAGACGCAAGGGCGCAGAGACAGGAGAAAGCACTGCCCGCGAATCACGCGAATGAACGCGAATCAAGGCAGCTTCGCCAGGGTCATCCTCGAACTCCCTTTCCCATTCGCGTTCATTCGCGTGTTTCGCGGGCAAACTGGCATTTCCAACGATTGTTCCTCGCGTCTCTGCGCCCTTGCGTAGACAACTCGTTGTCAAAACAGACCGCCGAAGAATTCCACCCCGGCGGAGCCGGCCTCGCCGATTTCACCGAGGAAGCCCGCGCCTTCGACCACGGCCTCGCCAGCGATGACCGCCTTGGTGGTGGAAAAGGCGTCGGCGACCTTGCTTGCCCCGCCCGGCTTTTCCAATGCGGCCCGCGACCGGTGCAACTGGAGGATGTGCTCCATCTCGCGCTGATCCAGCCAGACGCCGTGGCAGCGCGGGCAGGTGTCCACCTCGATGCTCTCGTGCATGTGCGTGACGAGGCAGCCAGGCTGACAGACGGGACAGGGCAGCCGGCGGAGGATCTGGCTGGACCGGACATGGACGGGCGCGGTGGGCAGGGAAGGAGTCGTGCTGGTCTGGCGCACACACGCCTCCAGCGCCGGACGCGAGAACCAGACGCCGTGGCACTGCAGGCAAACATCCGCCTCCACGCCTTCGCGTTTGTGGGCGATCAACGGGGTTTGGTCGCGAGGGCAGAGCATATTACCAAGGGTTGCGTCCATCTCTGGCAAAGCGAACCGTGACCTTGTGGCTCGCATACTCAGGTTTCTCTCGGGCGGCTTTTTCCAACAGCCGGAAGCTGACCGCATCGTGTGGAAGAACCGCTTGGTCGAACTTGCGCTCGGTGATCGAGTCAATCAGCTTGCCGCTCGCGTTGAAGAGTTGGGCCTCGACTTGGATATTCTTCCAAGCGAGCGGACTTGCGTTGGTGAGGACTCCGACCACGGATAGTTCGGGTCCGAGCTTCCCATCCTGAAGGTGAAAAGAAGACTCCACGACCTTGAGCTCGCCTTGGTGGATCGCGAAATCCACATCCGTGCCCAGAAGGCCTGACCGCATGGTCAACAGCAAATACAAAGGGACGGCGACGACCAGCAGAACAAAAAGCACCGAGATGAGCGGGTTATGCCAACTGAGAAACGCCCAGGAGCCTTGGGGACTACGACAGTAGGGACAGAGCCTGGCTGGCGCATTGATGACTTGCGCGCAGGTCGGACAGACCTTGGTTGCCTGCTCTTGGGTCACGCCGTCAACACATCCTTCTCCATCGCCTTCTTCAGCGCGGGCACCTGTTCCAGCAGCTTCTCAAACTTGATGCCGGTGAGGCTTTCCAGCACGGGCGGGAGCGGGGCCGGGATTTGGGTGGAGTCCAGTGTCATGCGACCTTTCGTCTTTGGTGGATGCGGGCTGAGTTAAGTCTGCGGCGACCGACCAGGCAAGCGCGAAACCAATGTCATGCGCCCAACTCCGCCATTCGCCGGGGCTGACTTCGTGGCTGCTCCTGCGCCTTCCTTCTTCCCTTCACCCACGCCGCGCCCCGTGCTACAACCGCCGCCATGCAATCCCATGAGCTGCTCCGCGAGGTCTTCAAGGACACCAGCGCCAAGCAAATCGCCGCCGACCTCAATCTCTCGCTGTCCATGATCTACAAGTGGGCCGAGCCGCCGGAAAAGGTCGCGGGCAGCGGCCTCACCAACCCGCTCGACCGCATGGAGCAGCTCATCAAGAGCACGGACGACGCGCGCCTGCCGCAGTGGATTTGCGAGCGCGCGGGTGGCTTCTTCATCCACAACCCCAAGGCCCACTGGCCGCATCCCTACCAGGTCATCCCGGCAACCAACCAGATCGTGCAGGAGTTCGCCGACATGCTTGGCGTCATCGCCACGGCTTCCGGGGACAACCACATTTCCAAGACCGAGGCCAAGGACATCCGCCGCCGCTGGGAGGACTTGAAGCGCGTGACCGAGGGCTTTGTGCATGGCTGCGAGGAAGGCAACTTCTCGACCGTGAAGCCAGGTGCCGCGCCGATGGCTAGGCCGCCGGCGGCCTGAGTCTGCTTCGGGGATGCCTTGGAAGGAATCCACGCTTGACCGGCTTTTTCGCGCTGGCTAGCGTCCCGGCAATGTTTGGCACTGTCGGACAAGTCCTGCTTGAGGTGGTCGTCGTAATCGGCGACGCCGGCGGGCCTTGTCGGGCATAGGCAAGTTTTCGACAAGAACCCACGGCTGGCAGCAGTCGTGGGTTTTTTGTTCGCCACGCGCCGCCCGCCAAACCAAAACGCAAGTCATGAGCAAAGCCGCAACCGCAGAACACGCCGAAGCGAAGCACGCCGCCGAAAAGGCCGAGATCGGCCCGCCGATGCTGGGCAGCGAAATCCTCATCAAGTGCCTCGAACGCGAGGGCGTGGACACCATCTTCGCCTACCCCGGCGGCGCGAGCATGGAGTTCCACCAGGCGCTCACCCGCTCGAAGATCCGCACCATCCTCCCGCGCCACGAGCAGGGCGGCGTCTTCATGGCGGGAGGTTATGCCCGCGCCACCGGCCGGGCCGGCGTCTGCATGGCCACCTCCGGCCCCGGCGCCACCAACCTCATCTCCGGCATCGCGGACGCCTACATGGATTCCATCCCGGTCGTCGCCATCACCGGCCAGGTGCCGCAGGCGATGATCGGCAAGGGCGCGTTCCAGGAGACCGACTTCTTCGGCATGACGCTGCCGATTGTGAAGCACTCCTATCTCGTCACCGACATCGCCGACATCCCGCGCATCATCAAGGAGGCGTTTTACATCGCGCAGTCCGGCCGGCCCGGCCCCGTGGTGGTGGACGTGCCCAAGAACATCCAGCAGGCCAAAACCCAGCCGGTGTTCCCCAAGGAGATCAACCTGCGCGGCTACAACCCCGACAAGCGCGCCAGCGACATCGCGCTCAACGAGATCATCGGCCTGCTTGAGAAGTCCGAGCGCCCCGTCATCTACGCCGGCGGCGGCATCATCAGCGGCAACGCCGCCGCCGAGCTCCGCGAGTTCGCCGAGCTGACGCAGATTCCCGTCACCACCACCATCATGGGCTGCGGCGCGTTCCCCGAGACGCACCCGCTCTCCCTCCGCTGGCTGGGCATGCACGGCTCCGCCGCCGCGAACTGGGCCGTCAGCGGCGAGTTCAAGCACCGCAACTCGCCCAGCGACCCCATGGTCCCCCTGAAGCCCGGCGCGGACCTGCTGCTCGCCCTCGGCGTGCGCTTCGACGACCGCGTGACCGGCAAGGTGGACAAGTTCTGCGAGCGCGGGACGATTGTTCACATTGATATTGACCCGTCCGAGATCAACAAGAACAAGCCGGCGAACCTGCCCATCGTCAGCGACGTGAAGTTTGCCCTCGGCAAGCTCAACGCCATGCTCCGCCAGCGCGCGCTGACGAGGAAGTATTCCGCCTGGGTCGCGCAATGCGCCGAGTGGAAGGCCCGCGCGCCGTTCCGCTACGCCGTCACCGAGGAAGTGGTGAAGTCCCAGCACATGAAGGACCACCTCACCGGCCACGAGAAGGAAGTCATCCTCCCGCAATACGCCATCGAGCTGCTCTACGAGCTGACCGGCGGCGACGCCATCATCACCACCGGCGTGGGCCAGCACCAGATGTGGGCCGGCCAGTGGTTCAAATACACCTTCCCCCGCCAGTTCCTCACCAGCGCCGGCCTCGGCGCGATGGGCTACGGCTACCCCGCCGCGATGGGCGCGAAGGTCGCCTGCCCGGACAAGCAGGTCGTGGACATTGACGGCGACGGCTCCTTCCTGATGAACGTGCAGGAACTCGCCACCGCGCACATCGAGAAGATCGCCGCCAAGGCCATCATCCTGAACAACCAGCACCTCGGCATGGTCGTGCAATGGGAAGACCGCTTCTACGCCGGCAACCGCGGCCACACCTATCTCGGCGACCCCGACAACGTGAAGGCCATCTACCCCGACTACGTGGCGATGGCGAAGGGCTTCAGCGTCCCGTGCGAGCGTGTGATGTTCAAGAAGGACCTCCGCGCGGCCATGCAGCGGATGCTCGACTCCAAGGAACCCTACGTCCTCGACGTCATCACGCCCTACACCGAGCACGTGCTGCCCTTCATCCCGGCGGGCCGCACGGTGGCGGACATGGTCATCCCGTAACCCCTCGGGGCACGCGGACCCGGCAGCGTTCAACCTGTGGCGGGACGGTCAGCCTCGCGCTCCCGATTTCAGGGACACGGAATTCCCGTCGCCTTGTCGAGCCGCCGGCGGTGCTGCAACGCGGTCCCGCCTCGCCCCCTTCACCGCTTCGGCAACTGCGCCCCGATCTTGGCCGCGACGGCTTGCGCCAGGAATGCGGAGCCTTCCTGGTTGAAGTGAACGTCCTTCGGGTTTTGCAGCTTCGCCAGATGCGGCGTGATGTGGGCGTTGAGGTCGTTGAGGGTCACGCCGGCCTCGGTCATGACCTTCAGCGCGGCGGCGTTGTAGGTCGGCACCTGGTCGAAGGTGCGCGGCGGGTTCAGCTCGCCGTCGGGGATGGGGGTGGTGGTGGCCCAGATCAGCCGCGCGCCCGTGGCCTGCAACTGCTTCACAAGCTCGCGGAGGTTCCGCTCGTAGTCGGCGGGCGGCACCTGCTGTTTCCCCGGCGCCATGAACTTTGCGTCGTGGATGCCGAAGTTGAAATGGATCACGTCCCACTTGCCGGAGCCGAGCCACGCCTTGAGGTTCTTCAGGCCGTTGACGGTCGGGCCGCCGTTGGCCGGGATGCGGTGGACGTTGGCCCGGCCCTTCAGCAACTCGCGCACGGGGAGGGTGTAGCCCATCGAGATGGAATCGCCGATGAGGAGAACGCGGGGCAGCGCCGGATCGTCGGTGATGGGCGCGAGGACGGGGCTGGGCGCGGGCTTGGTCTTCTTCGCGTCGGCCTTGGGCTTCGCGTCCTGCGCGGAAGCGACGAACGCGGCGAGCAACACAACGGGGATGAAGCGAGTTGGTTTCATGGAACTGGCGGGTTGGACGGTCGCCAGCGCAGGCAGGTTTCCAGGTGATGCGGAGGACACCTCATGGGCCGACCTCATCGCCGCCGAAAGAACGTCTCCGGCAACGAACCCTTCTCCGTGCGGATGAGCATTCCCGGCTTCACGTTGTTCCGCTGGAACCAGCCCTGCCGCGTCTCCAGCACGAACTGCACGCGGTCGCTCTCGGACGGCAACGGCGTCTCGTTGCGCGGCTGCGCGGCATGCACTTCCAGCAGCGTGCCGTCCGGCCCGATGTAGGCGATGTCCAAAGGCACGAGCGTGTTCCGCATCCAGAACGAGCGGCGGCCCGGCTCGTCGAAGATGAAAATCATCCCCTCCATCTCCGCCATGTTCGTGCGCCACATCATCCCGACCTGATGCTCGATGGGCGTGCGCGCAATCTCCGTGACCATCTCGTGCGCGCCGAGCCAGAGCTTGATGGTGGGCAGCTTCGGCTGCGGCTGGCCGGACTCCGTCGGGTCGGCGGAAGCGCTGGCTCCAGGCGATGCAGGCGGCTTCGGGCACGCGGTCAGCAGCGTGCAAACACAGGCGAGGAGCAGGACGGACAGTCGCTTCATCGGGCGGGCAGCTTGGGCGGAGGCGCGACGGAATGCAACTGAGCGGACGCAGCGCGTAACGCGTGATGCGTAAAACGTAAGTGCGACATGCACTCGCCGCCCCTTACGTTTTACGCATTACGCATTATGCCTTTTCACTTCCCATCCCGCACATGCCGATCCATCCAGCCCACCATCTTGTCCCACATCTCGGGCAGGTAAACGTGGCCGAGGCCGGGATAGACGATGTTCTCGAAGTTCGCCTCCGCGCGATACAGGCCGTAGGCGGGCCGCAGCTTCGCTTCCAGTTTGCGAATGCCTTCGATGGGCGAGCCGTAGTCTTTGTCGCCGGTCATGAAGAGCATCGGGCGCGGCGCGGCGAGCGCCATGACGGCTTCGCTGTCAAAGTGGTTCAGCATCCCCGGCACGAAGTAGTAGATGCCGTGGTATTTCAGGCCCTCGATGCGGATGAGGTCCGTGTAACGAGTCATGCACGCGACGGCCACGCCCGCGCGGAGCCGCTCGTCGAGCGCCGCGAGCCACCATGTCCGCGTCGCGCCCATGCTGATGCCGGTGACGCCGATGCGCGAGGCGTCCACTTCCTTGCGCGACGCGAGGTAGTCCAGCGCCATCAAGTCGTCGCGCAGGATCATCCCCCACAGCGAGCGCCCGGCCCAGAGGTTGAACTTCGACGCCGTCATCTCGCCCGCGCCACCCTTCTCCGCCAGCCCGCCCGGCCCCTGGCCGTTGCGCTCGCCGAAGCAATACGCATCCACGCCCAGCACCACGTAGCCGCGCTTGGCGAGCGCGGGTCCGGGCGGCACGGGCACGGCGTTGGTGCGGAGCAACTCGTCCTTGCCGATGTCGTATTGGCCGCCGTGCCAGTGGCAGTAGAGGATGGCGGGCGACTTGCCGGAAACTCCCTTGGGCAGGAACACATAGCCCGGCACGGTCGCGCCCGCGCCGTTGTCGAACGTGAACTTCTCGAAGACGTAGTCACCACGGTCCTCGCGCACGAGCATTGTGACCTTGGGCACCTTGGGGCGGGGCGGCAGCTTGCCGAGCAACTGCCACAACGTCGCGCGGACCTCGGCGCGGCGCTTCTCCCACGCGGCCTTGGTCTTCGGCACGACGAACTCCGGTGCTACTGGCGCGGCGGCGAGCCACGCCTCGGCGTTGGACACGTTGGTCTGGGCCATGAGCGGACTGGCGGCGAGGAAGAGCGCGATCCCGGCGGCCAGCGCACGGGAGAGTGAGGCAAACGGTTTCATTGCGAAAGGATTCTGCGCGATGAAAGCACGTTGCGGCTTGCCAGCAAAAGATTTTCCCCAACACAGTTGCCGCCAACAACGTCCAACGCCGCAATCGCTCATGTCACACAGAACTTCTTCCGCCCTCCGGCACGCCGCCTCCCGCCGCCGCTTTCTCCGCAACTCCACCCTCGCCACCCTCGCCGCCGCGCTGGGCGGGCCGATCCCCTTCGCGCGCAACCTCGCGCCCGGACTGTTTCCTGACGTGCTCGCGCAGTCCGTCGCCGACCTCCTGCCGGACAAGCGCGGCCTGCGCATCCTCGGCGACCGGCCCATCGTCGCCGAGACACCCGTCACGCTGCTCGACGACGACATCACACCGACGGAACGCCACTTCGTCCGCAACAACGGCCACCCGCCCGAGCGCGCCGCGAAACGCGATCTGACCGGCTGGTCGCTGACGATTGACGGCGAAGTGGAGAAGCCGCTCAAGCTCACGCTGGCCGAGCTGCAAAGCCAGTTTCCCAAAATCACCCGCGCGCTCGTCATCGAATGCGCCGGCAACGGCCGCGCCGCCTTCAACCCGCCCGCCTCCGGGAACCAGTGGACGCTCGGCGGCGTCGGCTGCGCGACCTACACCGGCGTCCGCCTCGGCGACGTGCTGCGCCGGGCGGGCGTGAAGCAGTCGGCGATTTACATCGGCTACGAGAGCGAGGACGCGCACCTGAGCCGCGCGCCCGGCAAGCACGCCATCTCGCGCGGCGTGCCCATCGCCAAGGCGCTCGACGAGCACACGCTGCTCGCGTGGGAGATGAACGGCCAGCCCCTGCCGGCGGTCCACGGCTGGCCGTTGCGCCTCGTCTGCCCCGGCTGGCCCGCCTCGACTTCCGGCAAGTGGCTCAAACGCATCTGGGTCCGCGACCGCGAGCACGACGGCGAGAAGATGAAGGGCCATTCCTACCGCCTGCCGAAATTTCCCGTCGCTCCCGGCACGAAGGTTCCGCCCGAGGACATGGCCATCATCCACGAGCTGCCGGTCAAATCCATCATCACCCTGCCCGCCAGCGGCGCGGAAGTCCCCGCGGCCCAGCCCGCCCTCCTGCGCGGTCACGCGTGGAGCGGCTGGGGCGACGTGAAGGCGATGCACCTGAGCTACGACTTCGGCGCGACGTGGGTGGCCGCGAAGCTCAGCCCGCCGCGCAACCGCTTCGCCTGGCAACGCTGGGAACTCGCCGTGAAGCTGCCGACCAAGGGCTATTACGAAGTCTGGGCCAGAGCGACCGACGAGAAGGGTTTTCAACAGCCCATGCTCGTCCCCGGCTGGAACCCCGAGGGCTACGCGAACAACGCCATGCACCGCATCGCACTCAAAGCCGTATGAACCACCAATCAATCCAACGGAGCGCAGGCGTCCAAGCTGCACAACGGGTGTCAAACGAATGGGGACAAGCGAATAAAATCTCCCTTCATCATTCGTTTGTCCCCATTCGTTTGACAAAGTCTCCCGCGTCCCGCCTCTGCGGCACCCCATCTTTGTCTTTCCCAATTCTTTGGGTTCTTCTTTTGGGGCTGCTCCTCCTCCCCCTCCCCGCCGCCGAGCCGCAGAACACCAGTGCCATCCAATCCCTCAAACCCGGCAAGGGCCGCGAGCAGGTTCAAATCAACTGCATCCCCTGCCACTCGACCGCCATCATCACCGCCACGCACGCCACACGCGAGCGCTGGGACGAACTCATCACCACGATGCAGCAGCGGCACGGCCTCTGGCCGTTGGTGCCGAGCATCCGCGCGCAGCTCCTCGACTACCTCGCCGCCACCCAGCCCCCGTCCGACCCCGGCCTTGAAGTCGGCAAGCAGACGCCTTGGGCACAGCCGCTCTACCGGCCGAATCCGCTGTGGTGAGATGGACCTAACAACTCGCCTGCGAAAGACATGAGCCGCCGGGCCAAGCTCGCTACCATCTCGATTGCACTGCTTGGCGCAGCCGCGCTTTTCCTGCTGCCAGCGGTGTTCAGATATTCGAGTCCGAAGAACTACCGGCCGGAAATGCTTTTGCGTGGTGAAATCCAGTTGCTCATGCGCGCCGACAGTCCGATTGCCAATTTCGAGGAGCGGGTGCGCGAAGCTGTCACCGACGAGGATGTGCTTCTGTTGGGTCGCTGCATGAACAGCAGGAACCCGAGCGTTCAATGTGGTGCCGCTCAACTGCTCGGCATCGTCGAGAAGCGTGGCAAGCGAGGTGTTGCCGGACTTTTGCGGGGATTGGAAGCAAGGGACGATATTGTCCGCAGCGCCTCGGCGCGTGCATTGGGGCGGATTGGGGAGTTTCCTGAGCAGGCTGTGCCCGCGCCCACCCGACTGCTCGACGACAAGAGCGCGAGCGTGCAAAAGAGCGCGGCAGAGGCGCTAGCTTCGTTCGGAACGCAACCTACGAACCGTGCATCACCGTAACAAATGAACTCATCCCCCCTTTACCTCAACGGCCAGTTCGTCACCACGGACAAAACCCTTTCGGTCCGCAATCCCGCCACCGGCGAAACCATCGCGCAGATGTCCGCTTGCGGACGCGACCGCGTGGCGCAGGCGTTGGCGGATGCGCACGCGGCGTTTCAGTCGTGGCGCAATGTCGTGGGGCGGACGCGCGGGGATTTCTTGCTGAAGATTGCCGCCGAGGTCGAGCGGCGGAAGGATGAGTTTGCCAAGACCATCACGCTCGAAAACGGCAAGCCGCTTCCGCAGAGCGCGGGCGAGGTGGCGATGACTATTGACCATCTGCGCTGGTTCGCCGAGGAGGCGCGGCGCGGTTATGGACGCGTCATCCCGCCGCAGGCCGAGGGCAAACGGCACCTCGTCATCAAGACGCCCATCGGCGTGGTCGCCGCCATCAGCCCGTGGAACTTCCCGCTCGTGCTCGCGGTGCGGAAGGTCGCCGCCGCGCTCGCCGCCGGCTGCACGGTCGTGCTCAAGCCCGCCAGCGCCACGCCGCTCTGTGCCGTGCTGTTCGCCGAATGCGTCCACGCGCCCGGTTTGCCGAAGGGCGTGTTTCAGTTGGTCGCCGGTTCGGCGGCGGAGATTGCGGCGGAGTTTTTGGAGAATCCGCTCTGTCGCAAGATCACCTTCACCGGCTCGACCGAGGTGGGAAAGAAGCTCATCGCCGGGGCCGCCGCGCAGGTGAAGCCGCTCTCGCTCGAACTCGGCGGCCATTCGCCCGTGCTCGTCTTCGACGACGCGGACCTCGCGAAGGCCGTCGAGGGGACGATGATTGCCAAGTATCGCAACACCGGGCAGTCGTGCATCGCGGCAAACCGCATCTACATCCAGCGCGGCATTGCGGAGCAGTTCATCCCGGCGTTCGTCGAGCGCGTGAAGGCGCTCAAGGTCGGCAACGGTCTTGAAGCAGGCGTGGACATAGGCCCGCTCATCAATTCTGCCGCCGTGGACCTTGCGCTCAACCACATTGCCGACGCGCAGGCCAAAGGCGCGCAACTGCTCTGCGGCGGCAAACGACACGGCGACTCGGGCAGCGCCTTCCTCGAACCGACCGTGCTCACCGGTGTTCCCGGCGCGTCGCTCGGCATGTGCGACGAGACGTTTGCGCCCGTCGCCTACGTGAATGTCTTCGACACCGAGGCCGAGGCCATCACGCGCGCGAACGACACGAGCTACGGCCTCGCCGCCTACGTCTTCACGCGCGACCTGAGCCGCGCCTTCCGCCTGATGGAGTCGCTGGAGGCGGGCATGATCGGCATCAACGACGGCGTGCCGACGACGAGCAACGCGCCCTTCGGCGGCGTGAAGCAGAGCGGCTGGGGCCGTGAGCTGGGCACCGAGGGCCTCGACGCTTTCCTCGAAACGAAGCATGTGAGCCTGGTGGTTTGACCAGCGGTTGCCGCCATCCCGCCGACGAGCCGCCACGAACCTTTTTCCTTACCCGAGCGTCCACTGACTCATTGCATGAACTCACACCCTGAACTTCCCGTTTCCCGCCGCGACTTTCTCAAGACCAGCGCCGTGGCTGGCGGTGCCCTCGCCTTGCCCATCGAGCGCGCCGCGCACGCCGCCGGCAAGGGGCAGTTGCGCGTCGCGCTCATCGGCTGCGGCGGGCGCGGCTCCGGCGCGGCGAACCAGATGCTCAACGTCTCCAGCGACGTGCGGCTCGTCGCGATGGCCGACGTGGACGAGGCGCGGCTGGGCACGAGCCTCAAGAACCTTGAAGCCCAGCACGCGCATCAGGTCAGCGTTCCGAAGGAGCGGCAGTTCGTCGGTTTCGACGCCTACAAGCAGGCGCTGCGCGAGGCGGATATCGCAATCTGCGCCACGCCACCGGGCTTTCGGCCGATCCACTTCGAGGAGGCGGTGCGGCAGGGCAAGCACGCCTTCCTGGAGAAGCCCGTGGCCGTGGACGCGCCGGGCGTGCGGCGCGTGCTGGCCGCGGCGGAAGAGGCGAAGCGGAAGAATCTCAAGGTCGGCGTCGGTCTCCAGCGCCGGCACCAGCCCGGCTACATCGAGACGGTGAAGCGGTTGCAGGATGGCGCGGTCGGCCAGATCACCTCGATGCGCTGCTACTGGCTGGGCAACGCGCGCGAGGGCCTGGAGCGGCTGCCCGGCGAGAGCGAGATGCGCTACCAGATTCGGAACTGGTATTACTTCACCTGGCTGTCCGGCGACCACATCGTCGAGCAGCACATCCACAACATTGACGTGATCAACTGGATCAAGGGCGGCTATCCCGTGCGCGCGCAGGGCATGGGCGGGCGGCAGGTGCGCAACCTGAAAATCCACGGCCAGATTTTCGACCACCACTTCGTCGAGTTCGAATATGCGGACGGCTCGCGGCTCTTCAGCCAGTGCCGGCAGAACCGGGGCACGCACACCAGCATCAGCGAGCACGTCACCGGCACCAAGGGCAGCGCGGACCTTAACGACCCGCAGAAGCGCTTCTCGATCACCGGGCCGAACGAGTGGAGCCTCCGCCTCAAGGAACGCGAAGACGGCCACCAGCTCGAACACTTCCCGCTCGTGGACGCCATCTTGAACAACAAGCCTTACAACGAGGCGGAACAAGGCTCGAAAAGCACGATGACCGCGATCATGGGCCGCATGGCGACTTACTCCGGCAAGCTGGTCGAGTGGGACGAGGCGTTCAACTCGAAGCTCGACCTGCTGCCCAAGGTGTTCGCCTGGGACGCGCCGCCGCCGGTGCTGCCGGATGCGAGCGGCTTTTACCCGGTCGCGATGCCCGGTCGCACCGTGGCGCTGTGAGGCGGCGTGTTGCTTCCGGGTTTGCTCCGCGCCTCGCCTGTGGCTAACACTTGGCCATGCTCACGAACGAACTGCTGGCTCAAGGCACCATCATCCGCGAACCCGTCGGCAACGACAAAGGCTATTGGGTCGGCTGCCCCGGCGCGTTCTACGACGAGACGGAACGCGCGTGGTATCTCACTTACCGCATCCGTCGTCCGCGCGGCGTCGCGCCGGACCGGGGCGGCGAGGTGCGCATCGCGCGCAGTGCCGACCTCAAGCAGTGGGACGACGTGCTGCGCATCACGAAGGACCAATACAACTCCGCCTCCATCGAGCGCAGCGCGCTGCATCGCGGGCGTGACGGCGTCTGGCGCTACTTCACCAGCTACGTGGACCCGGCGGATGGCCGCTGGTGCACCGCGCTGATGAAGGCGGCGAAGGTGGAGCAGCTCGATCCGTCGCAGCGCCAGGTAATCTTCACCGCCGCTCCGTTGGGCCTCGAAGGCGTGAAAGACCCGTGGCTGCTCGAAGTGGATGGCGTCTACCACCTGTTCCTCAGCATCGCGCTGCCGACGGTGCGCACGAGCGCCGCCTCGCACGGCACGCTCGACATCTTCAACACCGGCGAGTGCGTCTCCGCCACCGGTCTCGCGACTTCGCGCGACCTTGACAACTGGGAATGGCAGGGCGTGGTGCTGAAGCCGGAGGCGACCGGCTGGGACAAGTATTGCCGGCGGATCAACAGCGTGGCGCGTGTGGGCGACCGCTGGCTCGCCTTCTACGACGGCAGCGCGAGCGAAGCGGAGAACTATGAAGAGCGGTGCGCGCTGGCGGTGTCCACCAACCTGCGCGACTGGCGCTCCGTCTCGCCGAACGGGCCATTCGTCACCAGCCCGTTCGCCTCCGGCTCGGCGCGCTACTTCGACGCGAAGTTTGCAAACGGCCAGTGGCACCTGTTCTACGAGTTCGCGCGGAAGGATGGGGCGCATGACATGAGGGTGGTGCCTTGCTCCGAAGCGGCCTTGGGCAGTCTGCTTGCTTGAAGGGACGAAGCTTGTTCGCCGACGGACCACCGACTACCTTCCCTCCATGAGCGCGACTGAACTTCTGCGGCAGGTCAAGACCCTGCCCGCCTCCGAGCGCGAGCAGTTCGCACTCGCGATTCTCTCGTTGGACGAGCCGTCCGCCGCGCCCAAGCCGTCGCGCAGGCGCGTGAAGTGGCCGGATGTCGAAGCCCGCGCCCGACGCATCTTCGGTGCCCGAAAGCTCCCGAACCTCGTGCTCTTGGAGCGGGAAGAGGCGGCGTTCTGAGGCGATGAACCACTACGCTGACAGCAGCTTTCTGGTTTCCTGTTACGTCTCGGATGCGAACACGGCTCGGGCCAAAGCCTACCTTGGCCGGCTCAGTGTTCCACTCAGGTTCACCGCGCTGCACGCATTGGAAGTGCGCAACGCGCTCCGGCTCGGTGTATTTCGAGGCCTGTTTGCAGAGGCCGACGCGGCAGCCGCACGAGCTAACCTGGAAAGCGACTTACGCAGCGGGCGGCTGGTCAGAACCAAGGTGAAATGGCCGGTGGCGCTCCGACTGGCCGCGCTGTTGAGCGAGCGCCACTCGGCGACCATCGGGACACGGAGCCTGGACATTTTGCACGTCGCCGTGGCGAGATCGCTGAGGGTCGGGGAATTTGTCACGTTCGACACGCGGCAACGAACGCTCGCTGCCGGCATCGGCCTGAAGGTTGGCCCATAGCCGCCGCACAACTCGTCCCTCAGAGTGTTTCCCAATTATCTCAACATCCCCGCTGCTGAGTTGGGTAAAGGCACACCCGTCCAAGTCCGCATTCTCGGCGACATGGCAAGCCTCGCGGAGGATTTCGCGCGGACGCTGCTGGCGGAGATTCGCGCGGCCCAGGCGGCGGGACGCGGCGGGACGTTCATCGTGCCGGTGGGGCCTGTGGACCAGTTTCCGATTTTCGCGCGGATGGTGAACGAGGCGCGGTTGTCCCTGCGCGACGTGGTGTTCATCAATATGGACGAGTATCTCACGGACGATGACGCGTGGGTGCCGGAGTCGCATCCGTTGAGCTTCCGGGGCTACATGGAGCGGGCGTTCTACGGGCTGCTGGACCCAAAGCTCAGGCCGCCGCCGGAGCATCGCGTCTTCCCCGACCCGCGCGACTGCGGCGCGGTGCAACGGCTGATTGACGCGCGCGGCGGCGTGGATGTCACTTTCGGTGGCATCGGCATCAACGGGCACCTTGCGTTCAACGAGCCGCCTGAAGGAAACGCGGAATCGAGTCAGAGACTCCTCACGTCGTCTCCTACGGTGGAGGAGTTCGCCGCTCTGCCCACGCGCGTGCTGTCGCTGTCGAGGGAGACGCGGACCATTAATTCCGTCACTGTCGGTGGCGGTATCGAAGTGGTGCCGACGCGCTGCGTGACGGTGGGGATGAAGGAAATCCTCGCGTCGCGGAAGCTGCGGTTTTACTGCAACCGCCCGTGGCAGAGCGCGGTGGTGCGGCGCGTCTTGCACGGGCCGATCGCGCCGGCGTGCCCGGCGTCACTGCTGCGATTGCACTCCGACGCGGTGCTGACGGTGGCGGATTACGTGGCGCAGCCGCCGGACATCCGGCTGCGATAGCCGAACGGCGGGGACATCACCGGTGAAGGCCCAACGCCAGCAGGGCCAGCAACAGGCCGCTCACGAGAATGCCGGTGGCGAAACTCCGCCATCCCGGCCGCCAGGCGACCTTGGCAATGACCAACGCGGTCAAGGCGATGCCCAGCGCCAAAGTGCGATTCACCGGGCCCTGGTCTTGCAGGTATTCATGCGTGCCCAAGGGGGTGACGTGCGGCGACTGCGGGCCTCGGTGCGGTGCGGCAAGGTCCACCGCAATCCAAGCCACTGGCACCATCACAAAGCAGGCGAGGACGAACGCACCCAGCGAAAAGACCCGGTTCGCTTTCGCTGCCGGAGCCGGCAAGTCCGTGGTCGCTGGATGGTCGGAATTCGTCCCGGAGTCGGACAGGTTGCGCACCGCCGGACCGTTGAGCTGTGCATCAGCATTCGGTGGCTGGGCTTGGCTCGCCTCGGTCGCGCTTTCGAGGGGCGCATCCGTGTGAGTTTGAGACATTGTTTGCGGGGCGGCTGAGAAGCCGTCCGGAGCCGCCATTGGAGGCCGGTCCGACGCCATGCTGCCGACGGTCGGTGAATCATTGCTGGCGGCACTTGAAACCGACTTGGCGCGTCCGAACCAGCCCATTCCCAGACCGATGGCCACGGCGGAGAGCAGCGTGCCCAGCACGATGGGAGGTGTCCACGCATAGCCCATCGAAACCGCGCCAAGCACCAGCAACGCGAGGAACGCGACTGACAAGGCGAGGGCACAATTCCAGCCAGCGAGAATCACCCAGTCCGGGGTGGCGGCGGGGGCCAGCGTTTTCTGAATCGCTCCAAAGAGCAGGCCCAGCCCCAGCAGTCCAGCGCACCACCTGGTCACGAGCGACATCTCACTGACTTTGACCACGTAGAGCTGCTGATTCTCCCCGACGGACGGAAGCGGCTGTAGTGGCCAGCGCACCACGGCTCCCAATCCGCCACCACTGGTGGGAGGCTGCCAGAGCGGATGGAATCCGCCCTGGTCCGAGGCCAGGCTGAACGTGCCACTCCGGTGAAGACCGTCCCCCGTGTAATTCTGCATGTAGGAAACTCCCTCCCAAGGCGGAGAGAGCACCAGCCAATAGGCGGCCCACGCAGTCAGGGAAATGACGAACAACCGGCGAAGCGTGAAGGGAGGACGCCAGAGCGCGGACGATTTCATATCCGCTCGCGGTTCCGGAGACATGGACAAACGGTAGCGGCCCGAGTGTCCGGCGACAAGCTGAAGTCCCCGGCCACCTCACAGTTTCGCGGGGCTCGCCTTTGCAATGTTGGCAAGCAGCTTCTCCGCGCAAGTCTTCGCGAACTCCGGCGCGTTGATGACGCAGTCCATTTCCACCAGCTCTATGTCCTTGCGGAGGAACGTGCGCAGCGTGGTGAACAGGATGCGGTCGGCGATCGGGTCGTGAAACTTCTGGCCGGGCGCGCTGATGACGCTGATGGCCTTGCGCGGCAGGAGCACCGTCACGGGCGCGGTGGAGAGGTTGACCTTCTCCGCGAGGATACGGCCCAGCTCGGCGCATTCCTCCGGCGTGGTGCGCATGAGCGTCACCTGCGGGTTGTGCTGGTAGAAGGTGCGGCCCGCGAACTTCGCCGGCACGGTGTCGGGCACGCCGAAGTTCACCATGTCAAGACAGCCGGGCGTGACGATGGCGGGCACGCCGTGCCGCGCGGCGGCCTCGCACCGCGTCGGGCCGGCCCCGAGCACGCCTCCGACCAGTTCATCCGCCCACTCGGTCGTCGTGATGTCGAGCACGCCCGCGACGAGGCCGGACTCGATGAGCGATTCCATCGCGCGGCCGCCGGTGCCGGTGGCGTGGAAGACGAGGACTTCGTAGCCGGCGGCCTCGAGGATTTTCTTCGCGGCCTGCACGCAATCGGTCGTGTTGCCGAACATGCTCGCGACGATGAGCGGCTTGTCCTCGCCGGGCGACGGGACGCTCTCGACCATGCCGCAAATCGCACCGGCGGCGCGCGTGAGAATCTGGCGCGAGATGCGGTTGATGCCGGCCACGTCCACGACGGCGGGGAACATGACGATGTCCTTCACACCGACGTATTGGGCCGTGTTGCCGCTCGCAAGCGTGGACACCATGACCTTCGGGAAACCAATCGGCAGCGCGCGCATCGCGGCGGTGCCAATGGCCGTGCCACCGCCGCCGCCGAGCGAGATGACTCCGTCAACGCGTTTGTCCGCCACGAGTTTCGCCAGCACGAGCGGCGCGCCTTGCGACATCGCGGCGACCGCTTCCCCGCGATCCTTGCGCGCGATGAGCGCCGCGAGGTCCACGCCCGCCGCCGCCGCGACCTCCAGCCGCGTCACGTCGGGCTTGAGCTTCGGCACGTCGAGCGTGCCGGTGTCAATCACGAGCACTTGATGCCCGCGCTGCTTGATGAGGTTCGCGACGAAGGCGTGCTCCTCGCCCTTCGTGTCCATTGTGCCGAGCACTGCGATGGTTGCCATAAGGTATGCGGGCAGGATAGCGAGGCACCTCTGAAACGGCAGGAAAAAAGCCATTCAGCCGGCGATTCGATGCCGAAACCCGCCGAAGCCATTTGCACCTTGAAATATCTTGCCCCTTCGTTGGTGGCCCCATACGCTTCCCGCATTGCTAGGCGCACTTCATGTTGTCGCAACTTAAAAGCCTGTTTTCCAACGACATCGGGATAGACCTCGGGACGGCCAACTCCCTGGTTTACGTGCGCGATCAGGGCATTGTCTTGCGGGAACCTTCCGTAGTCGCCATCCAGGCGGGGACGACCAATGTGCTCGCCGTCGGAGAGGAGGCCAAGCGGATGCTCGGCCGCACCCCCGGCAACATCCTCGCCATTCGTCCGATGAAGGACGGCGTCATCGCCGACTTCGAGATCACGGAGGCGATGCTGCGGCACTTCATTCAGAAGGTTCACCATCGCAAGCTGATCGCGCCGCGCGTGGTCGTCGCCGTGCCCTCGGGAATCACCGAGGTCGAGCGGCGCGCGGTCAAAGACTCGGCCACCCATGCCGGGGCGCGGGAAGTCTATCTCATCGAGCAGCCCATGGCCTCGGCCATTGGCGTCGGCCTGCCGGTGCATGAGCCGGCGGGCAACATGATCGTGGACATTGGCGGCGGCACCTGCGAGATCGCGATTATTTCGCTCGCGGGCATCGTGTTCAGCCGGAGTCTCCGCGTGGGCGGGGACGAGTTTGACGAGACGATCGTGGCGCACATGAAGCGCACCTACAATTTGATGATTGGCGAACGGACGGCGGAGGAAATCAAAATCCGCGTCGGTTCAGCTTTTCCGCTGGAGCAGGAACTCACGATGGAGGTCAAGGGCCGCGACTTGAGCGCGGGACTTCCCAAGACCATCACCATCCGCTCAGAAGAGATTCGCGAAGCCTTGAAGGAACCGTTGTCGAGCATCTTGGAATCGGTTCGCATCACGCTGGAACGCTGCCCCCCTGAACTGTCCGCGGACTTGATTGACCGCGGGATTGTGATGGCCGGCGGCGGGGCGTTGCTGCGGAACATTGACCGGCTCGTCGCGCAGGAAACCGGCTTGCCGGTGCATATTGCCGACGACCCGCTGACCGCCGTGGCCGAAGGCACCGGGCGCGTCCTCCAAGAACTCGCGTTCCTCAAGCGCGTCGCCACCTCCAGCCAAGGCTGACCGTTCGCCCGCACTTTGACTGCGGGCCATGCTGCGCAAGCCGCAATATATCGCGCTCGGAATCGTGGCGCTGGTCGGGCTGATATTTCTCAGCCTGCCAGAGTCCGCGACCAGCCGCGTCAAGCTGGCGCTCACCGGCCTGTTCCTCCCGCTCTTCGGCCTCACGGAATCCACGCAGAGCGCCGCGCGCCGGGCCGGCAACGCGGTCGTCCCGCGCGAAGATCTCGTGCGCGAACTGGAGCAGCTCCGCGCCGAGAAGCAGAAGCTGGAGTTCAACCTCGCCCAGGCCCAGGGCGCCGTGCGCGAGAACGAGCAGCTCCGCAAGCAGGCCGGCTTCCCCGCCCGCGCGCAATGGAAGCTCAAGCCCGCGCGCGTCATCGCCCGCGACCCGGCGAACTGGTGGCGCACCGTGTTCATTGACGTGGGCAGCAAGGACGCCGTCCGCGTGGACATGCCGGTCATCACGCCCGACGGCCTCGTGGGCCGTGTCGCGGCGGTCGGCTCCACGCGCTCACAAGTCGTCCTGCTCGGCGACCAGAACTGCCGCGTGGCCGCCTTGGTCAAGGAGACGAAAGAGAACGGCGTGGTCATCCCCTACGCCGCCGACCCGGCCATCGTCACGCTCACGTATCTCTCGCGCGGAACTCCCGTGAAGACGGGACAATCCATCGTGACCAGCGGGCTGGAGTTGAAGCCGGGCAACGCGGTGCTCACCAGCGGTCTCGGCGGCGTTTTCCCCAGCGGCATCTCCATCGGCGAAATCGTGGACGTGCGCAACGTCGGCTTCGGCCTCTACCAGGAGGCGCGCGTGAAACTCGCGGTCAACCTCAACTCCCTCGACCAGGTGTGGGTCGTCGCGCAATGAACCGCCTCGAAACCATCGCCATCCTGCTCGCCGCGTGGCTCGCGGTCGCCTTCGAGGTTTCCTTCAACGGCTTCCGCAACACGCTCGGCGCGCAAATCAGCCTCTTGCCGGCGCTGATGGTTTATGTCGCGCTGTCCTCCTCGTTGCCGAGCGTGGCGCTGCTCGCCATCGTCGGGGGGATGGCCCAAGACTCCTTCTCCGCCAACCCGCTGGGCGTGACGACGCTGGCGCTCACCCTCACCGGCTTTCTGCTGCACCACCAGCGCGACCTCGTCCTGCGCGACCAGCTCTACGCGCAGGTGATGACGGGCTTCCTCGCCAGCTCGCTGGTGCCCGCGTGCGTCATCCTTGCATTGATGAACACGAGCAGCCCGGTGCCGCTGACGTGGCGGCTGCTCGGGCAATGGCTGGTGATGGCGGCGGGCGGGGCGGTGGCGACCCCGCTGGTCTTCCGGCTCTTTGCGCTGGTGAACCGGCTGTTCACCTACCAGGCGCTCCCGGAGTCGCACTACCGCGAGACGCGGCAAATCAAGCGCACTCGATACTAGCCCATGCTCCCCGTCAACCCCATCAAGCAGCCGGACACGCAACTGCGCGTGCTGGGCCTGCTCATTGGGGTGGGCTTCTGCGTGCTGCTGGCCGGGCTGTGGTTCGTGCAGGTGTTCTCCTCGAAGAAGTTCGCCGAGAGCCTCGAAGACCAGGCGGTGCGCAGCGTGCGCATCCCGGCGGTGCGCGGGAAGATTCTCGACCGCAACGGCCAGCCCTTCGCCGAGAACCGTCCATCCTACAACGTCGAGCTTTACCTCGCCGAGCTGGGCCGCCACTTCCACGCCGAATACATGCGCATCCGGCCCGCCGGCGCGCGCCTGACCCGCAGCGACCGCGAGTCGCTGGAATGGGCCGCGCGCTACAATGTGGTAAGCAACATCACGGCGCAGGTCGGCGACTGGCTCCAGCAGCCGCAGGTGATTGATCAGCGGAAATTCCAGCGCCACTACAACGAGGTCCGCGCGCTGCCGATCTCCATTTTGCAGAACCTCAACGCCGTGCAGGTCGCGCGCTTCGCCGAGCGGCCCGGCGTGTTCCCGGGACTCGACTTGGAGATCCAGCCCATGCGCGTTTATCCGCATGGCGGTCTGGCCGCGCACGTCCTCGGCTCGCTCACGCGGGACGACAGCTCGCAGGAGGAGGAGGACGCGTTTTATCACTACCGGCTGCCGGACTGGAAGGGCGTCACCGGCATGGAAGGCATCTTCGACGGGCAGATGCGTGGCACGGCGGGCACGAAATCCATGACCGTGAACCGCCTCGGCTACCGCCAGCAGGAGACCGTGCTGCGCGCGCCGGAGCCGGGCGACAACCTCGTGCTCACGCTCGACTTCAAGCTCCAGCGCGCCGTCGAGGCCGCGCTGGCCGGTCCCTACGGCGCGCAGACGCGCGGCGCGGCGGTGGTCATGGACGTGCAGACCGGCGACGTGCTGGCGATGGCGTCCGCGCCGAGCTTCGAGCCGGCGGAGTTCATGGGCCGCATCTCGACCGAGCGCTGGACCAACGTGCTGAACCATCCCATCCAGAAGCCGATGCTCAACCGCGCCACGCAGGAGAACTACCATCCCGGCTCAATCCTCAAGCTGCTCACCGCGCTGGCCGCGCTGGAGATGGAGAAGCTCGACCCCAAGGAGGTTTTCAACGTCGAGGCGGACCCGGAGCGCCCGGGCAAGGGCTGCATTCACGTCGGCAACCGCAAGGTCAGGGACACCGTGGCCGCCGGTCCCTACAACTTCAAGAAGGCGCTGATGCACTCCTCCAACTCGTATTTCATCCACCAGGGCCTCAAGCCCGGCGTGCTGCAGAAGATGATCATGCTCGGCGAGAAGTTCCACCTCGGCGAACGCACCGGCATCCTGCCGCGCCAGGAGACGGCGGGCGAGTTCCCCGACCAGACCGATCTCGTGCGCCGCTGGCAGCCGGGCGACACCGCCAACCTCTGCATCGGCCAGGGCAAGGTTTCCGTCAGCCCGCTGCAAATCGCCCTGCTGACCTCCGCCATCGCGAACGGCGGAAAGGTCTTCTGGCCGCGCCTCGTCCTGCGGCTGGAGCCGAGCGACCCGCAGTTCGGTGAGAAGGTCTCCGAGTTCCCTCCCCGCGTGCGCGACGAGCTGGGCGTGAAGCCGGAGAACCTCCGGCTGATTCACGAGGCCATGCTGGCCGAGGTGGAGGAGGCGGGCGGCACCGGCACCGGGGCCATCATCAGAGGACTGAAAATCGGCGGCAAGACCGGCACCGCAGAGATCGAGCAGGGCGGCAAGGTGGTGGACAAGACCACCTGGTTTGCCTCGTTCGCCCCCGTGGACCGGCCCAAGTGGGCGGTCGTGGTGATGGTCGAGAGCGGCGCCAGCGGCGGCAAGACCTGCGCGCCCATCGCGAGGCTGATTTACCAGGCGCTGCTGAATCGCGAGCGCGACGGCGGGCAGAAACCAGCCACCCTCGCCCTGAACTGACCATGCTCGCCCGCCCCAACATCGCCGAGAAGCCCGCCCGGATTGACTGGGTGCTGCTTTGCGCCCTGCTGGGGTTGATGGTGCTGGGAGCGCTCTTCATCCACAGCGCGCGCTACGCAACCGAGTCGGGCGCGGGCGTGCCGTGGTTCAAGCAGCTCCACTTCCGGCAGATTGTCTTCTACGTGCTCGGGCTGGGCGCGCTGGCGGCGGTGTGCGTCATCCCCTATCAGACGCTCGCCCGCTGGTCCTATGTCTTTTACTGGGCGAGCATCCTCCTGCTGCTCCTCGTGCTCATCCCGCACATTGGCGCGATGCGCTTCGGCGCGCGGCGGTGGATTGACCTCGGCGTCTTCCAGCTCCAGCCCTCGGAGATCGCGAAGATCGCCTTCATCCTCGCGCTGGGCAATTTCCTCGCCCGCCCGCTGGACGAGCTGAAGCTCACCGGCAATTTCTGGAAGTCCCTCGCCATGCTGGGCCTGCCCTTCGCGCTTATCTTCGTCGAGCCGGACCTCGGTTCCGCGCTGGTGCTCATCCCCACCGGCTTCGTGATGATGTATGTGGCCGGCATCCCGGCGAAGTATCTGCGGCGCTTCCTCGGCGGCTCGGCGCTCATCGTGGTGCTTATCCTCGTGGACGTGCTCTTCGCACCCCCGAACTGGCGGTTCAAGCTGGAGGACTACCAGCGCCGCCGCCTGCTCGTCTATTTCGGGCTGGACTACAAGTATTTTGCTCCGCCCAACGCCACGGCGGCGGAGCTTCAGAAGGCCCGCACCCAGGAGCGCAACGACTCTTACAACGTCGAGCAGGCGCTCATCTCGGTCGGCTCCGGCGGGCTGACCGGGAAGGGCTGGCGGCAGGGCACCCAGAACGTCTTGGGCTACCTCCCGCGCGCCGTGGCGCACAACGACTTCATCTTCTCCGTCCTTGCCGAGGAGAGTGGATTCGTCGGGAGCATGGTTGTGCTCTCGCTCTATGCGGTGGTTCTGTTCGCCGGGATCAGGATCGCCGGCCAGGCGCGCGACCGCCTGGGCAAGATGATGGCGGCGGGAGTGGTAGCGCTCCTGTTCAGCCACATGTTCATCAATATCGGCATGAACATCCGTTTGATGCCCGTGACGGGCGTGCCACTGCCCCTGTTATCCTACGGGGGGACTTCAGTGATCTGCACCCTGGTCGCCGCGGGCCTCCTGCAAAACATCTACCTGCACCGCAGGTCTTACTAACCCACCATGAGCAACCGTT
>WRPG01000005.1 GCA_009773355.1 Limisphaerales bacterium
TGCGTCCCGCACCCCCAGCCGGGGAAACGGACAACCAACAACACAGGGGACATTCTCTCGTGAGTTAAACAGGGGACATTTCTAAAGAGTTTTGACATGAAAAGTTACGATGGAGAGTCGCGCCCACCCGCCGGCTTGGCTAGCCTCCGGCTGTGAACCGCGCCTCGGCCCTCGCCGCCCTGCTGGAGCAGCCCACGCTCTGGGACGTGCTCGTCATCGGCGGCGGCGCGACGGGGCTGGGCGTGGCCGTGGACGCGGCGGCGCGCGGGCTGAGGACCGCGCTGGTGGACCGGAGTGACTTCGCGAAGGGGACTTCCAGCCGGAGCACCAAGCTCATCCACGGCGGCTTCCGCTACCTGAAGCAGGGGAACATCGCGCTCGTGCGCGAGTCGCTGCATGAGCGGGGACTCCTGCTGCGCAACGCGCCGCATCTGGTTCACCCGCTGGACTTCGTCGTGCCGTGCTACCACTGGTGGGAGGCGCCCTACTACGGTGTCGGGCTGAAGCTCTACGACTGGTTCGCGGGCGACCTCGGGCTGGAGCCGTCGCGCCACCTGTCGGTGGAGCAAGCCGGTGTGGCCGTGCCGAATGTCCGGTCTGCCGGTCTGCGCGGCGGTATCCACTATCAGGACGGCCAGTTCGATGACTCGCGGCTCGCCATCTCGCTCGCTCAAACGGCGACCGACCTCGGCGCGAGCGTGGCAAACTACGTGCGCGTCGTGTCATTGCTGAAGAAGGATGGTCGCGTGGCCGGCGCGCGGGTTTGCGATGCCGAATCCGGCAAGGAGTTTCCCCTCCACGCCCGCGCGGTCATCAATGCCACGGGCGTCTTCACCGACGCGGTCCGACGCATGGACGAGGCGGACGCGCCGCCCGTCATTGCCGCCAGCCAGGGCGCGCATCTCGTGCTGCCGCGACACTTCCTCGGCGGCGACACCGCGCTCATGGTCCCACGCACCGACGACGGGCGCGTCCTGTTCGTCATCCCGTGGCAAGACCGCGTGCTCGTCGGCACGACGGACACACCCGTCGTGGAGACACCGTTGGAACCGCGCCCGCTCACGTCGGAAATCCAGTTTCTCCTCGAACACGCCGCGCAGTATCTCGCGAAGGCCCCGACTGCGAGCGACATTCTCAGCGTCACCGCCGGGCTGCGTCCGCTGGTGAAGCTCCCCGGCGCGAAGTCCACCGCCGCGTTGCCGCGCGACCACATCGTGCTCGTGTCCGGCTCCGGCCTCGTCTCCATCACCGGCGGCAAGTGGACGACTTACCGCAAGATGGCCGCCAACGCCGTGGGCAAGGCACTTGAAGTCGCCAGCTTGCCGAGGAAACCGTGCGCCACGGAAAACCTGCCCCTCGCCGACACGCGCCCGCGCAGCGGCCTGTCGGCAGCCGAAACCGTCATGGTCCCTGGAGGTCAGGCGTCGCCTGCCCGCCGCTTGCATCCCGACCTGCCGCTCACCGCCGATGATGTGCTCCACGCCGCGCGGCACGAGATGGCGCGCACGGTGGAGGACGTGCTCTCACGCCGCTCCCGTTGCCTGCTGCTGGACGCGCGGGCAGCAGCGGAAGCCGCTCCCGCCGTGGCCGCGCTGCTGACGAGGGAGTTCGGCCGTGGCGCAGTCTGGGAGGCGGAGCAAGTCGCCGTCTTCCGCGAGCTGGCCAAGGGCTACCTGCCGCCGTAGCCCCGTGCCGGCGACTTCCAGTCGCCGCCCGACGCGTGGGCTGCACGAGGCGTCCTCGAATTGTCGCCCGCCACAGACGGCGACTGAAAGTCGCCGGGACGGGAAAGGGAAACCCGGCCGCGGGGGACAGAGAAGCGCGACCGGGTGCCGGGCTGGCCGCCCAGCAAGGCTCGCTCGCTCAATGGCGAGCGACAATTCCGTCCTCCAGCCAGCCGAGCCGGCCGGAAAGAACGCCCTGCGCCAGCTTGTAGCCCGCGCGGTCGGCGTTGTGATGCAGGCCGGCAAAGTGCCGCACGATGCGCAGGCGCGATTGCTGGCAAAAGCATTCCACGAGCTGGAGCAGCGACTCTTTCTCCTCAAGGCTCTTCGCAGCTTTCAACTTTGCCTCCGCTCGCGCGCACGTCGCGGTGAGCGCGAAGAGTTCTGTGCCGATGTCCACGAAGCGGCCGAGCAGCACCTGCTGCTTCTCCAGCTTCGGGCCGTTGAGCACCATCGCGTGATAGAGCGAGCGGGCGAGCCGCTTCGCGGTGCGGCGGGCGAACTTCAGGTGCTTCGCGAGCGGTGCGCGAGCGGCTACGGAGCCGAAGGACGGCAGCCATTGCTGCGGATACCAACCTGCGTAGAAGAGTCCTGCTTTCATGGCGGCGGTGGCGCGAACGCCCATTGGCAACTGCGAGTTCAGCACTGCGCCTGCCACTTTCAAATGCGGGTCCAGCGCCTCGCGCGCGATGAAGAGCCGCATGATTTCGCTGCTGCCCTCGAAGATGGTGTTGATGCGGCAGTCGCGCAGGAAGCGCTCGACGGCGATGGGTTCCTCGCCGCGTTCCTTGAGCGACTGCGCGGTCTCGTAACCGCGCCCACCACGGATTTGCATCGTGTCGTCCACGATTTCCCACGCGCGCTCGCTGCCCCAGAGCTTGCACATCGCGGCTTCGAGGCGGATGTCGGCCTTCTTGTCGCGGTCCACGAGGCTCGC
Organism: Limisphaerales bacterium; assembly: GCA_009773355.1. Taxonomy (GTDB): domain Bacteria; phylum Verrucomicrobiota; class Verrucomicrobiia; order Limisphaerales; family SXTU01; genus SXTU01. The sequence continues at coordinate 2,662 of WRPG01000005.1, forward strand.
GGTGTAGAGCGTCATCGCCTCCATCGCGAAGATGTTCGCGGCCATGCGCCCGAGCTTGTCGGCGATGGCGGCGTGCTTGCCGATGGGCGCGCCCCATTGCACGCGCTCGGCGGACCACTTGCGCGAGACTTCAAGGCAACGCTTCGCGAGGCCGGTGCAGGCGGCGGGCAGCGTGAGCCGGCCCGTGTTCAAGGTGGAGAGCGCGACCTTCAGCCCCTTGCCCTCGCCGAGGATGATGTTCGCGCGCGGCACCTTCACGTCGGTGAACCGCACGACGCCGTTGTAGAGCGCGCGCAAGCCCATGAAGCGGCAGCGGTGCGCGATTTCGATGCCCGGCGTGTCCATGTCCACGATGAACGCCGTGACCTGCTTGCGTTCCTTGCCGTGGACGACCTTTGGCGGCGTCTGCGCCATCACGACGAGCACGCCGGCTTTCAAACCGTTCGTGCACCAGAGCTTCTCGCCGTTGATGACGAAGTGCTCGCCGTCCGCCGTGGGCACCGCGCGCGTTTGTAGCGTCGCCGGGTCGGAGCCGACGCCCGGTTCGGTGAGCGCGAAGGCGGAAATCTCGCCCTTCGCACAGCGCGGCAGCCACTTCGCCTTCTGCTCGTCGGTGCCGAAGAGAATGAGCGGCTGCGGAACGCCGATGCTCTGGTGCGCGGAGACAAGCGCGGCGAGATTGCCGCAATAGCTGCCGAGCAACACGGCGGCGCGACAGTAATTCGTTTGCGACAACCCAAGCCCGCCGAGCTGCGGCGAAATCTTGATGCCGAACGCGCCGAGCTTCGCCAGCCCTTCAATGACCTCGTCGGGAATCTCACCCGTGCGGTCAATCTCGTCCGGGTCCACATTGGCGCGGAGGAACGACTCCAGCCGCGCGAGAAACGCATCGCCCTGGTCGCGGTCTTCGTGCGATTGCATCGGATACGGCAGCAGGCGGTCCAGCTCGTAGCGGCCCATGAAGAGGTTCGCGGCGAAGCTGCCCTTCTCGGACGCGGCGTCGCGGGCGGACTCGGTCATTTCGAGCGCGGCCCGCTGGCCGGCGTTCATCTTCGAGGTATCAATGACCTGCGCGGCGTCATCAGGCGGAGGTGTGGGGCGAGGTTCCATGGTGGGAGGTTCGAGCGTTTTCATATCAACACTCCTTTCTCGGGGTAGAGTTTGCCGTCTTTCGTCGCCAAATCCTTCAGCAGCGCACACGGGGCGAATCGCTCCTCGCCATCGTCCACGAGCCGGTTCATCTCGCGCACGAGGTTCGCCACGCCGACCGTGTCCGCATGGCGCAGCGGGCCGCCGCGGAACGGCGCGAAGCCCGCGCCCATGATCATCGCGAAGTCCACGTCCTCGGGGCCGCTCACGATGCCCTCCTCCACGCAGCGCGCGGCCTCGTTGACCATGAGGAGCACCATGCGCAGTTCGAGGTCCACGCGGTCGAGGTTCGCGGCGGAGTCGTCCTTCACGAAGCGCGCGGCGTCCTCGCTCGGCACCGCCTCCTTGCCGCGATGCAGGTAAAAGCCTTCGCCCGACTTGCGTCCGAGGTGGCCGCCCTTCACCAGCCGCGAGAGCACTTCCGGCACGGCCATCCGCCGATGGTAGTGGCTCGCGAGCGTCTCGGCCACGTGCAGCGAAACGTCGGTGCCGACCTCGTCCACGAGGCGCAGCGGGCCCATCGGCATCCCGAAGTCGAGCATCGCCTCGTCGAGGTCCGTGACTTCCGCACCGGCCTCGAAGAGCCGCGCGGCCTCGACGAGATACGGCATCAGCACGCGGTTCACCACGAAGCCGGGGCTGTCCTTCACGAGCACGGGGAGCTTGCCCATTGCTTGCACGAATTTCAGCGCGCGCCGCACGACCTCGGCATCCGTGCGCGGCGTGTGGATGACCTCGACGAGCTGCATCCGATGCACCGGGTTGAAGAAGTGGATGCCCACGACGCGCTCGGGTGCGCACAGGCTGTCGGCCAGCTCGGTGACGGAAAGCGCGGAGGTGTTCGTGGCGAGAATCGTGTCCGGCCCGGCGAGCTGCTCCAGCTTGCGGAAGATGTCCTTCTTCAAGTCCATCTTCTCGACGGCGGCCTCGATGATAACATCGGTGCGCCGGAGTGAAGGCAGCTCGACGACCGGGGAAATCCTGTCCATCGCCGCGCGCGCCTCGACGGGCGTGAACGTGCGGCGCTTGGTGCCATCGGCGAAGAGCTTGGCAACGGTGGCCATGCCGCGCCCGACGGCGTCGGTGTTGATGTCGCGCAGCATCACCGAGACGCCGCGAGCCGCGAGCCACTGTGCGATGCCCGCGCCCATCACGCCCGCGCCGATGACGGTGGCGCGTTCGACGCGCTGAGGAGATGACGACTTCCCGGTGCCTCCGTCGAAGGTCAGCTTTTTCGCCCGCTCCTGGAGGAAGAACACGCGAATCAGATTCTTCGCCGCCTCAGTCTGCGCGAGCATGCAGATGGCATCGGCTTCGAGTTTCAAGGAGCGTTCTTCCGAGCGGCCAACTCCGAGCGTCACGACTTCGAGCGCCTTGAGCACGGCGGGATAATGGCCACGCGTCTTCTTGAAGAGCTTCGGCTGCGTCCACATCGAGATGAGATTCGCCACGAGCAGGTTGTTCGTAGCCTTCAGCGCGAGCGGCGTGGCGCGGTGCGGCTTCCGCCCGGCCTTCGCGACTTTCTTCAGCGCGGCGGCGAGCAAGCTCTCGTGCGGCACGAGGTCGTCCACGAGGCCGAGCTTGAGCGCTTGTTTCGCGACGACGGTCTTGCCGGCGAGGATGAGGTCGAGTGCCTTGGGCAGGCCGATGAGTCGCGGCAGCCGCGTGCTGCCGCCCCACGCGGGGAGGATGCCGAGCTGCACTTCGGGCAGTCCGAGCTTGGTGGCCTTGTCGGGAGTAGCGAGGCGAAAGTCGCACGCGAGGCAGACCTCGAAGCCGCCGCCCAGACACGCGCCGTGAATCGCGGCGGCGGTCGGCAGCGGGAGCGCGGCCAGCCGGCTGAAGACGCGCTGGCCGAACTCCACCATCTCGCGCAGCGCGTTCATCGGCGCGGTGGAGAGCGAGTGCAGGTCCGCGCCAGCGATGAAGATGCCGGGCTTGGCGCTGGTCAGCACGACGCCGCGCAGGGCGGAGTCGCGCTCGATGGTGTCGAGGTGGGCGTTGAGTTCTTCAAGCGTCACGCGGTCGAAGATGTTCGCGACGGAATCGGGCCGGTCAAAGGTGAGGACGGCGATGGCGTCGGCGGTGACTTCGCGGCGGACGTTCTTGAACTCGCGCGGCGCGGGCGATGGCTTGGGTTCGTTCATCACGTTGAGTGAGAGTTGCTCGGATGCGGGCAGAATGGCAGTGCTCATAACGCCTCCAGCCAGATGGCCGCGCCCTGGCCGCCGCCGATGCAGACGGTCACGAGCGCGCGTTTTTGGTTTCGCCGTTTGAGTTCCTTCAGGCTCGTCAGCACGAGGCGCGCGCCGGTCGCGCCCACGGGGTGGCCGAGCGCGATGGCCCCGCCGTTCACGTTGAGCCGGTCGCGGCGGATTTCGCCGACGGGATAGGCACGGCCCAGCATCTTCTTCGCGAACTTCTCGGACTCGCAGCACTTGAGCACCGCGAGCGTCTGCGCGGCGAAGGCCTCGTTGATTTCCACGAGGTCCGCGTAGTTCACGGCGAGGCCGGTCTTTTCCTCGGCCTTCGCGATGGCATACACGGGGCCCAGACCCATGCGCGACGGGTCGCAGCCGGCGTAGGCGTAGCCGAGCAACGCGCCGATGGGCGTGAAGCCAAGCTCGGCGGCGCGCTCCTCGGTCATCACGAGCAAGGCAACCGCGCCGTCAGTGATTTGCGAGGAGTTGCCGGCGGTGACAGTGCCGAGTTGGCGGTCGAAGACGGGGCGGAGTTTCGCGAGCGCTTCCATCGTCTGCGACTCGCGGACACCGTTGTCGGCGGTGACGGGCTTCGTGCTTTTCCCCGATGCCAGGTTGGGGAAGACGGGGCAAATCTCCTCGGCCAGCTTTGCCTTCGCGGCGGCGGCGCGCTTGTGGGATTCGAGCGCGAAGGCGTCTTGCTCCTCGCGCGTGAGGCCGGACTCGCGGGCGAGCAGCTCGGCCGTGTCGCCCATGCCCATGCCGCAAACGGGGTCAGTGAGGCCGAGCTGGAGCGTGATGCGGGGCTTGAAGTCGGCGAGCCGGAACGCGGCGAGGGCGGAGAGTTTTTCGCCGAAGGATTTTGCGCGACCGAGTTTGCCGAGCTTCTCGGCGGCGGACTTCGTGTAGAGCAACGGGTAGTTGCTCATGCTCTCCGCGCCGCCGACGAGGAAGATGGAGCCGCGTCCGGCGGTCATCTTCTCGTAAGCCTGCGTGAGCGCTTCCATGCCGGAGGCGCAGTTGCGATGCACGGTGATGGCCGGGACGTGCTCAGGGATGCCGGCGCGGAGGGCGATGACGCGCGCGACATTGGCTGCGTCGGCAGGCTGGCCGACGCAGCCGAAGATGACCTCATCAATGAGCGCGGGGTCGAGGCCGGTGCGCGTGAGGAGGGCTTGCGTGGCGATGCGGCCGAGTTCGTCCGCGCCGAGCGCGGCGAGGTCGGTGCCCATTTTGCAGAACGGCGTGCGGACGCCGTCCACGATGACGAGGCGAGGAGTGGTCATGCGGGCTCCTTTCTAAGCGGACTGGCCGCAACAGGCACGCTGTTCTTCGGGCGATGGTCCACGAGCTTCTGTTCCTTGAGCTGCACGCCGACGCCTTGCAAGTCGCGCATCTTCTCGGCGTTGTGGAACTCGATACGGTTCGGGGAGATTTCGCAGCGGGTGGTGAGTCGGGCGCGGAGGTCGTGGATGAGATGGTCGTCGTCGGCACCGTTGATTTTCTGGACGTGGAGGACCAGCTCGTCCACTTCGAGCGGGTCGTCGTGGAGCTTGCGCAACTCAATCTGCCACGCGCCGACGTTCGGGGCGTCGTCGAGGACGTGCTCCAGCTCGTTGAAGTCCACGAGCGTGCCCTTGATTTTGTCGAGCTGCACTTCCTTGAACGCGGAGCTGCGGGAGATTTTGCCAACCAAGCGCGGCACTTGGCGGCCGCAGTGCGGACAGGCCTCGTAAGTCAGGCCGCCGTCAATGTAATCGCCGGTGCGGTAGCGCAGGACAACCGTCCCGCGCGAGTCGAGCGGCGTGAACACAATCTCGCCGGGCTGGCCGTTCGGCACCGGCTCGCCGGTCTTTGGGTCCACGACCTCGACCACGCCAAGGTCGGGATAGAGATGGTAGCCGCTGGGCGTCTCGTCCACCGGCACGGGGCATTCGGCGAAGGCCATCTTCGCCTCGGTGAAACCGTAGGTCGTCACCACATCGAGCTCGCGCGCGCCGAGTTCGAGGGCGAGGTTGCGGAGCTTCAGCCTCATGCCGTCGGGCACCTTCTCGCCGCCCAGCACAATGCGCCGGAGGTTTTCGCAGCGGACGCCTTCCTCCGCCGCCTGATGCAGGACGTGATAGACGAAGGTCGGCATGCCGATGAGCACGTCGGGGCGAATCTTGCGGAGGAAGCGAAGCTGGCCCTCGGTGCCCATGACCTTGCCGCCGCCGGTGCTGGCGGTGAACACACCGAAGCTCGTGCCACCGTAGTGCGTGAGCCAGAACGCCAGGTGCGGCGCGTAGGGGAACATGTTCAGCAGCTTGTCCTCTCGGCGCGCGCCGCACACGCCGAAGACGCGCTCGCCGGCGAGCTGGAGGTTCGCGAGGTCGTGGTTCGTGTAGAGGAACGGCACGGGGTCGGCGCTGCGGCCCGTGGTGCTGGTGAGGAAGATGGGGCGGAACTCGTTCTCAAAACCGTCCGCCACGGCTTTGCGCCCGTGCAGCAGCGCGCGGAGGATGGTTGATGGCCGGCGGGAAAGCACGTTGCGGTCGGGGACGAGGAGAAAGTCGCGGACCTTCGCCGGATTGTCCGGCGTGTTCAACAGATCGGCCTTGCTGGTGAAGGGCAGGCGGCGCAAGTCGTCCAGCGAGCGGAAGTCATCGGCGGTGAGCTTCAACTGGCGGAACAGCTCGCGGTAATGCGCGGAGAAGGGCAGCACGGTGTCGCGCAACCAGCGGCGGAGCTTGTCCGCCTGGAGCGCGCGGACGGTGGCTTCAGGCAGCCGCTGCCAGTTCGTGGTGAGGAGTTTCGTGCTCATGGATTGGCTCCTTTCGGTTCACCAGTTGTTTGATGTCAGCCAGGTTTTCCTCGGCCACGCGGCGGCCAAGGGAAATGTATTTGCCAGGGTTGGAAAAGTCGTGCCAGCGCGAGTCGCACGCCAGCGGACGGAGGACGACGTCGGCCTGACGGCAGGCATCCTCGGCGGCCCGGATTTGCCCACCGATGACGGCGCGCTGGGTCACGTCGAGGATGTTGCCGTAGGCGAAATAGTTGATTTGCTGGTTGAGCAGCCGGAGGAAGTCGAAGCGGCGGCGCTTCACGTCCACTTGCTCGCGCTCGTGCTCACGGGCGCAGCGGAGGAAGGCCGAGGTGGGAATGATGTTCACCGCGATGACGCGTTCAACGCCCGCCTCGCGCAGCACGTCCACCGGCAACGGATCGGAGACGCCGCCGTCAATGTAGCTCTCGCCGTCGAGCCGCACGGGGACGAACACGCTTGGAATCGCGCAGCTCGCAAGGACGACAGGGGAAACCTCGCCGGTGCTGAACACGACGCGTTCCAGGGTGTCGAAGCGCGTCGTGACCACACGGAGCGGCCGGGCGAGCTGCTCGAACCGCGCGTCGCCGATGCTGCGCTCCAACCGCTGCTGAATGGCGTGGCCGTGGATGAAACCACGACGCGGCGGAAACGCGGGGTCAATCAGCTTGAGCAGGCCCCATTTGCCCTCCAGCTCGCGGGCCTTGCGCTCGACGAACTGGCCGTCGTGCCCGAACGCCCACAGCGCGCCGATGTAAGCGCCCATGCTCGTGCCGGCGACAACGTCCACCTCGATGCCGTTCTCTTCGAGCACTTGCAGCACGCCGATGTGCGCAAGGCCCTTCGCTCCACCACTCGACAGCGCCAGCCCCACACGGCAGCGACCAATCTCGCGTGCAAGGCGGCGCACGTCGGACTTGAAGGCCGCCGGCCACGGCCCGCCGCAGTGCGAGTGGAGCGCGTCCATCGTGGCGGGCGACTCGTGCAGGTTCAGGTGCGCAGGCTGGCCGATTTGCTTGATGAAATCCTCCGCCGGTTGCGGCACCTCGTCGTGTTCCAGGCAGAGCACGAGCTTCAAATCCGTCGCCACGCCCTCGCGCGCCTGACGCAGCTCGCGGTCGAGCTGGTTGAACTCGAAGAGGCTGTCCACCGTTTGCTGCGCGAGCACGTAGGTGGCGGAGGCGCGGCCCGCAGCTTCGGCGAGCGCCTGACGCGGCGCATCTGCATCCACATGGATGAGCACATGACCGAAGTGCCGCGCGCAGTGCCCGAAGAAGGCGGAGAGGAAGGGGCGCTCAGCCAGATGATTCGTCACGCGGAGCGTGAGACGGTCGAAGCCATCGAGATGCTGGAGCTGGTCCGCGAAGGCAAAGCCGTTGTTCGGGAGCGAGTGCAGCGGACTCCAGACTTTCGCTGTCGCCCCGCTGTCGGAGGGCACAATCAGCAGCAGCAGCACGCGCTCGCCGGTGACGGATTCCAGCATTTGCGCCAGCGACTCGGCGACGAGGCGGTCGGGAACGCGGCGGGAGGCGGAGGCGAGAGCGGTGAGGCGGCCGGAGCGGTTGAAAGTGGCCTGGGGCGGACGGGCGAGCGAGGAGAGGAGTTCGTTCCTCCGCAGATCCCACACGGACTTTTGAGTTGGATGCGACGCAGGCATTTCCGTCTTCCTGAGCGACGGTGCTGCGGAACCATCCACGCTTAATCTAGGCGGCCCGCTGGCCGACCATCGCTGCCACTTAAGGCTAAACTGTGTGTGCTGCCCATTTTGCTTCTCTGTCTTGATGCAACGTAGAACAGGTTCCGTGCCTGTCAAATTTGAGAAGGTCGGGAAATGCCTTAGCCGGCCGATCAGTCCGCGAGCTGGCGGTTCGGGCCGCCGCTTAATCCACAAACGCCGCCTCGTTCGAGACGAGCAAAGCCTGCGCGAGCTTCTCCCAGGCGGTCAGGTGCCTCGGCGCCTCCGGGCGCGGTTTGGTGAAGTCGGCCTTCGCATCCCACTCCGTCTCGAAGCCGCCGGGCGGGGCTTGTTTCGACCGTTTCATCGGGTCGGTGAACTTCAGCCTCGGCGCCCAGTTGAAGCTGTCACTGCTCGAGTTCGCGCGGCAGTCGGCGATGAAATCCACCGTCTCGCCGGCCTGCACGGCGAGGTCGGCCACCTTCAGCTCCGCTGAACCGTTTTGCGCCACCGCCTCGGCCACGAGGCCCGCGCGGCTGCTCGACAGGCGCCCTCGCACGCCGTCGCCCTTGTCGCTGGTGTGCGTGAGCGTGCCGGACACAGCCACGAGGCCATCACGCGGCGCGACCCAGCGGCGGATGACGGCGCGCGATTGGTTTTGTCCCGGATGACCACCCTCGGCACGGAGCAGGAGATGTCCGAATTCCTTGTCCGGAAAGTCGCGCCCAACCTGCCACTGGCCGCCGGTGAAGAAGGCGAAGGGGGTGAAGGTCTTCACACGCTTCGCAGCCTCGTCGAACTCGCCGTAGCCGTAGTGCCAGCCGGCGTTTGGCGCGGACTCGGCAGCCCCTTCGCCGGGCGCGGCGAGAAAGGCCTTTGCCATCGTCACTTCATCGGCAGCGGGGCGGCGCTGGTAAATCGCCTCGTAGAGGAAGCCGATGCGCGCGTCGTCGGTCGTGAACTTCTTGAACTCATCGCGGGCGGCGAGCGCCTGCGCCTGTTGCAGGACGAACGGCGCGTTCATCAGGTAGAGCGCCTGCTGCGGCACGGTGGTCTGGAAACGTTGCGACGCGCTGACGTCGGGACTCGCGAAGTCGAACGTGCGGAACATCGCCGGCAGGTTCTGCCGGTCAATGTAGCCGTAGGCCGTGCGGCGCGTGGCGAAGGGCTGCGCGGTCAGGTCCACGGGCAGGCCGCCGGGCGTGAGGTCGAGCTTGCCGGACGCGAGCAGGAGCGAGTCGCGGAGCTGCTCGAAGTCGAGGCGCTGGCGGTTGAACTTCCAGAGCAGCGTGTTCGCGGGGTCGGCCTTCACGCACTCGGCGCGGTCATCGCTGGCCTGCTGATAGGTCGCGGACAGCATGATGAGCTTGTGCAGCTTCTTGATGCTCCAGCCGTCGGCGACAAAGCGCGTCGCCAGCCAGTCGAGCAGCTCCGGGTGCGACGGCGGGTCGCTGCGGACGCCGAAGTCGCTGGGCGTGCGGACGAGGCCCGCGCCGAAGTGCCAGCCCCAGACGCGGTTCACGAGCACGCGCGCGGTGAGCGGGTTGTCCTTGCTCGCGATGGCGCGAGCGAGTTCGAGACGGCCACTGGACTTCGGCGGGAACGACACGGCTTGGCCGAGCGACGCGACTTTCGGGAAGCCGCGCTCGACCTCGGGGCCGCGGTTGCCGGGGTTGCCGCGCACGAAGACGTAAGGGCGCGTGGGCGAATCGCGGTCCACGAGCACCATCGCACGCGCCGGCGCGCCGGGATGCGTGGCGTCCACCTCGTCCACCTTCGCCTTCAACTGGCGCAGTCGCGGGCGGGCGTCTTCGAGCAGCGTGTCGTTCTCCGGGGCAGGCAGATTCGGCGGCGCATCGGCAGCACGCAGGGCGAGGCGCAAGGCTTCCTTGTCCTTGTCCGCGTGCGGCGTGGGGGCGTCGGCGTCGGTGAGCAGCTTGCCGTATCGCTCGGCGACTTCCTTCATCGTCTTGGGCGGCGTCGCGAAGGCGGCGGAGACGCGCGGGGAAACGTGCTGCGTGTTGCGTGCTGCATGAGGAGCCTCGGCCGCGAACCTGTCATCCGGCAGTTTCGCGTAGGCGTGCCAGAGGGACCAGACCGGGTCGGGCGTCTGCGCGCTTGCGGACTTGGCGAGGTAATCCTGCCAGCGGCGCACGACGGCAGGCACCAGCTTGCGCTCCTGGAAATACTTGTCGCGGTCACGACGCTGGGCGGTCGCGGAGGCACGGGCAACCTTGGGGTCCACCTCGTCGGCAGCGAGCAGGTAGTCGGTGGTGCGCTTGCGGAGCGTGGCGAGTTGCTTGTCGAGCTGCTCGACGCGGTATTTCTCCAGCTCGTCCTCGCGCTTCTGCTTCTCCGCGAGGTAGCCGGCGTGCGAAGCCGCGTCGGGCTGGATGCCCAGCAGGGGCTTCTCCGCCGGCTCCTGGCTGGAGGCGAAGACGCCGTAGAGGCTGTAATACTCCGCCGTCGAGACCGGGTCGTATTTGTGGTCGTGGCACCGACCGCACTGGACGGTCAGGCCCATCGTGCCGCGCGTCACCACGTCAATGCGGTCGTCAATGATGTCGTGGACGTTGTTGAGGAAGCGGCGGCCCAGCGTGAGGAAGCCGAGGGCCGCCAAGGAATCCTGGCGGGGTTCCAGGTTCAAAGTTCCACGTTCAAGGTTGGTCCGCCCGTGCCCGGTCGGCGCGCTGTCGCCAACCTTGAACTTTGAACCTTGAACCTTGAACTCCTCCAACAGCCGGTCGGCGGCAATCTGCTCGGTGAGAAAACGGTCGTAGGGCGCGTCCTCGTTGAAGCTGCGGATGACGTAGTCGCGGTAGGTGTAGCTGAAGGCGAAGCGCCGCTGCTCGTCGCCGGCGAGGTAGCCCTTGGTGTCCGCGTAGCGCGCGACATCGAGCCAGTGGCGACCCCAGCGCTCGCCGTAGCGCGGCGAGGCGAGGAGCTTGTCCACGAGCTTCGCGAAGGCATCAGGTGACTTGTCCGCGACGAACGCCTCGACCTCGGCCATCGAGGGCGGCAGCCCGTGGAGGTCGAAGCAGGCGCGGCGGATGAGGGTGCGCTTGTCGGCGGGCGGAGATGGAAGCCACTTCTTCTCCGCGAGCCTGACAGCAACGAACGCATCAATCGGACTTTGAACCTTGAACTTTGAACCTTGAACTTGGGGAACCTTCGGCTCCCGCACCGGCTGGAACGCCCAGTGGTTCTTCACCACGTTCGGGTCCGAGAGCGGCGGGCCGGAGGGCCTGCCGGTGCGCGGGTCGGGCGCACCCAGGCGAACCCATTCCTCGAAGAGCGCGATTTGCTGCGCCGTGAGCTTCTTCCCCTTCGGCGGCATCTGCAGCTCCTTGTCCGTGTAACGAATGGAGCGGATGAACAGCGACTTGTCCGGCTGGCCGGGGATGATGGCGGGGCCGGTCTCGCCGCCCTTCACCCAGCCGGCGCGGGTGTCGAGGGCGAGGCCGCCCTTGGGCTTGTCCGTCGCCGCGCCGTCGTGGCATTTGAGGCAATGCTCGATGAGCAGCGGGCGGATCTTGTTCTCGAAGAAATCGTGGCCGGCGGCGGAATCGGAGGCGAGCGATGGGAGCGAGAGAGTGCAGGCCAGAAGAACGAGGCAAAATGAGTGCGGCGCAGAGGGCATGATGGGCACGGAAGGAAAGTCGTTAGTGGCAAGTTGCGCAGTCGCGCTGCTGTCGGGCGGCATTTGAGTTGGCATCATTGGGGCCATACAAACTCCTGCGCTCGTTGGCTGCCAGGGTCAAACCACTCTTCAGCGGATTCCATGTAGCCAGGAGTTCCATCTTTCGCAGTCCTGGCAAGAATCAACCGCCCGACTGGCGCACCATGCGGATAGCGCAGGCGTCCCCGCTTATCGGCGACAATCTTGCCTTCATCGAGCAGCCGCTTGAACTTCGGCCAGTCAGCGACGTTGGATGTGGTTAAAACAATCTGAGCAGGTAAACTCATGTGTGTTTACGAGACCTTACCGATCACAAATCACCCATTACTGACCACTCCCGACGAAGAAGATTCGCATTCTTTCGCCTCCTCGTCAGCCGTCATCCCGCTTACCAGCACGACAAACTCGCCCTTCAGCGAGCGCTTCGCCACCAGCGCCAGCAGCTCCGCCGGCGTGCCGCGCAGGAACTCCTCGAACTTCTTCGTCAGCTCGCGCGCGAGGACGATGGGGCGGTTGGGAAAGACTTCGTTCAGTTCGCCCAGCAGTTTCTCGACGCGATAGGGCGACTCGTAGAGCGCGAGCGTGCCGGCGAACCGCTTCAAGGCTTCGAGTTGCTTGCGCCGCTGCCCCGACTTGTGCGGCAGGAAGCCGATGAAGTGGAACTCGTCCGTCGGCAGGCCGCTCGCCGTCAGCGCAGCGACGAGCGCGCATGGGCCGGGCACCGACTCGACACGCAGCCCCGCCGCCACCGCCGCGCGCACCACGCGTTCGCCGGGGTCGCTGATGCCCGGCGTGCCGGCGTCGGTGACGAGCGCGACCTTCTCGCCGCGTTTGAGCCGTTCGAGGATTTCCTCGGAGCGTTTCGCCTCGTTGAACTGGAAGTAGCTGAGAAGCGGTTTGGAAATCTCGAAGTGTTTCAGCAACTGCCCCGTGCGCCGCGTGTCCTCCGCCGCCACCACGTCGCACTCGCGCAGCACGCGCAACGCGCGCAGCGTGATGTCCTCCAGATTGCCGATGGGCGTGGCGACCAGATAAAGCGTGCCGGGTGTGAGCGGAGGCAGCATGCGTTCCATGCCGGGAGCGTGCCAGCGAGCGCGCTCGCGGGGAATGAATTTCCAGCGGAACCGGTGCTGTGTTCACAGCGCGCGCGCCCACTTGAGCAGCCCGTAAATGACCGCCACCTCCACCGCCACAAACAACAGGAACGCGAGCCACGGGAGCGCGGCATCCACAAGTCGTCCAAGCAGTCTCACGGCTGCGATGGAGCAGCGGCGATGCCTTCCTCACGCCAGGCCGCCTGCGGAAAACACCTGAGCCGCGCGCTCCCCAGCGACCGTCCGCCTCACTCGGTCACTTCGTAAAGCGCCCCGTTCAGGACGAACTGCACGGACTTGCCCAGCGCGAGCCATTGCGCGGCGGCGGGGTGCCTGGTCAGCAGCGCGAAGTAATCCGCCGAGCCGAACTGGAGCTTCACGGGTTTCGCGTCCTTGATCTGTTGAGCCTCCGCGTCCACCCACTGCGAGCCATTTTGGTAAAAGCTCTTGCCGGCGACGAAGCGATTCTGTTGCGCGTATTGCGCGACGCGCGACGCGGCATCGGCGGCCGGCTTGGCGGTGGCACCCGCTCCGCGCGGCGACGGGGACGCGATGGCCGGCAACGGGACGCCCGCGACCCCGCTCGGGCCGCTCGCCGCCGGGGCCGCCCCGTAGCTGCGCGCGACCGACTCGTTCGCCCGGAACTGCGCCACCGTCGGCGCTTCCGCCGCCTTCAACTCGCGCGCCAACTGCGCGCCGCCCACGGCCACGTCGCCGTCCTTCATCCGCTTGAAGCTGTCGTAGGACCGCGCCGCCTGCTCGCCGGCCTCGCGGTCGGAGCGCAACTGCGGCAGAAGCCGGCGCTCCATCGCCACGCCACGCCGCGCCTCGTCCTCGGTGATGAGCCAGGCCGTGTAGGGCGTGACGATGCTGTATTTGCGCGCCAGTTCGGTGACTTCGTCCTTCAACTCCGCGTTCTCGCCGCGCAGGCGAATCTCATCCAGCAGGTAGCCCACTCGCCGCGTGGCCCAGAGACGCGGGATGAAGTCGTGCTCGCGCGCGTCACGGCTGAGGTTCACGTCGTAGCTGAACTTCCGTGCCTCGCCCGCGACGCTGCCTTCGATGTTCAACTTGCCCTTCGCCTCGCCCGCGAAGCGCCCGGCCAGCACGAGCTGCTCGCCCTTGAAGAGGTCCGGCAACGGTGACGGGTAGAGCTTCGTCACGCGCACTCCTTCCGGGAACGTCACCTTCACGTTCGCCAGCGCCGGCTCCTTGATTTTCGAGAAGAAGGCCGAGAGCTTCACTTCGAGGTCTTCCCCCGGCAGCACGTAGGTGCTGAAGGCCTTCGTCTCGTCGGCAATCTTGTCCAGCAGGTGCGTGTTCACGTCCGTGCCGATGCCGAAGTTGAAGATGCGCGTCAGCCCGCTGTTCCGGTCGCGCACATTGCGGAGGATGCTGTTTTCGTCCGTCACGCCGATGGTGGGCCGCCCGTCCGTGAGGAAGATGACCACGTATTGCCGCTCGGACTTTTCGGGACGCGCGGTGAGCGCCTTGCGCAAGGCATCGTCAATCGCCGTGCTGCCCAGCGGCTTCAGTGCCTTGATGAAGTCCAGCGCGCGCTTGCGGTTCGCATCGTCCGCCGCGACCAGCTTCTCGAACACCGGCTCGACCTCCGTCGAGAAGCGCAGCACCTCGAAGCGGTCGTCGTCGTTGAGGTTCTCCACGCAGAACGCGACCGCCTTCTTCGCCTGCTCCAGCTTGCCGCCGGCCATCGAGCCGGAGGTGTCGAGCACGAAGCACACGTCCTTGGGCACGGACTTTTTGCCCTTCACGCGCGCGTTGGGCGCGGCAAGCAGGAGGAAGTAGCCGTCCTCGCCCGCGACCTTGTGCGTGAGCAGGTTCGCGCCGAGTTCACCGGCCTCGAAGGAAAAGAGCAGTTGAAAGTCCGTGTCCGGCTTCACGTCGCGCGCCTCGAAGCCCACCGTCGCCTTGCCGCCGTCGCGCTTGACCTCGACCGCGTGGCTCGGCGACCAGACGGCCTTGAGCGGACGCTTGCCTTCCATGTCAATCTTGAGGCTGAGGTTCTGGAGCGGCTTGGCGGAGAACTTCGCGGTGTTCAGTGGCGCGACGTAGTTGAGCAGCCCGCCGTCGGCCTTGAGCAACTGCGTGTAGCTCAGGGTGACGCGCTTCCGCTCGTGCGGCTGGAAGGGGAAGATGCGCACGCGGAAGACATCCTGCCCGATGTATTCGAGCAGCGCCGGGTCGCGCATCGAGCGCACGATGTCCTCGTAAATGCGCCGGGCCTTGTCGGCGGCGAGCAACTCGGCGTCCACCCTCTTGCCGTCAATCTCCATCGTGAAGCGGTTGAGCTGTGCGCCGCGCGGCACGGGCAAGAGGAACGTCCCTTCGAGCCGCGTCGGGTTCGGGTTGTAAAACTCCTGCTCAATGCTCGTGGTCGCGACCTGGTCGGCGATGCGCGCGGTGACCTTGTGGTAGGCAATCTCAATGGGCGCGACCGCGCGGACGGGCGGCATGGGGCGCGGCGGAAGGATGACGATGGGCGGGCGCGGTGGCGGCACGCCGGGCGGGAGCCGGCTCGGCGGCTCCAGGGGCATGATGACGTCGGAGACGTTGGTGAGGACGATGAAGCCGGCGGCGAAGGTGGCGGCCGGCGCAAACAGCCAGCCCAGCAGGGCGAGGAAAGCGAGCGAGCGTTTCATGCCCCGTTAGACGGCGAGGGGTAAAAGTTGCTCCCGCCTGCAACCTTTTGGACTGCGGCGGCAAGCGGAGCGCGACGCCGCTTTCACTTCCCGCGGAGCGGGCAGCGCTCTCGACGTCCATGAGCAAACGACCGAATTCCGCTTCGCGGGACGCCAAAGCGCCGTCGCCGCTGCGCTCTGCCGGCGCAGTCCAAGGCGCGCGTCGAGTCAGTCCAGCGGATAGACCGGACGGCGGATGCGGCGGTAAGGCAACGAACGGACGTTGCTGGTGCAGGGGCCGGGCGTGTCCACCCAGAGCATCCGCGCAGCAATGCCATCGTAAGCCCGGCGGTGGGCGACGGCGGCCTTCACGCCGATGAAGGAAAAGCGGGTTGGCTCCAAGCCCTGGCTGCGCCATTGACCGAGGTCAAAGGGCGGCGTCTTGCGGCTGGTAAGGAGAATCGTCACCTCGCCGTGGCGCACGACGGCGCAAGGCCCCATGTCAAAGGCGTCGCCGCACATCGAGGCGAGGTGGCTTTGCTTGTCCTCCAGCTTGAAGTGTCCGTCGCGGCGGGAGAGCAACTCGACTTCGAGCGACAGCGGCCCGGCATCAAGCCGGCTGCCTTTGCCGCCGATGGGCAAGGTGACGCGCGCGCCGATGGGCAGCGCCGCGAGTTGTGCGACCGCCTGCGGGTCGTTGATGGCGATGGCACAGTTCGGGAGGCGATGTTTGAGCATCGCGCGGAGCAGTCCAGTGCCGTCGCCGGGTGCGCCGCCGCCGATGTTGTCCGACGGCTCGACGAGCACGGTGAGGCCGGGCGGCGCAGGGACGAGTTTTACCAGCACTTCGTCCAACGGCGGCTCGGTGACGTTGCCGAGTTCCTTGGTGCGAAGAGCAAGCGAGGAAAGTTCTGCGAGCGCGGCACGCGCCTCCGCCTCGCTGCCGGTGGTGGACACGATGAAACTGACGCCCGTGTCCGGCGTGTCGGCGAAGGAGAAACCGGCGACGACGCTGGCGGACCAAATGGACGAACCACTGGTGGGGCGAGGCTCCTGCCGAGCCGGCGTGGCTCGACCTGGCGGGCCAGCGCTTCCAAGCCGCGCATCGGTTCGCTCGCCGTGCCGGTGCCGGTGGGTGGCCAGACAATGGGCGTTGGCTCGAAGACCATGCGCGGGACTTCGCCAGTCGTGAGGCAGCGTTGCAGCAGTGTCGCCGCGCGCACGGCGGACTCGCGGCCATCGGTGTGCGGATTGTTGCGGTAGGCGATGAGACAGTTCGTGTGCTGCGCCATCGCCGGGGAGAAGTTCGCGTGCAGGTCGAAGACGCCGAAGACGGGGACGCGCCCGGCTCCCGGCAGGGCGCGCAGGCGCGCGAGCAACTCACCTTCCACGTCCGGCAGCGATTCGGAAGCCATCGCGCCGTGCAGCACGAGGAAGATGCCGTCCACGCCACGCTCCAGCTCCGGCTCGGCGCGCTGGCGGAACTCGCGCCAGAAAGTTTCCACGACCTCGTCCTTCACCGTCGCGCTGGGCGAGGCGCGGAAGTCAGCGGTCGGGAGCATGGTCCAGCCGAAGCCTTTCGCCGCTTCGAGCACGCCGCCGAGGGGCGAGGCGTCGCCAGCGCACGCGAGTAATTCATCGCCAAGGCGCACCTCGAAGTCCGCGAGGCCGGTGGTGCCTTCGAGGAAGGTGTGCGTCTCGTGGAAGAGGCCGGCGACAAGGACACGCATAATCAGGTGATTAGCCACAAAAAGGCACAGGAGGCGCAAAAAGGAGGCTTGGAGCCGGGCACTTCATCTTTGTGCCTTCTGCGCCTTTTTGTGGCTCAAAGAATCCCATACTTGCGGAAGGCTTCGCCGACGGGCATGCCGCGCGCCAGCTCGTCGCGGACGATGTTCTCACCGGAGACTTTTTCCTGCGCGAGGCGGATGGCTTCGGTCGCGACTTCCTGCGGGATAATGACCACGCCGTCCTCGTCGCCGAGCAGCCAGTCGCCGCGCCGGGCGCGCACGCCGCCGATGCTGATGGGTTCGCCGACGGTGATGACATCAAGGCGGCCCTTGCTGTCGCCGGGATGCCAGCCGATGCCATAGACGGGGAAGTTCAGGTCGCGAATCTTCCACATGTCGCGCGTGCAGGCGGTCATCACCACGCCGCGCGCGCCCTTGGCGAGGCACGCGGTGGTGAGCAGTTCGCCCCAGAACGCGCACGACTGGTCCTCCGCCGCATCCACGACGAGCACGTCGCCGCGCGCGAGCGCGTCCACGGCGGCGATTTCCAGCTCGTAGGGCTTGGCGGGAATCTTGTAGGTCGCGCGCGCCGCCGCCGGGAAGACCCGGCCGCAAATCCTCTTCGCCGGAGTGAGCGGGCGGATGTGCGCGGGCAGCGCCTGATGGCGGTAGCCGAGCGAATCCAGCACGTCGGCGAGGACGGCGGAGTAAAGCGATTCGAGGGCGGCTGTGAAGTCGGTAGAATCTGCAGGTGACTTTTTCATGGGGGGGATGAACCGCAGGCGCTATTTGGTCGACCTCAAGTCAATGACTCTCAATGGCTGAAGCTCAGGCAAACGGGTCTCAACCTCACAAATCTTCGGCCACTTAAAGTAAAAGATACCGGAAGAATAGTGCGGCGTCATAAAGTTGGGCTCTGCGTTCGCCATGGTGGCACGGTGCTCATCTGTCAAATTCGGCAATCGCGTAGAGGCAAAATCCCGCATTGCCGGCACTGACGCTCGAAGCTGACTGAGCTTGCGCTGGCTGTCCCGTTCCCAAGATGCACACCCCAGAAGAGTGAGCAGACAGAGCATCAGAGGAAACGCACGTTTGCGTGAGCAGGCTCTCAAGGCGGGCATGACGTCGCTGTAGCTAAACGAGACTTTCACGGCTTAACAACTTTCTCCCGCTTCGCGCTCCATTCGTAAGTGCGCTCCACCGGCGCGGCGCCGGAGACGATTTTGCCCTTGAGCGTGTCGCCCGTGAGCTTGCCCGAGTAGCGGGACATGAACTTCACGCCGCCATACTCGCGCGGGATTTCAAAGGTGAGCTGGCTGTCCTTGAACCTGCCCTTCTCAATCGCCGTCTTCAGCTCCTGCACGAGGACGAACCCGGTGACATTCCCGCCCTCCTGCTTGAACTCGGCGGTGAAGTCGAGCGACGTGTCCAGCGAGACTTCGAGCGTGTAAGTCCACTTGCCGGTGACGTTGTTGGTCGCGGCGGCGGACTTCTCCTGCTTGTCGGCGGCGACGCCGGAGTGGGCGGCCAGCAGGCAGACGAGGAGCGCCAGCAACCGTCGCGGGAGGAAAGAAGCCAGGCGATGCACGCGGCGACTCAATCGGCGCGGCGGCGGCTTGTCAAGCGAGGCATCACCGCGAGCGCAGGGCGAAGAGGTCGTTCTTGTTGCTGGCGAAATCGGCATACGGCCAGGTCTCGATGTGACCATCCACGAAGCCGACGTTGGCGCGGGAGTTGTGCCGGCAGGCGGGCTGTTTCGCGAGGGTGTGGGGCGACCAGCCGGTCTGCGGGTGGGGCGCGAAGGTCACGAGGTCGGTGCGGTAGCCGCTCTCGGGCACGCGGTTCCGGTTCTTGGGAATGCCGACATCCCCGACGAGCCAGACCTCGCTGCTGCGGTTGATTTCGGAAAGCCGGCAACTGCCGGTCGCGTTGCCATTTCCGTCCAGTCCGTAGCGGATGATCGCGGGCAGACCGGGGATGTAGGCCTTGCCCTCGACCGGGCCGTAGCCTTGCACCTTGCTGCCGAAGGCGGTGCTCAACTCGGAGTCCGCGACCTCGGGGCAGCGCCACACGCCGCCGTTGGTGTGCGGCGGCAGATATTTTTCATTGGCCACAATGCGATACCACCAGTTGGTCGGGTTGTGCGGCGTGACGGGGTGGTTCCACGGGCCGCCGCTGTTCAACGGCGGCAACTGGTCGTTGTTGTCGCCGGCGAAGAGGAGAAACGCGGTGGCAACTTGCTTCGTGTTGCTGACGCATTTGACGCTCCGGGCTTTCCGCTTCGCCCCGGCCAGCGCCGGCAGCAACAGCGCCGTAAGCACTCCGATGATGGCGATGACCACGAGCAGTTCGACCAGCGTGAACGCGTGCGAAGAACGGCGGCTAGTCATGCGCCTTGATCGTCCACATGCCGAGGTGGCGTTTGGGATCATCGCCGGCGACGCCGTTGGGGCCGACCGTCTGGCTCGGGTTCAGCAGCTCGACCCGGCCGTCCACCTGCAAGTAGTTGAACCGGCCCTTGTGGTAGATGTCGGACGGGAGCATGGCGGTGTCGGTGTGGGCGCTGGCACGGTCAATCCACGCGCCGGCCGCGTTGGCCACGATGTTGTTGGTCCAGGCGTGCTCGGCGAGGAACAGGGTTTCCGAGGGCTGAAGGATCATCCCCGTGCGCACTGCCGCCTGCGGGCCTTCAGGGTTGTAAATCTTGGAACTGGGCGGGTTGGTGCCGCGTGGGCCGAAAGACCAGTTGATGCCCAGGCCCGTGGCGTTCGTGGAACTGGGCGGCCAGCTCTGCGGACTCATGTTGTGCCGGGTCATGGAATAGGTGCGCCGGAGCAACTTGTATTTCTGCGCCCACTCCGCCGAAGGGATGGTGTCGGCGGGGCAGAGCAAGGTTCGGTTGGCGGAACCGGCATTGGTCCCGCCGGTGTCCGGCGTGATCGTGCGCAGGGCTGGCCGCAGCAGAGTGTCCCAGGAGATTTGCGACGGGTTGCTCAACATCAGGAACGCGTAAGGCAGCCGCGTGTCGTTCTCCTTGGTGTAGATGGCCAGCGCCGCGCCCAACTGCCGGAGATTGTCCTTGCAGACGACCGCCCCGGCCTTGGTGCGCGGCCGGGTGAGCAGCAGCGCCACGAGACCACCGAGCAACACCAGCAGCCCGATGACGACGAGCAGTTCGCCCCGGGTGAACGCGGCTTCGCAGACCGGGACGAGTTTGGCGGTGGGATGCGGCCGGTCGGGTGAACGCAGGCGCTTCATTCGGAAGGTTCCTTGCCCAAGTCGCGCCGGCAGACGCCGATCAACTCCAGCGTCTCGGCGTTCCACAGCTTTGCGGTGTAGTCCCAGCTCGCCGTCGCCAGCCGCCGGCCGTCGGCGGACAGCGCCAGACCGAAGCAGGCGGGCTGGAGTGTCGCCAGCACTGCGGTCTGATTGCCCGTGTTCACGTCCCACAGGCGGACCCTGCCGGCTCCATCGCTCGTAATCAAGCGCCGGCCATCGCGGGTGAACAGCGCATTCAGGACCGGGGCGGTGCCCTGGCCCTCGAAGGTGCGCGTCAGCTTGCCGGTGGCGGCGTCCCAGAGCTGCACCCGTCCGTCGCAGCCGGTGGTGACGAACCCCTTGCTGTCCGGCGTGAACACGACCGCCTCCGCTTTCAAGGTTTCCATCGGGTCATCCGGGGTCGGCTGGCTCACGGCCAGCGTGTGCAGCTTCTGCCGCTTCGGCAGGTCCCAGACGTGCGCCTGGCCCAACCACGACACGCTCGCCAGAAACTGGCCGTCCGGTGACACCGCGATCTTCGTGAGCTTCTCCCCTGGCACGGCGAAGACGTGTTGCGTCTTCCTCGTGGCGACATCCCAGACCGTGATCGTGCCGTCGAACGAACAGAACAACACGGTCTGCTCGTCGGGCGCGAAGGTGGCGTGGTTGATGATGCCGTTGCGCTGCGGCAGCGTCGCCAGCACCGCCCCGGTCGCTGGGTTCACCAGCCGGGTCACCCCGCCGAAGTCGCCCACGAGCAGGCGCTGGCCGTCGCTGGAAAATACGGCTGAACGGAATGCGTGAAACTGTCGCCACACCAGCCGCTCCTTCCGGGTCTGCGCATCCCACACGACCAGCTCGCCCGCCTCGCGCGGCGCGACCCAGCCGCCGCACGTCACCAGCCACCTGCCGTCCGGTGAAAACGCCACCGAGAACAAGCGCGACTTCAATCCCAGGTTGGCCGTCAGGTCGTCAATGAAGACCACCGCCGCGCTCGCGGTCACCGGCGGCGCGGGCGGCTTCCATTGCACTGCGGCGACTGCGACAACGCCCGCTGTCGCCGCACACGTCGCCGCTGCCTTCCAGCCCGCCCAGGAGAAGAACGAGGTGCTGGCCGACTGGCTCGCCAAGCCGAGCGCGCTGGTCGCCAGCGAAGCCGTCACCTCGACGGGCGCGGCCTGCACCGAGTTCGCCAGCAGGGCTGCGGCCAGTCCACTCGTCGTGGCCGTGACTCCGCGCCGCACGAGCAGGCCACGCAATTTGTCGAGTGCGCGGCTGACACGTTTCTGGGCCGTGTCCTCGCTGATGCCAAAGCGCTGGCCGACGACCGCGAGGCTTTCGTTGCGAAAGAAGCGCAGCAGAATCGCATCGCGGTCCTTCTCGCCGAGGCGGGCGAGGGCTTCATCCAGCACCGGGGCGATGCGTTCCCAGTCAGGCGCGGTTTCGGAACCGGAGTCGAGGAGTTGCATGGCCTGCCTTTCGCGTTCCTGCCGCCGCTTCCGGCTGCGCAGCTCGTTCAGCACCGCGTAACGGGTGCTGCGGTAAAGCCAGCCGGCAAGCAACATGTCTGTCTTGATCGCGGTCGCCTTGCGGGCCAGGTCCACGAAAACGCTCTGCGTGACGTCGCGGGCCGCCTCGGGTTCGCCCAGTTGCCGCAGCGCCGCCGAATAGACCAAGTCAGTGTGACGGCGCACTAGTTCGCCGAAAGCGGCCTCCGAACCGGTCGCGGCGTAGTCGCGCAGCAGGTCGTGGTCGGTGATCATCTGTCCTATTAACAACCGCTGGCTGGCGAATCCGACGAAAAAAATCTCGCCCCCTTCCGCAACCTCCCGATAATCGGTCAGTTCCTATGCCGCGCTTCACGCTTCGCCCGTTCCGAACATTCTATGCCATCGGCTTGCTCTGTGCCGCCGCAGGCTGCGCCACCACTCGAAGCCCCGACTCCGAACTCATGCAAACCCGCCAGAAGTTCTCCGCCCAGTTTTCCAAGCAGGCCGAGCTGGGCTACCTCCTCTACCTCCCGCCCGGCTACGACGCGAAGGCCGCGAAGCAATGGCCGCTCGTCCTCTTCCTGCACGGCTCGGGCGAGCGCGGCACGAACCTCGCGCAGGTCGCCGTCCACGGCCCGCCCAAGCTCGTGAAGAAGAATCCGCCCGTGCCAAAAAAGGAAAGCGACGAGGCGCGGAAGGACCGCGAGACGGCGACCAGGCTGCTCGCCGAAAAGTTCATCGTCGTCTCGCCGCAGTGCCCCGACGACCAGTGCTGGGACAGCGACGCGTTGCTCGGCCTGCTCGACCGCGTGCAGGCCGGCCACAAGGTGGACAAGAGCCGCGTCTATCTCACCGGCCTGAGCATGGGCGGCTATGGCTCGTGGGCCTTGCTGGCGAAGGCCCCGGAGCGCTTCGCCGCCGTCGCGCCCATCTGCGGCGGCGGCAGCACCATTGACTTCCTCCTGCCCGCGCGCGGCAAGACGGCGGCGCTCAAGGCCACGCCGGTCTGGGCGTTTCACGGCGCGAAGGACTCGGTGGTGTTGCTGGCCGAGTCGGAACGCCTCATGGCCTTGCTCAAGAAACTCGGCGTGAAAGACGTGCAACTCACCGTCTATCCCGAGGCAAACCACGACTCGTGGACGGCGACCTACAACAACCCCAAGCTCTACGAGTGGTTCCTCTCGCATGAGCGCAAGTAGCCGATGAAGCGAAGACCAACGCAACCGGAACGCGGCTCGATAAACCTGCGGCGGGTAGGGCGGGCTGTCCTCAGCCCGCCGCCGGCCACCCGCACGCCACAAGACTTCGGCGGCGCGGTGAGGACACCGCGCCCTACCATCGCAAGTTCAGGAGCGGGAGTTGCGTGCGGACAGTTTTTGTCGTGGTTCGCCCGGCCTGTCTCATGCGTCGCGCTCATTGCTTGCGCGCTGACAGCCTGCTCCTTGCCTCGCCAAGCAACAGCTCCGACGGTGGCGCAGCCTCCGCCCGCCGCGCGCCACCCGACCAACGAGCACACCGTCCAAGCCGTGCTGTGGGTGCAGCGCTCCGGCGAATATCGCGCGCTGTGCCATCAAGCCTTCAATCTCGCGCGCCGCGTGCTGGACGAGGAGCTGAAGGCGAGTCCCGCGTCCAAGAAACGCGCCGTGGTCGTGGACGTGGACGAGACGGTGCTCGACAACAGCCCGTATCAGGCGCGGCTCATCAAGACGCGGCAAGCCTACGCGACCGCGACGTGGCGGCAGTGGGTGGACCTCGCGCGGGCCGAGGCGATGGCGGGTGCGGTGGAGTTTCTGAAACACGCCTCGTCGCGCGGCGTCGAGGTCTTCTACATCTCGAACCGCCGCGCCGAGGAGCACGCCGGCACGCTGGTCAACCTGCGCGCCAAGGGTTTCCCGCACGCGGACAACGCGCACCTGCTGCTGCGCACCGCCGAGGGCAGCAAGACCAAGCGCCGCGCCGCCGTCAGCGCCACGCACGAGATCGTTCTGCTGATGGGCGACAATCTGAATGACTTCAGCGACGTGTTCGACGGCAAGGAGCCGGCGGGCCGCATTGCGGAGGTGGAGAAGCTGGCGAAGGAGTTTGGCCGCCGCTTCATCGTGCTGCCGAACCCGCTCTACGGGGATTTCGAGGATTCCATCTACCGCTACAACCGGGGGCTGCCTGAGACCGAGAAAGACGTGCTGCGCAAGGGGGCGCTGAAGGACTACTGAGCGCTCGCGACACGAGCAGCGGAATCACGTCTCCAGCGGCGCGCCCATGTTGAGGTTGTGCTTCCGGCAGAAGGCGGCGTTGCCCACGTATTTCTCCGCCCAGTATTTCAAGCCCGCCCGCTCCTCCGGCGTGAGAGCGTGCACCACCTTCGCGGGCGAGCCGAGCACAAGTGAACCGGGCGGCACCTTCGTCCCGCCCGTCACGAGCGCGTTCGCGCCGACGATGCTCTGCGCGCCGATCTCCGCGCCGTCGAGGATGGTCGCACCCATGCCGATGAGGCATTCGTCGCCGATGGTGCAGGCGTGGACGATGGCGGAGTGGCCCACCGTGACCCACTCGCCAATGAGGCAGGGGAAGTCGTCGGCAAGATGCACCACGGCGTTGTCCTGGATGTTCGAGTTCGCGCCGACGACGATGCGGTTGATGTCGCCGCGCAGCACCGCGCCAAACCAAACGCTGGAATAGTCGCCGAGCGTCACGTCGCCGAGGACGACGGCGGTCTTCGCCAGATAGACGCCGTTGCCCAACACGGGCTTGCTGCGGAGGTAGGTGTCGAGCCGTTCTTCCAAAGTCATGCGGCGATGAAACGGCGGCTGCCGGGGTTGTGCAAAGCGCAAATTTTGGCTTTCGGTTTCGCGGTCCACAGGACTAGGTTGCGCCGACAGCAGGAGCCAGCGTATGGAACCAGGCACGGGTCACGGGCACGCCGCTTCCGGTCGCCGCAAGGTGCCGAGGTCGCTCAAGGAGCTGACGCCCACGAAGGCGTTCAACCCGCGCACCTTCTTCCGCGAGATGGTGTGGAAGGCGCTCATCACGCGGCGTCTGGGGGAGCACAAGCCGCCGGCATTCCCGAAGCTCGAACGTGGCCAGCTCGCGCTGACGTGGATCGGCCACGCGTCGTTCCTGGTCCAGTTCAACGACCTCAACGCGTTGATTGACCCGAACTTTGCCAACTGGCTGTTCCTCCTGAAACGGCTCAAGCGCTCCGGCCTGAAAATCTCCGACCTGCCGCCGATTGACCTCGTGCTGCTCACGCACGCGCACTTCGACCACTTCCACAAGCCGTCCATCCGCAAGCTGCCGCATCCGAAGATCGGCGTGATGCCGTGGGGCATGGCCCCGCTGGCGAAGGGGCTGGGCTTCAGCCGCATCGTCGAGCTGCAATGGTGGGAGAGCTTCAGCCACGGCGACTGGAAGGTGACGCTCACGCCCTGCAAGCACTGGGGTGCGCGCACTTTGCACGACCATCATCGTGGCTATGGCGGCTTCGTGCTGGAGCACCAGGGCCGCACGGTCTATCACGCGGGCGACAGCGCCTACTTCGACGGCTTCAAGGAGATCGGCGAGCGCCTCGCGCCGGAGATCGCGCTGCTGCCCATCGGCGCGTATTACCCCGAGAGCTTTCGCAACGTCCACATGGGGCCGGACGAGGCGGTGAAGGTCTTCCGCGAGGTGAAGGCGAAGTGGTTCGTCCCGATGCACTACGGCACCTTCAAGCTGTCCTTCGAGGAAATGGACGAGCCGCCCCGCTGGCTGCGGGACATCGCGCGGCGCGAGAAGTTCATGCAGCACCTGCGCATCATGGAGGAGGGCGTGCCGGAGGTTTTTTAGGGAAGTGTTCAGTGAGCAGTGTTCAGTTTTCAGTCACTGGCCGAGCCTCATGCCGCACTGATTGCTGAACACTGGATACTGAATCCTTCGCTCGCTTGCCCGCGTTGATTTCTCTGCTACTCTCCCGCCAACCAAAACCTCGTTCCCCGTGTTGCGACTCAAACTCTACCTCGCCCTGTCCGCCACCGTGCTGGTGCTCACCAGTTCCGTGACCGCGCAGGACGAGCTGCGCTTCCGCAATGGCGCGGTGCTGCGCGGGAAGGCGGTGGAGATGGACGCGAGCATTGTTGTCTTCCGCACCGGCGACGGATTGAAGTCGTTCAACCGTTCCGATGTGCGTGCCATCTATCTCAGCGTGGAAGGCGAGGCCGGGCCGGGCCAGCCGCCCGGCATCTCGCTGGGCGAGGGCTGGCGCGCGAAGCGGTGGGTGACGTTCAACAAGATCACCGCCTTCGCCGAGGAGGCGACGCAGCGCAAGGACGTGAACGTGATGAGCCTGAGCGCGGACGGCTCGCGCATCGGCCTGCTCACGCAGCAGGGCGCGTTCGCACTTGATGCGCAGGGCGGCAGTCTCGTGCAGTTGAGCACGCGGGACACCCACGGGCATCTGGATTTCAGCGCGGACGGCAAGGTGGTCGCGTGGGCGGGACGCGAAGGGCTTTGGCTGGCGAACAGCGACGGTTCCGGCAAGCGCAAGCTGCCCGGCGGATTTGCCGAGGGAGAGCAGGGAGTTACCGGCCTGCGCCTCACGGCGCGCGGCGACCGGGTCTTCATCCTCTCACCGGCCCGGGGCGTTTACGCGCTGAGCACGGACGGCTCCAACATCAAGCGCCTGCTCTCCTATGAGGACTTGGCGAAGTTCAACGGCCACACGGTCGCCACCTTCACCTACTACCAACTGCATGACGGCCTCAGCATCAACAGCGACGGCAGCCGCATTGTCTTCACCACCCGGGACAACGCCTTTGCCTTGAACGGTGATGGCTCCGGCCTGCGGAAGGTCAGCAACTACGGCTTCGGTTCAGAGTCCTTGGGCTGGCCCATCGCGCAGCCACAGGCCGTCGTCAGCGGCGACGGCTCGACCATCGCGTGGTTTGCGAGCTACGGAAAACCGGAGCACCAGCACCGGCTGCATTTCGCCGCGTGGAATGGCCAGCCGCTCGGCAGCTATCACCATGTGCTCGGCCTCCAGACCTTGTCCCTCACGCACAACGGCTCGCACGCCTTGCGTGGCGAGCAGCTTGTCCGCTACGCGCGCGACGGCAGTGATTACCACGACCCGCTGGACCTCGGCAGCGCGCTCCTGCCCATCTGGAGCTACCACGGCCTCAGCGCGGATGGCCGGCGTGCCGTGGGCATTTCCAAACCGCACCCGCTCGTCTCCGGCCAGGTCATCCGCGCGGACTTCAACGCGGCGGCACTCGATGCCGCGCCCGCCTTCGGCACGGTGGAAATCTCGCCCAAGTTCATGCTGCTCGACGGCTCGACCAAGCTCCGCGTCACCATCAAGCCGCCGCAGCCCGAGCAAATCGAAAGCTTGCGCGTCCGCCTCCTGCGCTCCGGCGCGGACCCGAAGCTGGCGAAGGTTCGCTGGACCTACTACGACGCCATCCCGCTGAACGACGAAGGCCGCGAGAGCGACGCGAAGGCCGGTGACGGAGTCTTTAGCACGGATGCCATTCAGTTCTTCACGCAGGAGCTGAAGGGCGTCCCCGCCGGGCCGCTGGTGGTTCGGCTCATTGCCAAGAGCAAGGCCGGCCACATCTACGAGGTGGATGTGGAGGGGCTTGAAGCGCGCACACCATAAGTTCCGGGCGAGTGTTCAGTAATCAGTGTTCAGACCGGCCCGTTGCTGCACGCGTTTGATGACTGATTACTGAACACTGGCCACTGAATACTCCCCCTTGCGCCCCGCGCCCCGCATCCGCACCATCCGCCGCTCTGGATGCTGACATTGTCTGAAATCTCCAAGTCCTTCGGCGGGCGCACACTCTTCAGTGATGTGTCGTTGCAGGTGAACCGTGGCGACCGCGTCGGGCTGGTCGGGCCCAACGGCGCGGGCAAGTCCACGCTCTTCTCGCTCATCCTTCAGAACGACTCGCCGGACGACGGGCAGGTCAACTTCGAGCGCGGCGTCACATTGGGCTTCCTGCCGCAGGAGAGCGCGCCGGCGGGGGACGAGACGGTCGTCGAGCTGGCCACCGCCATCACGCCCGATTTCGTCGAATTGAGCCGCAAGCTCAAGGCCTGGGACACGACGCACCCGGACGACCTCGACCCGCACGACGACATTCACACGCGGTTCAACGACCTCGGCGGCTACCAGATTGAGGCGAAGGCCAAGGGCATCCTCAAGGGCCTGAGCTTCCGCGACTCGGACTTCGACCGGCCCGCGCGCGAAATGTCCGGCGGCTGGGTGATGCGCGCGCACCTCGCGCGGTTGCTCACGCAGGAGCCGGACTTGCTCATGCTCGACGAGCCGACGAACCACCTCGACCTCGAGGCGCTGCTGTGGTTTCAGGACTATCTCAAGGGCTATCCCGGCGCGGTGCTGATGATTTCCCACGACCGCGAGTTCCTCAACCAGCTCGTCGGCAGCATCATTGACATCCGCCACGGCAAGCTCACGCGCTACCGCGGCAACTACGAGGACTACCTTGCCCAGCGCGCCGCGAAGGACGCGCAGCAGCTCGCCGCCTACAAGAACCAGCAGAAGGAAATCGCGCATCTCCAGGAGTTCGCCGACCGCTTCCGCGCCAAGGCCAGCAAGGCTGCGCAGGCGCAGTCCAAGCTCAAACAAATCGAGCGCATGGAGAAGATCGAGGCGCCCGTGGCCGACGATGCCACGGTCGGCTTCAGCTTCCCGCAGCCGCAGCGCAGCGGCTTGAAGGTCATTTCGCTCAAGGGCGTGGACTTCAGCTACGGCCCGGCCCCGGTCTATCGGAACCTCGACTTTCAGGCGGAACGCGACGAACGCACCGTGCTCGTCGGGCCGAACGGCGCAGGTAAATCCACTTTGCTTAAACTGCTGGCAGACGTGCTCAAGCCGCAGGCTGGCGAGCGCGTCCTCGGCCACAACGTCCAGTCCGGCTACTTCTCGCAGTATCGCACCGAGACGCTCGACATGTCGCGCACCGTGCTGGACGAGGCGTCCGACACGCCGCAGCGCGTGACGGAGCAATACATCCGCACCGTCCTCGGCAGCTTCCTCTTTCGCGGCGACGACGTGTTCAAGAAAGTCAACGTCCTGAGCGGCGGTGAGAAGAGCCGCCTTGCGCTGGTGAAGCTGCTGCTCAACCCGCCGAACCTCCTGCTCATGGACGAGCCGACCACGCACCTCGACATGGCGAGCATTGACGCGCTGGTCAAGGCGCTGAAGGAATACACCGGCACGCTCATCTTCATCAGCCACGACGTGTATTTCATCCGCGCGCTGGCGAACAAGGTGCTGCACGTCAACGCCGGCGTCCTCACGCCCTACGCGGGCGACTACCAGTATTACCTCGACCGGACCAAGGCCACGTCCGCCCGCGTGGCCCTGACCGCCGGCCTCAGCGACGCCCGGCCCGCACAACCACGCGAGCAAACCCGGAGCGCCCCCGTCCCCGGCGTTGACCGCAAGGAGCAGAAGCGCCTCGAAGCCGCGCACCGCCAGGCCCGCTCCAACGAGCGCAAGGCCGCGCAACAGCTCGTCCACCGCCTGGAGAAAGACATCGCCGACTGCGAAGCCCGCCAAGCCGAGCTGACCGTCGAGATGGAAAAGCCCGAGACCTACGCGAAGGCCGGCGCGGCGATGCACCTGAACCGCGAGCTGATGGGCGTGCAGCACCAGTTGGAGACGCTCACCGCCGAGTGGGAGGCTGCCGCCCGCAAGCTCGCGGACATGGGGGAGGCGTAAGCGCCTCACTGTCCCAGAAAGGGGAAATTTCCGATTGACCAGTGGCGCGCTTCTATGAGCCAATGACGCTCCGTTTTGGTTTTAGAATTTTGATTTAGTGAGTTTGGAAAATGCCAAAGGTAGCGAAGCCAGGCCGCGTGCCACGCATCGGCGCGAACACGGCCAAATACGATGCCCATCACACCGTCCTCAACCAAACCTACGGCGCGCTCGCGGATTTGCGCCGCGAACTGGCTGACTCCAAGGAAAAAATCGCCGAGCGCGGCAACCTGCTGAACCTCTTCGGCACCTGCACGGACTCGCAGCGCGCGTGGCTCCTGCTCGAGGACTACTTCGAGAAGCTCAATCTCTCCCGCAAGGATTTCGGCGCGAACGAGTGGTGGCCGCGCATGGTCGAGGCCAAGAACAAGGCTCGCCTCGAAGAACTTGCCATCCTCTTCCTCCGCGCTGGCCGCTCGCTCCCGCAGGAACTCCAGCCTTACGCCAATTTCTCTCGCTTCGCGGAAATCGAGCAGGCCGAGCAGGAGGGCAAGTTGATGACAGAGCTGGAGCACTGGCTGTTCCCGCCTGCACCGGTCCACCTCGACACCCCGCGCGCCGGCCTGCGCGTCATCTGCAAGCCGCAGCCGGTCGCGAAGGATTCGCCGCTGCATCAGCTCGTCATTGAGTTTCATCTGTTCCGGCCGCGCACCGGCGAGAAGAAGAAGTCACTCGCTGACTTGATTGACCTGAACACGCGCGCCGCGCACGAGCAGGAACTGTTTCCCGCGTTCGACTGGGAGTTCATCCAGTGGGTCGTCGAGAACAACCGCCAGCGCGAGGACAAGGACAGCGACTTCGTGCTGCAAGGACTGGAGCTGCTCCAGTGGATTGCACGCTGGGGTCATCATGGCCGGCTGCTCATGGAGTGCGGCACCAAGCCCATCGTCTATCACGGCCAAGTGGTTGAGCTGACGCCGCACCTGCAGAACGGCTCGCAGGAACTTGCCTTCACGCAGCGCATCAAGCTCTCCAACGGCGAGCTGCGCCCGCTCACGGACGCGATGTGGTTCGCGGGCCAGCCGCCGCTGGCGTTCGTGGATGACACGTTTTACCTGCTCCGCAACGCCCCGCCCGGCGGCCTGCTGGAGTCCATGACGCGCACGCCTTTCGTGCCCGTGCGCAAGCTCAGTCATCGCTTCCTCACCAACCTCCGCCGTGCGCACTTCGACAACGGCGTGGACTGGGACCAGCTTTGCGTCGCGCATCCCGCCGTGCCGCAGTTCACCTTCGAGCTGGTGGACGAGGTCATCCGCATCCGCCTGCTGGCCCGCAGCGAACGCGACAACTCGGCCTGGCACTGGAACGGCCACGAGTGGGAGCAGGACGAGCGCGGCGGCAAGAACGGCAAGCCGGAAATCCTCGACGACCTCCGCCTTGAACCGGCGGTGAACTGGCTGCGCCGCCTCAATTGCTTCACGCCCGAACCCGGCCTCTGGGTCGGCGACGCCGCGGAAAACTTCTTCAGTGTCCTCTCCGCGAACTGGGCCAACCGTCCGCCGGACGCCGAGTTCCTCGGCAACGGCGCGTTCCAGCGGCTCTTCCTCACGCCGCGCAAGCTCAAGCCGCAGCTCGTCGTCAAGGGCAGCGGCATTGACTGGTTCAGCGTCTCCGCCGAGTGGGAGCAGGAGGGCATGAAACTCACCCGCGCCGACCTCCAGCGTCTCGCCAGTGCCACGGGCCGCTTCGTGAAGCTGCCCGATTCCGGCTGGGTGGAACTCGACACGCAGGCCGTGCAGGCCGCGCACGAGGCGCTGGCCGACCTCGGCCTCGACGGCCTCAGCCCCATCGCGCAACAGGTGTCCATCGAGCAGGCCGCGCACCTCGACGAGAAGGGCCTGGAGAAATTCGGCGACAGCGAGCAGGCCAAAACCCTTCGCAAGCGCCTGCAAAACTTCGAGGGCATCGCGCCGACGGACCTGCCCAAGGGCCTCGTCGCCGACCTGCGCCCGTATCAGAAGGAGGGCTTCGACTTCCTCTGCCACCTCACCGAGATGCGTCTCGGCGGCATTCTCGCCGACGACATGGGCCTGGGCAAAACCCTCCAGACGCTCATCTGGCTGGCGTGGCTCAAGGCCCGCAACCCAAAGAACCCGCAGCCCGCGCTCGTCATCTGCCCCGCATCCGTGCTGCACAACTGGCGGCGCGAGGCGGAGAAGTTCGTCCCGCACATGAAGGTGCTCGTGCTCCAGAGCGGCGCGGGCCGGCACACCTTGCGGAAGCAGATCCCGCAGCACGACATCATCGTCACCAACTACGCGCTGCTCCGCCGCGACCTCGAGGAGCTGAACAAGTTCGACTTCGGCGCGCTCGTGCTCGACGAGGCGCAGTTCATCAAGAACCCCGCCGCGCAGGTCACGCAGAGCGTCAAGCAGCTCAAGGCCGACCGCCGCCTCGCGCTCACCGGCACGCCGCTGGAGAACCGTCTGCTCGACCTCTGGAGCATCACGGACTTCATCCAGCCCGGCTACCTCGGCACGCAGGAGCACTTCCACGAGGTCTATGACCCGAAACCCGGCAACGAGAGCGAGGAGGCCGTCTCCGTGCAACGCATCGCGCGCCGCCGGCTCTCCGCCAAGCTGCGCCCGCTCTTGCTGCGCCGCCTCAAGAAACAGGTCGCGAAGGATCTGCCCGACCGCATCGAGCAGCGCCGCGACTGCGAACTCGGCGAAGAACACCGCAAACTTTACCTCGCCGAGCTGCGCCGTTCCCGCGAGCAGGTCATGCAGGCCGTCAAGGAAAAGGGCCTTGCGAAAAGCAAGATGCACGTCCTCGCCGCGCTCACGCGCCTGCGGCAGATTTGCTGCCATCCGCAGCTCGTCGGCAGCGACGTGGCCAGCGGCAAGACCGAGACCTTGTTCGAGCTGCTCGACACGCTGGTCGCCGAGGGCCAGAAGGTCCTCGTCTTCTCGCAGTTCGTGCAGATGCTGAAAATTCTCGAGGTGGACTGCGCCAAGCGCGGCATCCCCACGCACCTGCTCACCGGCGAGACCAAGCAGCGCCAGGAAGTCGTCAACGCCTTCCAGGCCGACAACCAGGCCGGTGTCTTCCTGCTCTCGCTGCGCGCCGCCGGCACGGGCCTGAACCTCACCAACGCCAGCTACGTCGTCCTCTACGACCCGTGGTGGAACCCGGCGGTCGAGGCGCAGGCCATTGACCGCAGCCACCGCATCGGCCAGACGCGCACGGTGAACGCCTACCGCCTCATCGCCCCCGGCACCGTCGAGGAGAAAATCTGGGATCTGCAGCAGCGCAAGGCCCAGACCATCCAGGACGTGCTCGGCGAGGAAGGCTTCGCCCGCAGCCTCTCGCAGACCGATTTGGAATACCTCTTTGCAGAGGACTGAGCCGTCGTGGCTGCGTCGTGATGAAGTGAACCAAGCAGCCTTTGCTGCTCGATGCACTTGCCTCAGCATTGCGCCCGTTGAGTCAGGAAGCGCTGTGGTCCATCGAGCTGTCGGGCGGCGCGGTCACGCCAAACGTCCTGCGAACTGCCACGAATGCAGCCGCGCCGATGATGGTGAAGGCCAAGCCGAAAACCCCGAAGAAGGTCGGAACAATCCACAGCGTGCGGAACGATTCGATCCTCGCCACTGCTGGATTCACTGGTTGAAAAAGCACTGTGACTGCATCCCCGATCTGGTGCGTTGGAGGGTCCTGCCAGTCCGAAGTGCGGGCAGTGTGCGCCTGCCCAGAATTGTTGGTGAACGTGAACACTGTGACATAACCACCGTGTCCGGCAGGACCGGCGTGATACTCCCAGTCCACGACTTGTCCAGATGCTCGAGTGGAGGTCCGAATGAAGTTCTGAGTCTGCCGAATCGAGATCGCCGCTCCGACCAGCAACCCGACTCCTATCAAAAAGCAGGCAGCGGTCAGGGTTGTTACCTGTCGGCGTAGATTCATGTCGGGCACGGGAATCCAACCAATCGGATTTGACGCTCAGTTCAGCAGCCAATCCAAGGAAGCGTGACGACTGTAGTGTCATGGCTAACGCCCGTCCAGCTTGGGACTGTTCAGCGTTGCGGGTTGGGCGCGAGCCAGCCGTTGCGCTCTTTGCGCCCATGGGGTGAGGCCGACATGCTTTTGCCACACCACCTTGCACGGGGCAGCCCCGCCGCACTTCCCCCTTCCAATTCAGCACCGCGCCACTATCGTCACCCCCGGTTGCGCGGGCCGTCGCCCGCCGCGTGTTTCCCCGATACACCGCCTATGCGCCGCACCAAGATCATCGCCACGCTCGGTCCCGCCACGAGTTCGCCCGAAATCCTCGGGCAGCTCATGGACGCCGGCATGAACATCGCCCGCCTCAACATGTCGCACGCCCCGCACGACTGGGTGCGCGCCACCGTGCAGCACCTCCGCGCCGCCGCCGAGGCCCGCAAGCGCTCCATCGGCATCCTCATGGACACCCAGGGGCCGGCCATCCGCACCGGCGACCTCCCCGTGCCGCTCGACCTCCAGCCCGGCCAGAAGTTCATGCTCACCGTGCGCGGCGAGAAGAGCGAGGAGGAGCATTCCGTGGACGTGAACTACGAGCACTTCGTCAGCGACATCAGCGTCGGCGACGTGGTGCTGTTCGACAACGGAGCCATCCACATGAAGGTGCTCGCCAAGCACCACAACAAGGTCGAGTGCGAGGTCCTCACGCCCGGCAAGCTCGGCAGCCGCCGCCACATCAACCTCCCCGGCGTCAAGGTCAGCCTCCCCGCGCTCACCGCGAAGGACATCGCCGACGTGGCGCTCGGCCTCGAACTCGGCGTGGACTACATCGCCCTCTCCTTCGTCCGCGAGGCGAAGGACATCATGCAGCTCCGCGCGCTCACGCAGGGTTCCAAGCACCGCCCGCAGATCATCGCCAAGATCGAGGACCAGTCGGCCGTGAAGAACATTGACGAGATCATCACCGAGGCCGACGGCATCATGGTCGCGCGCGGCGACCTTGGCATCGAGGTGCCCTACGAGGAGCTGCCCATCATCCAGCGCAAGGTCGTCAAAATCTGCCTCCGCGTCGGCAAGCCCGTCATCGTCGCCACGCACATGCTTGAGAGCATGATCGAGAACCCCATGCCCACGCGCGCCGAGATCACCGACGTGGCCAACGCCGTCTTCGAGCAGACCGACGCCATCATGCTCTCCGGTGAGACCACCGTGGGCAAATACCCGGTGAAGTGCATCGAGGTCTTCGACCGCATCGCCCGGCGCATCGAGCGCAGCGGCAACGCCGGCTACCACGAGCGCGCCGAACTGACCAGCCCGCGCCAGAAGCTCGTCAAGAGCGCCGTCGTCATGGCCGACCAGTTGCGCGCCGAGGCCATCATCGTCTTCACCCGGCGCGGCAACATGGCCCGCTGGACCTCCTGGCTGCGCCCGCGCTTCTCGCCCATTTACGCCGTGTGCGAGACCTGGCCGCTCGCCGACTCGCTCGCGTTGAACT
The DNA here is from genome assembly GCA_009773355.1 of Limisphaerales bacterium. Lineage (GTDB taxonomy): Bacteria > Verrucomicrobiota > Verrucomicrobiia > Limisphaerales > SXTU01 > SXTU01. The sequence continues at coordinate 37,579 of WRPG01000005.1, forward strand.
GGGGCGTCACCCCGGTTGTGTTCCCGTTCGACTACAGCAACCCGGAGAAGAACATTGATGTCGCGCTGGCCCGCATGAAGGAAGCCGGCATCCTCCATCGCGGTCACACCGCCGTGATCATCAGCGCCATGTCCAGCGGCGAGCAGATCGTGGACGCGGTGCAGATGCGCGTGCTGGACTGAACAAATTGCGAATGAGGAATGGCGAATCCTTCGCCGTGCGTCCGCCGGATTCCCCATTTGCAATTCGACAATCGCCATTCCGATGCCTTGGAAACGCAAACTCTCCGGCGGCACGCTGGCCTTCATCGGCTTCCTGCTCTCGCCGCTGTCTTGGTGGAACGACCTCTTCGTGAACGTCCCGCTCGCGCTGGCCTTCGCGTGGCTCGTGAGCCTGTTCTGGCCGGCGGTCTTCGGCGCGAGCTTCGTCCTTGGCTATTGGCTGACCAACATCCTCGGCCTCGTGCTCATGCAGAAGGGCGCGCAGCAGGCGCTGTCGGGCGAGCCGAAGCCTTACACCCGCCGGCAGCTTGCCGGGGACATCGGCATCTCGCTGGCCTACACGCTCCTCATCATTGCCTTGGTGAAGCACGGCGTGCTCAAGCCGCTGCCGGACTATCTGCCGCCGCGCACCCCGTAGCCGCCGGCTTCAGCCTGCGCCGCTGGTTCCGCCAAACTTTCGTCCGCAACCCGAAGATTGCGACTCCGGCTTGCCTCCCGCCTCTGCCAGCACCAGTTTGCCGCCATGCAAGACACAGCCACGGTGGACTGCCCCTTCTGCGGGCAGAGCATGGAACTGGTGCTGGACACCCACCTCGCGTCCCAGCGTTTCGTCACCGACTGCGAGGTCTGCTGCCGCCCGTTTGAAGTCACCGCCGAATGTGAGGCGGGCGATGTGTTGAGTGTCGGCGTCTGTGGCTCGTGAGCGTGCCGCCGCCGGTTCCAACGGCCAGACTTCCCGCTCGACACCGGCATCCGAACTGCGCAGCTTCGCCGCTGGCTGTGGCGGAACACCAGCCTTCGCACCAAAACCGCATGACGCGCCCGTCATCCTTTGCCGAATACTCGCGCCGCCTGCTCGCGTTCATCGAACGCGGCGCTGTCGCGGCTGAAATGGAGTTCGCCGCCCTCGCCCGCGAGCTGTTCGCCCTGCAATTCACCCACGTCGCACCGTATCGCCGGCTCTGCGAAGCGCGACGCGTGACGCCAGATTCACCGACGGACTGGCGGCTAATCCCCGCAGTGCCGACGACAGCCTTCAAGGAACTCGAACTCACCAGCCTCGCGCCGGTCGAACGCACCACCGTCTTCCACTCCAGCGGCACAACGGAACACCGGCCCAGCCGGCACTTCCACAGCGCGGAGTCGCTGGCCGTGTATGAAGCCTCGCTGCTGCCCTGGTTTGCGCGGCACCTGATGCCGGAGCGCAGGTGTCCAACCTGCGAGTTACCTGCCTCCGCATCCGCGCAGGTTGGACACCTGCGCTCCACCGCATCACATACCTTCCTCTGCCTTGCCCCACCACCGGAGCAAGCTCCGCATTCCTCGCTCGCCCACATGTTTGCCACGGCGAGCCATTCGCTCGGAGCGGCGGACTCAGCCTTCCTTGCAACTGCCGGCGCGGACAATTCCTGGTCGCTCGACCGCGCCGCCGCCCTGGCAGCTCTCCGCAGCTCCGGGCAATCCAGCCAGCCGATCGTCCTTCTCGGCACTGCGTTCATGTTCGTCCACCTGCTCGACGAGTTGGAGCGACGCGGCCTGTCGCTCGCGCTGCCGCCCGGCTCGCGCGTGATGGAGACCGGCGGTTACAAGGCCCGCTCGCGTGAGCTGCCCAAGGCCGAATTGCACTCGCTCCTCACCGCGCGCCTCGGCGTGCCGTCCGGGTTCATCGTCTGCGAATACGGCATGAGCGAACTCAGCTCGCAGGCGTATGACCGCGTGGCCGGCTCCGCCTCTATCCTCTCTCCTCAATCCTCTGTCTTCTCCTTCCCCCCGTGGTGCCGCGCGCTGGTCATCTCGCCCGAGACCGGCCGCGAAGTCGCCGAGGGCGAAACTGGCTTGCTCCGCCTGTTCGACCTCGCGAACGTGCGCTCGGTGATGGCGATTCAAACGGAAGATTTGGCCGTGCGACGTGGCGATGGCTTCGAGCTGCTCGGCCGCGCCGCGCAGACCGAGGCGCGCGGCTGCTCCCTGCTGGCCGCCTGACATGGACGCCCCGCAACATCGCGTCCGCACGCTGTGGCTCCTCGGGGTTCTGCACGCGTTCACGCACGTCTATCACGTCGCGCTGCTGCCGCTCTACCTGCCGATGCAGCGCGACCTGAAGCTGTCCAGCCTGGAGCAGGCGACGCTCCCGATGACGGTGATGATGCTGGTCTATTACGGGCTGAGTTATCCGCTGGGCATCCTCGCCGACCGCGTGAGCCGGAAGAAACTGCTCGGCTGGGGGCTGTTCATCAACGCGCTCGGCTTCGTCGGCCTTGCGCTCGCGCCGAACTATCCGGCGGCGCTGGCGAGCGTCGTCATCGCGGCCATCGGCGGAAGTTGTTTTCATCCGGCGGCGACGGCCCTCGTCGCGCGACTCTACCCCGAGGCAACCGGTCGCGCGCTTGGGCTTGTCGGCATCGGCGCGGGCGCGGGCTTCTTCGTCGGGCCGATTTACGCCGGCTGGCGCGCGACGCAGTCCGGCGACTGGCGGACGCCGGTGCTGGAGTTCGGCGTGCTGGGCATCGTCGCCGCCGGGGCTTTCGCGTGGCTGGCGGATGAATCCTCCAGTGCCGGCGACTTGCAGTCGCCGTCGAGCGCGTTGGCCGGACCAAACGGCGACTGCAAGTCGCCGGCACTCTTCCCCTCGCCCGCGCTCTGGCTTCTCTTCCTCGCCGCCGCCGTGGCGTTTGCGTTGCGCGACTTTGCCGGGCACAGCATGGGCAGCCTCGGCTCGCTGTTCCTGCAAAAGGCGCACGGTTTCACGGTGAAGGAAGCCGGCGCGGCCCTCAGCGTCATCTTCCTCATGGGCGTGGTCAGCAACCCGCTCTTCGGCCACCTCAGCGACCGTGGGCGCACGCGGTGGACGGCGGGCGTGATGGTCGCGGCGGCGGTGGTCGTTGCGGCCTTTCCGCATCTGCCGCGCGGCTGGCTCACCGGGGCGCTCGCGGTGTATGGCTTCTTCTTCATGGGCTGCTATCCAATGGTCGAGGCGGCGCTGATGGAGTCGGTGCCGGACGCGGTGCGCGGGCGCGTCTTCGGCTTGTTCATCACGGTGGGCGGCATCCTCGGCAACCTCGCGCACTGGTTCGCGGGCCGCTGGGTGGAGCATCTCGGCGCGGATGCGGGCAAGCCGGCGAGCTACCACGCCTTCTACCTGCTGCTCGCCGCGCTGCTGGTCGCGTCGCTGCCCGGCTTGCTGTGCTTGCGCGAAATCCGGAAACGGGAACGTATGTGAAAGCTCCAAATCCCAAGCTCCAAGTTCCAAAGCCGAGTTCCACAACGAGTGGCGGGGACGCCATCAATGGCGGGGCGCAAGCCTTGAACCTGTCGTTGCAGCCGCGCCCTGCCGAGGGGCGTCGCGCCTTGGAGCTTGGGATTTGGAACTTCTTTGGAGCTTGGAGCTTGGGAATTGGAGCTTCATCCTCCCGTTCAACCTCCGCGCCATGACACTCCCGAACTACTTCCTCGCCGACCTGCCGCCGGAGGCGGACCTCACGCCCGCGATGGTCACGGACGCGTGCCTCACGCTGAAGCGCAACCGCGCCCAATATCTCGCCGTGCGCGACACGCCCAGCATCCTGCGCACGCTCGTCCGCACCGCCGAGGACTGGCTCTCGGACGACTATCCGTTCCGCCAGTTCGCGCTCAAGGAAGGCCCGGCGCACACCGGCTTTTCCGCGCCCACGCTCGCCATCGGCCTCGACAATTTCTTCAAGCAGCTCACCGGCGAGAACCTCGAGGCCCTGCTCGCGCAGGAGCTCGGCACCACGCAACGGCTCGACGCCTTCTGCGCCAGCAACAGCGACAGCCGCACGCGCCGGCTTGCGCTGGGCACCGGGCCGGAACTCGTCGGGCACATCACCGCCGGCTGCGTGCCGAACGCGGCGTTCATGGCCATCGTGCTCGGCCTGCTCACGCGCTCGGCGCAGTTCATCAAGTGCTCGCGCGGCGGCGCGTTCCTCCCACGCGTGTTCCTGCATTCGCTCTACGGCAGCGAACCGAAACTCGGCGCCTGCATCGAAATCGCCGAGTGGCGCGGCGGCTCACCCGCGTTGGAAGAGGTGCTCTTTGCCCAATGCGACGGCGTCACCGCCACCGGCTCGGACGAGGCGGTTGAAGCCGTCCGCCGCGCGCTGCCGCCGCGCGTGCGTTTTGCCGGCTACGGACACCAGGTCAGCTTCGGCTACGTCACGCGCGAGGCCGTCTCCGGCTGGCGCGCGAAGAAGATTGTCGCCGCCGCCGCCGCCGATGTCGTCGCTTGGGACCAGCTCGGCTGTCTCTCGCCGCATGTGTTCTACGTCGAGGACAACGGCGTGGGTTTCGCGCTGCAATTTGCCGAGCAGCTCGCCGCCGAGCTGGCCCGGCGCGAGGCCGCCGAGCCGCGCGGAAGGATTTCCACCGAGGACGCCGCGCAAATCGCCGCCCGGCGCGCGATTTACGAGGTGCGCGCCGCGCATTCGCCCGAGACCACGCGCCACTGGTGCAGCCCGGACTCGACCGCGTGGACGGTGATTTACGAGGCGGAAGCGCGCTTCGCGCTCTCGTGCCTGAACCGCTTCATTTACGTGAAGCCCGTGTTCGATGTGGGCGAGGCGTTGCGCGGCGCGGACCCGGTGCGCGACCACACCTCGACCGTCGGCCTGGCCGCGCAGGAGCACGAACTGGAAGCGCTGGCCAAGCAGTTCGCCCGCTGGGGCGCGACGCGCCTGTGCCCGCTGGGCCAGATGCAAAACCCGCCGCTGACGTGGCGGCACGACGGGCGGGCGCTGCTGGGCGATTTGGTGCGGTGGACGGACTGGGAACAATGAGCCGTAATGCGTAATGCGTAAAACGTAAGAGCCATTGGCTCACGAACACATTCTCCGCTTACGCATTACGCATTACGTTTTACGACTTACTCACATGAAGATGGAACTCAGGAAATCGTTTCAGTTCGAAGCCGCCCACCTCCTCCCGCTCCTGCCTGAGGCGCACAAGTGCCGCCGCCTGCACGGGCACAGCTTCAAGGTGGACATCGTCGTGGCCGGCGAGTGCGACCCTAAGCTGGGCTGGCTGATGGACTACGCGGACATCACGGCCGCGTTCAAGCCGCTCTGGGAGCAACTTGACCATCGCTACCTCAACGAAGTGCCCGGCCTCGAAAACCCCACGAGCGAGATCGTGGCCGTGTGGATTTGGGAGCAGCTCAAGCCAGCGCTGCCGCTGCTGACGGAAGTCGTCGTGGCCGAGACCTGCACGGCGCAGGCGGTGTATCGCGGCGGACAGTGACAGCGAGCGGCCCTATCCATCAGCGCGCCTTTTGGACTGCGGTGGCAAGCGAAGCGCGACACCGCTTTTGTTTCCCGCGGAGCGGCGATTGCCAGGGGCTTTCATTCCGCTTCGCGGGACGCCAAAGCGCCGTCGCCGCTGCGCTCTGCCGGCGCAGTCCAAGACACCCTACCGCGTCACGTCCACGAAGGTCTTCACCACGCGGTTCCCCGCCGTCATGCGGGCGAAGAGCGCGGGCAGTTCGCTCAAGGCGCATTCCCCGTCCACGAAGTCCGCCGCGCGGATGACGCCGGACTCGATGAACTCCAGGGCGCGGCGGATGGTGCGCGGCGTGTGGTGAAAGCTGGCCCGCAGCGTGAGGTTGGAATAGTGAATCAGCCCCGTGTCCAGCGAGATGCTCGTGCCTGCCGGACAACCGCCGAAGAAGTTCACGGTGCCGCCCTTGCGCACGAGCTTCACGGCTGCTTCCCACGCCTCCGGCTTGCCGACGGCCTCGATGACGGCGTCGAAGTTCGGCTTCGGCAGACGCGCGGTGACGGCCTTCACGGTGTTGCCGTCGGTGCCCACGTCAACGACCTCGCTGGCTCCCAGCCTGCGCGCCGCGTTCAAACGCGTCTCTCCGCGCCCTGCCACGGCGACTTCGCAACCGAGTTGCTTCGCCAGTGCCACGAACATCAGCCCAATCGGCCCCGCGCCGATGACCAGCACGCGCTGCCCGGCGGCAAGCTGCGAATCCTCGACGCCCTGCACCACGCACGCCAGCGGCTCGGTCAGCGCGGCGTCACGGAAGGCGGTGCCGGGCTTGAGCCGCAGGAGATTCTTCTCCACCAGCCGCGCCGGGACGACGATGGACTCGGCATACGCGCCGTTGAGAAAGAGCAGGTCATCGCAAAGGTTTTCCTGCTCCAGGTCACAGGGCGCGCAGGCATCGCAAGGCGCGGAATTCGCCGCGACGACCCGCTCCCCGACGCGCCAGCCTTCATTCCTTGTCTCGGTGACTTTTCCCGCCAGCTCGTGCCCGAAGACCGTCGGGGGCACGAGCATCTTCGCGTGGTAGCCGCGCTTGAAAACTTTCAGGTCGGTGCCGCACGTCAGCGCCGCGCCGATGCGGATGCGCACCTCGCCGGGCGCAAGCGAGCGCTCGGCCACCTCTTCGAGGCGGACATCTTCTTTCCCGTGGAGAACAGCGGCTTTCATGGAGCGTGGTGCGTGATGCGTAAAACGTAAGGGCGGACGGAAACCTGTGGCCTTACGCATTACGTGTTACGCCTTACGCTCCGCAAGTCTGCAACAACACGCTTGCCTCGCAACGCCTATTTCCGCAGCGTCCGCGCGCGCATGGACACCATCAAGCAAGTCCTCGACCTCTTCCTGCACTTGCAGGACCACTTGCACCACCTCACGCGCGAGCACGGGGCGTGGGTCTATGGCATCCTGTTCCTCATCATCTTCGCCGAGACCGGGCTGGTGGTGACGCCCATCCTGCCGGGCGACTCGCTGCTCTTCGCCGTCGGCGCGATTGCGGCCAACCCCGAGAGCGGGCTGAACGTGTTCGTGGCGGGCGCGGTCATCTTCATCGCGGCCTTCATCGGCGACACAGTGAACTACTCCATCGGCAAGTTCGCCGGCGTGGCGCTCTCGAAGAAATACCCGCGCCTGATAAAACCGGAGTATCTCGCCAAGACCCACGAGTTCTTCGAGCGCTACGGCGGCAAGACCATCATCCTCGCGCGCTTCGTGCCCATCGTGCGGACGTTCGCGCCGTTCGTGGCGGGCAGCGGCGCGATGGACTACCGGCGCTTCATGATGTTCAACGTGGTCGGCGCGGTGGCCTGGGTGTCACTCCTCGTGCCGGCCGGCTGGTTCTTCGGCAACCTGCCGTGGGTGAAGAAGAACTTCGAGCTGGTCGTGCTGGGCATCGTCTTCGTGTCCGTGCTGCCGATGGCCGTGGAAATCCTGCGCGAGTGGCGGAAGCGGAAGTAGGCCGGGGGCGGACAAGCGCGGTCAGGCGGCGACTTCAGGGCTTCTTGACGAAGTGCAGTTCCGCGCCAGCCCTGCGCAACGACTCGACGTGGAAGTTGAACCAAGTGTCGCGGCGGCCCTCGATCATCTTGCGCTGGTTGTGGTCCAGACCCTCGACTTCCCAGTAAGTGTGCTCGACACCGGCCTTCGTCAGCGCCGCGTGATACTCGCGGACGGTCGGGAGGTGCCCATCGTCCGCCGTGCCGCAGGCGACCTGGATGCGGAGGCTGGTTTTGATGGCGGCGAGGTTCTTCGTGAGGTTCGCGAACGGGTCGTTCGCCAGCAGGTGCGCGGCGTTGGTGCCGAGGTAGTTCCCCGGCCATGCGTTGGGCGCAACCGTCTTCGCCATTTCCGAAGTGCGATAGACGTTGCCGGACTGGTTGAAGAGCGAGCAGAAGAGCTGCGGGTGCCGCATCGCCAGATGCGTCGAGCCGCGCCCGCCCATCGAGAAGCCTTCAATGCAACGTCCCTTCCGGTCAGCAATCGTCCGATACGTCGCGTCAATGTGCGGCATCAATTCCTTCACGAAGGTCGTCTCGGCGGGGAAGCGTCCGTCGGCGGAGTCCTGATACATGGTGGAGCGGCCACCGTTCGGGAACACCACGATGATCTCAGGCCAGCGGCCTGAAAGGATGCCGGCGTGGAGCACCTCGGCGTTGTAAACGGTGCGCGTCTCGTTGCCGCCTGCGCCGTGGAGGTTGTAGATGACCGGGTAGCGGCGCGTGGTGTCCGCCGCGTAGCCGGGCGGGAGGTAAAGGCAATAGCCCACGTCGCGCTTCATCGCGGCGCTGCGGTAGGTGTGGTGTGTGACGTTGGACGGGAAACTCGCAGGCAGCGGCTTGGCAACCCACATGTCGTCGGTGTTGGTCTGGTTGGACTTGGCCTGTTTCTTGGCCTCGGCGGCTGAGACATTGCCGCAAAAGGGCGCAAAGAGCGCAAAGACGGACAGCAGGAAGGCGAATCGGAGCGTGATCATGCGCGGCACGGTAGCAGCCGACGTGAGGAGGCTCCAATTGGAAATGCCTGGCGCGGAGTGCGGGCTGAAAAGTCAGAGCCTCCTCATGTCGGCTGCTACGGGTTTAGTCCAGCGGCTTCTTCTCGAAGTCGGTTTCCTTCACCCACGGGGCCTTGAGCGGCTCGCCTTTCATAAAGCGCTCGTAGAAGCCGACGTGGCCCTTGTTCGCGTGCGGATACTTGTCGAACACGTCGCCCCTGCCTTCCATGCGCGGATCGCCTTGCGCCCGCAGTTCGGCGTGGAGCTGGGCCTTGAGCGCGGCGAGTTGTGGCTTCACGGCGTCGCTGGCGGCGAGGTTCGCCACGGCGTCCGGGTCTTTGCGGAGGTCGAAGAGTTCCTCGGCGGGGCGCTTGCCGAAACAGAGCGCCCATGGAATGTCGCCGGAGCTGAGTCGGTGCGCGTCGAGGATGAAGGACTTCGTCGGGCTGGCATCCACGTTCAAGTAGCCGGTCTCGGGGTTGCACGCGGGCCAGCGGGACGGCTCGAAGTTTTGGAGGAACAGCACGTCGTTCTTCACGATGCCGCGAATGGGATAGCCTACGTCGCCGGGCCGGCCGATGTCGTGGCGTTCCATGCCGATGAGCACATGGTCGCGCGCGGGGTTCACCCGGCCGGATTTGTCGGAGCGGAAGATGTCCGTGAGGCTGCGGCCCGGACTGGCGGCCATGCCGGTCTTCGCCCACGGCAAACCGGCCAGCTCGACGAACGTCGGCGCGAGGTCAACGAAGCTCACGTAGTCGTCCACCACGCGGCCGGGCTTTTTGATGCCGCGCGGCCACCTAGCGGCGAAGGGGACGTGGTTCGAGGCCTCGTAGGCGCTGCCCTTGCCGCGCGGGAAGGGCCAGCCGTGGTCGGCGGTGACGATGACCAGCGTGTTCTCCAGCAGGCCGCGCTTCTCCAACTCGGCGAGCATCCGGCCGAGATGCCGGTCGAAGTGCTCGACCTCGAAGGCGTAGTCGAGCATGTCGTGGCGCACCGTCTCGTTGTCCGGCCAGTAGGCGGGCACGCGGTCAATGTCGCCCAGCTTCTTCCCGCCCTTCGCCACGCCAGAGCCGAACTCGTAGCCGCGATGCGGCTCAATCGCGCCATACCAGAAGCACCACGGCTTGTCCGACGACGTGGTGGCGAGGAAGTCGTTGAAGTTCGCGGCGTAGTCGGCGTTGCCGATGCCGGTGGCGGGCGGGGCGGCCTTGCGCGCGTTGAAGGCCTTGCCCGTCATCTGCCGCGCCTGGCCCAGCGCGTCGGTCGCCACGCCCGGCCCCCAACCCTTGGTCGTGTGGCCAACGGTCCAGCCGTTGTCGGCGAGCGCCTCGCCCCAGCCTTTGAACTTGGGCGGGAAGTAGCAGATGTGGTTCGCGGCGGCCTCCAGTTGCCACGAGTTGCGGCCGGTGAGGATGCACGCGCGCGACGGCGCACACTTTGCGTTCGGCGTGAAGGCGCGGGTGAACAGGACGCCTTCCTTCGCCACGCGGTCGAAGTTCGGCGTCTTCACCCAGCGCGTGCCGTAAGCGCCCGCGTGCGCGCCCCAGTCGTCGGCGATGGCGAAGAGGATGTTCGGCGGTCGCTCGGCGGCACGAACGACGACGGCGAGGCAGAGCGAGGCAAGCAGGCAACGCAGTGACATGCCGGGACGTTAGCAAACCGGTGCGCGGAGGGAAGTCATGCTTGCGTGAAGCGGACACTCCTGTCCGCAGCAAGGCGAACCTGGCAAGCAGTGGCTTTGGCAGGAAGATTCGGGGCAGGAGCAATGCGGAGAGCTGTCCCGGCGACGGACTGCGGGACAGGAGTGTCCCGCCCACGGAAAGAGGCGAAACAAATCCGGGGTTGCCGGCGTCTGTCCGGGGAACAATAGTAAGCACACGTATGAAGCACGTTTTCCTGACCTTGCTCGCGGGGGCCGCGCTGGCGGTGGCGGCGGAGAAGAAAGGTTTCCCCGCCCACTGGGGCCAGCCGCCCGCCATCCAGACGCAGGATTATGGCGACTTGCCCGGCGGCTACGGCAAGGGCAGCTCGACGCTGCGGAACTGGATCAGCGCCAACCTGGCGAAGGACAAACTCGCCCAGGCCGGTGGTGGCAAGGCCGCATCCGTCCCCGCCGCGAAGCCGATCTACTCGCAGGACTTCGAGAAGACCGACGTGGACAAGGTGCCGGACGGGATGCTCGTGCTCGACGGCGGCTTCGCCGTGAAGCAGGCCGGCGGCGGCAAGGTGCTGGAACTGCCCGGCGACCCGCTTGAGACCTTCGGCATTCTGTTCGGCCCGACGGAGAAGGACGGTCTCTGCGTGCAGGCGCGCATCCTCGGCACGGGCCGGGGCCGGCGCTTCCCGGTGCTGGCCGTGGGTCTCAGCGGCGTGGGCGGCTACAAGCTGCAGGTTTCCCCGGCGAAGAAGATGCTCGAGATTTACAAGGGCGAGGAGGCGAAGGCCTCGGTGCCGTTTGATTGGAAGTCCGGCGAGTGGGCGCAACTGAAATTCCAGGTCCGCAAGGTCAAGGATGGCGAGTGGCAGGCCGAGGGCAAAGTCTGGCCGCAAGGCGCCCCCGAGCCGGCCGCGTGGCAGATCAAGTTGGCCGAGACCACCGAGCCGACGCCGGGCCGGCCCTCCATCTGGGGCCTGCCCTTCTCCGGCACGGCGATTCAGTTCGATGACCTGCTCGTGACCCCGGCGAAGTGAGCCGCCGGCCGTAAAACGTAATGCGTAGTGCGTAGTGCGTAAGCGATATCCGGCGCGGGGCTGACAAAACCACTTACGGATTACGCATTACGTTTTACGCTTTACCTCGCCCCTGAACCGTCCAATCGTCCGCCATCATTTCACCAGACATGAAAACCAAACTCCTCCTCGCGCTGGCGCTGGCCAGCCTCGTGTTCACCTCCGCCCAGGCCGCCGATTACGCGCCCAAGGTCGGCCTCCAGTCCTGGACCTGCCGCAACATGAAGTTCGACGAGGTCGTCGCCTTCGCCGAGAAGCACGGGCTGAAGCACCTTCAAGCCATCGGCAACCACATCAACCCGATGGGCTCGCTGGACGAGGCGAAGCAGAAGAAGGCCATCCTCGATGCGAAGGGCATCAGCTTTTACACCTTTGGCGTCGCGGGCACTTCGCCGGACAAGGAAGTCAACCGGAAGCTCTTCGTCTTCGCCAAGGCGATGGGCATCAAGGTCATCATCGTCGAGCCGAAGAACGACAAGGCGCTCTGGGACGGCCTCGAAGAACTCGTGAAGGAATACGACATCAAGCTTGCCATCCACAACCACGGCAAGGACTCGGTCTATGGCACGCCCGAGAAAGTCTGGAGCGTGCTCAAGGACCGCGACGCGCGCATCGGCGTGTGCATGGACGTGGGCCACCTCACCGGCGCGGGCTTCGACGCGGGCAAGGAGTTCGTGGCCTACAAGGGCCGCGTGTATGACATCCACCTCAAGGACAAGAAGACCGAGAAGACCGCCGACGGCAAGAGCGTCATCCTCGACGTGATGGTCGGCACCGGTGATGCGAACTACAAGGGCCTGCTCGCCGAGTTGAAGAAGGCCAAGTGGCCCGGCGTGATGGCCATCGAGACGGACAACGCGACCTTCGCGAAGGAGCCGAGCGAGTTCGTGGCCGGCGCGATCAAGTTCGTGAAGACCAACGCGAAGTAGTCAGGCGCGAGCCGTAGCTCGACATTCCAATGTCGGGGCTTCGGGCGGACAACCACTGGAACTCGACATCGGAATGTCGAGCCACCCGCCGGCCTTTGTGATTGCCCGCCGCGCCGCTGTGCGTCGTAATTCGCCCCGCAACGAACCGTCATGGCCGCGCCCTTCTCGCACCTCAAAGACCTCGACTACTCCGTCGTGCAGCAGTGCATGCACTGCGGCCTCTGCCTGCCCACCTGCCCGACCTACGACGCCACCAAGCTCGAGCGCAACTCCCCGCGCGGCCGCATCTCGCTCATGCGCGCCATCGCGGACGGACGGCTCACGCCCACGGAGGCCTTCGCGGAGGAAATGTATTTCTGCCTCGGCTGCCTCGCGTGCATGACCGCCTGCCCGGCGGGCGTGAACTACGCCGAACTGTTCGAGCACGCCCGCGCCGAAGCCGAGGCCAGCGGCGTGTTGAACAACCCGAAACGCAACGCCATTCGCGGCTTCAGCGTCGGCTGGCTGTTCATGGACTTGAACCGGCTGAAGGTGTTCGGCTTCGCCATGCGCCTCTACCAGCAGCTCGGTGTGCAATGGCTCGTGCGCAACAGCGGCGTGATGAAGCTCATGCCCAAACGCCTCGGCGAGCTGGAGGCCATGACGCCGGACATTCAGCCCGCGCTCTCCTCCGATCTCATCGCGCCCGTCACGCCCGCGCGCGGCCCGCAACGCTACCGCGTCGCCATGCTCACCGGCTGCGCGCAGGACCTCATCTTCAGCGACGTGAACGTGGACACCGTCGAGGTGCTCGCGCGCAACGGCTGCGAAGTCATCACCCCGCCCGAGCAGAGCTGCTGCGGCTCCCTGCACGCGCACAACGGCGAGTGGGAACTCGCCCAGCGCCTCGCCCGCCGGAACATTGACCAGTTCCCGCCCGACCAGTTCGACGCCATCATCACCAACGCCGGCGGCTGCGGCTCCCACCTCAAGCACTACGCCGCGCTGCTCAAAGGCGACCTCGTCTATGAAAAGCGCGCCCACGCGTGGGACGCCAAGGTGAAAGACATCCACGAGTGGCTCATGGAAATTGGGATTGAACCACCCCAAGCCCCCGCCGCGAAACCCTGCGGCACGCAGCCGAACTGTCAAATCGGCAATCGGCAATCGGCAATCGGCAATGAGCAAGTGGTCACCTACCACGAGTCCTGCCACCTCTGCCACGGCCAGAAAATCACCACCCAGCCGCGTGCGTTGCTCCGGGCAATCCCCGGCGTGAAGCTCGTGGAGCTGCCGGAGAGCAACTGGTGCTGCGGCAGCGCGGGCATCTACAACCTCACGCAGCCCGAGATGGCGAACCAGCTCCTCGAACGCAAGATGAAGCACATCCGCTCGACCGGGGCGGAAGTCATCGCCACCGGCAACCCCGGCTGCCTGCTCCAAATCGTCAACGGCGCGAAGGCGGAAGGCCTGAACCTCCGCACCGCCCACCCCGTCACGCTGCTGGCGGAGGCGTATCGGAGGGAATGAAAATTCCAAATCCAACAGCGCGCGGCGGTTTGACCGCTCTGCGCCGCGCTTGTGGGCACCATGAAACCAGTGCCGCCGGGAGAGAACCTCGGTGACGGAACCAGCCTGGCGCAACTTGCCTGCTGACAGCGGGTTTTGCCGGGTCTCGCCACCGGTTCCAGGCGCGGTGAAATGATTTTCCCGCACGGTAGAATCATTTCACCGTGCGGGAAAACCAGTCTGCCGCGCGGGAAATGGCCTTCGCCGGACGGACAAGGAGCATTCCCGCGCGCCAAACGCCTCCGCCCGCGCCCGGAACTCAATCTTCCGTGCGGGGACCGCCGTGTCCCGCACGGGTAAACGTCCCGCCCGCGCGGCAGATTGATTTTGGCGCACGGCGGAACCGGCTGTCGCTACCGGGCGGCCGTTGGCCAGTGCGTGGAAAAAGCGGCGGTGAACGCGCCGCAGTCCAGACGCTACGCGAATCCGGGGACGCTCGATGTCGTGCCAGCGTCTGGACTGATACGGTTTCCGGAGTGAATCACCGGCGCGGGAAACGGTCTGCGGTCGCTTCAGCGCCGCTTTCTGAACCAGCCGGAAGACAGAGGAACCCAAAAGCGGCGCTGAAGACACACGCACTCCAGACGCTCCGCGCAGGCTCACGCCGTGGGCGAATCCAACGGTCAGGCCCGGTGAAGTTTCGCGCAGCTCGTCGAGCCGCGCTCCTTCACTTTACCGCCGCAATGGCCCGCGCCGTCCGCACGAAGGTCTCCATCTCCGCCGACGAGCCGATGGTGATGCGCAGGTAGTCGCGCACCTCGGGATACTTGAACCAGCGGACGAGCAGCTTCTTCGCGCGCAACTTTGCGAGCCATGCCTCGGCGGGAAAGCGCGGCGGCCGCGCGAGCAGAAAGTTCGTCTGGCTCGGCAGCACGCTCCAGCCGAGACCGGTCAGCTCGCGCGTGACCTGCTCGCGCGTGGCGATGATGCGGCGGAAGTTGCGCCGGTAGTAAGGCAGGTCGTCGAGCGTCGCCAGCGCGGCGACCTGGCCGAGGCCGTTGACATTGTAGCTGTCGCGCACCTTGTCGAGCGCGGCGATCAGGTCCGCGTGGCCGACGAAGTAGCCGACGCGCTGGAAGCAGAGCGAGTAGGCCTTCGAGAACGTGCGCGAGACGAGGACGTGCGGATGCTTGAGCGCGAGCGCCATCGCGTGCTCGCGGGCGAAGTCCACGTAAGCCTCGTCCAGCACCACGACGCCACGCGACTTGGCGCAGAGCGCGTCCAGCTCTGCTGTGCCGTAACCACGCCCGCTCGGGGCGTTCGGCGTGGTGATGAGCGAGAGCGCGGCTTTGAAGTCCCAGCCCTTCTTCGGCAAAGAAGCCAGTGCTGGCAGCGTGAAGTCGGCGTTGAGCGGGACGGCGTTGGGCAGTGCGCCGGCGATTTCCGCCAGCACCGGGTAGAGCGAGTAGCTCGGGTTGAAGAACTGAACTGCTGCGCTGGGTAGCCGCCGAGGTGAGGAGGCGGATTCTGATGCGTTGCCGTCCGTCCGCCTCCTTACCTCGGCGGCTACTGGCTCAACGAACGTGCGCGTCGCCAGCGCGAGCAGTTCATCCGAGCCGTTGCCGACGATGATGTTCTCCGGCGCGCAGCCGTGGAGCTTGGCGAGCCGTTCGCGCAGCGCGGAGGCCGTCGGGTTTGGGTAAAGCCGGAGCCGGCCGTCCACTGCCGCCTTCACCGCCGCGAGGACTTTGGGCGAGGGCGGGTAGGGATTCTCGTTGGTGTTGAGCTTGATGAGGCCGGGAATCTTCGGCTGCTCGCCGGGGACATAGGCGTGCAACCGCTGGACCAGCGGGCGAATCAGCGAACGTGGGGCGCGAACGGCCATGCGGCAGTTTCGGGCCAAAAACCAACCGATGTCGAGCCGGTGATGCAGCCGCCCGGCTTGGGCCGCGTCGCCCGCGCGCCTTTTCCCTTCCCGCCCCTCGCGTGCGTGCCTACGCTCCGGCGACTTGCGGAATATGAACACCATTCTCCTCGGCAAAAGCTCCCTGCGCACCAGCCGCCTGGCCTACGGCTGCTGGCGCATCGCGGACACGGACGAACTCGGGCGCACGGTCGGCCGCGCAGCCATCCTCGCGGCGCTGGAGGCGGGTTACACGCTCTTCGATCACGCGGACATCTACTGCGGCGGCCGTTCGGAGAAAGCCTTTGGCGACGTGCTGCGCGAAGTCGCCGGGATGCGCGAGCGCGTGTTCATCGCGACCAAGTGCGGCATCCGCCAGGCCGGCGACCCGCTGCCGGAAGCGCCGGTGCGCTACGACTTTTCCGCCGCGCACATCGTGTGGAGCTGCGAGCAATCGCTGCGGCGGCTGGGCGTGGAGACGATTGACCTCTACCAGCTCCATCGGCCCGACTGGCTGATGAACCCGGACGAAGTCGCCGTGGCCTTCAACCAGCTCCGGGCGCAGGGCAAGGTGCGCGAGTTCGGCGTGAGCAACTTCCGCCCGTCGCAGCTCACCGCGTTGCAACGCGCGCTGGCCTTCCCGCTCCTCGTGAACCAAGTGGAGATCAGCCTCGCGAACTTGAGCACCTTCACCGACGGCACGCTGGATCAATGCCTCGCCGAACGCATCACGCCGATGGCGTGGAGTCCGCTCGCGGGCGGCCTGCTCGCGGAGGGCGCGCGGCGCTTGCTGCCGTCGCAGGAGAGCTATCGCGTCGAGCGCATCGTGGGGGAACTGGACGCGCTGGCCCGGGTGCGCGGCAGCACGCGCGGCACGGTGGCGCTGGCGTGGCTGCTGAAACACCCGGCGGGCATCGTGCCCATCGTCGGCTCAACGAAGCCGGAGAAAATCCGCGAGGGCGCAAACGCGCCGCGGGTCGAGCTGACGCGGGAGGAATGGTATCGGCTGCTCGAAGCGGCGCGCGGAGAGCGGCTGCCGTAAGAGATGCGAGGAGCGCGGCCTTCAGGCCGCTTCAACGTGCGAAGGAGCGAAGTTCGGACGCATCGTTCGTCCGCACGTTGAAGCGGGCTGAAGCCCGCGCGCCACTACTGCGGTTTCCCCACCGCGTGATTCAGCTTCCCCCACGCCAGCAACCCCGCCGCCAGCGACACGCCCGCACAGGCCAGATACGGCCAGGACGGATGGAGGTGAAACAGCGAGCCGGCGAAGATCGGTCCCGCAATGCGCGCGAGACTGCCGAAGCTCTGCGCCACGCCGATGGTTTCGCCCTGCTCGTGCGCCGGCGTGAGGATGGAGAGCAATCCGAAGATGGGCGCGCGCGCGAGGCTGGAGCCGATGGCCAGCAGCGCCAGCACGCCCAGCAGCGCGCCCCAGCTCCGCACATACGGCAGCGGCGCGAGACTCGCCGCCGTGAAGAGCAGGCTCACCGCGATGAGTTTCGGCTCGCCGAGCTTCTTCACCGCGCGCCCGATGGCCCCGCCCTGCACGAACGCGCCAACGAGGCCGCAATACGCGAACAGGTAGCCGATGACCTTCGCGTCGTCGGGCTTGTGGATGTCGAGCTTGAAGCTGTCAATGACCAGCAGGCCGAGCGTCGTCTCGAAGCAGGAGAAGGCAAACGTCGCTAGGAAGAAGAGCCACACGAGCAGGCCCACCTGCGGGCGGGCGAGCGTGTGCGTCCAGAGCGCGAGGCGCGGGCGTTCGGCGGCATGTTCCGAACTTGGCTGCCGGCTCTCCGGCAGGATGGCGAACGTGAGGAGAAAATTGCCGAAGCACATCGCGGCGGCGACCCTGCCCGGCCCGGTGCTGCCAAAGCCATTGAACTTCAGCCCAAACACGTTGAACCCCGCCAGGCTCAGGCCGCTCAACGCCGGGCCAAGGATGAACCCCAGCCCGAACGCCATGCCGATGAGGCCCATGCGCCGCGAGCGGTCCTCCGGCGGCGTGATGTCCGCGATGTAGGCCTGCGCCACGGAGATGTTCGCGCCGCAGATGCCGGCGAAGACGCGCGAGGCCAGGAGCATCCAGAGCGCGGTCTCGCCCTTCATCCCGGACGCGACGGCGAAGAGCGCGTAAGACACCGCCGAGCCGAAGTTGCTGATGAGCAGCACGGGCCGGCGGCCAACCCGGTCCGACCAGCGGCCCCACATCGGCGCGAAGAAGAACTGCATCGCCGAGAACGACGCCATGATGACACCGACGAGGAAGCCGCTCGCGCCGAAGTTCTCGCTGTAGACCGGCAGCAAGGGCAGCACGATGCCGAACCCGACGAGGTCGAGAAACACCGTGAGGAAAATCACCAGCAGCGACGGCTTCTTCATTTCAATAAGGGGCGGACGGTAACGGGTCGCTTCCGCCCCTACAACCCCGCAGGCGAGGATGTGCTAATGACACCGGCAAGGCGGCGCATGCCATGCCTCGCCAGCAGAGCGCGGCGCTCCGGGCCGCAACGGCAACTTGCGCGGCAAATCGAGCGGGGGTTCGTGGCGCTTCGGTGTGTGCGTGGCCGCCGCGGGCGGGACGCCCGCGCTCCGGGAGAGCGGATGTGCCCTTGCCAATGCCTCGGTCCTGCGGGACAAACGCGCGTGCTTGTCTTTCTCAATGGCCGGCTCGTCCCGGAGGAACAAGCGGTCGTGTCCGCCTTCGACCGCGGTTTCCTCTACGGCGACGGCCTGTTCGAGACGCTGCGCGTGAAGAACGGCGTGCCGCTTCGCTGGGATGCGCACTGGCGACGGCTCGCGGCGGGCGCGGAGACGTTGCGAATCAAGCTGCCGTTCACGTCCGACTTCCTGCGCGCCCAAGCCCGCGAACTCAGCCGGCAAAACCAGCTCCCTGAAGCCATCCTCCGCATCACCCTCTCGCGCAGCGTTGGGCAACGCGGCTACTCGCCCAAGGGCGCGGACACGCCAACGCTGGTGATGTCGCTGCATCCGGCACCACCGCTCGGCCCGACTTCGCCGCAGTGGAAGCTCCACACTGCCTCGCTGCGCGTGCCGGCGGGCGACGCGCTCTCCGCCTGCAAGTCCGCCAACAAGCTGCTCCACGTCCTCGCCCGCGCCGAGGCCGAGGCCGCCGGAGCCGACGATGCGCTGCTCCTCAACCCGCTTGGCGAAATTGCCGAAGCCAGCGGCGCGAACCTCTTCTGGATTGAAGGCAATGCTCTGCACACGCCGCCTCTCTCGTCGGGTGCGTTGCCCGGCGTAACGCGCGCAGACGTGCTTGCGTGGTGCCAGTCGCAGGGAATCGCCGCGCACAAGACCACCATCGACCTCTCGCGCCTGCTTCGTGCCGACGGCGCTTTCCTCACATCGAGTGCGTCGGGTGTGGTCGAGGTGATTGCGTTGGACGACGAGGCGATTTCCACGTCGTCAATGACTCATCGCGTCCGCACCGCGCTACTTGCAGCTTGGGCGATTGAGGCAAACGCGACTGCCGTTCGTTAGCACCCGTGACGATGCTGCCCACCGAGCTACGGAGTCGCGAAGCGTCTGGACTGCGGTCGCTTTAGCGCCGCTTTTTAGGGGCATCCAACTTTCAGCACGATTCGGACAGCGGCGCTGAAGCCGCCGCCGTCCAGACACTCCGCGTGTCCCAGCACCTCGGGTTCAAATCCCCTCGAATTCACGCCCGCCTTGGCCGCGTCAGTTTTTCTGCTAGTCTGTGGCCATGAAAACCGCGTTCCAGCCCATGCCCCTCAGCCGCCGCGCCGCGCTTCAGCGCTCGGCCGTCGGCTTCGGCTGGCTCGCCGCGTCGTCCCTCCTCGCGGAAACCATCGGCAATCGGCAATCGGCAATCGGCAATTCTTCAAATCCTTCCGCCGCCAAACCCCCGCTTTTCACGCCCCGCGCCAAGCGCGTCATCTTCCTCTTCATGAAGGGCGGTCCGTCGCACATGGACACCTTCGATCCCAAGCCGCTCCTCGACCGCGACGACGGCAAGCCCTTCCCCGGCGCGAAGCCCCGCGTGCAGTTCGCCGCCACCGGCGAACTGCTCAAGTCGCCGTGGAAGTTCCAGAACTACGGCCAGTCCGGCCTGCCCGTCAGCGAGCTGTTCCCGCACGTCGCGCAGTGCATTGACGACCTCTGCATCCTCCGCTCCTGCCACGGCACGAACCCCGCCCACGGCGGCGCGCTCCTCAAGCTTCACACCGGCAGCGACAACTTCGTCCGCCCCAGCATGGGCGCGTGGGTCAACTACGGCCTCGGCTCGGAGAACCAAAACCTCCCCGGCTTCATCACCATCTGCCCCACGCTCGCGCACGGCGGCGTGAACAACTGGGGCGCGGCCTTCCTGCCCGCGTGGACGCAGGGCACGCCCATCGGCAACGCCGCCGTCCCCTCCGACAAGGCGCTCGTCCGCTACATCACCCCGCGCCTCGCCGCCAGCGAGCAGCGGCAGCAGCTCGACCTGCTCGCCGCGATGAACCGCGACCACCTCGCGCAGACCGGCCCGAACCAGGCGTTGGAAGGCCGCCTCAACTCCTTCGAGCTGGCGTTCCGCATGCAGATGGCGATGCCCGAGGCACAGGAAATTTCCCGCGAATCCGAAGCCACGAAGAAACTCTACGGCCTCGACGACAAGGTCACGGAGAACTTCGGTCGCCAATGCCTCATGGCCCGGCGCTTCGCCGAACGCGGCGTGCGCTTCATCCAGGTCACGCACAGCGACGGCGACGTGCAATGGGACCAGCACGGCAACCTCCGCAAAGGCCACACGAAGAACGCCGCCGAGGTGGACCGCCCCATCGCCGGCCTGTTGAAGGACTTGAAAGCCCGCGGCCTGCTGCAGGACACGCTCGTCCTCTGGGGCGGCGAGTTTGGCCGCACCCCCGCCGCGCAGGGCGGCCGCGACGGTCGCGACCACAACCCCGAGGGCTTCACCATGTGGATGGCCGGCGGCGGCGTGAAACCCGGCCTCGCCTACGGCGCGACCGACGACTACGGCTGGTTCGCCGCCGAGAACAAGATTCACATCCACGACCTGCACGCCACGCTCCTCGCGCTGCTGGGCATGGACCACGAGCACCTCACCTACCGCCACGCCGGCCGCGACTTCCGCCTGACGGACGTGCAGGGGCATGTGGTGAAGGATATCTTCGGCTGAACGCGCGGTGCGCTTCTCGTCTCGCCAACCAATATGTCAATGAGAATTTGGTCAGTCGGTTTTGGCGTGGCGAAGTAAACGTGGGGTGGGGGGTGTCCTTGCGCAAGGATCACAAATGCCGGAGCGCAGATTCTCCTGAGCGAGCTTGCCTTCCCTAAATCGGAGCGCAGCATCTTAGCCAACTTCATATGCACACCAACCAACAGCCACCGGACTACGCTCGCTACCTCGGCATTGATTACTCGGGGGCAAGAACTCCAATCAGCAGCCTGCGCGGCTTGCGAATGTATTTGGCTCTCGGCAGTGATGAGCCGTGCGAGGTAAAGCCGCCGCCTGGACTCAAGCGATACTGGACTCGTCGTGGGGTAGCGGAATACCTGATCACGGTGCTGCGAGAGTCCCCGCGAACGATCGTGGGAATTGATCACGGCTTCTCATTTCCGCTGGCCTATTTCAACGAACATAAGATCAGAGGCGGTTGGGACGCGTTGCTTGGCTATTTTCTGGCGCACTGGCCGACGCATGAGGATTCGGTTTGGGTAGATCACGTTCGTTACGGGCTTGGTGGCCAGATGAGGCAGCGGACTGGAGATTCCAAGTGGCGCAGGCTTTGCGAACTCCGCGTCAAGGGTGCCAAATCGGTGTTTCATTTCGACTGTCAGGGCTCAGTGGCGAAGTCAACCCATGCAGGCCTGCCTTGGCTGAGGCGATTGCGTTCCAGCAAGGGAGTGAACTCGCACTTCTGGCCGCTTGATGGCTGGGAACCGCCGCCCGGCGGACATACGGTGGCTGAGGTTTATCCCTCCTTGTGGCGCGGGCGATACCCCGTGCAAGACAGCAGGACGGCAGACCAACAAGACGCCTACACCGTTGCCAAGTGGCTACAGGAGGCGGACCTCTCCGGGAAACTACAAAAGGCGTTCGCTCCTAACGTATCCATGAAGGAGAGAGTGCTGGGGCGGGTCGAGGGATGGATTTTAGGCGTCGGTTGAAACGTCAACGCCCGCTACCAGTGCATCACAAACCCGCCGTCCACATCGAGGGTCTGGCCGGTGACTTGGGCGGCGCAATCGGAGGAGCGGGCGACTAGGCTTTCTGGAATTCTGGCTAGACAGGCCAGAATTGATGGGCAAACGTCCCGGCATGAAAAACACTTGGCAATTGCAGGAGGCCAAGAACCAGTTGAGCCTCGTGGTCGAGGACGCGCTGACCAAAGGCCCGCAGACCATCACGCGCCACGGCGAGCCGGTGGTGGTCGTGATGGCGGTGAAGGATTTCAAACAAGCCAGCAAGCCACGAAGGAAGCTGTCCGAGTTCCTTGCCAACTCGCCGTTGAAAGGCTCGGGCATCAATCTCGAACGCGTCCGTGATTTTCCCCGCGAGGTGAAGCTGTGAGCTGGTTGTTGGACACGAACGTCCTTTCCGAACCCCACCAGCGGACGCCGAATCGCAAGGTGATGGACTGGCTCGACGCGCAGCCGGAGGCAGAGATGTTCGTGTGCGCCATCACGCTTGGCGAACTGCAAAGCGGAGCCGCACGGCTGCCGGAAGGCCCCAAGCGTCGCCGCCTGCTCAACTGGCTCAACAACGACCTGCGGCAGCGGTTCGCCGGGCGTATCCTGCCGGTGGACGAGCGCGTCAGCCTCGCGTGGGGCAACTTGCTGGCGGCCAACTGGCGGCAACCCTTGCCGACCGTTGACAGTCTGATTGCTGCAACCGCATTAGCCCACGGCCTGACCCTCGCCACGCGCAACACACAGGACATGGCGCGAACGGGAGCGAGCTTGTTCAATCCGTGGGAGGAGTAGCTCGACATTCCAATGTCGAGCTGGTTGCGGTGCCGCGCGCAGCATTCTCGACATTGGAATGTCGAGCTACGCGACTACCAGTGCATCACAAACCCGCCGTCCACGTTGAGGGTCTGACCGGTGACTTGGGCGGTGCGGTCGGAGGAGAGGAAGATGACCATGTTCGCGATGTCCTCGGGCGTCTGCCAGCGGCCCAGCGGGAGCAGCGCGCAGATTTTGTCGCCGGCCCATTCTTCGTAGGTGCGGCGTTTGTCGGGCGGCTGCTGGTCGTGCCATGCGCGCCAGACGGATTCATTGAGCGGCGTTTTCACCATGCCGGGGCAGACGGTGTTCACGCGGATGCCGTGCGGCGCGAGGTCCTTGGCGAGGCACTGCGCGAAGTTGATGTTCGCCGCCTTGGACGCGCTGTAGGGCGGATCGGTCTGCGAGCCGATCTGCCCGGCGACGGACGCGAGGAAGACCAGCGTGCCGCGCTTCCGCTCGACGAGGCGCGGCGCGACGACGTGCGCGAGGTTCACCATGCCCATCACGTTCACCTCGAAGACGCGCGGCCAGTCGGCGGGCGTGAGGTTCGTGAAGGGGAAGCCGAACTTGCCGGAGCCGATGGCGGCGGCGTGGGCGAGGTGCTCGATGGGGCCAAGCTGCGCTTCCGTCGTGGCGAGCGCGGCCTCGATGGTCTCACGCCGCGTCACGTCCACGACGCAGCCGAGGGCGGGGACTTGATGTGCGTCGGAGAGTTCGCGGGCAACGTCAATGACCTTGGGCGACACATCCCACAGCGCGACCTTGCAGCCTTCGCTGGCGAAGAGTTCCGCAATGGCGCGACCAATGCCGCTGGCTCCGCCAGTGACGACGGCGACGTGGTCCGTGAGGTTGAGTTGCATTGCCGCGAGTGTGAGCAAGGCGGGGAAAATGGCAAACGAATGGGGACAAACGAATGACTGTATCCGAGGCGGCGTTTGGACGTGCCGGCGGTTTGCAACCGCCGTGTTGCGGGTGGATGGCTCGGATGCCTCTGCCTCCTGTTCTACTGTGGGCCACAGACGGCGGTTGCATACCGCCGGCACGGCTTCAACCAAACAGCGGTGCGAGCGGGCGGCCTTCTTCGAGAAGGTTGTAAGGGCGACCTTGGAGGTCGGTGGCTTCGAGGTTCTCGATGCCCATCGCGTGATAGACGGTCTTGGCGATGTCCTCGGGGCCGACAGGGTTGTCAGCCGGATACTCGCCGCGCGGGTCGGTCTGGCCATAGACTTGGCCGCCGCGGATGCCGCCGCCGGCCATCACCACGCTCATGCAGGCGGTCCAGTGGTCGCGTCCGGCGGCAACTTTTCCGCGCGTGCGCGGGTCGCCGACCTTGGGCTTGCGGCCCATCTCGCTGGTCACGAGCACGAGCGTTGAGTCGAGCAGGCCGCGCTGGCTCAGGTCTTCGAGCAACGCGGAGTAACCCCGGTCGAACTCGGGCAGCAAATCTTCCTTCAGGCAGGCGAAGTTGTTCCCGTGTGTGTCCCAGCCGCCGCCGCTCAGGCATTTCTTGGCGATGTTCTCGTCGCTCTCCGCCCAGAAGACGGTGATGAACGGCACGCCCGCCTCGACAAGCCGTCGCGCCATGAGCAGGCCCATGCCGTTGATGGTCCGGCCGTAGCGGTCGAGTGTCGCGGGCTTTTCCGTCGCGATGTCGAACGCGCCCGCCGTCGCGCTGGAGGCGAGGAGGGAGAAGGCCTTCTCCTGCTGGCGGACGTAATTGTTGACGATGGCCTCGTGGTCCAGCTCGCGGCGCGCGGAGTTGACCGCGTCAAGCAACGCGCGGCGGTCGCCCATGCGCGCGTGGGTCATGCCCGCGTCGAGCGTGAGCGTGGGCGCGGTGAAGCGCAGCGGCTCGTCGCGGTTGCCGGCGACGAAGAAGGGGTCGAACTCCATGCCGAGCCGGCCCGCGAACTGCCCCGGCCGCGTGTAGGGCGCGCGGCTGGGCTTGAAGGGCAGCGTGACGACCTGCGGCATCTTCGGGTGCGGCGGACGCTTCGCGCCAATCACGCAGCCTATGGAAGGCCAGTCGGTCGCGTAAGGCCGGCGGTCGTTGCCCTCGCGCTTGAAGGTCGCGTCGGGTGCGTGGCCGGTGAGGTTGTAGTAGTAGCCCGCGTGGTGGTCGCCGGTGGCACGCCCGTAGTCCGTCAGGCCGTTGACGATGGCGAGGTGATGTCCCTGCTTCGCAGTCAGCGGCAGGTGCTCGCAGATGTTCACGCCCGGCGCGGAAGTGCGGATGGGCTTGAACTCGCCGCGATACTCGACCGGCGCGTCCGGCTTCATGTCCCACATGTCAATGTGCGAGGAGCCGCCGCAGAGGAAGAAGAGGATGGTGGACTTCGCCGGCTGCTTGCGCGGCGCGAGTTGCGCGGTGCCGAGGGTGGAACTCCCGAAGCTCAACCCCGCCAGTCCCGTGGTGGACGCCGCGATGAACGCGCGTCGGCTCATGGCCGGGGAGAACAGCGGGGCTTGCATGGTCGGGGAATCTGACGCGGGCGGGCGGGAAGTCAATCAAGCGGAGTCGGTGCGTGCCGGCGGAGCGCATCTCACGTTCTTCCATTCAGACACTTTCTCTCATTAGCACCCGGCTGAAGCCGGGTGTCAGGAGCGGAAATTTCAGGAAACGGTTTCAACCGTTTCCCGGAGCCCTTCGGGGCAAAGCCGTTGAAACGGCTTTGCCCGGCCGCGCCCGCCTTCACCCGGCTGAAGCCGGGTGCTAATGAAAAGGTGCAAATAAGTGACATGCCCCACGGACGGCGGTTGCAAACCGCCGGCACGGGTCACTTCGCTTCGATGACCAGCTCACGCACGTTCCCGCCGACGATTTCGTTCTCCGCGACTTGGGGTGGGGCGGCTGGCTTCTTCACGCGGAAGGCGACACTGGCAGCGTCCTTCACGACATTCTTCCGCGCCACGACCGTCGCACTCTCGGCCACCAAGGCACTGCGCCAGCCCTCGAAGCGGTTGTCAACCAACTCAACTCTCGCCCCAGCCAGCGCCCAGACCGCCTGTCCCGGCGGCCCGCCCTTGCGCGGCAGCGCGATGAACTGGTTGCCCGCCGCCCGCACGTCGCCCGCCAGGCGCAGGCTCGCGACGCCTCCGCCGCGCAGCACGTTGTTCGTGAAGGCCGCCGTCGCGCCCGCCGCGACCATCACGAGCGGCGGCAAGCCCTCGGTGCGGGTGAGTTCGTTGCCGGTCGCGGCGATGTTCCAGCCCGCGTTCACGCCAAGCGCGACGGCGGCGTTTTCGAGCAGGCGGTTGCCGGTGAGCGTCGCGGTGTTGGTTTTGCCGCCCGCGAGGCCGATGCCGGCGGACTTGTTCAACCGGCACAGGTTGCTGATGACCTGCGTGCCGTGCCCGGTCATCAGGCCGATGCCCGCATCGCCGTTCTCGAAGCACTCGTTGCCGAGGATGAGCGGCCGCGCGTGGTCGCGCGCGCCGATGCCCGCGAGCAGGTTGCGATGGCAGCGGTTGAAGCGCAGCACCGGTTCGGCCTCCTCCTCGACGCCGATGCCCGCCATGCCGTTGGCGAAACAGTCGTTGCGCTCGACGATGGGCCGCGTGGTCGCCCCCGTGCGGATGCCGATGCCGGCGCGGCGGTTGTCATTGCAGACATTGAACCGCACGGTTGGAGACGCGCCCTCGCTGATGCCGATGCCCGCGCGGATGTTGCCGAAGCAGCGGTTCGACTCGACCAGCGGGCTGGCGTTCTCGTGGCCGATGCCGGCGAAGAAGTTCTCGAAGCAGGTGTTGCCCCGGATGACCGCCGTCGAGCCGTTCATCGAGCCGATGCCGCCGCCCATGTTGCGAAGGCAGACGTTGCTCACGACAAGCGGCGAACACTCCGCGCCCGGCGCGCCCGTGATGGCGATGCCCGTGTAGCCCGTGTGCCGCACGATGTTGTTCCGCACCTCGCAGCTCACCCCGCGCACGCTCACGCCCGCGACGCCCGGCGCGCCGATGTGCTCGTGCGGCTGCTCGTTGCCGCGCGTGGCGAAATGCCGGTTCCACTCCGCGTCATCGTAGTGCCCGACGTTCGCGACGGTGAAGCCATCGAGCACCGCGCCCGCCGCCATCTCGACGCCCGCGCGCGGCTCAGGCGTGCCGCCGCCGTCAATCACCGTTGCCTCCGCGCGGGCCAGACCGGTCTTGCCGGGCGCGTCGTTGCCCGCGCTGCGCAAGGTGACGCCCGCCTTCAATTTCACGCGCTCGCGATAAGTTCCCGCCGCGACCAGCACGGTGTCGCCCGCCTTCGCGGCATCCACGGCGAGTTGGATTTGCCGGTGGTCCTCCGGCACGCGCACGGTGGCGGCGGGCAACGGCGCGGCGAGCAACAGCAAGGCGAACAATCCCGTCGGCAGTGGGTTCATTGGCAAGTCGGACGCACGGGAAGGGGGCTGGCATCAGGTTGCCGCGTGCAAACCGCTCTCGTCGTCCGGCGGCGCGCTGGGGACAGCGCGCCGCCGGACGACGGCTTCACCACACCGAGAAGCGGAAGTAGCGGCGCTGGGTGGGCGCGACGGTGTGGGTGCGCTCAGTCGCGGTGTCCACGAGGGTGTTCGTGACGAGCGTCCAGTTCACAAGGTTGGTGGACTCCTCCAGCGTCGCGCCGCCGACCCCGAGCGGCCAGGCGAACTGGAACATGCCGTTCACGGCGGGCCGCGAAATCATCGTCGGCATCGCGCCGAGGATGCGGACGGGCACGGGCGCGGAGAGGCCGCGCCGACCGCCGGTGTCGTAGGCTTTCGCGACGAGGGTGTAGGCACCGGGCGGCGGGTTGGTCCAGGTGAAGGTGAAGGGCGGGGCGAAAAGCTGCGCGAGTGTGTTGGTGCCCTCGTAGAACTCGACCGCGTAAATGCCGTCGGTATCCGTGGCGCTTGCGGTGAGGACGAGGTTGGTCGGGCCGACGAGCCACGCGTTGGTCGCGGGCGTGAGCAGGCTGACGACGGGCGGCAGGTTCGCGCCGGAGTTGATGGCGAGCGTGACCACCGCTGGATGTGAATTGGTCTTCCCGTCGTTCGCCACGAAGCAGAAGTAGTCCGGGCCGCTGATGTTGTTGTTCGGCGTGTAGGTGAGGTTGGGCGCGGTCCCGGACAGCACGCCGCGCGTCGGCGCGACGATGACGTTGAAGGTCAGCGGGTCGCCGTCGCCGTCGCGGCCCGCGAGGGTGACGGGCGTGGCGGTGTTGAGCGTGACGTGCAGGCACTGCGGCTGCGCCTGCGGGCGGCGGTTCGGGAGCGTGGACGGCGGCGGCGCGTCGTCGTCCAGAAGGGTGACGGTGGCGATGGTGGTGCTGCCGAGCGTGGCGGTGCCGGTGGGGTTCGAGAGCGCGGCAGTGAACGTCTTCGTGCTCTCGGCCACGGCATCGTTCAGCAGTGTGACGGTGAAGCTCATCGGGGCGGAATCACCGGCGGCCCACGTGAGCGTGCCGTTGGTCGCGGTGAAATCACCGGGGGCGCTCGCGGTGCCGCTGGCCGTGGCGAAGCTCACGCCCACCGCGCCGTTCGTTCCGCTCACGCGCAGGACGGTGAAGGTGACGTTGCCGGCGGATTCGTTCGCGGAGTAGGTCGAACTGGCGAACTGCAACTGGCCCGGGCCGGGCGGCGGCGCGGCCCCGGAGCTTTCAAACGCGCCGAGGTCCGGCGCGGCTCCGAGCGTCGCACGCACGGCGAAGTTCTGCGGGGCAAGATACTGCTGTGTCACGTCGTTCGCCGGCAGCACGGCGGCCGCGAGCGGGCCGGCGGCATCGAGCGAGTTCGCGCCGGTGAGCAGGCGGTAATCCTTGGCGGCCATGTCCGCGAAGCCGGGGTTGTTCGCGCCCACGCCGTCTCCGACGATGAGGTTCGCGGTGCCGAGGAGCTGGCCGGTCCAAGGGTGGCCGGGGCTGTCCTTACGCCAGTTCGGGCTAATCCAGTTCTTGCCCAGCACGATGTCCCCGCCGCCAAGGCTGTTGCTGCCGCTGGTGGTGAAATACATCGCGTCGTAGATGTTGTTTTGCAGCGCGCTGTCGGTGAAGAAGATGTTGTTCCGGCAGTCCACGGATTCAAACGTGCGGTTGGTGGGGCCGGTGTAGCTCTGGTCGGGCAAATGGAAGAGCGCCATGCCCTCGTGATGGCTCACGATGGTGTTGTGGTAGAAGTGCAGCGTGCCACGATGCTGCGCGGCGTAATAGCTCGGGCCGTTGAACGCGCCCCAGAAAATCATGCTCATGCTGCCGGCGTAGGGCTGCACGGTGAAGAGGTTGCCGTAAACGTAGGAATCGCGGTAGTCGGGCTGGGCGTCAATGTAGCCGCTGCCGCCCTGCGGGTCCGCGAGGTTCAGCACGTTGGACTGCTCGGTCATGTCGAACTCGTTGTAGCGGATGATTTGGCCGGAGGAGCGGTCCTTGATGGCGACGCCGTGCGCGCCGGGGCGATGCCGGCCAAAGCGGTTGTATTGGTAGATGATGCCGAGGCTCTCGGTGTAGCAGTGATGCTCGCCAAAGCCGTTGCTCAGCGGCACGCCGCCGGGGTTCGCGGGGTTGGCGATGTAGGGGTTCGAGTTGTCGTGGAAGTAATTCCGCTCGATGAGCAGCCGCTCGGAGGTTTGGGCCGCGCCGTTCTTCGAGTTGGCGAAAATGCCCATGCTGCAATTGCTGATTTCGCAGCCGCGCACCGTGAAATCGCGCGCCCACTCGATGTAGATGGCCGAGGCGAAGGTGCCGTAGCCGCGCACCGCGCCGGTCTTGTCCGTGTAGGTCACGCTGCCGTCGCCGGAGTAGGTGACGTTGCGCAGGTCGAGCGTCTCGAGGTCCACGAAGCTGACGTGCGAGGTGCCATAGACGTAGCCGGTGTTGCGCGGGCTGACAAGGATGAGGCTCCACTGAGTGAAGCTGGGATGGCGCGGGTCGTAGGCCGGATCCTCCACCGCGCCGTTGCCGTCAATGATGGGCAGCGCGCCGGTGGCGGGGTCGGGGATGCCGCGGATGACGATGCGCGCGCCCGCCGTGCCGCTGGCGGAAATCTGGAACTTCTCCTTATAGCCGCCGGGCTTGTAGTGGATGTTCACGATGTCGCCGGGCTGAAGGCCCGCCCACGGCACCTCGCGCAAGAGCGTGCGCGCCCGGCCGGGGCCGACATCGTAGGTCGTTCCGCCGGTGGGCGGCGCGGCGGTCACGGTCAACGTCTGCGCCACGCTGGCCGCCGCGAGATACGTGGCGTTGCCCGCCTGGCTCGCGGTGAGGGTGGTGGTGCCCGCGCCCACAATCGTCACGGTGTTGCCGCTCACCGTGGCGACGGCCGAATCTGAACTCGTGTAGCTCACGGGCTGTCCGCTGCTGGCCGTGCCGGTCAGGGCAAAGGGCGTGTCAGCCGTCTGCTTCGCGGGCAAAGCGCCGAACGTGATGGTCTGGGCAAGGCGGTTGACGACGAGCGCTACGACGCTGCTGGTCACGCTGCCGGAAGTGTCCGAGACGACGACGGAGTAACCGCCCGCCTGGTTGGTCTGCACGTTGTTGAGTGTCAGCGTCGAGCTGTTTGGGCTGCCCAGCGTGAGGCCGTCCTTGCGCCACTGGAACGTCAGTGGCGCAGTGCCGGTGGCGGTCACGTTGAAGGTCACGTTGCTCGTCGCGCCCGTGGTCACGGCCACGGGCTGCACGGTGATTTGCAGCGGGGTCGGCGGCGGGTTGGTGATGGTGTAGGTGTAGGTGGTGATGGGGCCGACGTTGGCGATGGAACTGCCGGGGCCGAGCTTGAAGACGACGGTTTTGTTTTTCGGCTGGCCGGTGGGGAGAATCTTCAGCGCGATGGTCCGCGCGGGGGGAGCCTGGCCGCCGTAGAAGGTCATCTCGCCGCCGGTCGCGAGATAGTCCACGCCGTATTCCGCCGTGCTGCTGTGGTCGAGCCAGTAGTAGATGGCCTGGTTCGCGGGCCAGGAGTTCGAGCCGGGCGGGAGCGCGAGTGTGACGGGGATGTTGACCGTGCCGACGGTGTCGTCGCTCGTCGCGCCAGCGGAGGTGAAGCCGACCTGCGGCATCTGACCGGGCACGTTCAGGAAGAGGTGCAACAGGTTGAAGTCGTCCACGGCGACGTAGGGATTCGGGAAGTGTCCGAGGACGGAATGGCCCGGCGTGCCGGACGCGGGCGTGATGTTGAGCGGCGTGCCGTCGGGGACGGTCGTGGTCCAACCGCTGCCGGTGGCGGCGATGTTCTGGCCGTTGACGTTGACCGTGAGCGTGCCGTCGGTGGCGGGGTTGTAACCGCGCCCCGCGACATACACGCCGCCGGAAATCGTGCGCGTGGCGCGGACGCGGGTGAAATCCACGTTTGCCACGCTGGAGGAGTTGACCGTCACCGCGCCGCCGGCGAACGAGCAGGTGAACGAGAAGCCCTGGTGCAGCACGTTCAAATAGAAGGTGCCAGTGAGTCCGGCGGGGACGTGCACGACGAATTTTCCGTCCGCCGCCGTCTCACTGGCGCCGACGAAGTTGGTCGCGCCGTAGCGCACGAGGTTGGGGCTGCCGCCCTTGTAATTGTTCACCACCGCGCCCGCGAGCGGGTTGCCGTTCTCGTCCTTCACCACGCCGCTGATGGTCAGCAGTGCGGCGGAGCCGCCGGTGACGGTGACGCTCGCGGAGGCGATGGCTTTGCCGCCCTTCATGTCGGTCACGGTGCAACGCGCGAGGAACGTCCCGCTGCGCGTCCAGGTGTGGCTGCCCTGCGTGGAGAGGCGGGCGTCGGGGTTCGTGTTGCCGGCGGCGGTGTCACCCGGCGCGTCGGGGTCGTCGAACTCCCAGTAGTAGCTGAGCGCGTCGCCGTTCGCATCGGAAGCGCTGGCGGTGAAGGTCTGCGCCACGCCCGCCGCGACTGTGACCGTGGCGGGCGCGATGGACGCGGTGGGCGGGACATTGCCGGGGAACGGGCCGAAGTTCACGACGACATCGAGCGACTGCGGCGCGGTGCCGCCTTTCTGCACGGGCGTGACGTGGAGGTTCGCCTCGTGGTCCGAGTAAGTGCGGCCGAGGGCGAGCGGGGCGTCGTAGAGCGTGGCGTAGGGATTGTTCGTGAAGCCGGGCGCGCTGCCGAGGCCGCGGCTGCCGGGCGTCATGTCGAGCATCACCGTGTGGCCGGAGGTCGCGGCGAAGTTCTCCCCGCCGAGCCGGACTTCGAGGCCGTTCGCCGACCAGATGGCCTCCGTGTTCGTGATGCTTTGCCGGTAGCTGAACCAGTAGGTCCGCGCCGGGTCGCGCACGATGCGGAGCGCGTAGTTCTGCCCCGCCGCAAGCGTTGGCTGATCGAACGCGTGGATGCGATACGTGCCGGAGGCGACGGGCGTCGCGATGTTCGCGTCGGGCAGCCAGCCCATCAGGTTTTTCCAAAACGGGTTCGGGTCGCGGTCCATCGGCAGCGGCACGGGCGACGTGTTCTTCCAGCCCATCAGGTCGAACACGTCACCGTAGGTGTCCGTGAAAAACGTGCCGCTCCTGACCGGCGAGTGATAGGTGCTGCGCGAAATGCCATTCGCGTGCTGGAGGCCAAAGTTGTGGCACAGCTCGTGGGCCAGCGCGAGCGACGTGGTGCCGAAGACGCCTTTGCCGAACGAGCGCCCTGCCGCAAGCGTGCCCTGGCCGGGGATGAAGCCGCCGAAGATGAAGTCGAGGTCGTAGTTGTCGGTGTCGTGGAGTGCGGCCTGCCCGGCGGCGATGCCCGCGAGCCGGGCCTTCGCGCGCGCGTCATCGGCCAGCGAGCCAGGTTCGCCCCACATCGCGTATTTGCTCAGGCCCGAGGTGCCGTAGGTCGCGTTGTAGGTCGTGTAGCTCACGCCCATGTCCACCTCCGGGAGCACGGTGAACTCCAGCGAGACCTTGCCGTAGGAGGCGCGCTGGAAGAAATCGTTGAGCGCGGCGGCCGCGACGCCGTTGGTCAGGTTGCCCCAGCCGGAAGAGTAGCCCTGCGCGTTGGGCGTGTCGGACGGCCCGGCCTGGTCCGTGAAGCGAATCGGGATGACGAGCACCTTCTTGTGGCCCGTGGTCCAGGTGGCGGGCGGATTGGCAGCGGGAAGATTTGTCACAGCCAGCCAGCACGCAGCGAGCAACGCGAGCCTTGCGAGGACACTGGGAGTCTGGGGCGGGCGGGCGGCTGTCATGGCAATGTAAATACAAGGTCGTGGCTTTGGCGAATAGCTGGGGATTCTCACTACAGAAAAGGCCCGAGCACGCGTGGCGTTTCACTCCAAGACAATCTGCTGCTCTTGGCTTGCACCGGCACTGCGGAGGGGCGTTGAATGCCGCACCAACATGAAAAAGTCCGCGAAGTCCGCCGCAACGAAACGTCAACGCTTCGCTTCTCCCTCGCCCCCATCGGGGGAGAGGGCCGGGGTGAGGGGGCGGGCAGCGAGTGCAATCACCGCAGCCCTCGCCTCAACGACGCAATCCACTGGCCTTCTGCCGGAGCGCGGGACTCCGGCCCGCGGCAGCCACTCTGCTGAGGACACCACAGACTCAAGGAAACCTTCGCCACCTCAAGCCGCTGCGGCCCAGAGGGCCGCGCTCCACTCCGTCACCCAGACCATTTCCCCCGCGCCCAAGCCCGTGCCCAACAGCTCGGGCATCAAGATCACGGCCATCGAGACCGTCATCCCCGACGACATCATGCCGGGGTTGCTGCTCCTGCGCATCCACACGGACGCGGGCATCATCGGGCACGGCGAGACTTACTACGCGCCGCAGGCGGTCGCGGCGATGATCCACGACTGGATGGGCCGGCGTCTCCTCTGCGCGGACCCGCTGTCCATCGAGAACCACTGGCGTTTCCTCTACGAGCGGGCCAGCGCGTTCGGGTCGCGCGGGACGGAGCTGCGGGCCATCAGCGCCATTGACCTCGCGCTGTGGGACATCCTCGGGCAGGTCTGCGGCAAGCCCATCTGGCAACTCCTCGGCGGCAAGGCCCGCGACAAGGTGCGCGTCTATAACAGCTCCGGCGGCCCGACCTACGGACGTCGTCTCGGCGCGGGCCGCGACCAGGGCTGGCCCGGCCACGGCGACGTGGGCAAGCCCGGCCCGCTCGAAGACAACTGGGCTTCCAACTACGCCGCTGGCGACCTCGCCGAGGAACTCGTGGCCGAGGGCTATTGCGCGATGAAGTTCTGGACCTTCGACCGCGCGTTCCACGAGCACGGCGGCAACTTCCTCCCGTGGTCCGCGGTGAAAGCCTGCGTGAAGCCGATGGAGGAAGTGCGCAAACGCGTGGGCGACAAAATCGAAATCCTCCTTGATGGCCACGGCTTCTTCCAACTGCCCGCCGCACTGCGCATCGCCGAGGCCATGCGCGACCTGCGCCCGCTCTGGCTGGAGGACGTGATGCGCGTGGACAACGCCGACACGCTCGCCGACTTCCGCGACAAGGCGCGGCTGCCCATCGCCGTGAGCGAGATGCTCACGAGCCGCGACGACTACCGGCTCGTGCTGGAGCGGCGCGCGGTGGACTACGTGATGATTGACCCGACATGGGTCGGCGGCATCAGCGAGACGCGCCGGCTGGCGGAGTTCGCGCAGACTTACAACATCCCCGCCACGATGCACGACTGCACCGGCCCGCTGACGCTCTTCGCCGGCCTGCACGTCGCGACGGCGGTGCCCAACGTGACCTTCCAGGAATCCGTCCGCGCGCACATCCGCACCTTCTACAGCGCGCTCATCGAGACGAACGTGGTCATCGAGCAAGGCTTCGCGCTGCCGCCGGAAGGTCCGGGCCTGGGCACGAGGCTGAAGCCGGAGTTGTTTGACGCACAGCGCGAGACGTATCGCATCTCGCGCGCGGGCTAGTGCGGCCGGTGGAACCCGCCTTGGTCAGCCCTTGTAGACGATCATGATGCCGTAGTCCGGCAGCATGTGGCCCGTGGAGTCCATCGCCCCGTAGCCGATGGGGCTGATGTTGATGATGTTCTCCTGGCCGATCTTGTTGAGGAACTCCGTCACCTTCTCATCGAAGAGGTCGTGGCCCACCTCGACACAGGAACCGCGCTTGATGGTCTTGACCCGAATCTTGGGCGGTTCGTCCTTGTGCTCCGTGTGTGCAGTTTTCTTAATCAGGGATTCCTGCGGGCCGGAGCGGTGCGGCACGCTTAACGGTTTGTGCTCCGGAGCGTGTGCGGCGGGCTTGGGCGGCTCGCCAGTGGCATCCTTGGCGGCTTCGGGCGCGGCATGGCCCGGTGCGGGGTGAGCGGGTGCCGCATGGAGGACGGGCGGATCGTGTGCGGCCGGCGTCGCAAGTGGCGCTGCGCTTTTCACGATGACCGGAACGGGCTTGGGCTTCTTAGGCGGCGGGACGCGGAATTTCTCGCCGCACTCCGGACAGTCAATCTCCTCGCCCACGACGCACTCGTCCGCTGTGATGTGGAGGTTGCACTTCGGACAGTTGAAGGACGTGTCCATGCGGGGCGCGCTGATGCGGGTCGTGGGGACAGTAGGCCGGCGGGTGTGACGCGGCCAGCGAAAACTTGGCGGGCGGCCGGCGGCCGGGCAGCCGGACGCAAAACGGCCCTTGGAGTGTCGGAAAAAATCGTCGCCAAGCCGCGCCCGACCAGCTACGCACTGGGCCGCGCTATGCAGCAATCCCACCCGAACCGCTGCTTCGGCCAGCGCGGCTGGTTCTCTGGTATTGAGCCAGCGGAGCGCTCGGCGCTCGGGAGATGAAGCGCATCAAGTCGTGATATGAAGACATGGAATTGGTTGGCGGCGGCGCGAGGTCTCGGCACCGTGCTTTTCCTGGTGACGGCCCGGCCGGCAATGTTTGCCGCCGAATCCCCACCGTCCGACCTGCTTGGCCCGGCGTTCAACTTGGTCGCCGAGAACGACATGGTCGTGCGCACGGACCGGCATTACACGCATGGCACGAAGTTCACGCTGCTCGGCAGCGAAGTTGCCGTGGCGCGCGAGCAGCCGGGCTTTCACTTTCCGGTCTGGCTCGCGGAGCACACGCCGGACTTGTGGGCCATTCCGCATGCCGCGCGGCTCGGGGCCAGTCTGGGCCAGAGCATTTACACTCCCACGGACATCAGCCTGGGATCCCTGCAAGTGCAGGACCGGCCCTACGCGGGCGTGCTCTACGCGTCGCTCCTGCTCCAGAAGCGCGGCGCGACCACGGGCGGCACGCCGCTGCTGGACAACTGGCGGCTCGACCTCGGTGTCCTCGGCCCCGAATCGCAGGCCGAGGAGGCGCAGAACACGGTGCATCGCGTCCGCAACCTCGGCCTGGCGCATGGCTGGGCGCACCAGTTGAAGACCGAGCCGGCGCTCGCCCTGCGCTTCCAGCGCACCTGGCGCTGGGCGCGCGGCGCGCAGGACGGCTGGGGCTGGGATTTCCTGCCCACGGCGGGCGTGAGCCTCGGGAACATCGGGACTTACGCCGCAGTCGGCGGTCAGGTGCGCGCGGGCTGGCGGCTGCCGGGTGATTTCGGCACGCAGATCATTGACTCCACCGCCGCGCCGAGCATGGGCCGCACGACGGGCGACGCCACGTGCCGGGGCATCTTCGCCTTCGTCGGAGTCGAGGGCCGCGCCATCGCCTACAACGCCTTCCTCGACGGCAACCTCTGGCAGCAAAGCCATCATGTGGACAAGTTCCCGCTCGTCGCGGACGGGAAGTTCGGCCTCGTCTATTCCGGCAAGCGCTTCGACGTGTCGCTCACGCAGGTCATCCGCAGCAAGGAGTTCGTCGGCCAGCGGGAGATTGACGCCTACGGCTCGCTGGCGTTCTCGGTGAAGTGGGACCATCCTGCCGCGCGCAAGTAGCTCGTGTCTGCTGAGAATCTCATTACCGTCTCCACCTTCCATCGCAGCACTTCCCCCTGATTTTATGGCCAAGCCGACCAAGACCTACCAGTTCGTCAGCCACCTCTGGAACGACGCCGACGCCGCGAAGCTCAAGGGCGTGGACCGGCTCGTCTATCGCTCGAACCAGCTCGGCGCGGACCAGCGCATCACCAACACCGGCGGCGGCAACACGTCCTCGAAGCTGAAGGAAGTTGACCCGCTCACCGGCAAGCCTGTTGAGGTGCTCTGGGTCAAAGGCTCCGGCGGCGACCTCCGCACCAGCCGGCGCGAGAACTTCTCTTCGCTCTACCAGCAGAAGCTCCTCGACCTCCAAAAATCCTACGCCAAGCGCAAGGACAAGGGTCTCAAGTCCGCCGCCGAGGACGACATGGTCGCGGCCTACAACCACACCACTTTCAACCTCAACCCGCGCGCCAGCTCGATTGACACGCCGCTCCACAGCTTCATCCCCGCGAAGTTCGTGGACCACATGCACCCGAACGCCATCATCTCCATTGCCGCGAGCAGGCGCTGCGTCGAGCTGACAAAGGAAATCTTCGGCGGCGAGATGGCTTACGTCCCGTGGATGCGCCCCGGTTTCGAGCTGGGCCTCGCCATGCAGGCCATCTGCAAGAAGAACAAGAAAGCCACGGGCATCATGATGGGCCAGCATGGCTTCATCTCCTGGGACAACGACGACCAGAGGTGTTACACCCGCACGCTCGACTACATTGAGCAGGCTGCCGCCTACATCGAGGCGAAATACCAAGCCAAGGGCGGTGACGCCGCAGCCTTCGGTGGCGCGAAGTTCACGACGCTTTCGCCGGAAAAGCGCAACGAAACCTTCGCCGCAATTCTCCCGTGGCTGCGCGGCCAGGTCAGCCAGCAGAAGCGCTTCATCGGCACTGTGCAGGACGACGACAAGATCCTCCGCTTCGTGAACTCGAAGGACGCGCCTCGCCTCGCCGAGTTGGGCACAAGCTGCCCCGACCACTTCCTGCGCACAAAAATCAAGCCGCTCTACGTGGATTGGAACCCGCAGACCGAGGACACCGCCGCGCTCAAAGCCAAGCTCAAGGCCGGTCTCGAAGCCTATCGCAAGGACTACGCCGCCTATTACGCGAAGTGCCGGCACGCCAACTCGCCCGCGATGCGCGACCCGAACCCGACCGTCATCCTCATCCCCGGCTGTGGCATGATCGCGTGGGGCAAGGACAAGTCGGAGAGCCGCGTCACCGCCGAGTTCTACAACTGCGCCGTCGAGGTCATGCGCGGCGCGGAAGCGATTGACCGCTACATCGCCCTGCCGCAGCAGGAGGCCTTTGACATCGAGTATTGGCTGCTCGAAGAGGCGAAGCTCAAGCGCATGCCCGCCGAGAAGGAACTCGCCCGGCAGGTCGTCATCGTCGTCGGAGCCGGCAGTGGCATCGGCAAGGAAGTTGCCCATCGGCTGGCGAAGGACGGCGCGCACCTCGTCTGCGTGGACCTCAAGCTGGAGGCGGCGCAGGCCACCGCGAAGGAAATCACGGACAAGTTCGGCGCAGGCATTGGCGTGGCTGGCACGGGGATTTCCAATTGCGGCACCGCCATCGGTCTCGCGTGCGACATCACCAAGCGCGAGAGCGTGCGCGCCATGCTCAATCAAGTGGCGCTTGCTTACGGAGGTTTCGATTCCATCGTCGTGACCGCAGGAATCTTCGTCGCCCCAGACACAAGCGGGCGCATTCCCGATGACAAGTGGTCGCTCACCTTTGCCATCAACGTGATGGGCTCCTACATCGTGGCCGACGAGGCGAAGAAGGACTGGCTCGCCCAAGGCCTGCCCGGCAGCCTGGTGCTGACCACCAGCGCCAATGCGGTTGTCGCCAAGAAAGGTTCCGTCGCCTACGACACGTCAAAGGCCGCCGCCAACCATCTCGTCGGCGAACTGGCGGTGGAACTCGCTCCGCTCATTCGGGTCAACGGCGTTGCGCCCGCCACTGTCGTGCAGGGCAGCGCGATGTTCCC
The DNA here is from genome assembly GCA_009773355.1 of Limisphaerales bacterium. Classification (GTDB taxonomy): domain Bacteria; phylum Verrucomicrobiota; class Verrucomicrobiia; order Limisphaerales; family SXTU01; genus SXTU01. The sequence goes on from WRPG01000005.1 coordinate 75,911, forward strand.
GCGCGACCGCGTCATCGCCAGCCTCGCGAAATACAACATCGCCTACAGTGAGAGCGAATCGAGCGACGCGCTCACGGAACGGCTCGCGCGGTTCTACGCGGAACGCACCTTGACGAAGAACCCCATCACGCCCGCCGACCAGGCCGAGGGCTTCTTCCTGCTGGTTTCCAACCGCCTTGCGAAGACCACCGGCCACATCATCCCCGTGGACGGCGGCCTGAGCGACGCGTTTCTGCGATAGCCTCGCCGAGTCGCGGTTCAGCCAAACGTCCGCTTCAAACGCCCGCTGTGATACGCGGTGCGCTGCGCGGCGGTCATCTGGTCGAAGTCCGGTTTGCCGTTGGCGAGTTTGGGCCAGTCGGCGGAGGCAGGCGATGGGGGAGGCCGCTGGTCATTTCCGCTTTCCGCTTTCTGTTTTCTGCTCTCCGCCAGCGGGTTGTTTCGGACCTCGACCGTCGCGCGCTTCGTGGCGCTGCCGTCGTAGCTCATCGCCTGGTCGGTGAGCTTGAGGTCGTCCTCCAGCGCACGGTGCGGCTTGATGCCTTTGCCTTGGAGCACGCCGTGGTAGGCGCGCACGGCCTCCTCGGGCGAAACCTTGCCGTCGGTGATGAGCCTCAGCATCTCGATGAAAGCGAGCTGATGTTCGGCGTTGTTGATCTTGCGACCGAAGAGTGCCACGCGCGCGCCGTATTTCTGAGCATCGTGGATGAGCCGGAAGGCGTCGTAAGTCGTGCCCGCGCTGCCGCCGAGGATGCCGACGACGAGGTTCGGGTCGTATTGCGCCAGCTCCTCCATCGCCTTCGGACCGTGATAGACAATCTTCAGGAACACCGGCCGGCCGGCCTCGGGCACGCCCGCGAGCGTGCGGAGGATGTTGTCGTTGATGAACTCGCCGAGCTTCTCCGGCGCGATGCCGGAGTCCACGTTCGGGTCGAAGATTTCGAGGAAGTGCCGGAACTGCTTCCGCTCCGCCTCCTCGCGGAATTCCTTATACCAGAGCAGCGCCTCCCGATCTTGGTCGAGGTCGTTGACGTAGGTGATCGAGTAAAGGCCGAGGTTCGCGCCGGGGAAACTGCCGCTGCCATCGCGCTCGCACTCGACCTCGCCGCACTGGATGTGGTCAATGCTCGCGCTGCGGAAGGGCTGGCTCGGCTCGCGCGTGTAGCAGCCGTGGCGCACGGCCCACACGTCGGTCGTGTCGTTCGCGCGCGCGGCGGGCGTGACGTGCGAGCTCTTGAAGAGGCCCTCCTTGATCGCGAGCTGCTCGTTCACGTAGGCGGACATCAGCATGATGTCCACCAACCCCTGATGCGTGACCTCGCGGATGATGTCGAGGAACTCGGGCAGGTTGCGGTAGCCGAACTCGTCGCGCGTCCAGACTTCGGGGGAAAACTTCGCGGGCTGCGAGCCGCGCTTGGCGAGAAAGCCGCGCGGTCCCGGCGCACGCACGCCGAACGCCATGTCCGCGTCCTTCGCATCGGCGATGATGAAGGCCCGCGAGGCGCGGTTCGCTTTGACTTCGGCCAGCTTGGTGTCCAGCGACTTCATGAAGGATTAGGCCTTCACCTTCGCTAGTGTGTCCTTCAGCGCGCGGGCCGAGGCTTGCAGGCCCATCTGCTCCTTCGGCCAGAGCTTGATCTCGACGTGCTTGAGCACGCCGCCACGGCCCACGACGCTCGGCACGCTCAGGCAGATGTCGCGGATGTCGTAAGCTCCCTGCACGAGCGAGGAGACAGGGAGCAGCGATTTCTTGTTGAGCAGCACGGCGTGAATCACGTCGCGAATCGCGATGCCCACGGCCCAGCCGGCGCCGCCCTTTTTCTTGATGACTTCCGCGCCACTCCCTTTGGTGCGCTCGAACACGGCATTCTGAAAGCCGGGTGAACAATCCGGCAGGCCCGCGAGCGGCAGGCCGTTCACCGTCGCGCTGGACCAGACGGGCAGCATCGAATCGCCGTGCTCGCCGAGGATGAGCGCCTTGACCTGCGTGGGGGCGAGCTTGAGTTCGTCCGCGATGAACGAGCTGAAGCGCGACGTGTCCAGCATCGTGCCGAGGCCATAGACCTGCGGCCACGGCAGCCCGAGCCGCTGCACGGCGAGCTGCGTGAGGATGTCCACCGGGTTCGACACGACGAAGACCTGCGCGTCCTTGCGGAAGCCGGCGGACTTGATGCTGTCGAGGATGCCGACGAAGAGCGCGACGTTGCGGTTGATGAGGTCGAGCCGGGACTCGTCGGGCTTGCGGCGCAGGCCGGCGGTGATGAGAAAGATGCCGCTGTCCGCCGCGCGCGCGTAGTCGCCGGCGTAAATCTTCTGGTCGCCGCAGAACGCGCTGCCGTGGAGAAGGTCGAGCGCCTCTCCCTCGGCGGTGTCCTTATTGGCGTCAATGAGCTGGAGTTCCGCGACGAGGCCGCCGCACTGGAGGGCGAATGCAGCGCACGAGCCGACTCGCCCGCCGCCGCCGATGATGGTGACTTTCATGAATTGGATTGGAGTGGTGGAGCGATGGAGCGATGGAGTAATGGTCGCATCACTCCAAAACTCCATCTCTCCGCGTCATTTCATCTGGGAAAGAATTTGGTCGGTGATTGCCTGCACGGTCTTCTCCGCCTCTTCGTCGTAGCCGACGGTGGCCTCCGGCTTGGGCGGGATGGCGCACGAGGCGCCTGGACGCCACTCGTCGCTGTCGCAGAGTTCGCATTCCTTCATGCCGAACCGCGGGTCCACGAAGCCGAGGCTCTGCTTGATGTTGAGCAGTTCCTTCATCTGCGGGCCGGAGAAGGTGTTGATCGGTTTGCCGAGCTGGCCGGCGACGACAATCGTGCGGCAGTAGGCCTCGATGATTTCCATCCGCCAGTAAGCCTCCTCGATGTTGTTGTGGCTCCACGTCACGACGCCGTGGTTGGCCATGAGGATGGTGTTGTATTGGTCGGTCAGCTCGGCGACGAGCTTGCCCATGTCCGGCGAGCCGGGCGTGCGATACGGCGCGACGCCGACGGAGCAGAAGACTTCATACTCGGGCAACATGCACGTCGGCGGCGCGATGTTGGCCACCGCGAACGCCGTGGCGTAGGGCGGATGGCAATGGCAGGTGGCGACGGCCTTGGGCTGGCGCTTCATCATCTGCAAATGCATCAGGATTTCGCTGGTGCGCTTCTTGGTGCCGAGCAGTTGGTTGCCCTCGAAGTCAACGAGGCACATGTCGGACGGCTTGAGCGAGCCTTTGCTGACGAGCGTGGGCGTGCAGATGGCGATGTCGTCGCCGACGCGGATGGCCATGTTGCCGCCATTGCCGTCCACGTAGGCGCGCTTCCAAAGGCGGTGGCCCATCTCGCAAATCTGCTCCTTCAGGCTGTGGGCATAGGGTGAGTTGAAAAACGCCTCGAGTTCGGCCTTGGGTGACTTGGAGTTGAGCGGCCCCGTTGGCGCGGTGGGAGCGGCGTTCTCCCCGGAGCCAGCGCGGACGGCCTTCCGCTGGGCGTTGGCGTAGTCGCGGAGCGTGTCGCGCGCGGACGGAGTGAGCACGGCGTCCTTGGCAGCGGCGTTGGGGTCGCCACCTTTGGCGATGATTTCCTCGAGGTCCCGGGCGGTGAGAACATTGCTCATGAATTGAAGGGATTGTAGAAAATGTCATCCACCAGCGCAGCGTTGATGGCGTCAATGGGCGGCGACTTTTCAAACGGCTGCGCAGCCTCGCGTCCCTCGACATAGCCGATGGTCTGGCCCACGCCGCCGCCGAGGCTGTCGTAAACGACCAGACTCGGGTCCTTGCTCAGGCCGGCGAGCGCCTCGGTGCCACGCTGGAAATGCTCGCGCGTGAACGGCGAGACGATGAGCCAGCGCGCGCCGATGAGTTCAGGCACGGACTTGCCCAGCGTGACGCGACCGATGACGGAGCCGAGCTTCATACCGGCACCCCCGGCTCCAGCTCATCAACGATGCCGGCCACGAGCCAGCGGGCAGGGCTTTTCTCCACCCCGACAAGCTTGCGCGCCGCCGCCCCGTCGGAGGAGATGATCACGCGCTGGTGCATGCCGGCTCCGTGCGGGTCAATGGCGATCTGGGGCGAGCCTTCGGGTTCGCCGGCGTTGTTGATGGGCTGGCAGATGACGAGCCGCCAGCCGTCGAAGCTTGGATGCTTCCGGGTGGCGACCACATTGCCTTCGACGCGGGCTAGGAGCATGGGGAACTGGAGTGATGGAGTGGTGGAGTGGTGGACTGTTGGAAGGCAACACTCCAACACTCCAACACTCCAGCACTCCGTTGTTCGCCCTCTCGCATCGCGTCAGTAGATTTTCAGGTTGTCCACCATCACGCAGCGTCGCACGCGGGTGAACGTGCGCGGGTTGCTCACACCTTCGCCGGTCGGCGTGGCGATGCTGAAGCTCAGGTAGCCTTCGCCACCCAGGCCCAAACCGGACATGCACGGGCCGTTCTTGATGAACAATGTTGTGTCGAGCGCGCGGCCCATCTCGGTGAGCGCTTCCAGGTCGTGCGAATGGATGATGCTCGTGTGTTTGTAGCCGTGCTCGGCTTCGAGCGAGCGCTTCACGCCCTCCGCAAGGTTCTTCACGCGGATGATCGGGATGAACGGCATCATCTGCTCCTCGACGACAAACGGGTGGTCCGCTCCGGTCTCGGCGAAGAGAAGCTGAGTGCCACTCGGCAGATTTACCCCCGCAGCCTTCGCGAGAACGATGGGGTCCTTGCCGATGAAATCCTTGTTCACCGCCGCGTGACTACAGCCGCCGCCCTGGCCTGGGGTGATGGTGAACGCGGCTTTGGTCAGCGCGTCGAGCTGGGCGTTGGTGAGCTTCACCGCGCCGTTCTGCTCCATCTGCGCCATCAACTTGTCCGCGATGCTTTCGAGCGCGAAGACTTCCTTTTCGCCGATACAGAGCAGGTTGTTGTCGTAGCTCGCGCCCTGGATGATGGCTTTGGCGGCGCGCCTCATGCAGGCGGTGTCGTCCACATACACGGGCGGGTTGCCGGGGCCGGCGCAGATGGCGCGCTTCCCGGTCTGCATCGCGGCCTTCACGACGCCGGGACCGCCGGTGACGAGCAGGATGCGCACGGCGTCGTGCTTGCACATCGCGGCGAAGCTTTCCATCGAGGGCTTCTCGATGATGGTCGCGATGTTCTCGATGCCGGTCTCGCGGTAGATCGCCTCGTTGTAAGCGCGCACCGCGACCGCTGCGCAACGCGCCGCGCTCGGATGCGGGTTGAACACGACGGCGTTCCCCGCCGCGCAGATGTTCACGACGTTGCCGCTCAACGTCGGGATGGAATGCGTGCTGGGCGTGACGGCGCCCACGACGCCGAAGGGCGTGTATTCCTCCAACGTGATGCCGTGATCCCCGCTGCGGGCGTCGGGGCGAAGCCACTCGACGCCCGGGACGAGCTTGATGATCTTCAGCTTCTCAATCTTGTGATCGAGCCGGCCAATCTTCGTCTCGTCGAGTTCCAGCTTGCCCCAGACTTCCGCGTTGGACTCCGCCATCGCCTTGACGATCTCGACGATCTTCACGCGCGCGGCAACGCCCGCCTTCTGGAGTTGCAGGAAGGATTCGTGCGCGGCGGCGCAGGCTTCGTTGGCATCGCTGAAGACGCCGAACTTGCCGCGCAGCGCCGGTGCGCTGCTGGCCGCGCCCTTGCCGCCGCAGCCACAGTCGGTCTTCGGCGAGGGGGCGGGCGCGGACTTGGTCGCCGCCGGCGCGCCACCAAGGCGGGCCAGCACGTCGGCCACCACATCACGGATCAAAGTTTCGTTCACAGCACTCATACGATTTCAGGAGCCACGGATGGCACACGGCACAGCAACTCTTCCGCGCATCGCCAGCGGCTAGGTCTTCGCGTTGTAAATCTGTTTCCCGAGCACATCCACCACGTCCACGATGCCGATGATGACGGCGTCCACCGGCGCTTCGCGCAATCCGCCCGCGAGGCGCGCACTGCTGCCCTGGCAGAAGAGCACCAACTCGCCGATGCCCGCGCCGACGCTGTCCACGGCGACGATGGTGTTGGAACCCGCGCGGAACTTGGTGGGGTCTTTCTCATCCACCAGTTGCGGGCGGAGCAGGAGCAGCTTGCGGCCGCTCATGTTCGCGTCCTTCTTGGTGGAAACCACCGCGCCTTCGACTTTGGCGAGGAACATGGGTTTAGGGGTAACGCGTAATGCGTAAGGGGCTGCGCGCCGCCGTTACGAGTTACGAATTACTCGTTACGGTTTAAGACCTCTTCTTCGGCAGCACGGCCTCGACATCGTTGTGCGGGCGCGCGATGACGTGCACGCTGACGAGTTCGCCCTTGATGGCCTTGACGGCCTGCGCGCCGGCGTCGGTCGCGGCCTTCACCGCGGCGACATCGCCAACGATGACGGAGGTGACGAGGGCGTTGCCGACCTGGGTCATCGGGCCGGCCAGCTCGACGTTCGCGGCCTTGAGCATCGCGTCGGTCGCTTCAACGAGCGCGACGAGGCCGCGCGTTTCAATCATGCCAATTGCTTGTTGTGCCATAGTTTTGCTTTGGGTTGATGGTGGAAGTTTTGGAACAGTGTTCAGTAATCAGTATTCAGTTGTTCGCGTGTTCGAGCAGGCGCTTGGCCTCGCGGGCGACGACGAGTTCCTCGTTGGTCGGGATGACCAGCACTTTCACGCGCGAACTGTCGGCGCTGATGACACCCTCCGTCGCGCGGAGCGAATCGTTCTTCGCGGGGTCGAGTTGGATGCCGAGCTGGTCGAGGTTTGCGCAGATGGCCGCGCGGAGTTCGGTCCGGTTTTCGCCAATGCCGGCGGTGAAGACGAGGGCGTCCGCGCCGTTGAGCTGGAGGAAATAGCCACCAATCCAGCGGCGTGCCTCGCTGACAAAGACATCCATTGCGAGCTGCGCCTTGGCGTTACCGCCGGAAGCGGCGGTCTGGATGTCACGCACGTCGTTCGAAAGACCACCGCTGAGGCCCTTGAGTCCGCCTTCCTTCGCGAGCTGGCGCTGGGCTTCTTCGACGCTGAGGCCGAGCGTCTTGACCGCGTAGGGCAGCGCTTCCGCGTCGAGGTCGCCGACGCGGTTGTTGTGCGGCAGGCCGGACTGCGGGCTCATGCCGAGGCTGTTGCCGATGGCGACGCCGTTGAGGATGCCCGTGATGCTGGAGCTGCCGCCGAGGTGACAGGAGATGACGCGGAGCGGCGCGCCGTTCACCGGCGACTTGCCGCTGTCGCTGTAGAGGTTTTGCGCGCGTGCGGCGACGTCCTTGCGGCCGAGCAGTTCGGCGCTGCGCTCGGCGATGAACTTGTGGCTCGCGCCGTGGAAGCCCCAGCGGCGCACGCCAATCGCGTGCCATGCGTCGGGCACCGCGTAGCGCATCATCGCCTCGGGCGCAAACTGGTAAAACGCCGTCTCGAACAGCCCGATGAGCGGCACGCCGGGTAGGCGTTTGGCAAAGAGACGGATGCCGGTGATGTAGGGCGGGTTGTGCGCGGGCGCGAGGCCGTTGTAGGCCTCCATCGCGCCGAGCACACGCTCGTCGAGCCGCACGCAGCCGGTCACGTCCTTGGCGATGACGGTCTTGAAGCCGACTGCCGCGAGGTCGCGCTCGGACTGGATGTGGCCGGCGTCGCGTAGTTGCGCCAGGCATTCCTCAATCGCCTTGGGATAATCGGTCACGCGCTCGAAGCCGCCCTTGTGAAGCAGCCGCTCGGCGCTGTTCGTGAAGTCGAACAAGCGCCACTTGAGCGAGGTCGAGCCGAGGTTGGCGACGAGGATTTTCATGGACTAACCACGAAGGCACAAAGGACACGAAGCTAGGTGAACTCCGCGTCTTTGTGGCGCTTCATTGGAGCCACTTGCCGAGCTGGCTGAGTCCGTCGTGCGGCCGGGGGATGACCTGGACGCTGACGACGGAGCCGACCTGCGCGGCAGCGGCAGCACCGGCGTCAGTGGCGGCCTTCACGCTGGCGACGTCGCCGCGGAAAAACGCGGTCACGTAGCCGGAGCCAATCTTGTCCCAGCCGGTGAAGGTGACGTTCGCGGCCTTGAGCGCGGCGTCGGTCGCCTCGAAAAGCGCGCAGAGACCCTTGCATTCAATCATTCCAATTGCTTGTTGAGCCATAGTGCTTGTGGTGTTTGTGAGTTGCGGTTGCGGGTTACTTCTTCACAGCGGCGGCGGGTTCGCCGAGGAAGCCCTTCACGAGGTCGTCGTGCGGGCGGGCGAGGACGTGGGCGGCCACGAGTTCGCCAACTTTGCCAGCGGCCTTGGAGCCGGCGTCCACGGCGGCCTTGACGCTGGCGACATCGCCGCGGCAAATCACCGTGATGAGACCGCCGCCGATGGGGATGGTCTTCGAGATGGTGACGTTCGCGGCCTTTGCCATGGCATCGGTGGCTTCGATGCTGCCGGTGTAGCCCTTGGTTTCGATCATGCCGATTGCTTCGCTCATAGTTATTCCTGTTGTTTGAGGTTCTGGTTCAAAGTCACTTGATCAGCTCGCACGGGGTGTCGGGCTGGAGATTGCAGGCGTTGCCCTCGTCCGTGTCAATGTGGACCTCCAGCTTGAAGCTCGGGTCCACGCGGCAGAGCATCTGGTTGAGGACCAAGCCGCAATCGCCGCCGATGCGGAGCTTCATCATGTCACCGGCTTTCACGCCGTAGTAATCCGCATCCGCAGGCGTCATGTGGACGTGACGCCTCGCGCGGATGATGCCCTGCGGCAACTCGAAGAAGCCCGCCGGTCCCATGAGCATCCCACCGAGCGTGTCCTTGATGTCACCGGAGCTGCGGAGCGGCAGGTCGAACCCGAGCGCGATGCCATCCGTGTAGGCCAGTTCGACTTGGTTCAAATTCCGGCAAGGGCCAAGGATGCGGAGATTCGAGATAACGCGGCTGCGCGGGCCGACGAGCGTGACGGTCTCCTTCGCGGCGAACTGGCCGTCCATGTAGAGCCACTTGTGGACTTGGAGCTTGTGCCCCTTGCCGAATAGCGCCTCGACGGCGTCCTCTGTTAGATGGCAATGACGGGCGCTGACGTTGACCACGAGCGGATTCGGCGCGCTGGCCGTGCGCGGAAGGGGTTTGCCGAGCCGTTGATATACGGCTTGTCGAACCATGTGCTCAACAACAGCGCGATGCGGCGTGGTAGCCAAACCAGTCATATCTGAGCGCGATTTTGAAACTTTTTGAACTCAAGTCAAACATTTTCTTGCAAACTCTATCAAAAACTATCAAATAGGCCACAGATGACCTCAGAAGAGCGCCAAAAGCGTATCGAGGAACACCTCCAAAAGGTTGAGTTTGCGTCATTGGAGGAGCTTTCCGAGCTGGTGGATGCCTCGGTTTCTACCGTCCGGCGGGATGTCACGGTCATGGAATCAACGGGGGTTCTCCGCAGGACACACGGGGGTGCCCGTCTGGCTGACCCAAAGTCCGACGAATACGCCTTCAGCACCCGTGACACGCACCAACTGACAGAGAAGGAAATCATCGGAAAGGCTTGTGCCGGGCTGATTTCCGCGAATCAAACCGTCATTCTGGATGCCGGAACGACGTGTTACCACGTTGCCCGGCACTTGGAAGCCAAGACCCCGCAGGTGTTCACCAATTCCCTGCCCATCGCGAATCTTTATTCCGCCTCCAACAAGCTGGAAGTCGTGGTTTCTGGCGGGGTCATCTATCCACGGCTCGGGGTGCTGGTCGGACCGCTGGCGGTGGAGGCGTTCTCCAAGATTCGGGCCGACGTGGCCATCCTGAGCTGTGCGGGCATCACGGCGGAGGGCATCACGAACTCTCACGGCCTGCTGATTGACATCCAGCGGGCCATGATCAGGGCGGCCCGCCGGGTGATCTTCTGCATTGATTCCACCAAGTTTGGCCGCCAGTCCATTTCCAAGCTGTGCGACTTGGACGTCATTGACGTGGTCGTGACCGACCCCGGCGCGCCGGAAAGCTTCCTTGCCCTGCTCCGCGAGCGAAACATCCAAGTGACGCTCGCGAACGACGAGGCCGTCGCACCGATGCCCGCGCTGCCTCCCGCGCTGGCGATGGATCCCGACTCAAGCCCCGAGCCGCCGCAACGAAGCGGGCCTTTCGAAGAAGTGCCGCTGAATGTGTTGTAGCGGTTCGGAAGGATTTGCGGCCGACTCAGTTCGTGTCATAACCGTGCGGAACACGGCGGCTTCAGCAGCTACTCATTATGCAAATCAAAGGGAAAGTCGGACTGGTCACGGGCGGCACACGCGGCATCGGAGCGGCAGTGGCGATTGCCCTGGCAAAGGAAGGTGCGGATGTCGCCATTGTTGGACGAACCGAGGATGATGACGCGCGGCAGACGCGGGCGGCGATACAGGCGCTCGGACGGCGCTGCGAACTGATTCTCGCCGACTGCGCCAAGCCCGCTGATTGCACGCGGGCCGTGGAGGAAGCGGCGCAGCGACTGGGCGGCGTGGACGTGCTGGTTCACTCCGCTGGCGGGCCGGTGAATGGCGGCTTGCTGGAGTTGACTCCCGAGGCATGGCACGGCGCGTTCGATGTCCATGTCCACGCGATTTTCTACCTGTGCCGTGCGGCCATCTCGCTCATGCGACCGAAGAAGGAGGGCGCAATTGTCCTCATCTCCTCGACCGCCGGGAAGCTCGCCACGCCGAGTCACATTGCCTATCAGGCGGTGAAAGGTGCCATTCCCCACATCACACGCGGCTTGGCGCGGGAATTCGCCCCGGACAACATCCGCATCAACTGCGTCGCGCCCGGCGTCATCCGCACGAAGTTCCACGAGAAGATGTCGGCGGAGCAGAAGAAGCTGAACCTGGAGCAACGCATCCCGCTCAAACGCGAGGGCACGCCAGAACAGGTGGCCGACGCCATCCTCATGCTGGTGAAGAACGACTACATCACCGGCGACACGGTGACGATTGACGGCGGGTTGACGATGCGGATCGCGTAGCGGCGGGGGAAGTATTCAGTAACCAGTGTTCAGTATTCAGTCCTGAGGCGTGCAGAGTCTGTGCGGCCCACTGAATACTGGTCACTGAAAACTGAAAACTGACCGGCTACTTCACCGGCAGGAACTTCATGCACACCGGCGTGCCGACTTCGAGCTTTGTGCCGGTGGCGGTGAGTTTGCCGGTGGCCTGGTCCACCTTGAAGAGCGCGATGGTGTCGGAGCCTTGGCCCTCGGTGAAAAGCCACTTGCCGGTCGGGTCAAGGTTGAAGTTGCGCGGGGTCTTCACTTCCGCCGGGGCGTTCTGCACAAGGGTGATTTTGCCATCCGCTGCCACGGAGAAAACCGCGATGGTGTCGTGGCCGCGATTCGAGCCGTAGAGGATTTTGCCGCCAGGATGCGCGACAACTTCCGCCGTGCTCCAACCGGGCTTCGGGCCGGGGCCGTCGGCGGCGGGCAACGTGGAAACGGTGTGCAGTTCGGTGAGCGCGCCCTTCGCCGCGTCATAACTGAACGCCGTCATGGTGAGGGTAATCTCGTTGATGACGTAGGCGAACTTGCCGCTGGGATGGAAGGCGAAGTGGCGCGGGCCGCTGCCGGGTGGGACGCTGGCGGACGGCGGGTCGTTCGGAGCCAGCGTGCCCTTCGCGGTGTCGAGCTTGTAGATGAGCACCTTGTCGAGGCCGAGGTCGGCGACGAAGGCGAAGCGGTTGTCCGGCGAGAGGTTCACGGAGTGGGCGTTGGGCTGGCTCTGGCGCTTGGTGACGCTCTTGCCGGTGTGCTGCACGAAGCCGGTGCGCTCGCCGACGGAACCATCAGCCTTGATGGGCAACGCCACGACGCTGCCGCCGCTGTAGTTCGCCGCGAGCGCGACTTTGCCGCTCTTGTCCACGGAGACGTGGCACGGCCCCGCGCCAACGGTGGAGGCCTGGCTGAGGAGCTTGAGCTTGCCGTCCGGCTGGATGGCGAACGCGCTGACGCCACCGCCCTTTTTGCCGTCCACTGCCGCGACTTCGCCCACGGCGTAGAGGTTTTTGCCGTTGGGGTGAATTGCGAGGAAGGAAGGATTCACTGCCTCGCCAGCCAATTCCGGTTTGCCGACTTCGCCAGTCGCCGCGTTGAAAGTGAACGTGTAAATGCCCTGGCTCTTCTTACCGGTATAGGTGCCGACGTAGGCGCGGAACTGGGTGGGTGCAGAGCCGGCTTTCTTGTCAGCTCCGAGCGCGTTGGAGCAAAACGAGGCGATGGCAAACGTGGACACGAGGGCGTGCGGGAGGAACGGGCGGCGTTTCATGTGGGAAGCAAACCAGATTTCAGCGACGCCGCGCAAGTGAACGCTTTCAGTCATACTCCAGTCTGCGATTTCGCGGGGCTTGTGAAAAAAATCACAAAACGCTTGCCGCGTGTCAGGCCGGTGCTTTACTTGCCGTGTTCGCGGACAATTTCCGCGTGCTCACCATGCCGACCAGCACAGAACTAGGCTACAACTCGAAGATCGAGGGCGATGTCGTGGTCACGCGCGTGGACGCGGCGATCAACTGGTGTCGCAAGCAGTCGCTGTGGCCGATGCCGATGGGCCTCGCCTGCTGCGCCATCGAGCTGATGGCGGCGGGCGCGAGCAAGTTCGACATCTCGCGCTTCGGCTCGGAGGTCATGCGCTTCTCGCCCAGGCAGTCGGACGTGATGATTGTGGCCGGCACGGTGACTTACAAAATGGCGCTGGCCGTCAGGCGTATTTACGACCAGATGCCGGAGCCGAAATGGGTCATCGCGATGGGCGCGTGCGCCTCGACCGGCGGCATGTATCGCAGCTACGCGGTGCTGCAAGGCGTGGACCAAATCGTCCCGGTGGACGTGTATGTGGCCGGCTGCCCGCCGCGTCCCGAGGCGCTCCTCGACGCGCTCATCAAGCTCCAAAACAAGATTCAGAAGGAGCCGGTGCTGGCCGCCTGAACCGCCTCCCAACTCTCAACTCCCAAACCCTCAACTCCCCCCGTGGCCTCCGCCGAACTCGCCAACCAGTTGAAAGCCAAGTTTGGCGAACTGCTGTCCGTGCCGAGCGAGTTTCGCGGCGAAGTCACGCTGAAGCTGGCGGATGCCGAGCGCATCGCGGAGGTCTGCGAGTTCGCCAAGAAGTCCCTGAGCTTCGATATGCTGCTGGACCTCACGAGCATTGACAACTACGGCGAGGATCCACGCTGGACGCTGGTTTATGAGCTTTATGGCACCGGCCACGGCTGCCACCTGCGGCTCAAGACGGAGGTGAGCGAGGAAAAGTCCGAGTCACCGACCGTCACCGGAGTCTGGCGCGGGGCTGATTGGCACGAGCGCGAGATTTACGACATGATGGGCGTCCGTTTTCGCGGGCACCCGGACCTGCGCCGCATCCTGATGTGGGATGGCTACCCATATTTCCCGTTGCGGAAGGACTTCCCGCTCGCTGGCAAGCCGAACGATTTGCCCGACGTGGCGTTCACCAAGCCCGCGCCGCTGGAAGGCGGGCCGTTCGTGACTGTCGCCGGCGGCAAGGACAGCATCGCCCGCGAGCCGCGCGTGCGGACACCGGAGAGCTGATTTTCGTTTCTCAACATGGCCACCGCCCAGACCATCGAATTTCGCGAGCCAGCCTCCCGCGTGGCGGAGGGAGCCAAGTCGCTCCTGCCGACGCCCGTTCCCGCGCCCGCGACTGGTGACGATTCCGGCGAGCTGGTCGGCGAGAAGATGATTCTTAACATGGGGCCGTCGCACCCGTCCACGCACGGCGTCTTGCGCATCGTGCTGGAGCTGGACGGCGAGATTGTCACCAAGGCCACCCCGGACGTGGGTTATCTGCATCGCGGCGACGAGAAAATCGCCGAGAACATGACCTACACCCAGTTCATCCCTTACACGGACCGGCTGGATTACCTCGCGCCGCTGGCGAACAACGTCGCCTACGCGCTGGCGGTGGAGAAATTGCTCGGCATAGAAAAACAGCTCCCGCCGCGCTGCCAATACATCCGCGTCATCTGCTGCGAGATGGCGCGCATCTCGGCGCACCTGCTTGGCCTCGGCGCGTTCGCGATGGACATCGGCGCGCTGACGGTCTTCCTGCACACGTTCACCGAGCGGGAGAAGATTTATTCGCTCATCGAGCGGCTCACCGGCGCGCGCTTCACGACGAGTTACACGCGCATCGGCGGGCTTTCGCGGGACTTGCCGCCGGGCTGGGCCGATTCGCTCCGCAAGTTCTGCGACGAAGTGGAAGTGAACTTCGCCGAGTCCGAGACGTTGCTCACCCGCAACCGCATCTTTGTGGACCGCACGCGGAACGTCGGCATCATCTCTGCGGCGGACGCGATTGACTACGGCCTGACCGGCCCGAACCTGCGCGGCAGCGGCGTGGATTACGATGTGCGCAAGGCGCATCCGTATCTCGTCTATGGCGAGCTGGACTTCGAGGTGCCCGTCGGCTCGGTCGGCGACAGCTACGACCGCTATCTCGTCCGCATGGAGGAGATGCGCCAGAGCGTCCGCCTCATCCGTCAGTGCCTCGCCAAGCTGCCCGGCGGCGACGACAACGACGCGAAGGAACCCATCAACGTGCCCGACGGCAAAATCGTTTTGCCCGCGAAGGACAAGGTGCTCACGAGCATGGAGGAGTTGATTCACCAGTTCATGCTGGTGACGCAGGGCGTGAACGCGCCGCCCGGCGAAATCTATTTCGGCGCGGAGAACCCGAAGGGCGAGCTGGGCTTCTACATCAACTCGCGCGGCGGCGGCACGCCGTATCGGCTGAAGATTCGCGCGCCATCCTTCTGCAACCTGAGCATCCTGCCGCATGTGCTGCCCGGCCACATGATGAGCGACGTGGTGAGCATCCTCGGCTCGATTGATTTTGTGATGGGAGAATGTGACCGATGAGCTTCGCCGTTCCCGCCAATCTCGAAGCCCAGCTCGACGAGTTGGTCACGCATTACCCGCAAAAGCGGAGCGCGTCGCTCATGCTGCTGCATGCGTTGCAGGAGCACTTTGGCTACATCTCGCGCGACGCCGTGGAGTGGACCGCGCGGAAGCTCGGCCTCCAGCCCATCAACATCTACGAGCTGGTCACTTTCTACCCGATGTTCCGGCAGGAGCCGCTGGGCAAGACGCACATCAAGGTCTGCCGCACGTTGAGCTGCGCGCTGGCGGGCAGCACGGAGTTGCGCACGCACTTCTGCTCGAAGCTTGGCCTCGACGCGCACAAGCACGCGCCGCAGACCACGCCGGACGGGAAGTTCACCGTCGAGTTCGTCGAGTGCCTGGCCGACTGCGGCAACGCGCCCGTGGTGCTGTTGAACGAGGATTTGCTGCCCAAGGTCACGCCCGCGCAGGCGGACGAAATCGTCGCGAGGGGGAAGGCGAAATGAAACCTTGGTTGCCCGACGTGGATTTGAACCACGACAAACAGATTCAGAGACTGTTGTGCTACCATTACACCATCGGGCAGTCCGTAGCGCGGGGCAAAGTAGGGATTTCCAACTGAGAGTCAAGCCGCCATGCCGCAGGAACACCGCCTCATTCTGAAGCACGCCGACCAGCCCGGTTACACGCCGGATCTCGAGTGCTATCTCCGCCACGGCGGCTACGACGCGCTCAAGAAAGCGCTCGCCCTAGCGCCCCGGGATTTGCCCGACGGCAAAAAATTGCCCCCGCAGGAACAGGTGCGCGAGGACGTGAAGGCGTCCGGCCTGCGCGGGCGTGGCGGCGCAGGTTTCAGCGCGGGCATCAAGTGGTCACTCGTGGACCGTCGCAGCGGCAAGCCCATCTACCTCATCTGCAACGCCGACGAGTCCGAGCCGGGCACCTTCAAGGACCGCCAGATCATCCACAAGGACCCGCACCAGCTCATCGAGGGGATGATCCTCTCCTGCTGGGCGAACGACGTGAAGCTCGCCTACCTCTACATTCGTGGCGAGATGCCGCAGGGCGCGAAGCTGCTGAACAAGGCCCTCGACGAGGCACGCGCGAATAATTTCCTCGGCAAGAACATCCTTGGCTCCGGCTACGACTTGGAAATTCACGTGCATCGTGGCGCGGGCGCTTACATCTGCGGGGAGGAGACCGGCCTCATCGAGTCGCTCGAAGGCAAACGCGCCTACCCGCGCATCAAGCCGCCCTACTTCCCCGCCGTGCTGGGCCTCTACATGTGCCCGACCATCGTGAACAACGTGGAGACCCTCTGCCATGTGAAGCACATCGTGAACATGGGCGCGTCCGAATACGCGAAGCTCGGCACGCCCAACAACACCGGCACCCGCATCGTCAGCCTCAGCGGCGACGTGAAGCGCCCCGGCTACTTTGAAATCGAGGTCGGCAAGGTCACCATCGGCGAACTCATCAACGACCCCGCGTTCGGCGGCGGCCTGCGCGATGGGCGCAAGCTCAAGGCCATCATCCCCGGCGGCTCGTCGTCGAAAATCCTCAAGGCAGGCGAGACCTTCAAACTCAACCGCAAAGGCGCGGACGGCCAGATGGCCAAGGTGGACGTGCCGTTGCTCGACATCCCCTACGACTTCGACTCGCTCATGGCCGCCGGCACCATGTCCGGCTCCGGGGCCATCATCGTGCTCGACGACACCCGCGACATCGTCGAGGCGCTCGCGAACCTCGCCGAATTCTACGCGCACGAGAGCTGCGGCCAGTGCACGCCCTGCCGCGAAGGCTCGCTCTGGATGAGCAAGGCCCTGCACCGCCTCACCCACGGCCACGGTCGCAAGGCCGATGCCGACTACTTGCTGCACATCGCGCAGAACATCCAGGGCCGCACCATCTGCGCCTTCGGCGAAGCCTGCGCCTGGCCGGTCCTGAGCTACGTGAAGAAGTTCAAGGACGACTTCGAGGCCAAAGGCGCGGCGGATGAAGCAAGAGCGAATGGAGCTGTTCGCTTAAACGAAGTGAGGAAGCCAGCCAGTTCAAGTCACTGAACCAACCGCATGGCTGACGCTCAAATCCAGAAAGTGAAGAACGAACTCAAGTTCGTGGAGACGGTTTTCAGGAAGCTCCTGAAAATCCTCCCGGCCTTCAACATTACGGATGAGAAGATTCTGCCATACGGCCTGAAGCCGCACACCCGCTCGATTAGCTGGCTGGTCGAGCAAGTGGTGACGCAGCAAACGAAGTTCAACGCAAAAGCACTCGGCATCGCCGACGCAGCTTTTGAATTCCCGGACACCTGCCTGCACGATTGCGAAATCAAGGTCGGAGCGAGGAGTTACTTTGTGAACGTGAAGATTCACAACATGGCAGGCAAGGACAACAAGAACGACATTGCGGCAGTCGAGAAGCTCTACATGCAGTATTCTGCCGAGCCGAGCTACGACCTGATTTACGCCTGTTTCGGTGTCCACTTTCAGAACGTGCGCATCCGCTTCGACGCCGACTACCTGATGCTTTTCTCGCCCCAGTTCCTGCCCATCTACGTCAATCCCCGGAACGACAAGGTGCAGGCGTTTTACCACCATGAGCCGGAAGTGCGGTCGCGCTCGGAGTTTTTGGAAGTGCTCCGTCAGAATTCCAAGAGCATCGTGTTGAAGAAGAAATGAAGCCGGGCCTCGAAAAACTTCTGAACCGCGTGCTCAACGAGGACGCGTTGGCGGGCATCGCGGAGATTCCCGACGGCTCGCTCGACCTCATCGTCACCGACCCGCCCTACTGTCTTGGCAAGGATTACGGCAACGAGTCCGACAAGCTCGACCCGGAGGCGTATCTGGAGTGGAGCAAGCAGTGGATTGACGCGGTGATTCCCAAGCTCAAGCCCGCCGGCAGCCTCTACGTCTTCCTGACGTGGCGCTATTCGCCGGAGATTTTCTGCTATCTCAAGAAGCGCCTCATCATGCTCAACGAAATCATCTGGGACCGCAAAGTTCCCAGCATGGGCGGGAGCACGCGGCGCTTCTCCTCGGTGCATGACAACATCGGCTTCTTCGCCAAGGCCAAGGACCATTACTTCGACATTGATTCCATCCGCATCCCCTACGACGAGGAGACGAAGAAAGCGCGCAGCCGTTCCATCTTCGTCGGCAAAAAGTGGCTCGAAGTCGGCTACAACCCGAAGGACGTGTGGAGCATCTCGCGCCTCCACGCCATCCACTCCGAGCGGGTGGAGCATCCCACCCAGAAGCCGCTCGAAGTCATCGAGCGGATGATAAAGGCAAGCTGCCCGCCCGACGGTGTGGTCTTCGACCCGTTCATGGGCAGCGGCACGACCGCCGTTGCGGCGTTCCGGTTAAAGCGGGATTTCATCGGATTCGAGGTCAACCCCGACTATTGCCGCGTCATCGAACAGCGGTTGCTTGATGCGGGTTCATTCAAGCTGGAAGACGCCACGAACAGCACTTGTTCTCAGGAGTCCGCCCGTAAGCCAAAGTTGAAGCAGCCAACCTTGTTTGAACACGCTCTGGCCGCAGCGAGCAAGCCATTGGAAACCGTTTAGCATGTCCGCCCCCGCGACAACCGAAGCCAAGCCCGCCGCTGCGCCGGCTCCTCCGCCGCCGTCCGACAAAATCAAAATCAAGGTGGATGGCCGCGAGGTCGAGGTGCCGAAGATGATGCCCAACTGGCAGGGCAAGATGGAGCCGACCACGATGCTCCAGGCCTGCCAGATTGCCGGGCACGAGGTGCCGCATTACTGCTACCACCCGAAGCTCCCCGTCGCCGGCAACTGCCGCATGTGCCTCGTCGAGTTCGGCACCCCGCAGTTGGGACCGGACCGCAAGCCCGTGCTCAACGAGGACGGCACGCCGAAGATTGCGAAGTCCGTGCTGCCCTACGAGCCGACCACGCCGCGCGGAGCCATCGCGTGCGCCTCACCCATTTCGCCGGGCATGGAGATTTATCCGAATTCGCCCGCGACGAAACAGATGCGCGAGGCGGTGCTGGAATCGCTCCTCATCAACCACCCGCTCGACTGCCCCATCTGCGACCAAGCCGGCGAGTGCAAGTTGCAGGAATATTCCGTCGAGCACGGGCAGGCGCAGAGCCGCTTCGTCGAGGCGAAGGTCCACAAGCCCAAGGCCGTGGACCTCGGCCCGCGCATCATGCTCGATGACGAGCGCTGCGTGCTCTGCACCCGCTGCATCCGCTTCACGAAGGACATCGCCGGCGACGACGCGCTCGGCATCGTGAATCGCGGCAGCTACAACACCATCGCCGCGTGGGCCGAGGGCAAGTTCGACAACAACTACACGCTCAACACCGTGGACATCTGCCCGGTGGGCGCGCTGACCTCGAAGGATTTCCGCTTCCAGATGCGCGTGTGGTTCATGAAGGAGACCAAGTCCCTCTGCACGAGCTGCGGCACCGGCTGCAACATCGTCGTCGGCTCGCGCGAAGAGAAAGTCTATCGCTACGAGCCGCGCCAGAACGACGCGGTGAACTCGACATGGATGTGCGACTCGGGCCGCTTGAACTACAAGTGGATTGGCCGCGCGGACCGGTTGAAGAAGTGCGGGATGCGGATTGCCGAACGCGGCATGTTGGAAGTCGCCTGGCCCACTGCGCTCAAGGCCATCTCCGCGAAGCTGGCTTCTGCCGCGAAAGGCAGCGTCGCCGTCATCGCCAGCGCGCGGCAGACGACCGAGGAACTTTGGCTGCTGTCCAAGCTCGCGAAGAAGTTCAGCGCGCTGACCGATTCCGTCGCCCGCAATGGCGAGGGCGACAAGCTGCTCGTCAACGCGGACAAGAACCCGAACTCCAATGGCGCGCGGCTCACCAGCGTCTCCGGTCCGCAGCTCGGCGCGAACCTCGCGAAGATTGCGGACGGCATCCGCAGCGGTGGCATCCGCACGCTCATCGTCTTCGGCGAGGACGTGACCAAGCACGGCATCGGTGCGGACCTGCTCGCGAAGCTCGACACGCTCATCGTCAGCGACATCTTGCCCAGCGCGACAACTGCCGCCGCGCATTTCGTCCTGCCCGGCTGCGCGCACGTCGAGAAGCGCGGCACGTTCGTGAACGTGAAGGGCCGCGTGCAGAAGTTCATGAAGGCCGTCGAGGCCCCCGGCGACGCCCGGCCCGAGTGGGAGTTCCTGCACGAGCTGGTCCACAATGTCACCGGCCAGAACGGTTTTTCGACCATCGAAGGGCTGTTCAACCAGATGGCGCGCGAGGTCCCCGGCTTCGCGGGCCTCGAATGGGCAAAGCTCGGCGACACGGGTGTGACGGTGCAAATCTAGTTTTCCATGGCCTGGCTTGATTCATTGAGTCCGCAGACGCAGTTCGTGTTCTTCACGCTGCTGAAGATTGCGTGCGTGCTGGGGCCGCTGCTCACGCTCGTCGCCTACGCGGTGCTGGCGGAGCGCAAGGTCTCGGCGCTCATCCAGGACCGCGTCGGACCGAACCGCGTGAACCTTCCGCTCATCGGCAGCATCCCGGTCCTCGGGCCGTTCCTCACCAAGCTCGGCTTCTGGCATCCGCTCGTGGACGGCGTGAAGAGCTTCATCAAGGAAGACTTCACGCCCGCGCATGTGCGGAAAATTTACTTCTGGCTCGCGCCAGCCATCTCGCTCGTGCCGGCGTTTCTCGTCGTGGCGGTGATTCCGTTCGGCTCCACGCTCGGCGCGCAGAAGATGGTCATCGCGGACCTCAACGTCGGCATCCTCTACACCTTCGGCATCGTGTCCCTCGGCGTGTATGGCATCGTGCTGGCGGGCTATGCGGCGAACTCGAAGTTTCCCTTCCTCGGCGGCATCCGCGCCAGCGCGCAGATGATTTCCTACGAAATCGCGATGGGCATGAGCGTCATCCCGGTCTTCCTCGTCGTCGGCGATTTGAACCTCGGCAAAATCATCGAGCACCAGGCGCAGAACGGCTGGAATGCCTTCCCGGTCTTCGGCGGCGGGTTCGGCTTGCAGCAATGGCTGCTCGTGCCGTGCGGCGTGGTGTCGTTCGTGATTTTCTTCATCTCCGCCCTCGCGGAAACGAACCGCCTGCCCTTCGACATGGCGGAGTCGGAGTCCGAGCTCGTCAGCGGCTACCACACGGAATACAGCTCGATGAAGTTCGGCATGTTCTTCATCGGCGAATACGCGAACATGTTCGCCGGCGCGGCGATGATGACCACGCTCTTCCTCGGCGGCTGGACGCTGCCCTTCCTCGGCCTCGACCAACCGGCGGATTCCATCCTGATGGGCCTCGTTCACATCGGGATTTTCATGGGGAAGATGCTCGGGTTCATGTTCATCTTCATGTGGCTGCGCTGGATGCTCCCGCGCTTCCGCTACGACCAGTTGATGGACCTCGGCTGGCGGCGGATGATTCCGTTGGCGCTGGCAAACATCATCTTAACCGCCGCCGTGCTGGCCCTGACGAACCGTTGACCGACGCGCGACCATGATTGTCAAACGCAACGAACTGACTTGGTTTGAGCGGCTGTATCTGCCGGCCCTCATCGGCGGGCTGAAGGTGACCACGCGCCATTTCCTCAACACCCTCACCACCAAGACCCCCGTCACCCAGCAGTATCCCGAGGAGCCGACGCGTGTGCTGCCCGGCTATCGCGGCGCGCCGTATCTCGTGCGCGACCAGGACGGCGCGACCAAGTGCGTCTCCTGCCAGCTCTGCGAATTCGTCTGCCCGCCCAAGGCCATCCGCATCACGCCACCCGGCCCGACCGGCAAGCCCGCCGACCGCACGAACGCGGAGAAAATGCCGGAGGAGTTCGAAATCAACATGCTCCGCTGCATCTTCTGCGGCCTGTGCCAGGAAGTCTGTCCGGAGGAGGCGATCTTCCTGAAGAGCGACTTCTCGCTCACCGGCCTCGCGCGCAACGAGATGATTTACGACAAGGAAAAGCTCCTCGCCCTCGGCGGCACGCACTCCGGCATCCAGAAGTGGAAGCAGAAGCTCGAAGAGGCAAAGGAGCAGGAAATCTTTCCGGTGAAAGTCTAGGCATCGCACATGGCATTTCCCGACATCCTCTTTTACATCTGCGCCTTCCTGACGCTCCTCTTCGGCGCGCTGGTGGTGGCCAATCCGTTCAGCCGCAACCCGGTCACGAGCGCGATGTTCCTCGTGCTCACTATCATCTCGATGTCGGGGCTGTTCTTGCTGCTTAACGCCTTCTTCCTCGCGACGGTGCAAATCCTCGTCTATGCCGGCGCGGTGATGGTGCTCTTCCTCTTCGTCATCATGCTGCTCGACCTCAAGGAGGAGCAGCGCCGGAAGATAAACCTCTTCGGCATCGTGACGGGAACTGCGTCGGTCGCGGGGCTTGGGGTCTTGCTGTGGGGAACCATCTGGTCGCAGCGCAGCCCGGCCAATCCCGACCTTAAACTCATCGGCGACACCAAGGCGCTCGGCCTCGAACTGTTCACCAAAGGCCAGTTCCTCCTCCCCTTTGAAATCGTCTCCGTCCTCCTGCTCGTGGCGATGGTCGGGGTAATCCTCCTCAGCAAGAAGGAGCTGAAATGAGCAACCGAGGTAATAGGCAATTGGGAATAGGGAATAGGGCGTTGTCCGCTCGTCTCTTCCCTGTTCCCCATCCCCCATTCCCTATCCCCTATCCGCAATGACCGTCGGCCTCGAACACTACCTCACCGTCAGCGCGATGCTCTTCTGCCTCGGGCTGCTGGGCGTTATCCTGCGGCGCAACGTCCTCGTCATCTACATGTCGCTGGAGCTGATGCTCAACGCCGCCAACCTCGCGCTCGTCGCCTTCTCGCGCTTCAACGAAAACCTCACCGGGCAGATGATGGTCTTCTTCATCATCACCGTGGCGGCGGCGGAAGTGGCCGTCGGTCTCGCGCTCATCGTCGCGCTCTACCGCAAGCGCCAGTCCGCGCACGTCGAGGACCTGACCTCGCTGAAACTCTGACATGGAACCCACTCTCAGCCCCGCCGGCTATGCCGCGCTGACGATTTTGATCCTGCCGCTCGCGGCGGCGCTGGTCACCACGCTCTGCCCCCGGCGCGACCCGGAGCGCAGCGCGAACCTGTCCATCGGCGCGATTGCGATTGGCTTCATCCTGAGCCTCGGCCTGTTCGCCTTCACCGGCGACAAGGCGATGGAAACCAACTTCAACTGGCTCGTGGTCGGTGACCTGAAAGTCTCCTTCGGCCTGCTGCTCGACCCGCTCTCCAAGCTCATGCTCCTCGTCGTCACCGGCGTTGGCCTGATGATTCACATCTACTCGCGCGGCTACATGAGCGGCGACCGCGGGTTCAGCCGCTACTTCGCCAGCCTGAGTCTGTTCACGTTCTCGATGCTTGGCATCGTCCTCGCGAACAACCTCTTCATGATGTTCGTGTTCTGGGAGCTGGTCGGCGTGAGCAGCTACCTGCTCATCGGCTTCTGGTTCGAGAAGAACTCCGCCGCTGACGCTGCGAAGAAGGCCTTCCTCACCAACCGCGTCGGCGACTTCGGCTTCATCCTTGGCATCATTCTCACCTGGGCCGCGCTCGGCTCGCTGAACTTCACGGAGATGGCATGGCTGGTTGAAAAGGGCGCCCAGAGCACGGACAAGTCCGGCGGCACCCTACTGTCGCTTGGCTTTTCCCTGCTGGCCGAGCCGCTCGGGAAAATCGCCGGCGGCACGCACTGGTGGACCGTCCACCCGAACGTCCTTGTCACGCTCGTCGGCCTGCTGCTCTTCATGGGCGCGATGGGCAAGTCCGCGCAGTTCCCGTTGCACGTCTGGCTGCCGGACGCGATGGAAGGCCCCACGCCCGTCAGCGCGCTGATTCACGCGGCCACGATGGTCGCCGCCGGCGTGTTCATGCTCTGCCGGATTTTCTTCATCCTCGATATTCCCGGCTCGCACGCGCTGGAGTTCATCGCGTGGATTGGCGGTGTCACCGCGCTGCTGGCCGCGCTCATGGCGCTCCAGCAAAACGACATCAAGCGTATCCTCGCCTACTCTACGCTCTCGCAGCTCGGCTACATGGTGATGGCCGTCGGCCTGCGCGCGCCCGGCCCGGCGATGTTCCACCTGACCACGCACGCGGCCTTCAAGGCGCTGCTCTTCCTCGGGGCCGGCTCGGTGATTCTGGCCTGCCACCACGAGCAGAACATCTGGAAGATGGGCGGCCTGCGCGACGCCATGCCGCGCACCTGGTGGACGTTCCGCTGGGGCACGCTCGCGCTCTGCGGCGTGTGGCCGTTCGCCGGTTTCTTCAGCAAGGACGCCATCCTCGCCGCCGCGCTGGACCCGGCGCATCGGAACATCCCGCTCTTCGTCCTCGGCGTGTTCGTCGCGGGCCTGACGACGTTCTACATGAGCCGCCTCGTGCTCGTCGCCTTCTGCGGCAACGCCCGCAGCGAAGAAGCCAGCCACGCGCACGAATCGCCCGGCGTGATGACCTGGCCGCTGGTTGTTCTCGCCATCCCGACGCTGCTGGCCGGAGCCGTGGGCATTGACGCCTACATCGCCAAGCTTTTCCCCGGCGAGCATCCGCCGCACAACGAGGGCTTTCTGGACAACCTCTTCGCTCCGTTCAACCACAACATCCTCGCCGCCGGCTTCGGCCTGCTCGCGGTGGTGGCCGGTTACCAGCTCGCCCGCACCCTCTACGTGAACGCCGACCGCGACCGGCTGCCGGAGAAAATCGGCGTGCTGGCGAAGATGGCGCGCGACCGCTTCTACTTCGACGAACTTTACGAGTGGTTCATCTCCGTCACGCAGGAGACGCTCGCGCGCATCGCGGACTGGTTTGACTGCTGGATTGTTGCCGGCCTACTGGTGCGCGGCACGCACGGCACCACCGAACTGGTGGGCCGCGCCCTGCGCCTCGTGCAGACCGGCAGCCTGCAAACCTACGCCTTCCTCTTCGCCGCCGGCGTCGTGCTGGTGCTGGCGTGGCAGCTCCTTGGCAATTCGCCCACCCACTGACCATGTCGCTGCTTTCCGCCATCTTCCTCCTCCCGCTGCTGGCCGCGCTGCTGGTGCTGTGCATCCCGCGCAACTACAAGTTCGTCATCCGGCTCGTCACGCTCGGGGCGACCTTCGCCTCGATGCTGCTGGCGCTCGCGCTCTTCGCGAAATACAACGCCGCCTCGGTCGAGAACGGCTTCAAGTTCGTCGAGCGGCACGCGTGGGTGAGCGTCTCCGCCCTCAAGCTCGACATCGGCTGGCACCTCGGCGTGGACGGCATCAACCTCGGCCTCATCGTGATGGGGGCCATCGTGGCGTTCGCCGCCGCGTGCGTGTCGCGCGAAATCAAGCGGCTGGAGAAGGAGTATTACACGCTGCTGCTCGTGATGACCGGCGGCATCCTCGGTGCGTTCGCCTCGCTGAACCTTTTCTTCTTCTACTTCTTCCACGAGCTGGCGCTGGTGCCGACCTTCATCATGATTGGCTTCTGGGGCCACGGTGAGAACCGCAACTACGCCACCTTCAAAATCACCATCTACCTCAGCCTCGGCGCGCTCCTCGCGCTGGCCGGCCTCATCGCGCTCTACCTCCAGTCCGGCGCGAACACCTTCGACATCGTCGAGCTGACCAAGGCCGTGAAGGCCCGCCCGCTGCCGCTCGCCGCGCAGTCGCTCATCTTCCCGCTGCTGCTCTTCGGCTTCGGCATCCTGGTCTCGCTCTGGCCGTTCCACACCTGGGCACCGCTCGGCTACGGGGCCGCGCCGACCGCCACGGCCATGCTCCACGCGGGCGTGCTGAAGAAGTTCGGTCTCTACGGCCTGCTGCGCGTCGGCATCCCGCTCATGCCCGACGGCGCGTCGGCGTGGCTGGAAATCCTCGCCTTCCTCTGCCTCGGCAACATCGTTTACTGCGGCCTCGTCGCGATGCGGCAGAAGGATTTGAACCTGCTCATCGGCAACTCCAGCGTCGCGCACATGGGCTTCATCTTCCTCGGCATCGCGAGCCTGACCTTGGTCGGCGTGACCGGCGCGGTCGTGGTGATGGTTGCGCACGGCTTCCTCGCGGCACTGACGTTCGGCCTGAGCGGCGCACTCCGCGAGAAGACCGGCACGCTGGAGATGGAGAAGCTCGGCGGCTTGCTGCGGCAAATCCCCTTCCTCGGCGCGGCGCTCGTGATGGCGATGCTCGCGGGCTGCGGCCTGCCGGGCTTCGCGAACTTCGTGGGCGAGGCGATGGTGCTCTTCGGCTCATGGCGCGCCTTCCCGCTCGTGACCACGCTGGCCACCTGGGGCGCGCTCATCATTGGCGCAGTCTATATGCTCCGCGCGGTGCGTAACATCCTGCACGGCCCGGAGAAGTCCGAGTGGGCCGCGCTCAAGGATGCGAGCGCGTGGGCCAAGGTGCCCTTCGTCCTCCTGCTCGCGGCGCTGCTGCTCCTCGGCGTCTGGCCGCGCCTGCTCACCGACAAGATTCAACCCAGCGTCGCTCCCATCATCGCGATGGCCGAGACGAAGACCGCCGACAAGGCCGCGCGCCCCGGCGACGTGAAGAAAGCCGCCGGCGAGGCCAAGCAACGCGCCGTGCAGCCGCGATGATTTTGCCGAAGATGAACGTGCTCAAGCTCATCGTCCTGAACGCGCCGGAGCGCAGGTGTCCAACCTGCGTGTTCAGCGGCGGCATCAACACGCAGGTTGGACACCTGCGCTCCGCCAGCCTTTCCTGATGAACGCCTCTCTCATTGTCCTCGAACTCGCCGTGGTGCTCCTCGGCCTGCTCGTGCTCGTGCAGGACTTGTTCACGCCGGCCAAGGACCGCCGCACGCTTGGCTACGGCGCGGTGCTCGGCGTCGCGGTTGTGCTGCTCTACAGCTTCTTCGCGTTCGACGGCACCGAGACCCTCTACGCCTTCGGCAACGCCTACGTCCTCGACGGCCTCGCGCTGTGGTTCAAGCGCTTCTTCCTCCTCGCCGCGCTGCTCGTGCTGCTCATGGCCACCGAGTTCAGCGACCGCTTCGAGGCCGGACAGTCCGAGTTCTTCGCGCTCATTCTGTTCGCGCTCGCCGGCATGATGTTCGCCGCGTCGGCCAACGACTTCATGCTGCTCTTCGTCTCGCTGGAGCTGATTACCGTTACGTTTTACGTGTTAGTCAGCTTCCTCCGCCGTCGGGTCGAATCCTTGGAAGCCGGCGTGAAGTATCTCATCCTCGGCGCGCTTTCGTCCGGTTTCCTCGTCTATGGCATCGCGCTCATCTTCGGCGCGACCGGCACGATGAATTTCAACGAGCTGGCCGACAAACTCACGAACAACGCCGCGCTCGGGCACAAGCCGCTGCTCACCTCCGGCATCCTGCTCGTGCTCGTGGGCCTCGGCTTCAAGATGGCCGCCGTGCCGTTCCAAATCTGGGCGCCCGATGTGTATCAAGGCTCGCCCACTCCCACGACCGCCTTCCTCTCCGTCGGCTCGAAGGCTGCGGGCGTCGTGCTGCTCATGCGCCTGCTCGGCACCGCGATTCCCGACCTCGCCTTCAACCTGGAGAAGCTTTTCATGGCCATGGCCGCCGCGACGATTCTCTACGGCAGCCTCTGCGCCATCCCGCAGCGCAACCTCAAGCGCCTCCTCGGCTACAGCAGCATCGCCAGCGCGGGCTACCTGCTGCTCGGCTTCGCGGTGATGAACCGCTCCGGCTCGTCGGCCATCCTCTACTACCTCGCCGGCTACCTCTTCACCGTGCTCGCCGCGTTCACCGTCATCGCCGTCGTCGTGCAGCAGGCGGGCGCGGAAGACATCTCCTCGCTCGCCGGCCTCGCGCAACGCTCGCCGCTGCTCGCCACCTCGCTGACGCTCGCGATGGTTTCCCTCGCCGGCATCCCGCCACTCGCCGGCTTCTTCGGGAAATTCCTCCTGCTCAAGGCCGTCATCGCGGAGGGCATCCGCTGGCACGCCTACTACTGGCTCTTCGCCGTCGCCGTCGTGGGCGTGCTCATCTCGCTCTACTACTACTTCGGCGTGGTGAAGGCGATTTACTGGAGCAAGGGCGCGACCGACCTCGCGCCCATTTCCGTCTCGCTCCCGACCAGGTTCGCGCTCCTCGTCTGCATCGTCGGGATGTTCTGGCTCGGCCTGAACCCCGACGGCGCACTGGAACTCGCAGTGGAGGCGGTGAAGTCGCTGAAGCTGGCGTAGTCGCAGGCTTCAGCCTGAGCGTGACCCGATTCGCAACCTGAAGGCTGCGGCTACGGGTTCAGTTCAACCATCAACAACCCCCGTCATGACCGACGCGCCAGTTCCGCCGGAACCAAGCAGACCACGACTGCGCCGATGGGCCGGACGCGCGTGGCTGCTCCTGGGAATCCTCGCGCTGGGCTGGGTCGCCAACTCCTATCGGACCCGCGGCGTCGCGGATGAGACGCTGCGCAGCGGCCCGACGGTGATGGTCAGGGACGGGGCGGCACGGTTGGAGTTGCTGCCCGCCGCGTCCGATGGCAAGTCCGCGCTGGTCTTCATCTGCGGTTCTGGCGTCGCCGCGCCCGCGTATGCCCCCCTGCTTCGCCCGGTTGCCGAGGCCGGCCACCCGGTTTTCATCATCAAGCTGCCCTGCCGGTTTGCGCCGTTCGAATCGCACAGGCAGGCCGCCGCGAAGCGCGCGCTCGAAGTCATCGCGGCGCATCCCGGGAACTCACGCTGGGTCGTGGCGGGGCATTCGCTCGGTGGCGCGCTCGCCTGCCGGGTGGCGCAGACCGCCCCGGCCGGTTGCGCCGCGCTGGTGCTGGTGGGCACCACGCATCCCAAGCAGGAGGATTTGTCCGCGCTGGCCGTGCCTGTGACGAAGGTTTTTGCCTCGAACGACGGCGTTGCGCGGGCAGCCCAGGTCCTGGCCAACCAGCGGCTGCTGCCGAAGGACACCCGGTGGGTGGAGATTCAGGGCGGCAACCACTCCCAGTTCGCCCATTACGGGCACCAGCTCGGCGATGGCGAGGCAGCCATCAGCCGGGAGGCGCAACAGGCCGCCACCCGTTCCGCGCTGCTCGCCGCGCTGGCGGACGCCACGAGATGACTCCGGTTTCACGCCGCTTCGATGGCAGTCTGGCCTTGCAGTTGCCCGCCTTGAACCCGACCCGGATCAGTTCAGCCCCGCCTTCAGCAGCACCCCCACCGGCACCTCCGGTTCGCCCACGGACAACAGCCGCTCCGCCATGTCGTTGAGCGCGAGACGAGTTTCGTGGAATCGCTCGGACAGCGTGGCAAACACGTCGTTGAGTCCATGCTTCCGCGCCAGCCGGTGGTCACTGGCCATGCGGAAGTTCGCCTGGCCGAGCGATTCGTAATAGCCCAGGTCCGGAAAACCCTTCCGCTCCGCCCGTGCGCGGATGCGGTCGGGGAAGATGCCGGACAGGAAGAGCGACTGGTTCCCAATGTGCGCGCGGATGTGAAAGCGCGTGTGGTCGTCCGCTGACTGGAGCGCGGCGAGCATCTCGAAGAAATAGTCCAGCGCCTCCGCTCGGCCCGGCACGCGCAGCCGCGACCGCTCCGTCTCGGAAAACTCCGCGAGCACCTCCGCCACGTAGTCCGCCACCGCGCGGTCGGTGATGCCCGTGCGCCGCAGAACCTGACGCACCATGACGTAGAAGTAGAGCTGCGCCGACACCCGCAGACAGCCGCGATGCTCCAGCAGCGCGCGGAACAGTCGCTCGTCGTCGAGAATCAAGTCGCGTGTCTCCTCATCCGCCAGCAGCCGCACGAGACACTCCGCGTCGCCCACGCCGCGTCCAAGCGTGGCGATGATGAAGTCAACGTCCTCGGCGGTGAACTGGACCCGGCAGTTGGGCTGGATGACGAGCATGGCCGTTGCTGGTTATATCGGCGGGACCGTCCGCCGGTTCAATCGGGTGTTCACGGGAGCAGGTTCAGTTCCAGCCGCCCTGGCAGGCGCTTTCAAACCCGTTGGAGACAAGCTCCCCGTTGCTTTTCTTCCAGCGTGGGCAAGAATGAACCACCGTGAAGCCAGTCCGTTTCACCCTGTTCGTGCTGCTGGTCATGTTTTGCCCGGTCAATCTGTCAGCCGCCGACCCGCTCATCGGCCAGCCCGCGCCCGACTGGCAGCTCACGAACTGGCTCAACTCCGCGCCGCTCGAACTCAAAGACCTGCGCGGCCAGGTCGTCCTCGTCCGCTGGTGGACCGCGCCACAGTGCGAGTTCTGCCGCGCGACGGCTCCGGCACTGAACGAGTTTCACGCGGACCTCGCCGCGAAAGGCCTGCGCGTCATCGGCATCTACCACCACAAGGTTCGCACGCCGCTGGACCCGCAGCAGGTCGCCGAGCGCGCGGCAGACTACAGTTTCAAGTTTCCCATCGCGATTGATCCCGGCTGGCGCACGCTCAAACGCTGGTGGCTCGACGGCCACGACCGCGACTTCACCAGCGTCAGCTTCCTGCTCGACCGCCGCGGCGTCATCCGCCACATCCACCCCGGCGGCCAGTATGTGAAAGGCGACGCGGACTACGCCGTGATGAAGGCGAAGATTGCGGAGCTGCTGGCGGAGAAGTGACACGGCCTTGTAGCGGCGCTCTGTGAGCGCCGAACCGGCGGTCACCGACCGCCGCTACAGCAGGAGGGTTGCGGTTCGCCTCCACCCTTGGCTTGCTTCACCGGCGCGGGAGCGGTTCAATCCGTCCGAACTGCCGCCATGCCCTATCTCACCTTCAGCCACATCACCAAGCGCTTCCCCGGCGTGCTGGCGCTGGACGATGTGAGCTTCACCATCGAGCGCGGCGAGTGCCACGCGCTTATGGGCGAGAACGGCGCGGGCAAAAGCACGCTCGGCAAGATTCTCGCCGGCGTCCACAAGGCCGACGGCGGCGAGCTGCGCCTCGACGGCGATCCCATCCAGCCCACCGACCCGCTGCGCGCGCGGCAGCTCGGCATCGCGATGGTGCATCAGGAACTGGCCTTCTGCCCGAACCTCACCATCGCGGAAAATCTCTGCCTCGGCGATTTGCCCAAGAAGTTCGGCGTTGTCAGCCGCGACCAGATGCGCCGCAAGGCCCGCGCGATGCTCGCGGAAATCGAGTGCGACCTCGACGTGAACCTGCCCATCAGCCGCCTCAGCACCGCGCAGGAGCAGCTCGTGCAGATCGCCGGCGCGGTCGGCACCGGCGCGCGCATCATCGTGATGGACGAGCCGACCAGCTCGCTGTCCGTCGCCGAGAGCGAGCACCTCTTCAAGCTGCTCGCGCACCTCAAACAGCGCGAGATCACCGTCATCTACGTCTCGCACCGGCTGGAGGAAATCTTCCGCCTGTGCGACACCATCACCGTCTTGCGCGACGGCCGGCACGTCGCCACCGAGCGCATCGCCCACACCAACCACGACCGCCTCGTGCATCAGATGGTCGGACGCGACGTGGAGTTCAACACGCCGCATCATGTCGCGCTGGCGCTGGGCGAGGAGGTCTTGCGGGTCGAGAAGCTGTCGTCGCCCGGAAAGTTTCAGGACATCAACTTCACCATCCGCAGCGGCGAGGTCGTCGGACTGGCCGGCCTCGTCGGCGCGGGCCGCACGGAGATCGCGCAGGCCATCTTCGGCCTTGATCCGTTTGCCACCGGCAAGGTCTTTGTGCGCGGCCAGCCGGTGAAAATGCGCTCCGTCTCGCGGATGCTGGCGGCAGGCGTCGGCATGGTGCCGGAGGATCGCAAGCGCCAGGGCCTCGTGCTCACGATGAACTGCCGTGAGAACGCCTCGCTCGCCGCGCTGGAGCGGATGACCTGGCCGCTCGGCGTCATCAAGCGCGGCGACGAGCGCACCATCACGCACAACTTCCTCACCCGCCTGCAAACCCGCATGGGCAGCATCGAGTCGCCAGTGATCACGTTGAGCGGCGGCAACCAGCAGAAGGTTGCGCTGGCCAAGTGGCTCGCGCGCGACTGCGCGGTGCTCATCGTGGACGAGCCAACGCGCGGCGTGGACGTGGGGGCGAAGGCGGAGATCCACAAAATCCTCGACGAACTGGCCCGTGCAAAGATGGGCCTGCTGGTCATCTCCTCCGAGCTGCCCGAGCTGATCAACCTCTGCCGCCGCATCATCGTGCTCCGCGAGGGCGAGCAGGTCGGCGAGCTGGAGCGGGACTTTTTCTCGCAAACGGTCCTGCTGCGGATGATGGCGGGCGTGGCCGCACCGACGGCTTGATTAGCCGCGAAAGGACGCAAAACGAAAAAATGGGGGAAACGCTCAACGTCCAACGTTCAACTTCCAAAGACCGCGCGGCGTTCGTTCAACGTTGAGCGTTGGACGTTGAAAGTTGGAAGTTTGCCTTCCTCTGTGCTCTTTGAGCCCTCTCGCGGCAAAACTTCCTCACTCCATCGCCACCGTCACGGTCGGTGCCTTCGCGTAGTCGTTCCAGAGCCGGTCCAGTTCGGCCTTGTCCGCCGGGCCGTCGCCGATGACGAAGCGGTAGCGCGAGACGTAGGGCTTGCCCGGCGTGATTTCCCAGTCGCCCTCCTGCGAGGGGGCGACGCAGAGCTGGGGGTTCTTCGGGTTCAGGCGCAACGGCTGCGGTGCGCGGAAGTTGTCGGGGTGAATGAGAACCGCAAGCCCGGCGGGCGCGCCGTCCACCTGGCCGCCCATGTGAACCCAGTTCGCCTTCGAGGCATCGCCCTTCTTCCGGTCGTCGCCGTTGGAAGTGAGAAACTTGACCGCGTCCACGGGATCCCACGCGGCCTGCCCGCGCACGCCGAGGCCGCCATAGTAATACTTGGGCAGCTTCACCGGACTCGCGCTCGCGCACTCCTGCGTGGAGACAAAGTCGAACAGCCACGCCTTGCCACCGCTGGCCGGGGCGGCAAACACTGTCACCTGCCAGCGCTCGTCCAGCATCGCTTTCGGCGTCGGGGCGAGCCGGTCCACAAAGCGGTGCTGGCTCACGAAGCCGCCATGCACCGCGCCCTTCCATGAACGCTCCAGCTTCACGAACTCGGTGGCTGCCGTGACCTTGGCGTCGTTGCCCTTGCCCATGTTCCAGAAGTCCGGCGTGCGACCCTCAAACTCCGTGTGCGTCCACGCGAAGAAGATGCCGCGTTGATGTTTGTGATCGGGCGGGTAATCGCCCGTGACCAGCCGTCCGGCGGGCGTGTGAACCGGATGCAGATACGCGCCGTGAGCGTAGTGCGCGGCCACGCCGGGCGGCGGCGCGCTGGGTGTGGTCTGGTAGGCGGCCACCGGCTTGCCATTCACCGCGAGCCGCACGACGGCCCCGTCCTGCTTCACCGTCACGGCTTCTGCGGCGGGCGCGCCGGACTTGAGGCGAAAAGTCTTCGTTGCTCCGGCCTTCAGCTCATCAAGCACGAACCAGCCCTTCCTCTCCGCGTCCACTTGAAAGGGCCACGCGCCGCCGGACTCGGTCTCCAAGCGCGTCCAACCGCGCGCTGCCGGCGGCACGGTGAAGGAGACGAGCGAACCCCGACGGTCGAACTCGCCCGCCTGCGCTGTGACGCGCAACGCGGCGGCGCGGGTTGGGAGCTGGGTGACAAGCAGGCCGGCGAGGAGCAGGAGAGCGGTTTTCATGGCTGGCTGGAGCGGGAGAATGCGCCCGCCATCCCCGCTGTCCACACTTTTGACAGGCGGAGCGCCGCCTCAGAGCAGCCAGGCATGCTGGCTCTCCTTGTGGTGGCGGCGGCAGACGGAGACGTAGCGGTCGTTGCCGCCGATCTCGATCTGCGCGCCGGTCTTCACGGGCACGCCGCTGGCATCCACCCGCAGGACCATCGTGGCCTTGCGGCCGCAGTGGCAGATGGTTTTCAGCTCAATCAAGTTGTCCGCCCACGCGAGGAGCCACTGGCTGCCCTCGAAGAGGTTGCCCTGAAAGTCGGTGCGCAGTCCATAGCACAGGACCGGGATGCGCAGGCGGTCCGCGAGGTCGGTGAGCTGCTCGACCTGGGCCTTGGTGAGGAACTGCGCCTCGTCCACCAGCACGCAGGAGAGGATGCGCTTCTCGTGGTCCTCCTCGGCGAGGGTGAAGAGGTTTTCATCCCGCTTGAAGGCGCGTGCCTCCGCCGAGAGGCCGATGCGCGAGGCGACCTTGCCCGGCCCGGCCCGGGTGTCGAACTGCGGCGCGAGCACGAGCGTGTTCATGCCGCGCTCTTGGTAGTTGTAGCTCGACTGGAGGAGCAGGGTGCTCTTCCCCGCGTTCATCGCCGAGTAGTAGAAGTAGAGCTTGGACATGGCGGCGTGCGGCGTGTTGCGTGTTGCGTGTGTCGTGCCTCAGCCCGCACGTGTGCTGGCGAGGTCGCTCAACACGCAACACTCTCAAACCTTCCCAATCCACTTGCGGTCCTCCCACACGGCCTTGAGCGAGGTGAGGTTTTTCGAGTCGAGCACCTTCATCGCCGCCGTGCCTACGTCGCCCTTCTTGAGCGCGTGCCAGGCGTCGCTGGCGTTGATGGCGACATGCTGGAGGACGCTGGGGTCGCGGTAGCAGTCAATCATGCACTTGGTGCAGCCGTCGCGGATGAGCTTCGAGTCGTCCCACTCATAGACCTTGCACATGGGCTTGTCCCACGCGTGGCAGCGGTAGAGGTCGAGGTTCCAGTCGAGGTAGAAATACTTGTGCCCGCCGAGGCAGCCGAACTGCTCCTTCTCGCCGCGCAGGTGCCGCTGCATCTCGGTGAGCGACTCCGTGGGGTTCACCACCGGGTAGCCGCTGTTGTGCTTCATCCGCTTGATGTTGTCGAACAGCGCGAGCAACTCGGAGTTGTTGAAGTTCACCAGGCCGCTGTCGCTGAAGCTCAGGTAGCTGGAGGCAAGGTTCGTGAGCGGGTAGCTGAAGGTGCAGCTCGTGAAGCTGAGGCTTTCGAGGAACGCGGGCAGCTTCTCGTAATCCTCGATGAGCCGGCTGGCTGTGATGCTGGCGGTGGTCTGGATGCCGACGCTGTGGAAATACTCGTTCGCCTTCTTGATCTTCCGGCACACGTCCGGCAGGCTGCGGTTGGCCTCGTGCTTGGCCACGTCGTGCGCGTCAATGGACATGATGACGCTGCTCAGGCCGTCGTTGGCGAGCGCCTTCATGTTCTCGTCATTCCACAGGCCGCCGTTGGTGCAAATCATCGGGTGGATGCCTTGCTCCGCCGAGTAGCGGACCATCGCGCGGAGGTCGCGGTGCGCCATCGGCTCGCCGCCGACGAAAAGCAGGTAGCCGATGTGGTTGCGCTTGGCGATGTCCGCCACGTCCTTGGCCTCCTGGAGCGTGACGCTCTTGCGGGCCTTGGGGTCGAACTGCGAGCGGGCGAAGCCGCAGAAGCCGCAGTCGGCGTTGCAGATGTTCGTGATGGCAAACTGGAGGTAGCCGGGGCCGCCGTGGTTCAGCACGTCCTTGAAGAGCTGCCACCCGGAGGTCTTCGGGCGGACGACGGGCTTGGAGAAGTCAGCGGCAGGCGACCGAGCTGGCGCGGTGGCGACGGGTGGTTCAGTGACGGCGATGCTCATTAAACAAGTGCTGGATAGTGGGGAACTGCCAGTGCCCCGGCAAACTTTTCTTTGCGCCACCGGACCCGCTGGCTACGCTCCGCCCGCCGCATGAAGAACATCGTCTATTTCGACCTCGAAACGCAGAAGTCTGCGGACGACGTGGGCGGCTGGGGCAACATCCGCCGCATGGGCATGAGCATCGGCGTGACCTACAGCACGGCGCGCGGCGGCTACCAGATTTACGGCGAGCGCCAGGTTAACGACCTCATCGAGGAGCTGCGCCGGGCGGACCTCGTGGTGGGCTTCAACATCGAGCGCTTCGACTACGAGGTGTTGCAAGGCCACAACGAGTTCTTCGACTACTCGCAGTTGCGCACGCTCGACCTGCTGGTGGACTTGATGAAGACCCTGCCGCACCGGCTCTCGCTGGACTCCATCGCCACCGCGTCGCTGGGTGTGGAGAAGACCGCCGACGGGATGCAGGCGCTTCGGTGGTTCAAGGAGGGTCGGCTCGTGGACATCGCGGAATACTGCTGCTACGACGTGAAGGTGACGAAGCTCGTGCACGAGTTCGGACAGGCGAACAAGCAGGTGTTCTACGCGAACAAGTTCGGCGCGAAGCTCTCCGTGCCGGTGAAGTGGTGATGAAGGAACGAGATGGCGACTGAGGAGAAAGAATACGTGCTGCGTGCTGCGTGCTGCGTGTCTGGAACCGGTGCCGCGGACGCCACGGGCAACACGCAACACGCAACACGCAACACGCTGCTGCACGAATTCCGCACCATCCTCCAGCCGCTCGACCTCGCCGAGCATTTCCCCACGTCCCAGCCCCTCGAAGTCGAGCTGGGCTGCGGCGACGGCTCGTTCATCGTCGAGTGGGCGCAGCGGAATCCGACGCGGAACTTCCTCGGCGTCGAGCGACTCACCGGTCGCATTCGCAAGCCGGACAAGCGGGGACGCCGCCTCGGCTTGACCAACCTCAGCCTGGTGCGCATCGAGATTGGCTACTTCCTCGAATACCTCCTGCCGCCCGCGAGCGCAGATGCCATCCACGTCTATTTCCCCGATCCGTGGCCGAAGGTGAAGCACGCGCGGAACCGCCTCATCAACGAACGCTTCACCGCGCTGGCCCGGCGCGCGCTCATGCCTGGCGGCGTGGTCCACCTGCGCACCGATCATGTGGATTACTTCGCCCAGATGCTCGCCGTCTTCCGTGCGGACAAGTCCTTTGCTGAAACAGAAACGCCTGCCGAGCTGGCCGCCGTGACGACGGACTTCGAGCGGGAGTTCAACGCAAAGGGGATTCCGACGAATCGCGCTTCGTGGCTTTGCGGAACGACTGAGGCTGGATCTTAGAACCGATGCGACTTGTTCAGGGCGGCCACGCGCCAGTGGTCGGCAAGGTCATGTGCTGCATCATCCAGAGGTCGTCCGCGTTGGACAACGGCTGGCCGTTGGCAGGCGCGATCGAAACGTAATTCGCGGTCGTCCATTTGCGCATCTCCGCGTGCCCGTCCGAGAAATTGAAGGCGCTGTTCCGGTTGTGATAAACGGCGGGAAAATCTCCGGCGCGAGCGGTCGTGTAAACCGTTTTGCAGTCCAGCCGAAAGAAGCCGTCGTTGATGCCAATCCGCTCATCCAGCGTAACCCAGTATTGGTCTGGCTTGAGAATGTCCTCGCGCCGCTTGTAAGGTGCGAACCCGGCGGCGATGAAATCACCCTGAACGCCGCCCATGTGGGCGTTCATGGACACGCTGCGGGCGTTCAGGGACTTGTCCCCGGGACATTTGTAGAGCGCCTCGTTCTTGGTGAACGGCCACAGCAGCCCGCCCGTGATGCTTGCGCTGTTCGGGAGGCTGCCGGTCACCCAGGTGCGCACCGGAACGAGTCGGCCGTCGTATTCCTCCGCATAGAACTGCCACATCAACTGGAACTGCCGCATGTTGCTCAGGCACTTGGTGCCGTCGGCCTTCTGCTTGGCCTTGCTCAAGGCCGGCAGCAACATGCCGGCGAGGATTGCGATGATGGCAATGACGACCAGCAGTTCGATCAGGGTGAATCCCCGCGAGCACGCAGGGCGGAGGCTGAAGTTCTTGCCCATAGATCGGGGTGGTTGCGTCGGCGGGAGGCTAACCCGCTCCTCATGTTCGTCAAGGTGGCGTTTGCCTCGCCCAACGGCTGGACGGTTTCCCTGAAGGACGCCTGAATTTGTCTGCTGGCCGGAGCTTCAATCAGCAACAGCACTCTGCATGAAGCCTCCTTCCCGCCGCCGCCTTTTGCCTTCCACCCTCCTGGGCCTCCGCATCTTCTGCGCGCTGGCCATGATCGGGTTGCCGGCGGGGGGCGCCCGCGCCGCCGAGCCGTTCTGGTTCAACACCCTCGTCGCGCACTGGACTGACTACGGCACGCCGGAATACCTCGACTTCATCGGCGAGGCGAAGCCACAGGTCGCGCAGGTCGGTTTTTACGGGGTCACGTTCTACAGCGTGGCGCACACGAAGTTCGGCAAGGGCTACCCGGCGCACTTCCCGGTCGAGGGCACGAAGGAGTGCGGCGAATTCTTCCGCAAGCTGAACCAGGGGGTCCACGCGCGCGGCTCGAAGGTGGTCGGCCACTTCAACACCACGTTCATTCTCGGCGACCCCGACAAGCGCGCGGGCTTCTTCGACTGGTATCACAACGGCTGGGACACGAAGACCTTCGGTCCGAAGCCCACGACCGACCCGACGCAGATGCTTTCCGTGGACGCATCGGGCAAGCTCATCACCAGCTCCAGCTACAAGATTGGCGGCTGGCCCGAGTATCACGGCTGCCTCAACAACCCGCTCTGGCGCGCGTGTCTCAAGGCGATGATGACCGACGCCATCGCGCGCGGCGTGGACGGCCTCATCGCGAACTACTACTACCGCCGCGACTGCATGTGCGCGCACTGCGTCGGCGGCTTTCGCGCGTGGCTGGGGACAAACTACACGGCAGCGCAGCTCAAACAGCAGTTCGCCATCGCGGACTTGAAGGCGCATCAGTTCGCGGAAATTCCCTCGTGGCACAA
This sequence comes from Limisphaerales bacterium, assembly GCA_009773355.1. Classification (GTDB taxonomy): domain Bacteria; phylum Verrucomicrobiota; class Verrucomicrobiia; order Limisphaerales; family SXTU01; genus SXTU01. The sequence goes on from WRPG01000005.1 coordinate 114,178, forward strand.
CCCCAAGGAGACCTCGCCCTACAAGCTCGCCGCGCTGAAGTGGACGCAGATTTCGCTCAAGGCCGCATTCGACGACGTGTTCATCACGCACGGGCGCAAGCTCAAGCCGGACCTGCTGGTAGCCCAGTGGAACCATCTCGGTGGGTTCAACCAAATCAACGGCGACGAACGCTGTCTGCTGCCCGGCGACGTGTGGGGCCGCGACGAGAGCTACCTTTGGTATAGCACCGGCAACGCGGCGTCGCAGACCGACCTGGCCAACGGCGACCTCGGCGACGGCACGCTGCAACTGCGCTACATCCGCGGCGCGTTTGGCCCGAAGCCGTTCCTGCTCGGCAAATACGAGCAGACGCGCACACGCGCGACCATCGCCGAGCGTAAAAAGTCGCCCGGTTTGAGACATTATGTGGTGGGTTTGACACAAACTCGCCCGGAAAGGCTCCCAGCCGGGCTGGCTTGCAAGGCAGTTGCAGGCGGGATTCCGTCGGTTCCCTCAGCTCACTTTAGCCACTCCGGCTTCGGCTTGCGAATGTCGGCGGCGGGGCGGACGGCGGGCGCATTGGTGCCCTTGTTCGCGTTCATGTTCTGTTGCCAGGCGAGGAGCGCCTGACGTTCCCGGAAGCGCAGTGCGTCGTAGGCGGCCTGCTTGGCCTGCTGGTCCGCCGCCCAGTCGCGTTTCGGAACGGCCTGGCTGAAGACGAACTTCTCGCCCGTGATCTGCTCCAGCTTCCGGGCGAGCGCCGAAAGATGAATCCACTCCTCGGTGCCCAGGTAGTCGTTCCGGTGATGCACCACGATGGGCAGCGCCAAGCCGGCGTCCACCGCCTTGCCCGGTGAGTTGCGGGCGTGCGGGCTGATCTGGGTTTCGTTCCCGGCCTCGTCCTTCACAAAAACCTCAGCGGTGCCAGCGCTGTCCTTGGCGTAGATGCGGGCTGAGTTTGCCGATGGCGTGCCCCCATCAGAGGTCTGTGTGAACTCAACCCAAAACGGCGCGGTGACTTGACCAGTGCCCCCGACCGTGAAGCCACCGGCACTGAGCAAGGCGGCAAGCTGGGTGCCGCGCGGGTTGAGCAGCAGGGTTGGCACCGAGTCGGGCGAGGCGGAGTTGTCGATGCTGACACCGCCACCGACCTTGACCTTCAAGCCATCGTTGCCGCCGCTTCGGATGTGGATGTCCGCCGAGTTGTTTTGCAGCGTCTGGATGCCAAAGGCGCGCGGGCCATCGCCCTGGTCGAACAGTGTGCCCGCGATGGTCGGGGATTCAGACATGACCAACAGCCCCGATCCGGTCTCGTCGCTGACGCTCGCGGCCAAATTGGCGCTCGTGAGCGTGCTCGCGAGCGCCTTGTTGGCGTCCGTGGCCACGAGCCGCGATGCGGTCAGTCCGGACGCGGTGACCGCCGATGACAACAAGACCGGCCCGTTGAAGGTGTTCGTTCCCGCGAAGGCATTGGTGCCGTTGAGGAGGGCGAGGTTGGTCAGCGTGGTGGTCGGGATGTAGCTGCTGGCCGCCTCCAGCGCCATCGTTCCAAGGCCAAGACTACTGCGGAAAGCCGCGTAGTCTGCCGCTCCAAGCAGGGTCTGGACGTTCGCCGACGGGGAGATTCCCGCCCACGTCGTCAGATCGGCGTCGTAGGCCTGGACGTGCGTGCCGATGATCAGACCGAGGTTGCCGCGCGCCGTTGACGGCGAGGTCAACGTGGCGAGGTTGCCTTCGGCCAGCAGGCTGCCGGGAATGCCAGGCATCATCATCCAAGAGCTGCCCACGGCTGCCTGCGTGCCGCCAGCGTTGGAGGCCAAACAAAGCAGAATATCGCCCAAGACCCCGCGCGTTCCAACTCCGATGCCGCCACCGACATAGCCGTTGGCCGAGATGCGGTAGGTGTCGCCGATGGTGCCCGCCGGGTAGTTCGGGTCGCCGCTCAACGAGAGGTTCCCCATGTATTGCATGGCGTTCGTCGAGCTGGCTGACACGCCCAGCTTCGTGCGCCAGTCGGCGGCGGTCGTGTTCGTCACGGCCTGGCGCGAGAAGGTGCTGATGGGGAGCGGGAGGAGCTGCGCCGGTGCGGAAAGCTGAAAGCAGCAAGTCGAAAGCAGAATTAGGATCAGGGTTCTCATGGGTTTTCGCGGGTCAGGGTGACGGCTTCGAGGGTGATGCTGTCGGCGGCGTTGCCGAGCTGGACGCCAATGGTCAGCGAGGTGGCGACGGCCGTGTTGATGGCCCCGGAGCCGACGAGCCAGTCGCTCTCGGTGTCGAAGCTGAAGAGGTTCGAGCTTTGCGAGTTCCGGTTCGACAGGATCACCACGTCCACCGAGCCGCCGCGCAACACGCCCACGCGCTGCTTCCAGAGCAGGGTTCCGCCCAGGCGCGCGGTGAGAAAGGCGTCGTCCACCTGCGCTGCCGGGCGCGACCAGGTGGCGCAGAGGCGGAGCTGGGAGTGCCGGCCCAGTGGGGCGATGGCGACCGTGGCCTTCGTGGTTTCGATGGTGTCGCCCGTGTGGGCGGCCGTGGTCACGCTGCTGCGGTGCAGGACGTGCGGCAGGGGCAGTTCCCCAACCGTCTTGCTCGTGACCACGCAGGTCTGCGAGAGGCCGAGCATCAGCCCGTCCACCGAGTCAATCAGCAGGGTGAGCGTGGCCCCGGCGTCCACCTCGATGTCCGCCTCGTAGCTCGCCGCTTCGATGCCGCCACTCACAGCGGCGTAGTTGAGCACGTAGGTTCGCGCGGGCGAGCTGACGGTCAGCGTGACCCGATTGAAGTTGTCCGCCGGCACGGTGGGCGTCGGCGCGCCCCGGTAGAACTTGGCGGCGTCCGCCGGCTTCTGCTCGCCGCCGGTGTAGGCCGCGACCTCGGCGGTGATGTCCACAGCCACGCGCGCCAGGTAGCGCCGGCCTGCGTGTCCGCCCGCCACGACGCTGGCGCTGTGGCTGGCGGGCGTGGCCGTGTAGGTGGGCGCGCCCGCGCCCACCATCGCGACACTGAGCTGGGCGAAGAAGTCGGGCGCGTCGAAGAAGGGTCGCACCGAAAGGCCGGCGGCGGACTCCGCGATCATGCCCCCCGTCGCCCGGCGCACGTCGCCGTAGATCAGGTTCAGCACGCGCCGCCACTCGATGCTGTTCGAGTCCGCGAGCGCGGCCTCCAGGAGGTCGGCGAACTGGCTGGCGGTCACGCTGGTGGGCAGGCCGCTGGTCGCGTGCTTGATGACCTTGAGGACGCGGCAGCCGGCCAGGCCGGCCTCGCGGTCGTGGATGGCCTCGCCCCCGGCCTGCACGCGGAAGTAGAAGGTCGCGTCCAGGCCCGGCTCGCCGGCGGCGGCGGCCAGCGCGGCCTCCATTTCGTCCGTGTAGAGGTCAAGGATGCCAACGAAGGCGTCCAGGGCCGCGTCCCAGACCATCGCGTCGTTGTTCTCAGCGAAGGACTCGGGCGTGGCGGGATCGCCGATGCCGATGACGCACTCGTAGCCGGCCAGGTCGCGCTGCGCGATGGTGCCCCGCGTGGCCGGGTCCACATCCAGCAGGTGCAGGCGGATTGCGCGCCGGTCCTGCCGGTGGAAGGCCGGCAGGGCGATGCGCGACGGGACCAGCGGCGACTGGACAAAGTAGCCCCTGCTGACGTGCCAGTAGAGATCGAGGTGGGTGCTCACGAGTTGTCGGGCTGGTTGTCCACGGAGCCGATGGCAGTGCCGCCGGGCACGTCCATGACCACCTGCGTCTGCCGGATCACATCCGTCGGCAGCCAGCGCCGGCCGGGCGTGATGTCCACATGGCTGACCACGGTGTCACCCAGCTCGTCCGAGGCCAGGTCGGCGGCGTTGACGCGGCCCGCGCCGGAGACGCGGGCGCAGATCAGGCTGACCGTGCGGCCGTAGGTGAGGTTCACGGCGCGCGGCTGGTTGACCGGCGTGCTCGCCGTGTCCTCGCCGACGGCGTCCACGTAGGGCGGCCAGATGGCCTGATACTCCTCCTGCACCGTGGGCGGCGCGGAGTTGGGCTTGACGCTCAACACGTAGCCGTATTGGTCCCACCAGCCCTGATCGAGCACCTGCACCACGGTGGAGTGGTGCTTGTAGATGTGGCGCACCTCGGCCAGGTAATCGCCCAGCATCCAGGAGCGCCGCAGCGGCTCCGGCTTCATCACCGGGAAGGTCGTGGCACCGCCGTCCACAGTGCAGAGCAGCGCGTCCGCGCCCTCCGCGACAACCTGCGCGACGAGGACGCCGGACGCAGCGGCGGCGGGCGCGGCCTCCAGCTCCAGCACGGTGCCGCGCGTGCCGGGCCTGACCTTGTAGCCCACGCCCTGCTCCAGTCGCACGCTCTGGATAAGCGCGAGGAGCCGGCGCTCCATCTGGGCGAGCGGCCCGGCGCTGTCAGGAAGCTGGGGGGTGAGGTCCATCAGGCGGCGGTCTGGTAAAGGGTTGTGCTCCACTGTTTCGCCCACCACCACTCCACGCTGAACACCGTGGTGCCGTTGCGCTGGCGCTGGAACTTGGGGGTGCGCTTGAGCCACTGCCCGGCGGGAATGGCCCAGATGCGATTCGGGTCAATGGCCTCGATGGTCTCCAGGTCCACCGAGGTCTCGAAGACCTTGCGCACGTTGTTGACCGTGATCGCCCCAGCGCCCGGCGCGTAGATGGCCGTCCGCCGGATGATCCAGTTGGAATCAGAGAATGCGCGCACACCCGACGCGTGAATTTGAAAGAGGTCCACCAGTGTGCCGGAGGGCAGCGGCGTGACCAGCTCCTGCGCCGCCAGCACGGCCCCGGCACCGGCGCGGGTTTCGACCCGATTGTCGTAATCCTGGATCATCTGCTTCAGCACGGAGAGGTCATCTGCCGTCGCCCCAGCGGTCACGAGGCTCTCGTGTTGGAGCAAGTCCTTCTCCGGGTCCGAGCCGTCCAGATCATCGGTCTGGAACAGTTGGAGGCTGCTGGTCTCGGCAGTCGGCTCGTCAACGTCAATGGTGCGGAAGCCGCCCTGCTGGCCGGGCGCGATGCGGTAGCTGATGCCGGCCAGTTGCAGGGCCGTTTCCAGGGCGGCGATGTCCTCGGGCGTCCCCTCCCAGCGCTGCTGCTCGATGCGCCCGGTCTGCGGATTGAACCGCACGCCAGGAAAAGGCTGGGCCACCGCGCCGGGTTCGCCGGAGTAACGGTAGCCAAAGGCTGAGACGAGCGGTTCCATCAGTTGAAGTGAACGTCGAGGCCGCTGCGCAGCACGCCAATCATCTCGCGCGCGACCTGAAGGTTGCCACTGGCCGCCGCGTGAATCGCGTCGAGCCGCGTCTGCACCGGGTCGAAGCCGCCAACCCCGCCCGTGAACCCGCCGATGCGCTGGAGGGCGGAGGCCGACACGCGGTAGGAGCTGGCAGCGGCATTCGGATCGTCTTTCAGGCCGGCCTTGCGCTGATCCAGCTCAATCAACTCCGCTTCCAGCCGCGCCTTCTCGGCGCGGTCGTTGGTCTCCGCGATTTGCAGCTCGATGAGCGACCGGCGACGGGCCAGGTCTTCGCGCTGCTCGGCGATGGACTTCATGGACATCTCCAGCTCATGCCGGCGCTGGGTGTTGGCCAGCTCCTGCTCACCGGCCGCCACCTCCCCAGCGCGGGCCTTTTCGGCTGTCGCCTCGGCGGTCTTGTCCCGGAACAGCGGCCCCGGTTTTGGCCCCTTCGCCCGCTGCCAGGTCTCGTAGTCCAACCGTAAGTCCGGACGTTCGGCCTGCGCCTGGGTGAAGGACTTGTAGCGCTGGTATTCCGGGCTGGCCTGGTCCTCCGTCATGCGGCCTGCGCCGATGGCGATCTGGTCAAGTTGATAACCGCCCCGGTCCCGCTCCCGCTGGGTCTTGAACTGCCGGGGAGCGGTCTGGCCACCGTAGTTGCCGAGGGCGATGTCAAAGAAGGGCTGGGCGACTTGCAGCGTCCGCGCATAAGCCTTCGCCGATCCCTCGCTGATGCCGCGCCAGAGTCGGCTGAATGCCTTGTCCGCCTCGTCCACCCGCGCCACCACGTCGGGAGCCATCACGTCGTCCGCCTTGACCGCGTTGAGGCCGGCAATGGCCCCGGCCAGCTTGTCGCCGCCGCGTCCCAGCAGGGTCTTCAACAGCTCGCGTTGCGCATCGGTCGCGTCCCGTGCTGCGGGCCCCATTTGCTTCAGCAGGTCAATGTTGCGCTTCGTCGGGTCATTGAGGTCGGCCAGGGAAACACCCAGCGCCGCGAAGCTGGCGCGCAGCTCCTCGTTGCCTTCCGCCGCGTCCCTCCGCGTGGAGCCGAGCTGGGAGAGCGCGGTGCCGAGGCTGCCCACGTCCTGCCCTTGGTCCCGCAGCACGCGGGCGGACTGCTGCACCTCGGTGACGGTGACGTTGAGCTGCTCGGCGTTGTCCTTCAACGCACCGACCATGCCGAGCATGGACCGGAAGGCGGACGTGACCGTGGCGATGAGCGCTCCGATGGAAAGCGGCACACCGAAGCCCGAAGCCACTTCCCCCAGCCCCACGCCTCCCGCCGCGCTGGCCGGGCCGGAGCGCAGACCGGCGGAGAGGCGCTCGCGCCGGGCGCGCTCGGCGAAGTCCACCATGCGCTGTGCGTCGCGCGCGGCCTGGCGGTCCAGTTGCGCCTGCCGCTCCTTCTCGGCGGTCACGAGCCGCTCGATCTGCTCGCGTTTCTGGAGCACGGCGAGGTTGAGCTGCGCCGCGCCGGTCACATTGCCCGCGCGCTCCGCGTCCACGGCCCGGCGGGCCAGGGCCG
>WRPG01000078.1 GCA_009773355.1 Limisphaerales bacterium
GGTCAAGCGCGCGCAGCCCCAAAATCGGCGGAAGCCCTCGTCGGCACGGCCCGCAGAAGTCGGAGTTTGAAAATCAGCCTTTGTTCAGCGTTTCCCTAGCAAAGATGACCAGTTCAAAAACAAGGCTGCCAAAGACTTAAATGTTAACCCGATTTTCTTCGGGCACTTCTGGCAAGTGTATCGGAATGGGATGCAGCACCAAGCGACACCGAAGACATACACAACCGGTGAGATTACCTACAAATGGAGCTTCGATGCCGAATATGAAGCTCACCCGATGTATTTCGACAAGGACGGTTATCGAATCATCTGCCTGAATCCTTGGAAGTTCACGCAATTCATGATTGATAAGATTTTGGCAAAGCCGGCGTGCCTTAAGAAGTCGATTGTTTACGAGTTGGGCCGTATCCGTGAGAAGGATCCGGCATTCAAGCCGAAGCGGGTTATTTTCTCCCAAAAATATCCGCCGGTTTAACGGTTCATCCATTCCCGCCGAGTTCAAACAGATGCACCGGTGAGGTGTTGCCGGGGTAGGAGCCATCGGCGGTCTTGGGGCGGCCGTTGCCGTTGCTGGCCTTGTTCATCGCGGCGACCGCGAAGCGCTTGCCGTCGGGGTGCAGCGTGACGGAGTGGACGTTCGCCACGTTGGTGTGCGTGAAGAACGGCTCCTTCTCGCCGGGGCGCAGGAACATGATCTTGCCGCTGCCGGGCTGGCCGCTCGTCACCAAAATCAGGTAGCCGCCGGGATGCCACGCGACATCGAGCACGAAGCCGTCTTTTGCCGCGCCGAACTTCCACTCGGTCTGTTTTTTGCCGGTCGTGGTGTCGAACTTCACCAGCATGGGCGCGCCTTCGAGGAAGCCGCCGCCGGCCGGCTCGCAGCCGCCCACGAGCAGCGACTTGCCGCCCTCGATGAACGTCAGCGTCCGCAGCCCGCACACGTCCTGCAGGCGGGAGAGCTTGTAGAGCGCCGAGGCGTCGAACTCGCGCCCCGCCTGCTTCGTGCCGAAGTCCCACGTCTTCACGCGGCCCTTCTCGTCGCCGAACGCGACGAGCTTGCCCTCGGGCGCGAAGGCGACGGCGAAGACATCGTCCGTGTGCCGGTGCTCGGCGACGAGTTTGCCCGCCGTGGTCCAGACGCGGACGAACTGGTCGCGGCCGCAGGTGGCGAGGTGCTGGCCGTCCGATGAGATGGCGAGCCGACGAATCCAGCCGTCGTGTGCGGTGACGTTTTCCCAGCGCGGCTTGGGCGCGTCTCCCTCGTAGGCGGTGGCGGTGAGCCTGCCCCAGGTGTCGGCAACGAAGAGAATCTTGTCCTTCGGGTGGAAAGCGATGTTCTGCACCCAGCCGTTGAAGCCGGTGAGATGCGGCAGCGCCACCAACTCGACGGGCGACTCTGGCGGCGTCTTGGCGTTTTTGGGCGCGGGCTTTTTCTTCGGCTCGTCGGGCAACTCGACCTCGACAGCGGGCTTGGGCTTCTCGACGACGCTCCAGCGGCGCACGGTGCCCTCCATCGCGCCGGCGGCGAGGAAGTTCCCGCACGGACTGAACCGCGCGATGCAGAGCTGGCGGTCGTTGGGGAACATCTTGAGTTCCTTGGGCGGGACAAATTTGTCGGCGGGCTTTGCGTCGCTCATACCAAGGCCTCCTTGATGGCTTCCATCTCGTCGTGGGCGAGCGGCAGCGGCTGGCCGTTGTTGTTGTATTCCGTCTTCTTCGGGTCAATGCCCAGCGCGTTGAACCAGGTGTGGAAGACCGCGCCGATGTCGTGGCCCTTGTCCTTCACGTCGGTGCCCTTGTCGTTCGTCGCGCCGACGACCGCGCCGGCCTTCAGGCCGCAGCCGGCCATCGCGATGCTCCACGCCTCGGGCCAGTGGTCGCGCCCGACGTGACCGTTGATGCGCGGAGTGCGGCCGAACTCGCTCATCGCGATGACGAGCGTGTGCTCCAGCAGGCCGCTCGCAGCAAGGTCTTCAATGATGGAGGCGAAAGCCCGGTCGAACTTCGGCACGAGCGAGGCGCTGGCGTTGAAGTTGTCGCCGTGCGTGTCCCAGCCGTAGCTGCCGACCTTCACGAAGCGCACGCCGGCCTCCAGCATGTTGCGCGCGATGAGCATGTGCTGGCCCAGCTCGGTGCGGCCGTAGCGGTCCAGTTCCTTCGCCGGGAGCTTGGTCGTGTCGAAGATGTCGGCGCGCTTCATCAGCTCGCGCGCGGAGTCGAAGACGTAGCTGCTCGCCTCGGTGTAGGCCGGGCGGCGCTGCGCGGCGTAGCGGCGGTTGAAAACCTCGCGCAGCTCGTTGCGCTCGTCGTCCTCCTCGGCGGTGAGCGACGCGTGGCGGAGCAAATCCTCCGGCGGCTTGCCGTCGCCGAACGCGAGCGAGCCGTATTTCGGGCCGAGGAAGCCGGCGTCCTCGGCCTTGAAGCCGCCGCTGCCGGGCTTGACCCAGACGTAGGCGGGGAGCTTCGAGGAGGTCGGCCCCATGAGCTTCGCGATGGACGAGCCGAAGAAGGGATAGGGCACGCCGCGATTCTTCGGGTCGCCACGCTGGATGCGCGCGACGCCGGAGGAGTGGGCGTTGTCCTTCGTCGCGATGTTCCGCACGACGCAGAGGCGATGCGCCTGCTTCGCGCACTGCGGCATCAGCTCGGAGAAGTGAGTTCCGGGCACGGTGGTCTTGATGGTGCGGAAGGGGCCGCCGAATTCGGTGTTCGGCTTCGGGTCCCAGCTTTCGAGCTGGCTCATGCCGCCGTCGAGCCAAACGAAGAGCACCTGCTTCTCCTTCTTGCGCATCGCCTCGGCGGCCTGCGGTGAAACAAGGCCGCCCAGCGCGCCAAACGCCATCGCGCCAGCGGACGCGCCGAGGAACTGGCGGCGGGACGTGGCGTGCTCCCAGGGTTTGCAGAGAGGGTTCATGGTAAAGGGAGGGGAAACCACGAATGGACACTAATGGACACGAATTGGGACAGTGCCACCTGCGCGGCTGCCAATTTGAATTCGTGTTGATTCGTGTCCATTCGTGGTTTCAGTGGTTTCAGTGGTTCGTGAAAAACTCCATGCTCGACAGCATCGCCCACGCGAAATGGCCGAGGGCCTTCTCGCGGTCGGCGGCGTGCTTGGCCAGATACTTCTCCAGCGTGGCCGTCTCCTCAGTCGTGGGCGGACGGCTCAGGATGGTGTGGAAGAGATCGTCGGCAATCTGCGCCGGCTCCTTAAGCGCGGCGATACGCGCGATGAGGTTGCCGGGGCGCGGCTGGAAGGCCCAGAGAATCTGGTCGTTGTTGCGGAGGAACAGCGCGGCCTTGAGCGTCGGGTTCACGGTCAACTCCGGCTCCTTCGCATCATTGGCGAACGCGGCGAGGAAGGCCTTCTCGAAATCCTTCAGCATCTTCGGCTTGTCGCCCTCGGCCCAGCCCTTGCCGTTCACCACGCGCTCCTGCTCACCGACGGCGAGGAGGAACGACCGCGCGAGCTGCTCGGCGGAAAGCGGACGCTCCTTCGCGGCGAGGAAAAGCGGCTCGGGCACCTGGTCCGCGCTGGTGGGCAGCACGGTGGAACGCGCGTAAGTCTGCGTCAGCGCCAGCTCGCGCAACAGCCACTGGAGGTCGAACTTGTGCTCGGTCAGCTCCTTCGCCAGCAAGTCGAACAGCTCAGGATGCGACGCCGGGTTCTCCGAGTGCTGCAAGTCCAGCGGCTCGACCAGCCCGCGGCCCATGAGCTGCCACCAGGCGCGGTTGGCGATGTTGCGGGCGAAGGGCGCGTTGTCAGCCGAAGCGAGGCGCACGGCGAGCTCCTTGAGCGGGCTGAACTTGGGCACGCCCGCCTTGCGTGTCTTCGGGTCGGGTGGCACGGCCCAGAGTTCTTCCTTCGTCGTCGCGGTCGGAATCTCCACCTCGACGCCGAGCGGCACGCGCGGGCCGGTCGCGCCCTTCACGCTGCTGAGGACGGAGACGAACTGGTATTTGTTGGTGACAAGGCCCTCCTGCACCCACGCGGTTTTGTAATCGCCGCCCGCCGCCTGCATTTTCAGGTTTTGAATCGGGAAGAAGAGGCCGTTGAAGTCCACCTGCTTGTAATCCTTCACCGTGAGATGCTTGTGGCACTGGCAGCATTGCAGGTCCATTCCGACGAACAGCCGGCCGATGTCGCGCGTGAGGCCGGGGTAATCCGTGTCCTGCTGGCCGACCTTGTCGAGCCGGCGCGTGATGAACCAGCCCGCACCGCGCAGCTTCTCGTCCTTGAAGTCCGGGCTGATGATCTCGCGCGCGAGCTGGTCCCACGGCTTGTTCGCGCGGAAGGACTCGGTGAGGTAGTTGCGCCACTCGTCGTTCGCGCCGTTGCGCTCCATGAGCTGGATGTTGAACGCCTCAGCCATCCGCTCCGCATACTTCGGCGACGCAAAGAGCTGCTCGATGAGCCTGGCGCGCTTGTCCGGCGACTTGTCCGCCAGGAACGCCCGCGCCTGTTCCGCCGTGGGAATGACACCGCTGAAATCAAGGTAAGCGCGGCGGAGAAACTCGGCGTCGGTGGCCGGCGCGGCGAAGGGCTTGCCGGCGGCCTTCGCGGCGATGAGCTTGTCCACCCGCCGGTGCAGCGGCTCCGCAGTCTGCGCCATCGGGCGGGCAGCCAAGGTCACGCAAAGGCACAGGAAGGCCAGCGGGAGGCGGTTCCAGATGGATTTGCGCATGGCTACTGGACGAACGCGGGGGGCGGGGCATTGAAGGGCAATGACGGCAGGAGCGCGGACGCCCACGTCCGCAGTTGCAGTGACTCGTAGCTCGACATTCCGATGTCGAGACCCCGCTGTCATTCTAACGCGCCGAACTCGACATCAGAATGTCGAGCTACTGGGCGTCCGCCTTCTTCTTCTTCTTCGCCTTCGCGGCGGGCGGCGGCTCGGTGGGGATGCGGCGGCCGGTGGCCTTGGCCCAGCGTTCGTAGGCGGCGGTCATCTCCTTCACGAGCTCCGGTTGCTGCGTGGCGAGGTCGTTCAACTCCGTGCGGTCAGCGGCGAGGTCGTAGAGTTCCCAGCGGCGCGACTTGTTCAAGGTGTCCCAGACGAGCTTCATGTCTCCCCGGCGGATGGCGCAGTTGCCGGACCATTCCCAGCAAAGGTCAACGGGCGCGGGACGCGTCCGGCCTTCCCAGACGGGCACAAGGCTGCGGCCTTCGAGCGGCTCAGTGGGCTTGCCGCCGAGTTCCGCGAGCGGCTTCGCGCCGGCGAGGTCCAGGCACGTTGCGGTCACGTCCATGATGTGCCCGACCTGCGCGGTCTGCGAGGCGGGCTTGATGTGGCCGGGCCAGCGGACGAGGAACGGCGTGCTGATGCCGCCTTCGTTGACCCACGACTTGTGGCGGCGGAACGGCGTGTTCTGCGCCCATCCCCACGCCGGCCCGACGGCCGTGTAAGTCGCCGCGATGCCCGGCTGCTGCGTGGCGTCGCGGCCGCCCGGCTCCTCGGTGCAACCGCCGTTGTCCGAGAGGAACATGACGACGGTGTTGTTCGCGATGCCGAGCTTGTCGAGCGCGGCGAGCAGGCGGCCGATGTTCTGGTCCATGCGGTCCACCATCGCGGCGTAGGTGGCCATGCGCAGGTCTTCCCAATCGTGGTTTGCCTTTGCCCAGTCGTAAGCGCCGGAGTCAGTGGCCGAGAGCTTCCACTTCGGGTCGAGCAAGCCGAGCGCGAGCTGCCGCGTGTGGCGCTCGCGGCGAAGTGGCTCCCAGCCCTGTGAGTATTTGCCGCGATACCGCGCGATGTCCTCAGGCGGCGCATGCAGCGGGTAATGCGGCGCGGTGTAGGCGAGGTGCAGGAAGAACGGCTTTCCCGTTGCGGAGAACTTGCGCACCGTCCCGATGGCGTGGTCGGTGAACGCGTCGGTCGTGTAGAAGTTCGTCGGAAACTCGCGGATGAGCTGGTCGTTCTGGCCGAAGGTGCGGACGCGCCCGCCCTTGAATTCCGGGTCGGCCTGCGCGGGGTTGAAGAAGTTGCAGCAGCCGTCCATCAGCCCGTAGAACTCGTCGAAGCCCCGGTCGTAGGGCCGCTGCGGCGCGCGCGAGCCGAGGTGCCACTTGCCGCTCAACGCCGTCTGGTAGCCCGCCGCGCGCAGGTGCTCGCCGATGGTCGGCAGGTGCGGCGGGATGCTGTTGCCCGACCCTCGCGGATACATGCCTGAGAGCAACGCCGCGCGCGTGGTGGTGCATTTGGCGTTGTTGTAGAATTGCGTGAACTTCATCCCCTCGCGCGCCAGCCGCTCCAGGCTTGGCGTGCGAATCTCGCCGCCGTAGGGGCTGATGTCCGAGAAGCCCATGTCGTCGGCCATGATGAGGATGAAGTTCGGGCGCGGCGCGGCGACGGCCATGTGAGCAGCAACGAAGGCGAGTGCCGCAAACAGCCAGCGCGCGAATGGAACGGGCTTCATGCCGGCAGCAAAGCACGCGGCCCGCGCGCGGACAAGCAAATGGCGGGGATGCTGCGATGTGAACAACCAAGGCTGGCGTCGGCGGCAGTCGTTTGCCACGCTGCGCGCCCGTTGAAATGACTTTGCCATCCATGAAACTCCGCCTCGCCCTCGCCACGCTGCTGGCCGCCGGCCTCGTTCCCGCCCTCGCCCAGACCGCCGCGCCCAAGGCCGCCAAAGACACCAAGACCCCCAAAGCCGCCAAGAAAGACCCGGCAATGGAACCCGTCACCGACCAGCCCGGCCTGCCGCGCGTGCTGCTCATCGGCGACTCCATCTCCATCGGTTACACCGTGCCTGTGCGCGACCTGCTCAAGGGCAAGGCCAACATCCATCGCATCCTCGAAAACGGCGGCCCGACCACCAACGGCACCGCGAAGCTGGCCAAGTGGCTCGGCACGGCCAAGTGGGATGTCATCCACTTCAACTGGGGCCTGCACGACTTGAAGTTCATGGAGAACGGCAAGGCACAGGTCAGCCTCGAAGATTACGAGAAGAACCTCCGCGAGCTGGTAAAGCGGTTGAAGGCGACCAACGCCAAGCTCATCTGGTGCGCCACCACGCCGGTGCCTGACGCCCGGCTCAACCCACCGCGCAAGGACAGCGACGTGCAAGCCTACAACGCCGCCGCCAAGAAGGTCATGGACGAGAACAAAGTCCCCACCAATGACCTCTACGCCTACACGCTGCCCAAGCTCGCGGAAGTCCAGCGCCCGGCGAACGTCCACTTCACCAACGAAGGCTCGCAGTTCCTCGCGAAGAAGGTGGCCAAGAGCATCGAGGAAGCGCTGGCGAAGCGGTAAAGGAGCGCGGCTTTCCAAGCCGCAGCAAGCCACGCTCCGTGGGACATGCTGGTGGGGCGAGCGTCCCCGCGAGCCGGGCTGCTGCTACTCGTCGGACGATGGCTCGCGAGGACGCTCGCCCCACCGGACGGTCTGGACAACACGGCGCGCGTCTTGGACTGCGGCGGCAAACGAAGCGCGACACCGCTTTGGTCCGCGCGATGCCCACCCGACTTGAGCAGCACAACCGTCCGCTCGAAAGCGCCGTCGCCGCTGCGCTCTGCCGGCGCAGTCCAAGACGGTTTGCTTGCCCGGCTCCGCTTGGCTTCGTAGCTTCGCGCACATGCAGCCCGCCTCTGTTTCGACCCGCCGCGATTTTCTCGCCGCCTCCCTCGCCGCTGGTGCCGGCCTTCCCTTCGCAACTTCCGCTGTCGCCGCGCCCGCTCCCGCGCGGAAGCAGCCTATCCAACTCGCCGTCTCCTCCTATTCCTACTGGCACTTCCGCACCGCGAAGGTGTCCATCGAGACCGTCATCGAGAAGACTGCTGCGCTGGGCGTGCCGGGCGTGGACATCCTCCATCGGCAAATGGACATCCCAGAGAAGGAGCCGCTCACGGCCGCGCATCGCAGTTACCTGCAAAAGCTGAAGCGCCACGCCTTCCGCAACGGCGTGAGCCTCGTCTGCCTTTCCATCCACCAGGACTTTGTGGACCCCAGCGCGGACTACCGGCGCACGCAGGTTGAGCACACGCTCAAGTGCATCGAAATCGCGGCCGCGCTCGGCGTCCCGTGCATCCGGCTGAACTCCGGGCGGTGGAACACCATCGCGTCCTTCGACGACCTGATGAAGGCGCGCGGCGAGGAACCCATCCTGCCCGGCCACACGGAGAACGAAGGCTTCAAATGGTGCCAGGACTGCATCGAGCAATGCCTGCCGCGCGCCGCCGAACTGGGCGTGGTGCTCGCGTTGGAAAACCACTGGGGCCTCACGCGCACGCCGGCGGGCCTGCTGCGCCTGCTCAACAGCGTGCAATCGCCGTGGCTCGGTGGGTTGATGGACACGGGGAATTTCCTCGAAGACCCCTACGAAAAGCTCGCCGCCATCGCGCCAAAGACGGTCTTCGTGCAGGCCAAGACCTACTTCGGCGGCGGTGAGTGGTATTCGCTCGACCTCGACTACGGGCGCATCGCGAAGATTCTGGCGGCGGCGAACTACACCGGCTGGGTCTCGCTGGAAATGGAAGGCAAGGAACCGGCCGACACCGCCGTGCCCAAGAGCATCGAAGTGCTGCGGAAGGCGTTCGGCGCGTGAGCGCGGACACTCTTGTCCGCTATGCGTGGGGCCGCACGCTCAGGCCGAACTCGGGGACAAGAGTGTCCCCGCTACGCCGCCGTCAGTTTCTTCCGCAGCTTCCCGTTGCTCACGCAAATCTCGACGGCGTAATCCCCCTCCACCGGCTGCCACCAAAACTCCCCGCCCGCGCACTCGACGATCAGCCCGCCCGCCGCCACATCCCAGAGCCGCACGCCGTTCTCGATGTAGGCGTCCAGCCGGCCGTTTGCCGTCCACGTCATCGAGAGCGCCGCCGCGCCGAGCAGCCGCACCTTGCGGACGCGATGCACGAGGCGGTTGAAGACCGGCAGCATGAGCGCCAGCGTCTTGGTGTATTTCGCGAAGCCCATCGCCACGATGGCTTCGTTGAGCTTCGCGCGGTTGCTCACTTGGATTGGCTTGCCGTTCAGCTTCGCCTTCTGCCCGCGCACCGCAGTCCACAGCTCATCGAGGAACGGGTCATACACCACGCCCACGAGCGTCGTGTAGCCGCGCAACGGATCGCCGGGGAACTTGGACTTCGGGTCGCGCACCTGCAACGCGATGGACACGCACGCGTGCGGGATGCCGTAAGTGAAGTTCACCGTGCCATCAATCGGGTCCACCACCCAGCGCGCGGCGGACGCCGGGTCGCCGAGAATGCCTTCCTCACCAAGAATCGCGATGGTGGGAAAAGCCTTTCGCAGCGCGCGCTCGATGAGCTTCTGGCAGCGCACGTCCAGCTCCAGCTTGATGTCGTGCTGGGTGGCCTCGTTGACGCGCTTGGTCAGCGCAAGGTTCTGCCGCATCAGCTTCCCGGCGGCGCGGGCGGCCTGGGTGGCGACGGACAAGGCGCGCATCTCGGAGCGTAGATTTCGTTCCATGCGCGGAGCCTAGCCACGATTGCCGAGCAGGGGAAGCAACGGAACACAGCGGAGCGCGGGACTCCGGTCCGCAGCGGCCACCTCAGCCCGGGAGCGCTGCGACAACTCGAATGCCACACCGCGCCAGTTGCCGCTGCGGCCCGGAGGGCCGCGCTCCGGCTGCGATGCCTCCGCGCAACGGGGTTGGCTTCGCCGCCCGATGCGTGTTCAATCCGCCGAGCAACGAACGTGAACCTCACTGACACTTCCAGCCCAGCCGACCGCGCGCGGCACCTCCGCGACGCGCTGCCGCCCGGCGGTCTTTTCGCCGACCAGCACTGGCGCATCTCCCCGGCCCCGTTCGCCCTCGGACCGGAGCTGGCGAAGGAGCTCGATTCGCTCGGGCGCGTGCTGCTCCAGTTCTATCGCGCGGTCAACCTGCTCTACCGCAGGAGCGTCGAGGGCAGGCAGCCCGAGTGGATTGCGCGCTGGCTGGATCAAGGCAAGCCCGCGTGGCTCGTGGAACTTCAGCGGCACCCGGCGCTCAAGAACGAGCTGCCCCGCGTCATCCGCCCGGACATTCTGCTGACGGAGGGCGGCTTCAGCATCACGGAGCTGGACAGCGTGCCCGGCGGCATCGGGCTGACGGCGTGGCTGAATCAGACCTACGATTCCGTGTTGCGTGCTGCGTGTTCCGTGTCGTCACCGGACGCACAACACGCAGCACGCAACACGCAACACGCCATCGGCGGCGCGGACGGGATGCTCAAAGGCTTCGCCTCCCTCTTCGGCGATGCGCAGCAAGTCCACATCGTCGTCTCGGAGGAGTCGGGCAGCTATCGCCCGGAGATGGAATGGCTGGCGGGGCAGGTTTCAGGTTCAAGGTTCCAGGTTCAAAGTTCGGAGTTTTCCCACCCCGCCCCCGGCGACGCCGTGTATCGCTTCTTCGAGCTGTTCGACGTGGCGAACGTGCCGGGGGCGCGGCGGCTCTTCGAACTGGCGATGGAGCAGCAAATCCGCCTCACGCCGCCGCCGCGACCGGTCTTCGAGGAGAAGCTCATCTTCGCGCTGCTGTGGAACCGCAACCTGCGCGGCTTCTGGCGGCAGGAGCTGGGCGAAGGCTTCCTGCACCGGCTGCAAAAGGCCGTGCCCTACACCTGGGTCGTGGACCCGACGCCGCTGCCGCCGCACGCGGCCATCCCCGAACTGAACCTCACGGACTGGCGGCAGCTCATGGCGCTCTCGCAACGCGAGCGCGAGCTGATCCTGAAAGTGTCCGGCTACTCCGAGGAGGCGTGGGGGGCGCGCGGAGTTTATTACGGCAGCGACCTCTCGACGGCGGAGTGGAGCGTGGCGGTGGAGAAGGCGCTGCGCGAGTTCGAGCGCACGCCCTACGTGCTTCAGCGCTACCATAAACCCCGCCTCGTCGAGTCGCATTGGTTCGACTTCGAGCGCAACCAGCTCGTGCTGATGCTGGGCCGCGTGCGGCTGTGCCCCTACTACTTCGTCGGCGGTGAGGGCGACGCCGCGCGCGCGAACCTCGGCGGCGTGCTGGCGACCATCTGCCCGGCGGACAAGAAGATCATCCACGGGATGAAGGATGCCATCCTAGCGCCCTGCGCGGCATGAAGTGGAGCGCGGCTGTGCGCGTAGCGTCAGCCGCAGCAGGCCGTGAGTCCTGCGGCTGGTCTTCGACACAGCCGCGCTCCGGCCGCAAACAGATTCGACATTCCCCCTTCGCCATTCGACATTCCCCCCGTGAGCCTCCTCGCCTTCACCATCATGGCGTTCAGCTCGATGTTCGTCATCGTGGACCCCATCGCGAGCATCCCGGCGTTCCTCGCCATGACCGCGCGCGACACGCCGGAGCAGCGCATCAAGATGGCGCGGCTCGCGTGCCTCGTCGCGGCCGGCGTGCTGCTCACCTTCGCCGTGGTGGGCAAGTGGATCTTCCAATACCTCGGCATCACCCTGCCGGCGTTTCAGATGGCGGCGAGCCTCGTGCTGCTGCTCGTGGCGCTGGACATGATCCGCGCGCAACGCTCCCGCGTGCAGGAGACCACCGAGGAGACCATCGCCGGCACGGAGAAGGAGGACATCGCCATCACCCCGCTCGCCATCCCGATGCTCGCGGGGCCGGGCGCGATCTCCACCGCCGTCCTCCTCCACAACCAGGCGCAGGGGATCGAGCAAAACATCGCCCTCTACCTCTGCATCGTCGCCGTGTGCTCGGTGAGCTATTACATCCTGCGCCTCAGCTCGAAGGGCGTGCAATGGCTCAGTCCCATCGCCCTGAAGATCACCATCCGCGTGATGGGCCTGCTGCTGGCGGCGCTGGCCTTCCAGTTCCTCATCAACGCCATCAACGAGCTGCGCAAGGCCGGCTGACCGTCCCTCCGGCAAGGCTGGTGGAGCGCGGGACTCCGGGCCGCAGCGGCAGCTTGCGCCAGCCACCGTGCGGATATCCGCAGCGCCCCCGGTTGATGAAGGTGGCCGCTGCGGGCGGGACGCCCGCGCTCCGGTTCATGGGTGGCCGCCTCGGCCTGAAAGCCGCGATTTCAGCCCCTGAACTTGGTAGGGCCGCGCTGCTGCGCGGCCTCGGCTGGCTGAGGTGCATGGTGGCCGACCAGCAGGTCGGCCCTACCAGGTCTGGGCCGCTCAAAAACGCCTTGACGCGTCCCGGCCCGTTTCTTTTACTCCCCCACAAGAGCAATCACCCTGAACGACGCGGGTCATACCGCGTGGAGTGGTGTGGCCATGACGGTGGGACATGGGACAATTCAGCACGGCTGCCGGGTCGGCGAGGCATCCTCGCGCCCGGAGGCGAAGGGATGTCCGGTCGCCGCCCATTTTGCCGTCCGTTATCGTCATCCTAGCCCTCCATTCTCCAAAATCACCCTGACGGCGAGGCATTTTACCACTTCGACGCCTCTCAATGCCTCGTCGCCGGCTCGGAGCACGCCCTCGACCCCAAGCAACGGCTGCTCGACCTGTCGGAACGATGTCTCGACAGGTCGCAACGCCAGTTCGACGCCTCGAACTGCCCTCTCGACGCCTCAAACCGACCTCTCGACGCCTCGAACTGCCCTCTCGACCGCTCGGAATGACCCTTCGACCGCTCAGAACGTCGCGTCGTCGTTGACGACTGACCGCCCTGAGCCGTCGAGCTGGCACTCTGACTTGTCGCCGGCATTCTCCGGTCCGTCGAGCGGCTGTTCCGAGGCGGCGACCGGCCATCCCTTCATGCCGGCTTGGCATTATGACTGCCCGCTGGCGCTCCCCAAGCAGACGACCTCCCTTTTACCGCTGTCGGTCAACCAAAACAGTCAACAGAAAGGATAAATCAGTATGTTCGAGAACTATGTGTTTGAGACCTTGCGTCTCCGTTACATCAAGGCCGCGATGGATGCCATCGCGGCCTATCGGCCCGACGGGAAGACGCCTGCCGAAGTGCAGGCGATGGTCGCCAACGCCACGTCCCCCACGGGGCCGCGCGGCGTGTATGAGTCCGCCTACGCCACGCTCCAGCTCGCCCAGGGCGAGTATGACGAGGACATCGCCGAGCTGCACGGCGTCTGCGTGCAGGTCTATCCCATCATGAAAAGCCGCTACCGCACCGATGCCGGGAGCACCTCCGCCATCAACTCCCTGCCCACGCAGGACGAGACCGGCACCGAGACGTTCACGCGCGGCAAGGCCATCTCCACGCTGTGGGGCAAGCTGCCCAACCCGCCCGGCTCCGCCACACCCTTCAAGGCGTGGGACACGATGGGCCTGACGGAGTTCAACGCGTTCCTCACCGCCATTGAGGGCACCGCCGGCCCGCCCGTGGTGGAGGGCACGCTCGCCGCGAAGGCCAGCGCCGAGTCCGCCTTCCAGGTGGCCGAGGGCGCGCTGCACAAGGCCGAGCAGGACATGGGGGACTTCGCCACCAACGCGCTCATCCAGGGGCGCGGGCAGTTCCCCGAGGGCACGCCCAACCGCGAGGTCATTGACGCCATCCCGACCGCGCCCGCCACGCAGCCGCCGGGCCAGGCCGTCATCACGAACGCCAGCTCCCCCGCAGCGGGCGCGGCGCACTTCGACTACGACGCGCCGCACAGCACGAGCTGGGACGTGTTCCGCAAGGGGCCGGCGGACGCCGACTTCGTGAAGGTGGCCAATGACGTGATCGTGAAGACCTACGACGCGACCGGGCTGCCCGCCGGCGCGTATGACTTCAAGGTCATCGGCCGCAACTCGAAGGGCGACGGCCCCGTCAGCGCCGTGACGACGATCACGGTGGCGTAAGACAGAAGAGCACCAAACAAACCGCCGACCAGCCGGGGCGCGCGCGGGCAACTGCGCGCGCCCCATACTTTCCTGAAACCGGAATCAAGGTAGGGCCGCGTTGCTGCGCGGCCTCGTGCCGACCAATGGCTCTGAATGGATTTACGAGGACGAGCACAACTCGTCCCTACCGGGCAACAGCCTTACCCATCCAGCGGACTGCGCACGCCGAGACCGGGCCGCTGCATGACATGCGTGTAGATTTGCGTCGTCGTCACGTCCTTGTGCCCCAGCAAGTCCTGCACGGTGCGGATGTCGCAACCATTCTCCAACAAGTGTGTGGCGAAGGAATGGCGGAACGTGTGCGGCGTCACTGGTTTGCTCAGGCGTGCCAAGACTGCCGCCGCCTTGACGGCCCGCTGGAGATTCACCTCATGCAGATGATGCCGGCAGGGCAGGCCCGTCGCCCGTTCCGTGATGCGGGAGGGCGCGGGGAAGATGAACTGCCAGCCCCATTCCTTCGCCGCGTTGGGATATTTGCGCGCCAGCGCGTGTGGCAACGACACCCGGCCAAACCCGGCCCGCAAATCCTGCTCGTGTTGCGCCCGCCCACGCTCCAAATGCTGCTGCAACGCCGCCGTGAGACTCTCCGGCAGCATCGTCATCCGGTCTTTGGCTCCCTTGCCGTCATGCACCACAATCTCGCCCCGCCCGAAGTCCACGTCCTTCACGCGCAACCGCAGGCACTCCAGCAGCCGCAGGCCGGTGCCATACAACAACCGGCAGGCGAGCTGATGCTCCGGGGCCACCGCCGCGAGCACCCGGCGCACCTCCTCCTTCGTCAGCACGGTGGGCAGTTTCGGGCCACGCTTGGGCCGCTCAATCCGCCCGATGGCTCCCAACTCCATATGCAGCACCTCGCGATACAGGAACACGATGGCATTGAGCGCCTGATTCTGCGTCGCTGGCGCGACATCCCGGTCTGTCGCCAGATGCGAAAGGTAAGCCTGCACCTCCGCCGCGCCCATCTCCCGAGGGTGCCGCTTCTGATGGAAGAAGATGAAGCCCCGAATCCAGTGCCAATAGGCCGACTCCGTGCGATGCGAGAAGTGCTTGAACCGCATGACCTCCCCCATCTGCTCCCGCAGCTTCAACTTCGGGTTGGGGATGAACTTCTCCAGCGGTTTGAGCGGGGCATTCACAGTTGCTTTCCCCGATTCAATAACGAACCGGCGAATTGCACAAGGAGCCTGCTGGACAAGGTGTTGCCGAAGATTTAACCTCCGCACCGATGACCCTGATTAACGACAATCCAGTCGCTCAATCATAATGTTAGGCCACAGCAGGAGCGTTGAGATTTTTCCGAGTCGTTGGTGCTGGCGAGGGTTCAGCCAGTTCGGGTTTGCAGACTGTCAGCGATGGGAGTATTTGAGAGTCGCACGCTGGCGCGGGTGCGAGTGCGCCAAGCGATTGGAACGATTCAGGTTTTTGTGAGTCAGGGTTTATGATGTTTGTTTTCCAAGACACGATGCTGTGGCCTAACCAGGGCGCTGCAGCGAACCGCCGCCCCGCTGGGCAGTTGGACGGTTCAGATAATTTGGCCGCGACTGTTGCAGCCGACCGGGCGTTTCCGGCGGCGGTCGCTGAGCTTGGTCGTTAGGCGAGCTTCGCCGCCACCCACTTCTCCAGCTTGAGGGTGTCCACGGCGAAGAGGCGGATGCCTTCGGCGAGCTTCTCGGTCGCCATCGCGTCCTCGTTGTGCTGCCAGCGGAACGCCTTTTCATCGAGGTGGATTTTCTCGCGCCCCAGTTGGGCGGCGGTGTCCGGGCTGAGCTTGCGGACGACCGCGCCATTGGTCTTCTGCATCTCCTCGAGCAACGCGGGGCTGATGGTGAGCAGGTCGCTGCCGGCGAGTTCGAGGATTTCCCCGACGTTGCGGAAGCTCGCGCCCATCACCTCGGTCGGGTGGCCGTGGCGCTTGTAGTAGTTGTAGATGGCGGTGACGGAGACGACGCCGGGGTCGTCCGCACCGGCGAAGTCCCGGCCGGCGCTCTTCTTGTGCCAGTCGAGGATGCGGCCCACGAAGGGGGAGATGAGCTGCACGCCGGCCTCGGCACAGGCGACGGCCTGGGCGAAGGAGAAGAGCAGGGTGAGGTTGCAATGGATGCCGTCGGCCTTGAGCTGCTCGGCGGCGCGGATGCCCTCCCAGGTGGAGGCGAGCTTGATGAGGACGCGCTCCTTGGGGATGCCGGCCTGCGCGTAGCGGGCGATGAGGGAGCGGGCCTTCGCGACGGAAGCGGCGGTGTCGAAGGAGAGCCGGGCGTCCACCTCGGTGGAGACGCGGTTGGGGACGATCTTGAGGATCTCGAGGCCGAAGGCGACGGCGATCTGGTCCATGGCCGCGCCGAGCAGCGCGCCGCCGGAGGCGGACTGCCGGGCGTCGGCGAGCGCCTGGTCCACGACGGCGGCATACTCGGGCATCTGGGCGGCCTTGAGGATGAGGCTGGGGTTGGTGGTGGCGTCGCGGGGCTGATACTTGCGGATGCTCTCGAAGTCGCCGGTGTCGGCGACGACGATGGTGTGCTGCTTGAGGCTGGCAAGGAGGTTGGTGCTCATGGGGTGCGGAAGGTTGGGTTGGTGGCGCCGGGGTCAAAACCAGCGCTTCGCATTAACGGCGCAAGCCGCGCGCGGGTCAACTCTTTCCGCGCCGCGCCTTGCCAACCGGCACTTGATATCGCCCGGCGCGGCTCATAAGGTGCCGCCGACAATCATGCCGCCCGTCCCCGTCAAGCCGCCACCCGCCCGCTCTCCCGGCGCACTGCCTCCCCGCGCCGGAATGCCTCCCGCGCAGAAAGTCGGGGCCAAGGTCGTGCAGATCGTCCGGCCGCGCGTGCTCGCGGTGGACGACACGCCCGACGCGCTGCGGCAGCTCCGCGACTGCCTCAAGGCGCTCAACGCCGAGTGCTTCACCTGCGGCAGCGGCAACTCGGCGGTGGAGTTCCTCGGCAAGGAGCTGGTGGACCTGGCCATCGTGGACGTGTCCATGCCGGGCATGGACGGCTTCGAGGTCTGCCGCGCCATCAAGCACGACCCGCGCACGGCGGACATCCCGGTCATCCTGGTCACGGGCGACATCAAGTCCGAGGACACGAACCGCGGCATCGAGCTGGGCGCGTTTGACTACCTGACCAAGCCGGTGGACCCGCACGAATGCACCGTGCGCGTCCATGCCGCGCTCCAGATGAAGCGCCTGATGGAGGAGCTGAAAGTCCAGCTCATGGCCCCCGAGGAGCAGCGCCGCGCGCAGGCGGAGCTGACGCAGAAGATGACGGACTTCCAGCACGGGATGACCACGACGCACTGGCAGAAGCGCTTCGGCCAGTTGGCGGCGTCGTTTGTGGACGACATCCATTTTCCCCTCGCCCACGCGCTGGCCAGCCTGCAAATCCTCATGGTGGACGAGCGGCTCAAGGACGACGTGCGCCAGCGGCTGCTGCTGCTACACGCGCAGTTCCGCAAGGTGAACGACCATTTGCGCCGGCTCATCAACATCTCCGTCTACAGCCGCAGCCCGCAACTGCTCCGCCCGGCGGAGCTGGTCGCCGACGTGACCCGGCTGCTGGAGCCGGAGTTCACCTATCACGGCATCGTCCTGGACTTGCAGCTCGACCCCACCATCGAGTGGTGGGGGATGCGCAGCGAAATCAGCCGCGCCATCCTCTATCTGCTGCACAACGCCATCGAGGCGCACACCGAGAAAGGCCCGGTCATCAAACGCCGCTTCGAGGACGAGGGCGACGAGGAACCGTCGAAAGATGACCCGAACAAGGTGCCCATCATCATGGTGCTGGCGGAGCAGACCGGCGACACCATCGTCATCCAAATCCGCGACAACGGCCCCGGCATCCCGCCGGAGCTGCACGAGCGCATCTGGGATCCCTACTTCACCACCAAGACGCCGCCGCACACCGGGGCCGGCCTGCACCTGGCCCGCGCCATCGTCCGCGCGGCGGGCGGGGAGATCCAGTTGCAATCCCCCGGCCCCGCCTGCTCCACGCAGTTCTCCGTCGTCCTGCCGGTGAATGTCATCCTCGAGGAGCCGCCGGTCGAGGAAGCTCCGCCCGAGGAACCATCCCCAGAAGAGGCTGAACCCTCTCTGAGCGAGGAGGCTGACGCCGCCCTGACCGCCAGCCAGGCGCAGGAAGAGGAACCCGCCGCCCAGGCCTGAGACTTCGGCTCAGGCCAGCTCCACGCGGACCAGCACGATTTCGTCCGCCGACTCCCCGTAAGCGCCCCGCGCGGCGACGAGCCTCTCCGGCGCGCACACCAGCGAGTTTCCAATGCACTTCCGGCCCGCCCATTCGCCCGCCGTGACGGGGCCGACGTTGCTGCATCCGGCGATCCACACGCCCAAGTCCCGCGCCACCGGGCCGTAGTTGTCGAGCCAGAGCCGGCCGTAAGGTTCGCGCGTGTTGTCATGGTCCGCCGGCACCGCCCACGCGCACGGCGAAAGGATGAACCGCGCGCCCATCAACGCCAGCGAGCGGCTGATGACCTGCCCCGGCGCAAAGCCGTCCGCGCAAATCATCAGCCCCGCCCGGCCCCACGGCGTCTCCGCGACGCCGAGGCGGTCGCCGACCGAGTAAAGCTCCCGCGCGAAGTCCAGCTCGCTGATCTTCCGGTGATGCAGGATGACTTCGCCGCGCGGGTCAACGAGCACCGCTGCGTTGAACCACCGATCCCCCGCGCGCTCGACCAGTCCAGCGCAAACGAACACGCCGTGCTGCTTCGCAGCCGCGCACAGCCGACGGCAGGCATCGCCATGTGGAATCTCGCCAGCAAACTCTCGCGCTGACGGATGCGACCAGCCGCAGTCCAGCGCTTCCGGCAGCAGCACGATGTCCGCGCCTTGTGCGGCGGCGGTGGCGATGCGTGCTTCGGCTCGTGCCAGATTCCCGGCCACCTCACCCGGCGTGACGAGCATCTGCGCGAGCGCGAGGTTGAAAGATTGTCTCATGAACGTGCGAGATTTGGCCGCGCGGAGCGCCGGCTTGCAGCCGGCTTTGCGCGAGCGACGCGGCGGGCAGGCCGCTTCTGCCAAAGGCCGTGACAATGGGGCGGCACTTCTTTCACTGATGCGCGTCCTGGCTTCATCAAGCGGTAAGCCGGCTGCAAGCCGGCGCTCCGGTCGCAGTCGTGCTCACCGGCGACGCCGCTCCAGCATCGTCCGCAAATGCCCCATGGCCGTCGCGCCGGACACGCCCCAGTTCAGCCGCGTCTCGTATTCACGGAAGGCCGAGCGGGCCAGCAACTCGTAGCCCGCGTAGTTCGTGAAGTGCTGGCGGATGAACGCCGCGTATTCGCCCGGCGGCGAACCGAGGGGGAATGTCTTGCCGTTGCCACCATCCCGAATCGCCGTCGGGATGCCGCCCGCCCGCGTCGCCAGACTCGGCACGCCAAAGGACGCCGCTTCACAGAACACGATGCCAAACGCCTCCGCCCGCGACGGCAGGATGAGAAAATGCGACTCGGCGATGAGGTCGTTGAACTGCTTGAGGCCCACCGGATCGCTCTTGTTGATGAAACCCGTCTTGCGCACGAACGGCGGCAGCGCTTTCCCTTCCGGCGGCTGCGAGCCGATGAGCGTGAGCGTCGTGGGCAAGCCGGACTGGTTCAATTCCTCGGCCACCGCCACCGCCGTGTCGCCGCCCTTTCGCGCCCAGACTTTGCCGAGGAACAGCAGATTGCACCGGTCCTTGGGCCGCGCGGCGATGAGCTTGTCCACGTCAGCAGCGGTGCGGTCGCACTGAATGTTCGCGCCGAAGGGGATGACCTTCACCTTGTCCGGGGCCGCGCCGTAGAGGTTGATGGCCGCGTCGCGCGCCCAGTCGCAGGCGTAGAAAACCAAGTCCGCGCGTTGCAGCGCCCGCCGCTCGTAGTCGTGCCCGCGCCGGACGGCAAACGGGTTCAGGCTCTGGAAATACGGATACGCGCCCAACATGCAGCCGAAGTTCGAGTCGCTCCAATACGCGATGGGCAGGTCGCTCTCGACCTCGGAGAGCAGCTCGGTGTGCGTGGCGAGAATCACGTCGGCGTCGAGGCCGCGCAGCTTCTCCGTCACCTGCCGGCCCCAGCCGCGCACGATGGACGGCTCGCGGTTTTCGAGGAGCTGCTTGCCAAAGAGATTCCAAAACCGGCGCTCCACGCCCATGAACGGCGACACCTCCGACTCCAGCGGGCCGAGGTAATGAATCTTCGCCCCGTGCGGCTTGAGCGACTCCGCGATGTAGTGCGAGAGGCCCGACCAGCTCTTGAGGTTGTGCGGGTCGTCACCCGTGACGTAGGCGATGTTCATGCGCAGCGGCGGGAGGATTAAACCACGAATGGACACGAATGGACACGAAGGATTCAGGCTGCCGCCGACAGGATTCGTGTTCCTTCGTGTCCATTCGTGGTTGCTTCAGTCGTCCTTCGCTTCAAGGTGAACGTTGTCCAAGAACCAAAACCGCTGCGGCTCGCCATCACCGGTGAAGACTGCCACCCGGCGGATGGACTTGAGATTCAGCCGGCGCCCCTTCGGCCCACGCTCGATCTCCACAGTCGGGACGCGGAGGCGGTTCCAGCCACGCGTCAGTTCAAAGCCCCGCTCGAAGCGTTCCGCAAGTTTGGCTGCGTCTTGGTCGTCGTCCAGGCGCACGAAGAGCGTGAACGGCTCGCGCGGGTTAAACACTTCCAGCACCAGCGCTCGAAACGGCGTCCAGTCCTTGTCGCCTGCCGAGTAATTCACACCGGCCCAATCCCCGGCCCCGCCCGCGACCCGCAGCGATTGCTCGCCGGTTGAAGCGCGGGCGCGCGTCAAAGTGGCGTTTGTCGGATGCCCGCGCGAGCCGCCCTGCGGACGCCATAGCTTCAACTCCGCCTCATGCTCGAAATCTCCAAGCGATGGAAAGTTTGCCTGCCGCCAGCGGATGCCGCGCCACTCCTCGTAGGCGGGCCAGAGCGCGACCGTCAGCGCCACCGCGAGCGCAACGGCGTGACCACCGCGCCACAACCACTTCCCCGAGCGCCGCCACGCTGCAATTCCCGTGAGCGCCAAACCCGTTCCAATCGCGCCATTGACGGCATCGCCCAGACTCCGCGACCGCCCGAAGAATGGCTGAAGCAGTTCCACCGCCACCGCAAACCCGAACGCCAGCGCGAAGGCCAGCGCGTTGCGGCGGGTCGTCGGCTGCACCCGCTCCGGCAGCGCGTAGAGCAGCACTGCCGCCAGCCAGGCCCACATCGGGATGTGCCCCACGTCGAATACATGGCCCCAGAAGCGGGCGTCCACCCGCACGCGCACCGGCCCGAAGCACGCCGCCGTGAGCACCGCCAGCGTGACCGCTAGCACGATGGATTTGCGGAACATCATAGCGTCATCCGTAGGAGACGACGTGAGGAGTCTCTGACCTTGTTCCGCGTTGGATTGAGACTCCTCACGTCGTCTCCTACACAGGGCTTCACTTGCGCACGAGCATCGTGACGCCAAGGAAGAGCCGCCGGCTGATGGCCTTGCGCAGCTTCACCGGCAGCGCGCCGACGCACGCCTCGACGCTGAACGTCAGCGCGTTCCACAAGCCGCTCTGGCGGCACTTGCCGAAGCGGTAGGTGAACGCCTCGGAGAAACCCACGCGCCGCACCAGCGCGTTCATTTCGCGGTAGGTCCACTCCTTCAAGTGCATTCCCTCCGCCTCGTCCGCGAAGATGAACGACGCGTCGTGCGGACCGGAGTATTTGTGCGGCGTGTCAAAGACATAGACTCCGCCGGGCCGCAGCACGCGGAGCACGGTGCGGAAATGGTCCTCGTGGTCGTCGGGGTGGACGTGCTCAAGGAACTGGTAGCTGAACGCCATGTCCACCGAGTTGTCCGGCAGGTTCAGCGTGTAGCCGTCGTAGGTCTCGAAGTGGAAATTCTTCGGCGCGTTCTGCTGGCCGCCGCTCTGGTCGGAGATGTCGAGCGCGATGACCTTCTCGACATGCTGGCACATCTCATAGGCCAGCCGGCAGTCGCCCGGCGCGATTTCCATGAACGTCTTCACGCCGGCAAGGTGCGGACGGAGGATGTTCATCCGGGCCGCCACGGCGCGACGGCTGTATTCCTCGGTGTCACGGCGCGTGAGGCGCGGATGGTCGGGCACGCGGCGGAACAGCTCGTCGTAAAGCTCCGCGAAGAGCGTCGTGCGCTGGGCGCGGGTGGAATTCATCAGCCGCCCGTGCAGGTCCTTCTCGACCTCGTATTGGCGGCGCAGCGACTCCAGCGGGCGATTGTCTTCGGACATGCGGCGGTTGCGTTGGGCGGAGTTTCCGAGCGGGGCGGAGGCGGAGCAAGGATTTTCCAGCGACCTGCTGGTGGGGCGAGCGTCCTCGCGAGCCGTCTGCCTGACAGCATAAAACCCGGCTCGCGGGGACGCTCGCCCCACCAAGTGCCGTCGGCAGCTCAACCCGGCGGCTGGCTGCCCGCGTCGGAAACAGGCGGCGGACGCAGCAGGTCGGGCATCGGCTCCACCTCGGCGAGCGACTTGCCGCCGCTGGCGGAACCGAGCTTGAGCAAACGCTCGCCGCTGGGCCGCACCATGCGGTCGTAACTGCCCACGGCGTCATTGTATGCGGAGCTGGCGCGCTCCAGGCCGCTGCGGATGCGCTCGAAGTGTTCGGAGAACTTCGCCACGCGCGCGAACAACTCGCCCGCCGCCTCGGCAATCTCCCGCGCGTTCACCGTCTGCTCGTGCTGCTGCCAGCTCACGCTCACGGAGCGCAGCAGCGCGATGAGCGAAGCCGGCGTCGCGAGCATGATGCGCCGCTGCGCCGCCCAGACAATCAGGTCGTGGTCGCCCTCCAGCGCCGCGCTGAAGAGCGATTCAGCGGGCAGGAACAGGACGACGTGATCGAGCGCGTTCGGGAACTGCGCCGGGTAATCGCGCTCCGCCAGCGACCGGATGGTGCCGCGCAATTTCTCGGCGTGGGCGGCCAGCGACTCCGCGCGCTTCGTCTCATCCGCCGTGCCCAGCGCGTTGAGGAAGTCGAGGTCCGGCACCTTGGCGTCCACGATGATGAGCCGGTCGCCGGGCAGCCGCACGATCAGGTCAGGCTTCTTGTCGTCGGACTGCGCCTGCTCGGTGAAGTCGCAGTGCGCGCTCATGCCGGCGGCCTCCACCACGCGGCGCAGCGTCTCCTCACCCCACTTGCCGCGCGCCTGGTTCGAGCTGAGGACCCGCCGCAGTTGCAGCGTCTCGGTCGAAAGTGTCTGGCTCTGCTGCGCCAGTGATTCGAGATGCTGCCGCACTTCCCCCAGCGTCTTCGACTGCGTGGTCTCGCTCTGTGCCAGCCGCTCCTGATACGTCTTCAACTGCTCCTCCAGCGGCTTGACCAGCGTGGCGATGGCCTCCTGCCGCTGCGACAAGTCGCCCTTCGCCGACTCCGCGAACTTACCGAGCGTCTCGTTGGCGAGGCGGAGAAACTCCGGCTGCGTCTGCTTGAGCGCGTCGGCGCTGAGCGCCTTGAAGGCCTCGCGTAAATCAGCCAGCGCCTTCTCCTGCGCTTCCCTCGCCTCCCGTAACTGCCGCTCGTGAAACTCACGCTGTTCCGCCAGCAGCTTGTTAGCAGACTGGAGCTGCGCCTGCGTGGCTGCAAGCTGGTGGCCGGTCTGGGTCAGCTTGGTGTTCGTATCACCCAGCTCGGCTTCGCGCTGTTGCAATTCTTGGCGGATCTCCTCGACATGCTTCGCCGCCGCTTGCTGGCGCGCTTCGGTCGCGGCCAAGCCCGTGCTGGCCTCTGCCAACTGCGTCCGCGTCCGCGCCAGTTCACCGTCACGATGCGTCAATTGCTGACGGAGTTCTGCTTCCAACAAGTTCACGGAAGCCAAGGGGGCTTCCGCTCGCTCGCCCCGGAACCGCGAGCCGAGCAACCAGCCAATGACGACACCGAGGACGACACCAAGAAGCAGGTAAAGCAACGGGTCCATGCGCAAAGGATGCGTTCAGACGAGTTTCTTGAACAGCCGCTTCTCAAAGTCCGCGACGAAGAAGCGTTTGCCCTTCTGCTGGACCTGATGGCCCTCCGCTTCCAGCCGCGCACGCAGGCCGGCAATGCCACCGGGATATTTGGGGTTCACCTCACCACCGACCTTGAGCGTGCGCCAGTAAGGGGTGACACGCTTCGCTCCGCCGGTCTCGGCTTCCGCAGCGGCGTGCGCGGCAATCCATGAAAAGATGCCGGTGGTGATGGGGCAGGCGAAGTCCGTGCCGTGCTTCGCGGCGAGCGCGGCGCGCAGCTCATTGATGGTGACGACCCGGCCCTTGGGCACGCGTTTCATCAAGGCGTTCACCTCCAGCGGCGCGGGGATGACGAAGGTGCCCCCGCCCCAGCGCTTCGTGAGCTTGCCGCAAACTTGGGCGACCTTCGGGAGGCCCTTGCTATCGGCGAGCTTCTCGCGCCAGGACTTCTTGGGTTTCATGGACGGAGATTAACCACGAACAGACACGAATGAACACGAACAAGAAGCCAGCCCAAGTGAGTCTCCCTTCGATTCGTGTCCATTCGTGGTCGCCCCGCTCAGAAGTGGGCGATGACCTCGATCTCCACGCTGGCCGCGCGCGGGAGGGCGGCGACCTGGATGGTCGAGCGCGCCGGAAAATCGCTGGTGAAATACTGGCTGTAGATTTCGTTCATGCCGGCGAAGTCGGCGAGGTTCGTGAGGAAGACGGTGCTCTTCACGACGTTGGCGAAGGTCAGGCCCTGGTCGTCGAGTATGCACTTCACGTTCTCCAGCACGCGCTGCGTCTGGGCCTTGATGTCGCCGGGGACGAGCTGGCCGGTGGCTGGGTCGAGCGGAATCTGGCCGGCGCAGAACAGCAGGTCGCCGACGCGGACAGCGTGGTTGTAGGGACCAACGGCAGGCGCGCCCTTGGCGGGTTTGATGATGGTTTTAGTCATGCGGCGCGAGAGTTAAGCAGCCGCCCACCGATGCGCCAGCAAGATTTCCGGAGCGCCTACTTCTTCAGCGCCTTGGCCACCGCCTCTTCCAGCGCCTCACCGCGCAGGTTCTTGGCGATGATCTTGCCCTCGCCGTCGAGCAGGTAGGTGGCGGGGATGGAGTTCACCCCGTAGGTGCCGGCGAGTTTGTTCTGCCAGCCCTTGCCGTCGTAATACTGCGGCCAGGTCATCTTCCGGTCGGTGATGAAGCTGTCCAGCTTGGCGCGGTCGGAGTCGAGGCTGATGCCGATGATCTCGAAGCCCTTGGGGTGATGCTTCTCGTAGGCCTTGAGCACATTGGGCAGCTCGCCGATGCACGGGCCGCACCACGTCGCCCAGAAGTCCACGAGCACGACCTTGCCCTTGAAGCGCGCGATGGAGAGCGGCTTGCCGGCGAGGTCCTTCTCGTCGAAGTCCGGGAACTTCGCGCCGACGGCGAGCTTGCGCTGGACTTCCTTCGAGGCCTTCTGACTCTCAATGCTCGCCAGCATCCGGTCCACGGCAGCAGCGGGCTTGGTGTCCGGGAAATCCTTCTTGAGCTGCTTGAGGAGCGGCAGGCCCTTGGCCTCGTCGTCCAGCACCTGGACATAGAGCATCGCCTTCATCAGGAGGATCTGCGCCACGTCGTCGGTCTTCTCGTCCTTGTGGGCGGCCAGGAGCTTGTCGAACTCGGCAAAGTTCTCGGCGAGATCCTTCTCGGTGGTCTTGCCGGCGGAAATCTTGGCGCGGACCTTGCCCACCAGTTGTTGCAGCTCGGCTTTCGCGTCACCCGCTTGGGCGAGGTGGGCGGTCAGGAGCAGCGAGAGGGCAAGGGCAAGGATGCGGAGGGAATTTTTCATGAGCGTGCGTGCTGGGCAGCATGACAGCAGCCGACCACGCCTGCGGCAAGCTGAATCCACACCACTCAAATCCGCCGCTCGTCGGCGTCAATGTAGTCCACGAAGCACTGGAGATCGTCGCGATGGCCGAGGCCGGACTGCTCTTTGCGCATCTGGAGGCGGGCCTTCAGCGCGGGGTCGTCGCCGCGCCCGTAGTCGAGGACGGCCTGGTTGAAGGCCGCCTTTTCCTCAGCGGACTTCTTCACGTTCGTCGCCACCCAGTCGCACACCTGCCCGTCGGTCACGGTGGCCTTCACGACGGCGATGAACTGCTCCGGGGTCACGCCTGCGGCAGCGCACCACTTCGCGTCGAAGCCCTTGTGGGCGAAGTTTTCCTGGTAGTCGGCGTGCAACTGGCCGGCGAGGTGGAGGCGGATCTTGTCCACGAAGCGCGGCAGGTAGGCCCAGCCGGCCATGATTTCGCGGGCGCTGCGGGGGTAGATGATGGCGTTGCTCATGCGGGGAGTGTCTGTGCATTCGCAACGGTGTCAATCACGCGGGCAGTGAAGAGGCGCCGGACATTTTCCTCAACCTGCGCCGTCAACTCCGCCAACGGCACGCCCCGCAGCTCCGCCATGAACTGATAGACCGCCGGCAGGTTCGCCGGATGGTTCAACGGCTTGCCGGTGCTGGTGTCAGTCAACGGATTGGCATTCGCCGCGTCGGGCAGCAACTGGTCGGGCGCGTCCGTCTCGATCAGCAGGCGGTCGGCGGGGACGAGCTTGAATGCCGCGCGCTGGCGCGCCTTCCGCTCGTGCATGAACCAGCCTGGAAAACTGAAGCGCGCGCCGAGCTTCGCCAGCGGCGCGACCATCTCCGCCGGGCCGCCGTAGCTGTGCAGCAGGAAGCCGCGCGCGGGCCGGGGCGTCGTGCGTAGCAGCTCCAGCAGCCGGCCCCAGGTCTGCAAGCAGTGGATGCTCGCGGCCAGATCGCGCTCCGCCGCCAGCCGCAGTTGCGCGAGGAACACTTCCTCCTGCCCGTGGTAAGCCAAGCCCGGCTTCCAGCGGTCCAGGCCGATTTCCCCAACCACCGCACCGGGCGTGCGGTCGAGGAACTCCACGAGCGTCTCGCGCCAGCGCGGCATGCGCTCGCCCACATACCACGGGTGATAACCGAAGCTCGGCACGACAAGGTCCGGGAACTCCCGCGCCAGCGCCGCGACCCGCGGCCAGTCCGCCTCGCACGAGCCGTTGACCACCATGCGTGCGACGCCCGCCCCCCGGCACGCCGCGACGAGTTCCGCCTGCCGTCCGCCGAAGCGGTCGTCGTGCAGGTGATTGTGGGCATCGTAGAATTTCACAGTGTCGCCGCCGCCTGCGCGCAGGCGCGGATCCGCTCCCACACGCGCGAGAGCACATTGCGCCGGTTCGCCGTGAGGTGCTGGTTGATGCCGACCTCTTCAAGGAAGTCCGGCGGCAGCGCGAGAATTTCCGCAGGCGGAGCGCCGCTGTAGAAATCGCAGAGCAATCCAGCGACCGCGCGGACGATCTGCGAGTCCGAGTCGCACTGGAAGTGGCAACGTCCCTCGCACGATTCCGCCACGAGCCACAAATTAGCGAGGCAGCCAGGCACGCGGTTTGCCTCCGTCTTCAGCTCGGCGGCGAGCGCCGGCCGCTGCCGCGCCTGCTCCACGAGCCATTGCAACCGCTCCTGCGGATGCCGGAAGCCGCCGAGCCGCGCGAGCAAGGCGTCACGCCTGGCGGCGAGCGGCGGTGGAGGGACGGCGTCAACGGACACGGGAGCAGATTAGTTGCCCACGTCACGCGAGGCGAGCGGCAGTTGAATGGCGGCGGCGGCGGCCAGTCCAATCGCGCCAACGAAATGAAACTCACCGTTCGCCTCGCTCCCCTGCTCTGCCTCGCCACCCTCGCCCACGCCGCCACCGACTGGCCGCAGTTCCGCGGGCCAAACGGTGACGGCCATTCCTCCGCGAAGAACCTGCCGCTCACCTGGGACGCCACGAAGAACGTCGCGTGGAAGACCGAAGTTCCCGGCAAAGGCTGGGCCTCCCCTGCCCTTTTCAAAAACCGCCTCTACCTCACCACCGCCGAGGAAGTCGGCAGCGACCTCTCGCTCCGCGCGCTGTGCCACGAGGCCGCCACCGGCAAGCCGCTCTGGGCCACTGAAATTTTCCTCACGCCACCCGTGAAACACCACGCGAAGAACAGCCAGGCCAGCCCCACGGCCATCGTGGGCGACGACCGGATTTACGTTCATTTCGGCCACTACGGCACCGCCTGCCTCGATCTCGCGGGCAAAATTGTGTGGAAGCAGACCGAGCTGAAATACTCGCCCGTCCACGGCAACGGCGGCTCGCCCATCCTCGCCGGCAACGCGCTGATCTTCAGTTGCGACGGCGGCAGCGACCCGTTCGTCGTCGCGCTGGACAAGACCAGCGGCAAGGTGCTGTGGAAAGTGAAACGCGCGACCACCGCCAAGCGGAACTTCTCCTTCAGCACGCCCACGCTCATCACGGTGAAGGGCCAGCCGCAGCTCATCACGCCCGGCAGCGGCGTCGTCTGCGCGCTTGATCCGAAAACCGGCGCGGAACTCTGGCGCTGGCGCTACGGCGAGGGCTACTCCGTCATCCCCAAGCCCGTCTTCGGCCACGGCATGATCTACCTCAGCTCCGGCTACGACAAACCCGTGCTCCACGCCATCCGCGTGGACGGCCAGGGCGACGTGACCGACACGCACATCGCCTGGAAACTGGAAAAGGGCGCGCCGCACACGCCCTCGCCGCTGCTGGTGGGCAACGAGCTTTACGTCGTCTCCGACGCCGGCATCGCGACCTGCCTCGACGCCAAGACGGGCACAGTCCACTGGTCCGAGCGCGTCGGTGGCAACTACTCCGCCTCCCCGCTGCTGGCCGATGGGAGAATTTACCTCCAGAACGAAACCGGCACCGGCGTCGTGCTCAAGCCGGGCAAGACCTTCGAGAAGCTGGCGGAGAACGCGCTCGGCGAAAGGACCCTGGCCTCCTACGCCGTGACCGACGGCGCGCTCTTCATCCGCTCGGACAAGCACCTCTACCGCATCGGGGCGAAGTAGTTGGCGGCAGTCACCGGCCCGTCGTCCCCGCCATAAGAACGGCTCCGTTGCGGCGGTTTCGGTGGAACTCCTCCGGTTTCCGGGCAACCACCCCGCACTTCCGCCGGTTGGGCGGCCGTTGCGATGGCCGGCCAACGCTTCAGTGCTTGCGCACGAACTTCTGCGCCCGCTTCCCGATGATGTCGCCGGCGTAGATGTTGCCCTTGGAGTCGAGGGCGAGGCAGTGGAGCCAGTTGAGATCGCCGGGCTTTTCCTTGTCGTCCTCGCCCTTGGGCACGGTCCAGACCTGCGTGGCGCGGCCGCTGGGGTCGAACTTCATGAAGACTTGGTCCTTGGGCGGACAGCTCAGGGGCGCGCCGGGATACTTGGGGTCGTTGCGCCACGGCATCGGCGTGGAGCCGCAGACCCAGACCTCGTCCTTCGCGCTGATCCAGAAGCCCCACGGGACGATGACGTTGGCCCACGAGTCGAGCAGCTTGCCGGCCTGGCTGAAGACCTGCACGCGGACGTTGTTGCGGTCGGCGACGTAGAGGCGGCCCTTGGAGTCCATGTCAATGGCGTGCGGGATGGAGAAGTGCTGCGGCCCCGTGCCGAGGGTGCCCCACTGGCGGATGAACTTGCCGTTCTTGTCGAAGTGGACGACGCGATTGTTGCCGTAGCCGTCGGAGATGAAGACATCGCCGTTGGGCGCGATCACCATGTCGGTGGGCATATTGAGGCGTTTGGTGTCCTCGCCCAACTCGCCCGGCACGCCGAAGGTCTGGAGGAGCCTGCCCTCGGGCGTGAACTTGCGCACGACATGGAGGCCGACATCGGAGAGCCAGATGTTTCCCGCGCGGTCAATCTTGAGGTGATGGGCGTTGCTCACGACGCCATCGCCCCACGCGCGGATGAACTTGCCGTCGGCGGAGTAGACCTGCACGGGGTTGTTGGTGCGGGTGAAAATCCAGACGTTGTCCGACTTGTCCACGGCGATGCCCGGCACATGGCCGAAGTGGACGCCGGCGGGGCGCTTGGGCCAGGTGGGGTCCACCTCATACCACGGGGCGAGGTTGACCTGCGGGTATTTGGATTCCGTGGCCGCCGCCTTTTCCGAGGCGGTCTTCGCCTGCTGGGCGGAGCCGGTGTTGAGGGTGAGGGCGAGGGCGGCGAAGGCGAGTGGGAGGCGAAACACGTTTTTCATGGGTGCGGGGTGAGATTGAGCGGCAAGGCGGAGGAATTCAAGCGTGAGCAGGTGAGAAAGCGGGAAAGTGTGCAGGTGAGAGCACGGAGCCGATGCTCACTTTCTCACTCTCCCACTGTCACACCTGCTCACTTCCCCACCCGCGCCGGCTCGATGTGGACGAGCACGTCGCGGACCTTGGGCATCTGGGCGCGCAGGTGGTCCTTCACCTGATGGGCGATGGCGTGGGCGCGCTCGACGGTGAGCTGGCCGTCCACTTCCACATGGATGTCCACGAGGAGCTGCCAGCCCATCTTGCGGATGAAGCACTTCTCCACGCCGCGCACGTCCGGGACGCTGGCGGCGAGGCGGCGGATTTCCTCCACCACCGCGAGGTCGGGTGCGGTGTCCATCAGCTCGCCGAACGCCTCGCGCACGAGCCGCCAGCCGTTCCACGCGATGACGACGGAGGCTAGCAGCGCCGCCACGTCGTCCGCCGCCTCATAGCCCTTCCCTCCGATGAGCGCGACGGCGATGCCGATGCCGGCGAAGAGCGAGGTGATGGCGTCGCTACGGTGATGCCAGGCGTCGCCCTTCACGGCGCTGCTGTCCACGGAGGCCGCCTCGTGAAACACATGACGGAAGAGCGTTTCCTTCACCAGCACGACGACGATGAGCACCACGAGCGTCCACGGCGCGGGCGCGCCGTGCGGGCGGAGGATTTCGCGCACGGAGTTGACGGCGATCCACAGCGCCGCGAGCAGGAGCATGGTGGCGACCATCGCGGAGGCGAGCGGCTCGGCCTTGCCGTGGCCGTAGGGATGGTCGGCGTCCGCCGGCTCCGCCGCGATGACGAGGCCGCGCCAGACGATGAGCGAGCTGAAGAGGTCGGCGAGCGACTCGACGCCGTCGGCCACGAGCGCGTGCGACTGGCCGAGGAAGCCCGCCGCCATCTTGCCGACGGCGAGCACGGTGTTCACCACCATGCCGAGGAAGGTCGCGCGCAGGCTGCGTTGGAGGCGCGGGTCAGGCATGAGCAAAAGCGAAGCGCGTTGACGGGTGAAAGACAACCCGGAAGGCGGGCCAGTGCCGGCGACTTGGAGTCGCCGTCGGGCGGTTGCGCAGCGATCGGGGCGGCGACTGCAAGTCGTCGGCACGAAGCGTTCAGCCGGCGATCATCGCCTCGCCGGGCTGGAGCTTCATGCGCTCGGGATCGAGGCCGTTGGCGCGGCAGAACTCGCGGTAGGCGTTGGGAGAAATTTCGCTCGGCTTGATCTCGCTGCGCCCGCCCCAGAAGACGTTCGTGTAGCTCACCGTGATGCCGAGGCTGGCGAGGTGCGCGTCAATCGCCGCCTTGTGCGCGAGCACGAGCGCCTTGTCCGTGCCGTGCGCGACGCCCATGACATTGACGTTGCGGAACTCCGGGCCGCCCTCGCGCCAGTAGGCGTGCGTCATGATGTGGTGGCGGCCCACCTCGCGGCCCGCCTCGATCTCGCGGCCGGGCGGCACCGCCCAGTGGAAGAGCGCGTTAAACTTCGTGACTTTCTCGCCGGTGGCGAGGGTCTTGACGTGTTCGAGGAAGGTCGAGAAGCGGCCGATGATCTTGCGCTCGTTGAAGTCGGCGGCGACTTCGAGAAAGGTCTTGAGCGGCACGCCCGCCTCGGCGGCGCGCGCGGTCCAGAGGTCGGGGACGAGCTCCTCCGCCTTGAACTCGCGCTTCACGGCTTCGAGGATGCGCCACTCCAGTTCGTTGAGCGTGACCATCGCCACGTCGGTCGCCTCGGCGGGGACTTCGGCCTTGCTGCCCGGCTCCATGCCGCGCCGCCGCGTGTGGCCGACGCCGAGCGCGAAGAGCTTCTTCGCCGGCATGAGCCGGAAGTGCCCCGCGCCGATGCGTTTCGCGAGATACTCGCAATGGCGCGGCATCGAGTAGCCGGCGGGAATCTTCAGCGTGGTCCAGAGCTTGTAAGTCGAGCCGGGCGTGGCGGCGTCCGTCGAGCGCGTGACGACGTGGCCGGAGAAGGGGTCGTTGGCGAAGAGGTCGTCGAACGCGGCATCAAGCCGCTCCTGCGGCACCTCCCACGCGACAAGCGCGCCCTGCGCGAGGTTCGTGGCGAGCAAGGTTTGCCGCACCCGGCGGATGACGCCCGCGCGCAGCATCGCCTGGATGCGCTCGATGACGGTCTCCAGCGGCAAGTCAGCCTGCCGCGCGATGGCCCCGAGCGGATCGCTCTGAAAGCCCTGCAACTGGTCTTCGGAGATCGCAAGAATGCGGTGATTGATCGGGTCGGCGATTTCAACCGGGATGGTGGCCAGGCTCATGATTCGGGTGTCAGACGACAAATACGCGAGCATCATTCCTGACGCCCAAGGGAGCTGCCAGCCACAATTTTGCCCAAAGCCAGTCGGATTCTGGCGGGCAACGGTCAGTTCTGCTTCGCCGTCCACTGCTCCGCGTAGCGCCGCAGGTCCGCCTGGCTGGGGAGGCCGAGCTTGAGGACGATGTTCTGGCAGACCAGCGGGAGCGGCAGCGGCTGGTGCGCGAGGCGGCGGGTGATTTCCGCCGGTTCACAGCCGGAGCCGAGGAGCTGGAGCACGAGCCGTTCGTCGTCGGTCAGCAGGTCCTGCCGGTTCCACGGCTGGTTGCGGAAACGGGTTTCAATCTCCTTGAGCGCCTGTCCGGAGACTGCCGGCGTGCAGAAGAACCGCCCGGCCATCGCGTCGCGGATGGCGGTGACGAGGAACGTGGGCGCGGACTGCTTGAGCACGTAGGCGGCGGCCCCGGCCTCGGTGGCCTCCTGGATGTAGCGCGGCTCGTCGAAGAGCGAGAGCACGATGAGCAGCGGGCGGGGCGTCTGCTTGGACAACTCCCGCAGCAGGTCGAGGCCGCCGACCATCGGCATGACGATGTCCGTGATGACGACATCGGGCGGGGATTGCTCGATGAGGTGGAGGGCTTCGAGGCCGTTGGACGCCTCGCCGATGACGCGGAAGTCGCGCTGCGCCTGCAGCAAGCCCCGAATGCCCCGCCGCACGAGCGGGTGGTCCTCCACGATGAGAATGCTGGTGGTCTTCATGTGATTGGTGGCGGGCTGGCCTTCGCGAAGTCAGCGGGCCGCAGCATCCGCGTGTCCAGGGTGGTGAAGGCGGGCGGCTCCGGCGGGCGCTCGTCCGCGAGTGGAAACTCGGCGACGAGCCGCGTGCCCTCGCCGACCTGCGAGGTCAGCGTGAACGTGCCGCCCAGCAGCCGCACGCGCTCGCTCATGCCCACCAGCCCGCAACTGCCCTCGCGGCTCAGGCGGCCTCCGCGCAGGTCGAAGCCCTTGCCCTCGTCCACCACCTCGACGCGGAGCGAGCGCTCATCGGCGCAGACGATCACCTGCGCCTCCTTCACGCCCGCATGGCGGGTGACGTTGGTGAGCGCCTCCTGGATGGTCCGGTAGGCGGCGGTCTCGATGTCCGGGTCGAAGCGCCGGCCCTCCACGCCCTGCTGCTGGAAGTCCACGCGCAGGCTGGAACTGGCCGCGATGCGCTCGAAATACCATTGCAGCGCGGAGAGCAGGCCGAGGTCGTCGAGCAGCGCCGGGCGCAGCTCCTGCCAGAGGTTGCGGATGAGCGCGGTGAGCTTCTTCAGCGCCCCGCGCCCGTCGGCGACGGTCTGGGCCGAGGGCGTTTGGCCCGGCTCCTCCAGCGTGTCGAAGACGTAGTTGAGCACCGTGAGCGTCTGGCCCGCCTCGTCGTGCAGCTCGTGCGCGAGGCGGCGGCGCTCGCGCTCCTGCGCCTCCAGCAGCCGGTGCGACAGCGTGCGCAGCTCGCCGGCGGCGTGGTGCAACTGCTCGTTCGCCTGCTCCAACTCCGCCGTGCGTTCCAGCACGCGCGCCTCCAGCAGGTCGCGCGCGTGGCGCAGCGCGTCGGCGGCCTCGCGGATGCGCAGGAACGAGCGGATGCGCGCGACGATTTCCGCCGGCTGGACGGGCTTGGTCAGGTATTCGTCCGCGCCGAGGTTCAACCCGCTGATGCGGCTCTGCGGCCCGATGGCCATGCCGGAGATCAGGATGACGAACACATCGCGCGTGGGCCCGGCGGCCTTGAACTCCTGGCACAGGTTGCGCCCGTCCCCGTCGGGCAGCATCACGTCCAGCAGCACGAGATCGGGACAGCGCCGGGCGATGGCCGCGCGCGCCTCGGCGGCGGTGTGGGCCTTCGCGACCTCGAAGCCCTCGTCCTCCAGCACATGGACGAGCAATTCCACCGTCGCAATGTCATCATCCACCACGAGCACAGGATGCTTGGGTGGCAATGGCCTGGCCGGGCGGGCGTCAATGGATGGCACGGCGGTTTCCTAGCAGAACCCGGTTCCTTGGAAAAGTCCGAAACGGGCGGCGTCGGGCATCGTCATGGGCAGCTCGACATTCCAATGTCGAGTCTAGGTGGCTCCCCTCGCCTCTCGACCTTGGAATGTCGAGCCACGCCCGTCGCGCCTGACGGTCTCAGCGCTCGTAAATCCGCGCGGTCTCCGTGAAACCCTTCACCTCCGCGCCGGCGCGCCCTGGGAAAATTTCCAGCTTCAGCCGCCCGTCGGCCTGCAACTGCGCGAGGACGACGCCCTGCACGGCGTCGGCATCGTGGCGCACGGTGCGCTGTCCGGAACTGCCGAGCTGGCCCCAGAGCAGCTCGTATTTCACGAGGCCATCCGCCGCGCTGACCTTCGCCGGGTCGGGCGCGTTGCCCTTCACCCAGAACTGGCGCGGCTTGCCCTCGTAGTTGCCGAGCGAAACGACAATGTGCTCCGGCTCGACGTGGTGATACACGAACGCGACGTGCCCATCCCAATAGTCGAGCCGGCGGTTCAGGCCCGCGTAGCCGCCGCTCTCCTGCCGATACCAGTTGCCGATGAGCCGGCCCGGCACATCGTAGCCAATCTGCCCGCCCAGCGGCTTCACCTTGCGCGGGTTCAGCGCGAGCAGCTTTCCGCGCAACGGCTCGTCCACGTAGTCGAACGGGTCCACCGTATGCGGCTTCCACGGGTCGCGGTGGAGGAACTGCTCCAGCCGCGCGAAGCCCGGGCGCGTCACGGTCGTGTCCACCAGCGCGAAGTCGAACATCCGCTCGACGTGGCCGATGACCTGCCCGGCCTTGACCGGGATGCGCACGTTGAACGGCGGGCCGGGCCGCAGCGGCTCGCCGACCGCCTTCAGCAGCGACACCTCCAGTTCGGTGACGTGGTCGTAGTAGCTCCAGCACGTCGCCGAGTGTTCGAGGGTGAGCTTCAAATCCACTTCGCGGTCAAAGACCGTCGGGTCCGGGTTGCCCTTGGGCCGCCATTGCACGACGACGAGGAATCCA
Source organism: Limisphaerales bacterium (assembly GCA_009773355.1). Classification (GTDB taxonomy): domain Bacteria; phylum Verrucomicrobiota; class Verrucomicrobiia; order Limisphaerales; family SXTU01; genus SXTU01. Next base: position 35,130 of record WRPG01000078.1, read on the forward strand.
TCCGCCACCGCGACGACATCCGTGCGGCGCGGCTGGCCCGGCGACGACTTGGGCACAATGTAGAGATGGTCGCTGGGCGTGACGTGGCCGCTCGCGGTGAGGCCCATCGGGATGATGCGCTCAATGTCTTCCAAGCGCAGGGAAAGGTTCTGCAAGCGAACCGGCCCCTTGCCCGTCGCCTGCCCCCGGCTCCACATCTGGTTCAACGCCTCGGCGGTGGACTTCGGCGCGAAGGGACGCGGGCCGCCGGAGTTGCCGGGCGGAAC
>WRPG01000006.1 GCA_009773355.1 Limisphaerales bacterium
TCCGGCTCCGGCGCCTTGATGATGACGAGCGGGGCGGGCGCCTCGACGACGGGCGCGGGCGCGGCGGGCTTCAGCGGCCCGAGCTTTTCCTCGAGGAACTCGGCGGTGATCTTGTCGAGCGAGCTGGAGGGAACCTTGGCTTCCTTGATGCCCAGTTCCTTGGCAATCGCGAGCACCTGCTTGCTCTCGATGCCGAGCTTCTTGGCAATGTCGTAAATGCGAACGGGCATAAATGCTTGCGCGCCCGGGAGGCCGGCCTCGCGGGCGCGCTCAACGGATCAAACTACGCAAGCGCTCCCGCCAGCGGGCTGGTCTTGGCCGCCTCTTTGATGGCGGCCAGCACCGCGCCGGCTTGCTCGCCAATCTGCGGAATCTCTTTCAAGTCGTTTTCCTCGGCCTGCGTCACCACGTCTTCGAGCGCGTGGAAGCCGGTGTTGACCAGCGCCTCGGCCATCTCGCGGGTCACGCCCGGCACGGCGGCGAAGGCGTCAATCGCATGCTGAATCTTGTCGCCGATGCCGACGCTGGCGACCGCCTCGGCGTCAATGTTGACCGCCCAGCCGGTGAGGCGGGAGGCAAGGCGGGCGTTCTGGCCGCGCTTGCCGATGGCGAGCGAGAGCTGGCTCTCGTCCACGAGGATTTTGATCGCGTGGTTCGCCTCATCCACGGTGATGGTCTTGAGGATGGCCGGCGCGAGCGCGTTGGTGATGTAGGTCTTGATGTTCGGATCCCACTTGATGATGTCCATCTTCTCGTTGTTCAGCTCGCGCACGATGTTCTTCACGCGCTGACCACGGAGACCGACGCACGCGCCGACGGGGTCCACCTTCGAGTCGCGGGAATACACGGCGAGCTTCGTGCGGAAACCGGGCTCGCGCGCGACGCCCTTGACCTCGACCGTGCCGTTGGAGATTTCGGAAACCTCCAGCTTGAACAGCTTCAGGACGAACTCCGGCGCGGCGCGGCTGAGGATGATCTCCGGGCCGTGCGGACCATTCTCGACCGCCTTCACGAAGCAACGGATGCGCTCGCCGACCTGATACTCCTCCGTCGGGACGCGCTCGCGGTTCGGCAGCAACGCCTCGTAGCGGCCGAGGTCCATGATGACATCTGAGCGCTCGAAGCGCCGCACTGTGCCGCTGACGATGTCGCCGACGCGGTCCTTGAACTCGTCGAAAATGAGCGCCTTCTCCGCCCGGCGGACCTGCGAGAGCAGCGCCTGCTTGGCGTATTGGGCCGCGATGCGCCCGAAGCCGGTGGGCGTGACCTCGACTTCCAGTTCCTCGCCGACCTGGGCGTCCGCCTTCTTTTTGCGGGCCTCGGTGACGGAAATCTGGTCGTGCTTGGAGATGACCTTGTCCGCGACGATGAGCTTGGCGAACGCCCGGATGTCACCGGTCTTGGGATCAATCAGGCAGCGCAGCTCGCGGGCCGGGCCGACGGCCTTCTTGGCGGCGGAGACGAGCGCCTCCTGAACGGCACCGACGAGGACATCCTTGCTGATGCCCTTTTCTTTTTCCCAGAAATCCAAGATGGCGAGAAAATCAGCATTCATAATTCGACCCGTGCCTGCGCCCTTTCAGGGGCAAAAAAAAGCCGGAAAAAATTCCGACTTCACACGCTGGCGAACCAGCAACTTCGTTTACCGTGCGGCAAGTTAGGGGGGGCTAAAATCACCGTCAAGCCTCAATTCCGGCCCGGCGGCGCGTCGGGCAAGGAGTTGGCGAGCCACTGTCATCGGTTCCGCGTCTGCCACCAACGGCACCCACTCGACCGGAAGCTGCCCCCGGAACCACGTCCCTTGTCGGCGCGCGAACTGCCATGTCTTGGTCTTCACCAGTGCGACCGTCTCCGGCAGCCCGCGCTCGCCGCGCAAGTGCTCCACCACCTGCCGGTAGCCGAGGGCCTGCATGGCGTTGCGGTTGGCTTCAAGTCCACGCAAGAGCAGCCCGCGCGTCTCTTCGACCAGGCCGGCGGCGAACATCGCGTCCACGCGCGCCTCAATGCGGGCGCGGAGGTCAGCCGGCTCACGGGTCAGGCAGAAGACTTGTTGCGTGTTGCGTGTTGCGTGTTGCGTGTTCCAAGGGGCGCGTTGCGAGGAGAAGGGCCTGCCGGTCAGCCGAATGACCTCCAACGCCCGGACGACGCGCCGGGGGTTTTGCCGGTCAATGCGCGCGAAGGTCTCCGGGTCGCGGCGCTCCAGTTCGACGAGCAACTCGGTGAGCGATGTGGTCTCCAGCTCTGCGCGCACGCGCGGATCGGCAGGCGGTGCTTCACCCAAGCCTTCCAGCCACGCCTTGAAATACAACCCGGTGCCGCCACAAAAAATCGGCACACGGCCCCGGCCTTGAATATCCTTCACCGCCGCCGCTGCCAGCCGCACGAACTTCGCGGCGTCGAACGCCTCGTCCAGTTCCACCACATCAATCAAGTGATGCGGCACGCGGGCGCGCTCGGCGGCGGATGGCTTGGCCGTGCCGAGGTCCAGCCCGCGATAGACCTGCATCGAGTCCACCGAGATGATTTCGCCACCGAGCAGCTCTGCCAGCGCCATCGCGACGGCGCTTTTCCCGACGGCGGTGGGGCCGGCGAGGAAAATCGGGGCCAGCGGAGGCCGCGCGTTGCCGTCGTGCATCGCAGCGGCTTTACGCGAAGCGCGCCGGGAGGCAAGCTCGCAGTCGCCATGCAGCCGACAATTGCGCCGATGACGCCCGCCGATTTTCCGGAAGTGCTCGCGCTCTGGGCCGCGACCGAAGGCGTCGGCTTGAACGAATCCGACACGCCGGAACAACTCGCCGCGTATCTCGCGCGCAACCCCGGCTTCAGCCTCGTCGCGCGGGACGCTGGGCGTGTCGTCGGCGCGGTGCTCTGTGGTCACGAAGGCCGGCGCGGCTACCTGCATCACCTCGCCATGGCGGCGGAACATCGCGGCCTTGGTCTCGGCCGGCAGCTCGTTGACACCTGTCTCGCGGAGCTGAAGCGTGCCGGCATCACGCGCTGCAACATCTTCGTCTTCGCCGACAACGACGAGGGCATGGCCTTCTGGCGGCACACCGGCTGGGCGCTCCGCGACGATGTGCGGATGATGCAGAAACAGCTTTGAAGCCCGCCCAAGCCCGTCCAGTCTGACCCGCAACCGACATGAAAAAACTGCTCCTGACTCTTTCGCTCTTCACCGCGTGTGCTGTTCACGCCGCCGACACGAAAATCATCTTCATCGCGGGCCGCCCCAGCCACGGGCCGCTCGCGCACGAGCACCGCGCCGGCTGCCTGCTGCTGCAAAAGTCGCTCGGCGGCGTGAAGGGCGTTGTCACCGAGGTCCACACCAACGGCTGGGTCAACGACGAGAAGGTCTTCGAGGGCGCGGCGGCGGTCGTGGTCTATAGCGACGGCGGCGGCGGGCATCCGTTCCTCAACGGTGACAAGCTCCAGAAGATCGGCGCGCTGATGCAGAAGGGCGTCGGCCTCGGGGCGATTCACTACGCCGTCGAGCCGACCACGGCGAAGGGCAACGCCGAATTCCGCGACTGGATTGGCGGCTGCTTCGAGACGCATTGGAGCGTGAACCCGCACTGGGACGGCGACTTCAAGACGCTGCCCAAGCACCCCGTCACCAGCGGCGTGAAGCCGTTCAAGACGAACGACGAATGGTATTTCCACATGCGGTTCCGCGACGGCATGAAGGATGTGCTGCCCATCCTCAGCGCCGTCGCGCCAGAGAGCACCATGAAGCGCGGCGACGGCTCGCACAGCGGCAACCCGGCTGTGCGCGAGGCCGTCAAGAACGGCACGCCCCAGCACGTCATGTGGGTCGCCACGCGCTCCGGCGGCGGGCGCGGCTTCGGCTTCACCGGCGGGCACAACCACCTCGGCTGGGGCAACAACGATCAGCGAAAGCTCGTGCTCAACGCGATTCTCTGGATTGCCAAGGCCCCCGTGCCCGCCAGCGGCGTCGAGTCCAGCGTCACGCAGGAAGACCTGATGGCGAACCTGGACCCGAAGAACGCGCCCAAGCCCAAGGTCCAGCCGGCGAAGAAGGACGAGCCGAAGAAGTAGGCCGGAGCGCAGGTGTCCAACCTGCGTGTTCAAGCCCGAAGCATTGCGCAGGTTGGACACCTGCGCTCCAATTGGTTCGAGGGCAACCCCGCCGCCGCCAAAACAGTTGACGCTTCGCCGGGCGGCTTGAAACTCTGCGCCGCGCGGAGTTCGTCATTCGACATTCGGGCTTCGCCATTCCGAATGCCTTTGCCTCCGGTCATCGAAATCGTCCCGCTCACGTCCCCCGTGCGCGCGGAGATCACCGTGCCCGGCTCCAAGAGCATCACCAACCGCGCCCTCATCCTTGCCGCGCTCGCCGACGGGCGCACCACGCTGCGCGGCGCACTCTGGAGCGAGGACACGCAGGTGATGACCGACTGCCTCCGCGCGCTCGGCTTCACCGTGGACGTGCAGCCCGACCCCGCCGAGTCCTGCAACCGCACCATCACCGTGGACGGCCTGGGCGGACGCCTCCCGCGCGCGGGCACGGCGGAGCGGCCGCTGGAGTTGTTCGTCGGCAACGCAGGCACGGCGGCGCGCTTCCTCGCGGCGATGGTCTGCCTCGGCGACGGCGTGTATCGCCTCAGCGGCGTGCCCCGGATGCACGAGCGCCCGCAAGCCGCGCTCTTCGCCGCCCTGCGCGAACTGGGCTACCGCGTGGACTCGCCGAACGACAAGCTGCCCGCCGTCATCTTCGGTAGGAGACGACGTGAGGAGTCTCTAACTAATTCCCCAGACCCCAGACCTCAGACCCCAGACCCAAATCAGAGACTCCTCACGTCGTCTCCTACGGGGAAGTGTTCCGTCAGCGTCGCGGAAAGCTCGCAGTTCGCCTCCGCGCTGCTGCTGGCGGGCGGCGTGGGCGGCTGGCAGGTGGAAATCACGGGCGCGAACGAGGACGAACTGCCCTACGTGGACATGACCCGCGAGCTGGTGAAGGTCTTCCCGGCCAAGGGCGGCGAGTTCCAGATCGAGCCGGACGCGTCGAGTGGGAGTTATTTTTGGGCGGCGGGCTCAAACCTCACCGATTACTACCTCCTCACCGTTGATGAAAAGGAGTTTGGATCCGACGGTTCTGGCGAGCGCATAATGATGGGGTTCAATGTCGTCGTGTCAAACTGGCCGCAATTAACTGGGCGACAAATTGATGCGCTTTTTCCGAACGTGTTCGCTTCGATTCGAGGAACGCTTACTCCGAGTGAACAAGCGGAATTAACCAAGAAGACTTCCGAAGGTCGAATCTCACCCAAAGACCCTGTGATCATATCGCGAAAGAGCGACCTCGGAGACAGTGTTATGACGGCCGTTGTGCTTTCGCCATTTGCGTCGCATCGCGTCAAGTTCACCGACCTCGGCCGCCTGCGCGTGCAGGAGTGCGAGCGCGTCGTCGCGTTGCGGACGGAGCTGACCAAGTGCGGCGCAAAGGTCATCGAGGAGGGCGACACGCTCACGGTCTTCCCCTCCGCCCTCCACGGCGCGGAAATCGAAACCTACGACGACCATCGCATGGCGATGTGCTTCGCGGTTCTCGGCTTGAAAGTGCCCGGCATCAAAATCAAGAATCCCGCCTGCGTGAAGAAGACCTTCCCCAACTTTTTCCAGAAGCTCGCCACCCCGCCCCCCCACGGCCTCGGCGCCGAAATCCGCGACGCCGCCACCGGCCGCAAGCTCGCGGTGGAGGAGCTGTTTGCGGATTAGGGGCAAACCACGAATGGACACCAATGGACACGAATCAAGACCCACCGCGCACTCTTTCGCTTTGATGCGCCGCCTTTCCCCTGCGGCCTTCCCATTCGTGTTGATTCGTGTCCATTCGTGGTTTCCCTCGCGTTGAACGTCATGCCCCACACCAAACCCTTTGTCATCGCCATTGACGGCCCCAGCGCCAGCGGCAAGGGCGTCACCTCCCGCCGCCTTGCGGAGATGCTCGGCCTGCTCACCGTGGACACCGGCGCGATGTATCGCACGCTCGCGTGGCATTGCCTCCGCATGAAGGTGGATGTGAGCGACGACAAGAAGGTCGCCGCGCTCTGCCGCAAGTGGAAGACCTCGCTCGTCGTCGCCGATGCCCATGTGCGCCTGCTGGTGGACGGCTATTATCCCGCGACGGAAATCCGCACCTCCGAGGCCAGCGCCGCCGTCGCGCACGTCGCGCAGATCCGTGCCGTTCGCGACTGGATGAAGGCCAAGCAGCGCGAGTGCATCCAGTTCGGCAGCCTCGTCATGGAGGGCCGCGACATCGGCTCGAACATCTTCCCGGAGACGGACTACAAGTTCTTCCTCGACGCCAGCCCCGAGGTCCGCAAGACCCGTCGCGAGCGCGACGGCGTGAAGGAGGACGTCCACGCGCGCGACAAGCGCGACAGCCAGCGCGCCCATTCGCCGCTCATGCCCTCGCTCGGCGCGATGATCATAGACAACTCGCACCAGGTCGTGCAGCAGACGTGCGACATCATGGTCGAGGAAATCAACCGGCGGCGGAAGGCCAACCGGCTCGCACCGCTCAAGCCAGTGGCGTGATGAAGACAAGCCAGCGGAGTGGTGGAGTAATGGAGTGTTGGAGCGTTGCCTTCCATCATTCCATTACTCCACCACTCCACCACTCCGCTTCCGCCCCGTGAAGCCCGTCTATCGCCTCACCTGGCTGTTTGCCCGCGCCGTCTTCGCGCTGTATCACCGCTGGCGCGTCTTCAACGCCGAGCGTGTTCCGCTCACCGGCCCGGTCATCCTCGCCGCGAACCACGCCAGTTTCATTGACCCGCCGCTCATCGGCAGCGGCCTGCACCGGCCCATCAACTATCTCACGCGCGATTCGCTCTTCCGCTTCCCCGGTTTCGGCTGGTATCTGCGCACGCTTCACTGCGTGCCGGTGGACCGCGATGGCGCGGGTGCCGCCGGCCTCCGCGCCATCCTCGACCGGCTGCTCAACGGCGGGGCCATCATCCTCTTCCCCGAAGGCACGCGCACGAGCGATGGCAATTTGCAGCCCGCGCGCAGCGGCGTGGGCCTGACCGTCATCAAGTCCGACGCGCCCGTCGTGCCCGTGCGCGTCTTCGGCACGTTCGAGGCGTGGAGCCGGCACCAGAAATTCCCCCGCCCGCGCCGCGTGATGGTGAAGTATGGCGTGCCGATGGATTTCAAAGCGCTGCGCGAGGAGGCCAAGACCTGCACGAAGCCGCGCCTGAAGGAGATTTACCAGGAAATCGCCGACCAGCTCATGGCCGCGATTGCGAAGCTGGAGCCGGTCGAGGACGCGCCTTCCAAGTAGGACAGGCATCCTGCCGGTCATCCATCTGGCACCGGACGCTGCGTTCTGAAACGCCGCCACAAAATCAGCCGCCCATCTTGGACTGCGACGGCGCAGTCCCGTTTCGTGGAGCGCAGGTGTCCAACCTGCGTGCCTTGGTTTGATCACCGCGTCATCACCAACGCGCAGGTTGGACACCTGCGCTCCGCCTGCCGCGAACACCCGCCTTGCCCGCCGCGTCGAACGCCGGTATCACAACGCGCACCTTGCCCATGAAACTTTTCTTCCGCTCCCGCCGCGCGGTCTTCGCTATCCTCTCTCTTCTCTTCTCCATCCTCTCGCCCCGCGCCGCCGATGCGCCGCCGGACCAGCGCTTCACCCCCGAGATGGCCGAGTTCGTGAAGCGCTTCAAGGGCGGCGGGATGCTCCAGGACGGCTCCGCGAAGCCCACGCCTGCCGAGTCGCTCAAGCAGTTTAATGTCGCCCCCGGCCTGCGCTGGGACCTCGCCGCGACGGAGCCGATGGTGCGCCAGCCGCTGAACCTGCACTTCGACGACCGGGGCCGCCTGTGGGTCGTGCAATATCTCCAGTATCCGTTCCCCGCCGGCCTGAAGGTCACGAAGTATGACCAATACCTCCGCGCAGTTTACGACAAGGTGCCGCCTCCGCCGCCGAACCACTTCAAGGGCAAGGACCGCATCACGATTCTGGAGGACACCAACGGCGACGGCACCTTCGACAAGGCCAAGGACTTCGTCTCTGACCTGAACATCGCCCGCAGCGTCGTCACGGGACGCGGCGGCGTGTGGGTGTTGAACCCGCCCTACCTGCTCTTCTACCCGGACAAAAACCGCGACGACATCCCCGACGGCCCGCCCGAGGTGAAGCTCTCCGGCTTCGGCCTCGAAGACACGCACAGCGGCGCGAACTCGCTCGCGTGGGGGCCGGACGGCTGGCTCTACGGCGCGCACGGCAGCACCTGCACGGCGGACATCAAGGGCGTGAAATTCCTCGGCCAGGCCATCTGGCGCTACCATCCCGTGACCGGCGACTTCGAGGTCTTCGCCGAGGGCGGTGGCAACACGTTTTCCATCGAGTTCGATGCGCAGGGCCGCGTCTTCTCCGGCTCGAACTACGGCCAGACGCGCGGCCTGCACTACGCGCAGGGCGCGCTCTACATCAAGGGCTGGTCCAAGCACGGCCCCGCGATGAGCCCGTATCGCTTCGGCTGGTTCGAGCACATGGCGCACAAGGGCTACGAGCCGCGCTTCCCGCAGGCGATGCTCTACTACGAGGGCGGCGCGATTCCGCAATACGAGGGCCACATCGTCGTCGGCATGGCGCTCACGAGCCGCGTGATGGCGAGCAAGGTCGCGCGCGACACGTCGAGCTTCCAGACCGCCGACATCGAGACCAGCGTGCTCTCCAGCAACCGCTGGTTCCGTCCCGTGGACATGAAGACCGGTCCCGACGGCGCGATTTACTTCGCCGACTGGTGCGACAGCCGCCTCAGCCACCTCGACCCGCGCGACACTTGGGACAAGGAGTCGGGGCGCATCTATCGCCTCTCTGCTGCGGGCGCGAAGGTGGGCTGGGCCAAAATGGATTTCGTCAAGCTCTCCAGCGACGAACTCATCAAACTCCTTTCGCACGCGAACAAGTGGCATCGCCAAACCGCACTGCGCGTGCTGTGGGACCGTGGGGACAAGAGCCTGCTGCCAGAGTTGAAGCGAATTGTCGCCTTGCCTCCCGCCCCCCTGAAGACCGTTATCAGCGGGCAATCGACACCTGCTTATCAACGCAAACTTTCTGACGATATTCGTCCTGAGAACTACAACCAAGTGACGCTCGAAGCCTTCTGGGCCGTGAACGCCAGCGGCGGCTTCGATGACGCCTTCGCCCTGCAAACGCTGAAGCACCCGAACGAGATGATCCGCTACTGGACCATCCGCCTGCTCGGTGACCGCAAGCGCGTCACGCCACAGCAGCAGACCGCCCTGCTCACCACCGCCAAGTCCGAACCCGCCGCCGAAGTCCGCGCGCAGCTCGCCAGCAGCGTCACGCGCCTCGCCGGCAAGGACGCCCTGCCCATCACGCGCGAGCTGCTCCTGCACAGCGAGGACGTGACCGACAAGCACGTCCCCCTCCTGCTCTGGTGGGCCATCGAGAGCAAGTGCGCCACCGACCGTGACGCGATTCTGCGGATGCTGGAGGACAGCACGTTCTGGCATGCGCCCATCGTGCAGAAGTTCATCATCGCGCGCCTCGGCCAACGCTTCACCACCGAGCGCACGGACGCGAATCTCGAAACCGCCGCGAAGCTCTTCGCCCTCGCACCCTCGCCCGCCGACGCGGACGAACTCATCAAAGGCATGGAAGCCGGCTTGCAAGGCGACCCGGTGAAATCCGTCCCCGCCGCCTTGCAGAAGCGCGTCGCTGATCTCTGGGCCAGCCGCCCGCCCACGCCCACGCTCATCAGCTTCGCCGTGCGCCTCGGCCACGCGCCCGCCGCGCAGGCCGCGCTCGCGCGCATCAGCGACCCGAAAGTCCCCGAGGCCGACCGGCGCAAGACCATCACGCTCCTGGCCGAGCGCCGGGTTGAAGCCGCCGTGCCGACCTTTCTCAAGCTGCTTCGTTTCGAGAAGAGCGCCGCGCTCCGCCTTGATTTGGTCAACGCCCTCCAGCGCTTCGCCTCGCCGGACATCGCGCGCGAGCTGCTCGACCTTTACCCCGGCTTCACCGGCAAGCTCCGCGACACCGCCCAAGCCGCGCTCGCCAGCCGGCCCGACTGGTCGCGCCGCCTCCTCGCCGCCGTGGACGAAGGCCAGCTCAAGAAGGAACAAATTTCCATCGCGAACCTGCTCGCCATCACCGCGTTCAAGGACACCGCGAGCGACGCACTCATCAAGAAGCACTGGGGCCGTCTCAACAAGACGAGCGAGGAGAAGGAGGCGCAGATCGCGAAGGTGAAGAAGCTCCTCGCCAGCGGCAAAGGTGATGAGAAGGCGGGCCGCGAAGTCTTCAAGCTCGCCTGCGCCGTCTGCCACACGCTCAACAAGGAGGGCGGCAAGATCGGCCCCGACCTCACCGGTTACGAGCGCGACAACCTCGACTTCATCCTGCCCGCCATCGTGGACCCGAGCCTCGCCATCCGCGAGGAGTTCATCGGATTCAACATCGAGACCCACGACGGGCAGGCGTTCGGCGGCCTCATCACGGAGATCAACGGCCAGCACGTCGTGGTGCTGGACATCGCCGGCAACAAGCACTCGCTGGCCCGCACCGACGTGAAGACCATGCAGGCCAGCCACACCTCCCTCATGCCCGAGGGCCTGCTCGACGCCTTGAGCGAACAGCAGGTGAAGGACCTCTTCGCCTACTTCATGTCCGGCGCGCCGGTGGGGACGGGGAAGAAGTAAGGCGCGCGTCGCGCGGCTTTTGACTTTCCGGCCGGCATCCGAAAAAGTCGGCCATGCGCCTCCTTGGATTGCCCCGCTGCGGATTGGCCGCCGCGTTGCTCATCAGTGCCGCCCTCCCGCTCCCGGCCCAGACCACGCCGGCGGCGCGCGCCTGCTGGATTCAGATCGTCGAGGAGCGCACGGGCTGGCCGGCGCCGCTCGTGGAGCTGCGCACCACGCATCACGCGCGGTTTGTGTCGGACAACTCCGGCAACATCGCCTTCGACCTGCCGGAGTTGATGGGACGCGAGACGTGGTTTGATGTGAAGGCGGATGGCTACGAGGTGAAGGCCGATGGCTTCGGGATGCGCGGAGTGCGCCTGCGGCCGGAGCCAGGCAAACTGCTCACGGTGGCGTTGCAGCGGACGAGCATCGCGCGCCGGATGGGCCGGCTGACGGGCGCGGGGCAGTTCGCGGAGAGCCAGAAAATCGGCCTGCCCCGCGACTGGCCGGAGTCCGGCATCGTGGGGCAGGACTCGGTGCAGAACGCCGTGCATCGCGGGAAGCTCTTCTGGTTTTGGGGCGACACGACGCTCGCCAAATACCCGCTCGGCATCTTTGACGGCACCGGCGCGACCACGGAGGTTTCCCCCTTGCGCACGCCTTACCCTTCGCTCTACCTGCGGCTGAACTACTTCACCAACGAGACGGGCGCGCCACGCGGCATCGCGCCGATGCCGGGCAAGGGGCCGACGTGGGTGACGGGCCTCGCCAGCCTGCCAGACAAGACGGGCACGCCGCGCCTCGTCTGCGCCTGCATGAAAATCAAGCCGCCGCTTGAAGCTTACGAGTGGAGCCTCGCGACGTGGAATGAGGAGAAGAACATTTTCGAGAAGCTGAAGACGGTCTGGACGAAGTCCGACGCCGCGCCCAAAGCCCCGCCCATTCCCGAAGGTCATCCGGTGTCATGGAAGGACGCGGCGGGCAAGGAGTGGCTGCTCTTCGGCAACCCCTTTCCCACGCTGCGCTGCCCGGCGACGTTCGAGGCGTGGCAGGACGCGAAGACTTGGGAAGTGTTGAAGCCGCAGCCGAGCCTGACCGGCAGCAACGGCGAGACGGTGAAGCCGCACAGCGGTTCCATCGCGTGGCATCCGTGGCGCAAGCGGTGGGTGACGGTCTTCATGCAGGCGTTCGGCAAGCCGTCGGCCTTCGGCGAACTGTGGTATGCGGAGGCGGACGCGCCGACCGGCCCGTGGGGCACGGCGGTGAAGGTGTTGAGCCACGACAACTACACGTTCTACAACCCGCGCCTGCACATCGAGTTCGCGCCGGCGGACTCGCCGCACCTGTTCTTCGAGGGCACCTACACGATGCAGTTCGCGAACCAGCCCACGCCCACGCCGCGCTACGACTACAACCAGATTCTCTACCGGCTGGACTTGAACGACGCGGCGCTCAAGCGGGCGCAGCAGCCTTGATTGCCGGGCCGGGAAGCACCACGCTCTCCGCATGAGCCAGCCCAACATCTGCCAGCGTTCTCCCCTCGTGCAAAAAGTCGAACCCGGCACCTACTGGTGGTGCGCCTGTGGCCTCTCGAAGACGCAGCCGTTCTGCGATGGCTCGCACAAAGGCACGGAGTTCAGCCCGAAGGAAGTGGAAATCACCGAGGCAAAGCAGGTCGCGTGGTGCATGTGCAAGCATTCGCAGAACGGCGCGCACTGCGACGGCAGCCACAAGCGGGTGTAAGCGAAACCGGGCGCGAACAGCACCACGCCGTCCCGCTCAAGGAATCCGCGCCGAAACCAGCGTGCCGGCCTGATCCTCCTTCACCATGCAAAAATCCGCCGGCTGGCCGGCGGCGATTTCATTGCGCAGGCCCATGAGTTCCGCCGGGCGCTGGGAGAAGTGCGGCCAGACTTCACGCCAGGATTTGCCGAGCATCTGCGCCGCGCGCGTGATGCCGTCAACCGGCTTCAGCGCGGAGCCGGCGAAGTTCGGCTTGCCCGGCTGGCGCACGATCTGGTCCGCGCCGACTTCGAGTTCAATCGTCCCAATCGTGTAGCGGCCCGGCGGAGCGCCAGCGGCGGACATCGCATCGGTCGTGTAGTAAATCCGCTCCGGCGGCAGCGCGCGGTGCATGTGCCGGAAGAGGATGGGCGAAACGTGGTGCGTGTCCGGGATGAGGCTGGGCATGAGGCCCGGCGTGTCGAAGACACGCCAGAGGATGTTGTCGTGCCGGTCGAGCTGCTGCGGAATGCCGTTGCCGAGATGCGTGAAGCCGCGCGCGCCGGCGGCGACGGCGGCGCGGATGGTGTCGGCGGAGGCGTTCGTGTGGCCGAGGCTCACGACGATGCCGAGCGACAGGGCGCAGCGGATGGCCTCCAGCGAGCCGCCCCGCTCCGGCGCGAGCGTGAGCAGCACGGGGTCGCTGCCGGTCACGGCGCGCAGCTCGCGGAGGTCGGCCTCGGTCGCGTCGCGCATCACGGCGGGATTGTGCGCGCCCTTGAAGCCGACCTCCGGCGAGAGGAACGGGCCTTCGATGTGCCAGCCGGCGAGCGCGGCACGGAGTTCGGGGTTCGCGTCGCGAACGGCCTTCGCCTGGCGCACGCGGGCCATGAGTTTCGGCCACTCGTCGGTGATGAGCGTGAAGAAGAAGCGGCCGCAGCCGTCGCGGCGCATCTGGCGCGCGGCGGAAAGGAGCTTCTCCTCGGTGAGATGGTCGTCGCGCTGGAAGTCCACGCCGCCGTAGCCGTTGATTTGCAGGTCGAAGAGTGTCGGCGCAAGCCAGACGCCGCCCGCATCGCCGGTGGCCGGGCCGACTTCCGTTACGAGGCCGTCGTTCCACTTCACGCGCAGCGGCTGGCCGCTGGCGAAGTGACGGCCGCAGATTTCACCGTGGTGCATGGCGGATTCGTAGCGCGGGCGGCGGCGGGGAACGAGCAAAAATCGAGGTCGTCCCAAGGTTTGCGGTTGCGGCCTGCCGCGCGGCAACGCCTTCCCCTTGGCCGGCCAGAGCGGAGGGGCGCGGCGGCCGGCAGCGATTCTCCGCTGAAACAAACCAGCCGCACCGCACGTCCAACGGCCCGACAAAACCAGCATGGCAACGCACGCAAAACTTCTCGCCCTTCTGACGGCCACCGCCCTGTCGCTCGCGGCGGCGGAACCAAAGAAGGCCCCGCTCGACCTGAGCAAGCTCCCGCCTGCCGCGAGCGGCCCGGTGGATTTCGCGCGCGACATCCAGCCGCTCTTCGCCGCGAAGTGTTACTCCTGCCACGGCGCGGAGAAGCAGAAGGGCGGGCTGCGCCTCGACATCAAGGCCGCCGCGCTCGAAGGCGGCGACAACGGGAAGGTCTTCCTCCCCGGCAAGAGCGCGGAGAGCCGGCTGGTCCACGCGCTCGCGGGCCTCGGGGAGAGCGGCATCATGCCGCCGAAGGAGAAGCCGCTCACGCCCGCCGAGATCGGCAAGGTCCGCGCATGGATTGATGCCGGCGCGAACTGGCCCGACGATGGGAAGCTCGCGGAGAAGAAGTCCGACCACTGGGCGTATCAGCCCGTGAAGCGGCCGGCGGTGCCGCAACTCAGAGGGAGTGATGGAGCGGTGAGGAAAGGGAGTAATGGAAACCAGCGCTCCAACACTCCAACTCTCCAACACTCCGCTCACCCGATTGACGCCTTCATCCGCGCCCGCCTCGCGAAGGAAAAACTCACGCCATCGCCGGAGGCGGACCGCCCCACGCTCATCCGCCGCCTCTCGCTCGACCTGCTCGGCCTGCCGCCCAGGCCGGAGGAAGTCCGCGCCTTCGTGAATGACAAGTCGCCGGACGCCTACGAGAAGCTCGTGGACCGCCTGCTCGCCTCGCCGCATTTCGGCGAGCGCTGGGCGCGCCACTGGCTCGACCTCGCGCGCTACGCGGACAGCGACGGCTACGAGAAGGACCGCCCGCGCCCGTTCGCCTACACCTACCGCGACTGGGTCATCGCGGCCATCAACAGCGACCTGCCCTTCGACCAGTTCAGCATCCAGCAGCTCGCGGGCGATTTGCTGCCAAACGCCACGCACGCGCAGAAGGTCGCCACCGGCTTCCACCGCCAGACGCTCACGAACACCGAGGGCGGCACCGACCAGGAGGAGTTCCGCTGCAAGGCCGTCGTGGACCGCGTGACGACCACCGCGACGGTCTGGCTTGGCTCGACGATGGGCTGCTGCGAATGCCACTCGCACAAATACGACCCGTTCACGCAGCGCGAGTTTTATTCGCTCTTCGCCTTCTTCAACAACGCGAACGAGAAGGCCATCCCCGCACCCACGGCGGACGAGCAGGCCGCCTACGAGAAGGCGAAGCGAATCCATGAGACCGAAGCCAAGCAGCTTGAGTCCGCGCTCGACTCCTACACCGTGACCGGCCTGCCGCCCAAGCTCGCCGCGTGGCTCAAGACCGCCTCCCTCGACGCCGTGCCTTGGCGCGCGCTCACGCCTGACAAGCTCGCCGCCAAGAACGGCACGACGCTCAAGGCCGACAAGGAAGCCGTCATCACCGCCGGCGGCGCGGTCCCGGCGAAGGACACTTACACGGTCGAAGCCAAGATTGCGCTCAAGCGGCTCACCGGCTTCCGGCTGGAGGCGATTGACGACCCCGACCCGAAGAAAGGCGCGGGCCGCTCAAAGGACGGCAACTTCGTGCTGACCAGGTTCGCCGTGAAGCTGTTCGTGCCCGGCCAGTTTGAGGGGAAGGAACTGGAGCTGCACAACGCGAAGGCGGACTTCACGCAGAAGAACTTTTCCGTCGAGAACGCGCTCAAGGGCGAGGACACGTCCGGCTGGGCTGTCGCGCCGCAGCAGCAGAAGTCCCACGTCGCCGTCTTCGAGTTGAAGTCGCCGCTCGACGTGCCCGAGGGCGCACGGCTCGTCTTCACGCTGGATCACCAATACAAGGAGACTTACCTCCTCGGCCAGTTCCGCCTCGCTGCCACGGACGCGGGAGGACCGCTCAAGCCGGACTTCACGCCCGACGCCGTCGCTGCCGCGCTTGCCGCGAAGCCTGACCAACGCACGGCGAAGCAGACCGAAGCACTCGCCAAGTTCTTCCGCGAGCAAGTGGACGAGCAGGGCAAGAAGCTGAAAGCCGCGCTGGACGACCACGCGAAGAAGGCCCCCGCCGCGCCCGCCACCACCGCCGCCGTGCTCGCCGAGGAGCCGGGCGTGCGCAAGACCTTCATCCATGTGCGCGGCAACTTCCTCGACAAGGGCACCGAGGTCCGCGCCACCGTGCCCGCCGTGCTGCACCCGCTCAAGCCGCGCGCCGCGCAGCCCGACCGCCTTGACCTCGCGCAGTGGCTCTTCGCCCCGGAGAACCCGCTCACCGCGCGCGTCTCGGTGAATCACGTCTGGAAAAACCTCTTCGGCCGCGGCCTCGTCGCCACGGTCGAGGACTTCGGCAAGCAGGGCGAAAAGCCCACGCACCCGGAACTGCTCGACTGGCTGGCCTCGGAGTTCCCGCGTCTCGGTTGGAGCCGCAAGGCGCTTATCAAGTCCATCGTCACGAGCGCAACTTACAAGCAGGCTTCCGTCAACCGCCCCGAACTTCAGGAGCGCGACCCGAACAACCTGTTGCTCGCCCGCCAGAACCGCCTGCGCCTCGAAGCCGAGACCGTGCGTGACGCCTACCTTGCCGCGAGCGGCCTGCTGAACCCGAAGGTCGGCGGCCCGAGCATCCGCCCGCCGCTGCCGGCGGACATCGCCGCGCTCGGCTACGCGAACTCCGTGAAGTGGACCGAGAGCAAGGGCGACGAGAAGAACCGGCGCGGCCTCTACATCTTTTTCCAACGCACCGTGCCGTATCCGATGCTGATGACCTTCGACGCGCCCGACTCAAACTCCACCTGCGCCCGCCGCGAGCGCAGCAACACGCCGCTCCAGGCGCTCACGCTGCTGAACGACCCGGTCTTCTTCGAGTGCGCGCAGCAGCTTGGCGCGCGCATGGCCGAGGTGCCCACCGCCGATGCCGCCGCGCGCATCCGCCACGGCTTCGAGCGCGCGCTGGCCCGTCCGCCGAGCGCGGAAGAACTGGCCCGCCTGCTGAAACTCTATGAAGCCCAGCTCAAGCTCGCGCAGGCAAACGCCGACGGCGCGGCAAAGATCGCTGGCGCAGCCAAGGCCGCGTCCGAGGTGGCCGAGAAAGCCACGCTCGTCGCGCTGGGCCGGGTGATGCTGAACCTGGATGAATTCTTCACGCGCGATTAGCCATGAACTTGCGACCTGAAATGTCCCCCTCCGACATCGCCAACCTCACCCGCCGCGACTTCCTCGCCAGCACCGGCATGGGCACGCTCGCGCTCGCGTCGCTGCTGGCGGAGAAGGGTTACGCCCTGCCCTCCGCCGACCCGCTTGCGCCGCGCGCGTCGCATTTCACGCCGCGCGCGAAGAACTGCATCCTTATCTACTTCGAGGGCGCGCCCAGCCACATTGACCTCTACGACCCGAAGCCGAAGCTGAACGAGATGAACGGCCAGAAGCTGCCGGACGAGATGCTGGAGAAGGTGCGTTTTGCGTTCATCAAGAAGGAGGGTGTGCGGCTCATGGGCAGCCCGCGCAAGTTCACGAAGCACGGCCAGTGCGGCACCGAGTTGAGCGACCTGCTCCCGCACCTCGGCTCCATCGCGGACGACATCTGCCTGGTGCGCTCGATGAACACGACGCAGTTCAACCACCATCCCGGCCAGCTCATGATGAACTGCGGCTCGCCCCTGTTCGGCCGCCCGACGCTCGGCTCGTGGCTCACCTACGGCCTCGGCAACGAGTCGCGCGACTTGCCGGCCTACGTGGTCCTGCACGCGGGGCGCGGCAGCAGCGCCGGTGCGAGCGCGTGGACCAGCGGCTTCCTCCCGAGCACTTACGCGGGCGTGCTCTTCCGCAACCAGGGCGACCCCGTGCTTAACCTCGGCAACCCGCCGGGCTTCACCGACGAAATGCAGCACCTCGGCCTCGACGCCATCGGCGACTTGAACCGCCTCCGGCACAAGCACGTCGCCGACCCGGAAATCGCCTCGCGCATCGGCGCGTATGAACTCGCCGGCCGGATGCAGGCCGCGACGCCGGAGCTGATGGACTTGAGCAAGGAATCGCAGGCCACGCTCGACCTCTACGGCGTCGGGCGGAAGTCCCGCGAAAACCCCGGCGGACGCGGCGGCGGGCCGGAGACTTACTCGACCTTCTCGCGCAACTGCCTGCTCGCGCGGCGCATGGTCGAGCGCGGCGTGCGCTTCGTCACGCTCCTGCACGCGTCGTGGGACCATCACAGCAACATCAACCAGGAACTCCCCTTCTGCGCCGGCATGGCGGACCAGCCCATCGCCGCGCTCGTGCGCGACCTCAAGCAGCGCGGGATGCTCGATGACACGATGGTCATCTGGGCGAGCGAGTTCGGCCGCACGCCGCTCGGCGAAAATCGCGGCGGCTCCGCGAACGTCACTGGTCGCGACCATCACCCGTTCGCCTTCTCGATGTGGCTGGCCGGCGGCGGCATCAAGGGCGGCCAGGTCATCGGCGAGACGGACGAAATCGGCTGGGGCATCGTGCGCGACCCGGTGCGCGTGCCCGACCTGCACGCGACCATCCTCCAGCAGTTCGGCTTCGAGCACGAAAAGCTCACCTACCGCTTCCAAGGCCTCGACTTTCGCCTCACGGGCTTCGAGGGGGCCAAGGTCGTGCCGAAGATGCTGGCTTGACCCGTCGCTTCCGCCCCGCCGTAATCCCGCGAATCCTTGGCCGGCCAGACCGGTCTGAACCCTCACCATGAAACTGCATCGCTTGTTCCTCGCCCTCGCCACCGCCGCCTTGCTGGCCGCATTGCCCGCGCCCGCCGCGCCGATTCCCGCCGACGCCAAGGTCAACGGCTTCGCCGTCGGCTGCCAGGCCTACACCTTCAACCGCTTCTCCGTCTTCGAGGCCATCGAGAAGACCGCCGAGGCCGGCGGGAAGATCATCGAGTTTTACCCCGGCCAGTTCCTCACCAAGGAGGACAAGCTCGCCAGGAAGAACCCGTGGAACCACGACGCCTCGCCCGAGGTCATCGCCCAGGTGAAGGCCAAGCTCGCGAAGCACGGTGTCCGCGCGGCCAACTACGGCGTCGTCACGATCCCCAAGGACGAAGCGGCGGCGCGGAAGATCTTTGAGTTCGCCAAGACGATGGGCCTCTACGGCGTGACCACCGAGTCCGTGGACAACCTCGACCTCATCGAGAAGCTGGTGAAGGAATACGACCTCCGCGTCGGCATCCACCAGCACGCGAAGCGCTTCAAGAAGGAGCGCGACGCGCAGGGCAACCAGGTCATTGACCCCAATTACAAGGTCTGGGATCCGACCTTCGTGCGCGACCAGGTGGCGAAGCGCGACCGGCGCATCGGCGCGTGCGCGGACCTCGGGCACTGGCAGACCTCGGGCATGAAGGCGCTGGACTGCGTGAAGATTCTTGAGGGCCGCATCATGAGCGTCCACATGAAGGAGCGCGCCGCGCTCGGCCCGAACCAGCACGACACCATCTTCGGCACCGGCGTCACGGACATGGGCGCGATCCTCGCCGAGCTGCGCCGGCAGAAGTTCGAGGGCAACATCGCCATCGAATACGAATACAACTGGGACAATTCCGTGCCGGACGTGAAGCAGTGCGTGGACTTCGTCCGCAACTGGAAGCCCAAACAGTAACCGGAGCGCGGGAGTCCATCCTGCGCGATAATGCCCATTCTCAACGCGCAGGTTGGACACCTGCGCTCCCGTCGTCCTTACGGCGCGCGGAGCTGGAAGAACTGTGGACCGCCGCCGTATGGCAGGAAAACCTCACCGTCGGGGAAACGCCCGGTCACGTTGGTGAGCGTGGTGAAGGCTCCGGCGGAGTTGGTGTTCACGCGCAGCTCGTAGGCGCGGCCCGCCGCCGCCGGCCAGCTCACGCGCAGCAACCGGAGCGAGGGGTTCCACACCGAGGCATCGAGCGCGAACGGAAAGGGGGAATTCGGGTCGTTCGGATGCGAACCAATGGCCTGCTCGCGCGCGTTGTTGAAGCCGTCGCCGTCCGGGTCGTCGAGCGGGCCAGACGCGAGCGAGCCGAGGCGTGCCGTTTCCCAGTTGTCGTCCAACCCGTCGTGGTCGAGGTCGAGAATCGGAACGCCTTTCACGATGAGGCTGAGGGACGTCACGCTGCCGGTATCACTCCGCCCTCCTTTTACCTCATCGCTGACCTGCACCGTCCAAGTGCCGACGCTGCCCTCGAAGAAGTGATGCGTGCTGTAGTAGGTCCAGTCCGTCAGCGGTGAGCCGCTGATGTTCGTGTTCAAGCTGCTGGTGGGAATGGTGAACCGCTGCAGGATGCTGCGTGTGCCAGCGGGCGAGGTGACGGTGATGCGCAGGTCGCCGCAGAAATTGTGCGTGGTTTGCACGCGCACTCCAACGTGCTCGCAGTTCAGCTCGTTGGTCACTGTGAACGGGTAGCGCGCGGCGTCGAGTTCGAGCTGGGCGCGCAGGTTCGCGTTGGTCTGCGCGACGGCGGCGAGCGCCTCACCGTTGGTCAGTCCAATGAAGATTGAGGGAATGGCCAGCAGGGTGCCGGTCAGTTGCATGCTGAAGAGGTTTGTGCTCGCGATGTTGTCGTAAATGACCGCGAATGCGGCCCCAGCGTCCTGCGCCCGTTTGATTTTTTCGCTGAATGTCGAAACGCCCCGCTGGATGAGCGCGCCCTTGCCGGTGAGGTTAGTGGTCAGCGCGCTGTTCGCCTGGCCGACGAAGACCAGCGGCAGGCTGGCGGTAGGCGAGTCGGGGCGGAGGTTCTCACCGGGAGCCTTCTCCGGGTGCAGACCTTCGTCGGGCATCAACCCTCCGATGCTTCCCAGCTCAACAGGCACATTCGCGCCGGTCGCGCGCACGAGGAAGCCGGCATCGGGAATCACCTGCGTCACGTTCGAGACGAGCGTGGTCGTCGTGGCGGACGTGCGGTTGGACCAGACCTGCGCGAGCCGCACGGCCAGGCCCGCGTCCGGCACGCCGAAGCCGAGATTGTGGCTGACGCGCAGGCCCGCGCCGTTGGTCGCGAGGTCACGGTCGGCGAGGTCGTAGTGCCGCGCGGAGAGCGCGAGGATTTGCTGCACGTCGCGGATGGCGAGGTTCGTGTTCGCCCCCAGCAGCAGCGCGCACAGCCCGGCGATCTGCGGCGCGGCGAAGGACGTGCCGTGCGGGCTGGACGAGTCGAAAGCGTAGTCCGCAGAGTCATCGTTGTTGAGGGGCTGAACTCGGTTGTAGCCGAAGGATGTTCCGGTGCGATCCGTTGTGGGGGGGGCATTCACTGTCGGGGGGATGATGCTGCCAATGACATCGTCCCCCACCGGCGCGGCCACGAGCACGGACGCGCCCGGCGTGCTGTAGCTGGCCACGCGGCCGGTGATGCGCACGCCGGCCACGGTGATGACGCGGGGGTCGGCGGTGTAGGACTGGTCGTTGGCGTTGGCGGCGATGTCACGATCGTTGCCGGCGGCGCGGGTCATGAGGATGCCGCGTCCACCGCGCCCGAAAGTCAGCGCATTGGAGAGGCCAGTCTCCGCCATCGCGCTGTTGCCGATCAGCCCGAAACCACTGTTGAGCCAACTGTGATTCTGCACGCTCACCACGTTGCTCTGGTATTGGAACATCTGGCCGATTTGCTCCTCGGTGGACGCGAGCATCTTCCAGCTCGCGAGGCTCGCCGCCGGGGCCACGCCGCTGATGCCGATGCCGTTGTTGCCCTGGGCAACCGCGTATCCGGCGACGGCGGTGCCGTGGTTGTCCGAGGCCAGCAGCGGGTTGCCGTTGGTGGTCTGATTCTCGAAATTATAATGCGGTTGCCCGGCGGCTGGATTCACGAAATCAGGGTGTGCAAGCTCCACGCCCTCGTCCGCGATGGCAACGACCACACCCTTGCCCTGGGAAAAGGGCCACGCGGCGCGCACGTTCAAGTCCACGCCCGGTTGCGCGCCGGTGATGTCCCGGTTCTCCAGGTTCCATTGGTTCGGGATGAGGCGATCGTTGAAGCGTGCGGCGTAAGGCCCGGCGGTGCGCATCGGGAAGCGCCGCACCGGGTGCGCGGCCAGCACGTCCGGCAAGGCTGCCAGCCGCTCGGCCTCGCGCGCGGCGGTCCACGCGTCCGGGGCTTGCAGGATGAACCACTGCGGCGCGAAAACACGGTCCACGACGAGCTTGGTGCCGGCCACGAGCTTGTTGACATCCACGCCGTCGGCCAGCCGCAGGGAAATACGGCTGGTGAGGTCCACCGTTTGCGCGGCGTCGTCCGACCGGCGGGCGGCCAGTTCCGGCTGCAACATCGCCGTGACCCGCGCACCGGCGGGCAGCTCGACGCGATACGCGACCGGCTGCGGCTCACGGAAGCGGAACTCCACGAAGTCCGCCGCGCCAGCCGAAGCGGCGGCGAGGACGAGGAAAACAAACCCGCGGGCCAGTTGTCGAAGGACGAACACCACCCCGGAGCAAACCTGAAAATGCCCGCCGCCGCGAGCCGAAAGTCCCATCGGGTGCTCAGGGTTTTCCCGGAGCGCGATTCTGGGAGCGCGGCCGTGTCGCAGACCAGCCGCAGCGACCACGGCTGGCCGAGGCCGACCACGCGGTCGCAGGCCACATGCTGCGGCTGATGCTCCGCAGCACAGCCGCGCTCCACGCCGAATTCTTTTCGGTGTCAAGCCGCGCCGGCCCGCTACTTGCCGGCGCGATGCTGCACGAACCACTCGTAGGTGCTGCGGATGCCGTCGGCCAGCGGGATGCGGGCCTTCCAGCCCAGGGCGTTGATGCGGGACACGTCGAGGAGCTTGCGGGGCGTGCCGTCGGGCATCGTGGCGTCCCAGACGATCTCGCCGCGATAGCCCACGATGTCGCGGATCAGCTCCGCCAGCTCGCGGATGGTCTCGTCCTCGCCGGTGCCGACGTTGATGAGCTGGTCGGACTCGTAGCGGTCCATGAGCGCGGCGCAGGCCTCGGCGAAATCGTCGGCATGGAGAAACTCGCGGCGCGGCGTGCCGGTGCCCCAGAGCGTCACCGTCGGCGCGGCGGAAACCTTCGCCTCGTGGAACCTGCGGATGAGCGCGGGCAGGACGTGGGATTTCTCCAGGTCGAAGTTGTCGTTCGGCCCGTAGAGATTGGTCGGCATCGCGCTGATGAAGTCGCGCCCGTGCTGGCGGCGGTAGAAGGCGCACAGCTTCAGGCCGGCGATCTTGGCGAGCGCGTAGCCCTCGTTGGTCGGCTCCAACGGGCTGGTGAGCAGCGCGTCCTCATGGATCGGCTGCGGGGCGTGCTTGGGATACACGCACGAGCTGCCCAGGAAGAGGAGCTTCGCCACGCCGAAGTCCGCAGCGGCCTCGAGGACGTTGTTCTGGATGCGCAGGTTATCGAGAAGGAACTCGACCTGGAACAGGCGGTTGGCGTTGATGCCGCCGACCTTCGCGGCGGCGAGCACGACGTGCGTGGGCCGTTCCTGCGCGAAGAACGCGCGCACGGCGGCGGTGTCCTTCAGCTCCAGCTCCGCGTGCGTGCGCGTGATGACCCGCCAGCCCGGCAGCCGCGAGTAAAGGCGCAGCAGCGCGCTCCCCGCCAGCCCGCGATGTCCCGCGATGTAAATGGTCTTGTCAGCCATGCCGCGCCGTCCGGCGGCCGTCGGGCCGTCCACGGAAAGCGCGTGTTCTTCTAAGTCCCGTCCTCGGCCAAGTAAAGCGCATTGGCGGACTGGAAACCCGCTCGACAACCCCGCCGCGCTTTTCCACTCTCACCGCCATGTCGAAACCTGCTTTGGGACGCGGCCTGAGCGCGTTGCTGGGGGGTGGAGCCGTCGCTGCCAGGCCTGCTCCCTCACCCGCACCGTTGGCTCCCTCCAGCGCGCCGGCGCCAGCCGCGCCGGTGGTCCCGCCGCCCGCTCCCGGTGAGCGTGTCCGCACGGTCGCCGTGGCGAGCGTGCGCCCGTGCGCCTTTCAGCCGCGCAAGGATTTTGCCGCCGACGCCATCGCCGAGCTGGCCGAATCCATCAAGGCCCAGGGCATCATCTCGCCGCTCATCGTCCGCCCGCGCGGCGATGGCTTCGAACTCATCGCCGGCGAGCGCCGCTGGCGGGCGGCGCAATTGGCGGGCCTCAAGGAAGTCCCGATCATCGTCCGCGAGGCCGACGACCGCGCCGTGCTCGAACTCGCGCTCATCGAAAACCTCCAGCGCGAGAACCTCAACCCCATCGAGGAAGCCCTCGGCTACGCGCAGCTCATTGAGCAGTTCCAGCTCACGCAGGAAACCGCCGCCACCAAGGTCGGCAAGAGCCGCGCCGTCGTCGCCAACGCGCTGCGCCTGCTCAAGCTCGCGCCCGAACTCCAAGGCTACCTCCGTCACGGCCAGCTCTCCGTCGGCCACGCGAAGGTGATTCTCGGTTTGACCGGCGCGGCGGAGCAGAAGCTCGCCGCCGAGCGCGTGCTCAAGGACGGCCTCAACGTCCGCCAGACCGAGGACCTCGTCGCCCGCCTCCAGCAGTCCAGCACCCAGGCTCCGACGAAGTCCGCGAGCGGCGGCAAGCCCGCCGCCCCGCGCGATGTCCATGTCGCCAGCCTTGAATCAAAACTTCAGGAGCGTTTCGCCACCAAGGTCGCGCTCCGCTACCGCAAGGGCAAAGGCGCGGTGGAAATCCGCTTCTTCAACGACGACGACCTCGACCGCATCCTCCAGATCGCCGGGGTGAAAATGGATTGAGGTGACAAGTGACAGGTGGCAGGTGACAAGTGTTCGTCAGGACACAAAGCTCATTCCAACGCAACGAGAGCATGGATGGCAAAGCCAACTCGACCGACAGTCTTGGGAACTACCGCGTCTATCTGACGGCGCGGCAGTTGTTCGACGCCTTCTGGGACGACTCCGAGATTCTAGGCCGGGATGTTCGCGGTCGCGAGCTGGTCCGCCAGCAGGCGCGCAGCCTCGACTCCATCTGCGCGAACATCGAGGAGGGCTACGGACGCGGCTTCGGCAAGGAGTGGCCTCAATATCTCTGCATCGCCCGCGGCTCCGCCCGCGAGAGCCGGGGCCGCTACGAACGCTGCGCCCGTCTCCTGCCCGCTGAAGTTCTCGCAGAGCGCACTTCCGCCCTTAACCAAGTCATCGGCGGCCTCACCAAAACCATTCTGACTGCCGAACGCAAACTGGCCGCCAAGCGCTGACGAACTAACCCCTGTCACCTGCCACTTGTCACCTGTCACATGAAACTCCCCGTCCACAAATACGGCGATCCCGTGCTCCGCAAGAAAGGCGTGCCCGTCACCGAGGTCACTCCGGAAATCCACCAGCTCATCGCCGACATGTTCGAGACGATGGAGGCCCACCACGGCGTCGGCCTCGCCGCGCAGCAGGTCGGCCACGCGCTTCAACTCACGGTGATTGACATCCGGCCCATCGAGGACCGTCCCTCCACGTTGGAGCTGGACGGAAAGCCCGCCGACCCGAATTCCATCATGCCGCTCGTGCTGCTCAACCCGGTCGTGAAGGCTGTCGGCGCACCCGAGGCCGGCTCGGAGGGCTGTCTGAGCTTCCCGAAACTCTACGGTGAGATTGAGCGCCCCGAGTCCGTGGACGTGACGGCGACGAACGAGAAGGGCGAGGCGCTGGCCTTCCGCTGCGGCGGCTTGCTCGCGCGCTGCATCCAGCACGAGACCGACCACCTCCACGGCATCCTCTTCATTGACCGCATGAACCGGGAGACGAAGGAGGAGCTGAAGCCGGACTTGGACGAGTTGCAGGCGGCGACGAAGGCGGCGCTGAAAAAGAAGTAATTAGTGATTAGTAATGAGTCACGTCAGCCAAGCGCGGCCAGTTTTGACTGAGCACTAATTACTAATCACTTTCCCCTCCGCTGCGGCAGCAACCACTGCTCTCCATTCTGCGCCTGAAGGAACGCCAGCAGGTCGAGCAACTCGTCCTTCGTCAGCCCCGCCGTCAGCCCTTCCGCCATCACGGACACCGCACCCGGCGTGATGCTCTTGATGTCGCCGCGCGGAATGCGCTGCTCCAGCGCGGCGTTGAGCTTCACCACCACGGCGCTGCTGTCCTCGCGCACGATGTTTCCGGTGATGACATCGTCCTTCGTCTCCACACGCATCGGTTCGTAGCCGGGAACGAAGCTGGCGCTGGGGAAAACTATGGCTTCGAGAATGTCGCGCCCGGAGCGGATCGCGCCGATGGAAGTCAGGTCCGGCCCCAGCGCGCCACCTTCCCTGCCGATGGCGTGGCACGCCGAGCACTGCGACTTCTGGCCGTAGAACACCGCGCGTCCACGCCCGACATCGCCGCCGGAGAGCAACGGCTCCAACTCCGCCAGCCGCCTGATGCGCTCGGCCTGCCGCGCCTCGATGCGGCCCAGCAACGGCTTCGCGGCGGCGCGCACGGACTCCGGGTGGCTGGCGAGCAGCTCACCAAGCAGCGTCGCGCTCAACACATCCGCCGCCGCCTTGTTCCGCTCCAGCGCGGCAACGAACGCCCGGCCCGCCGCCTCGCCTTTGCCGCCGCGATGGGCCTCCACCAGCGCGAGCAACGTCACGCTGTCCGCCGCTGGCAGCAGCGACTCCGCCAGCTTCGCCTGCTGCGCGTCGCTCAACTTCGCCCTGCCCAGCACTTGGGCCGCGCTGCTGCGCGCCGCGTAGTCCTTGCCGCCGGCGCTTTCCACGAGGAAGTCGAAATGATTCGTCGCCAGCGGAATGGTGCGCGAGGCCAGCACGCCGATGGCGGCGAGCCGCACCGGTTTCGGCTCGGTCGGCGCGGCGGCAAGGCGGCGCAACTGGCCATCGAACTCCGCCAGCCCCCGCGCCCGCAGGACGGCCAGCGCCCGCAGCCGAAGCGCATTGCCCTGCCCTTCCAGCAGGGCGCGCAAGACCTGGTTCCATTGCTCGGGAAATTTCTTCACCGGGCTGCGCTCCAGCACGTCGAGCAGGAACAGGCGGCGCTCCTCCTTTGTCTCCGGCGTGTTGAGCGCGACGGCGAGGATGCCCTGCAAGCCGGCGTCCGCCGCGAAGTTCAGCAGGGTTTCGCGCAGCAGCTCCTCCTCGCCCGGCTCCCACTTGTCCGCCTTGAGCCGCGACTTCAAATAGTCCCGCACGCCCGGCGCCCAGTCCGCGTGCCGGGAGAAAACCCACAGCGCGGCGCGGCGCAAGGCGGCGTCCCGGCTCCGCAGCAGCGGCGCGACGTGCTCCATCACGAGCCGGCTGCCGTCCATCTGGTCGAAGGCGATGAGCGCGGTCCGGGCGCTGCGCGGATGCAGGTTGGGCAACTGCGCCGACGCGGCGCCGGCGTTCTGGTTTGTCAGGCGGGAGAAGTTCTGGATGAGCGCGTAGGTGAGGGCGTGCTCCTCGAAGCGGTCGGCGGCGCGCGCGGCGGCGGTGACGAGCAGACCGTTGCTGCGCTTGTCGCCGATGCGGCCCAGCGCGGTCGCGGCCTCGCGGCGGACGGGCGGCTGGTCTTGCCGGAGCATCGCGTGCAAGGCGTCGAGCGCCTCGGGGTCGCCGGCCAACCCCGCAGCCTGGGCGGCGGCTATGCGAACGTCCGGCACAACGTCGGCCAGCGCCGCGCGGATCTCGGCCTGTGCTTTCACCGCGCCGATACGGAACAAGCACCACACGGCCGCGCACCTCGCGTCTGAGTTGAAAGACTTGCGGCGAAGCTCCGCGAGCGGCGCGACGGCGGCCTCGCCCTTCTTCACCAGCGCTTCCACCGCGCGGTCCACGACGAACGGGCGCGGGTCTTCGAGCAGCTTCACCAGCGCGACAGGCGCGAGCTGCTTCCAGTTCAACGCCACGCCGCGCGGGTCGTTGACCTTCGGCGCGTCCGCGCGGCGCACGCGGTAGATGCCGCCCTTGAACTCCGGCTTGCTGATGCGCGAGAGCGGGCACTGGTCCACATACCAGCCGCCCGTGTCCACCACGAGCAGGCTGCCGTCGGCGTCCTCCAGCACGTCGCACGGGTGGAAGTCGGGATCGCTGGAGACGAGGAAGTCCGAGTCCTCCGTGGTGAACGTCGCGCCGTGCCGCGCGACGACGTGGCGCTGCACGCGGTGCGGGTTGAACTGCGCGCTAAACAGGTTGCCGCGAAACTCCGGCCCGAAGGACGTGCCGCGATAGCGCATCAGCCCGGCGGGCGCGATGCGCGCGAACTTCGTCATCGGCCCCATCAGGTCGCCGGTCAGCTTGAACTCGGCGATGCTCTCGTGCCATTTGCTATAAACGCCGCCGTGGAGGAAGTGCATGAGCGCGTCGCGCTGGCCGTGCTGCGGGTTCACGAAGTAAGTCATCGTGCCGACCATCTCGCCGGCGGACGTCCAGACGACTTCGATGGGATTGTCAAAGCCGCCGCCGGCAAACGAGTGGAGCTGCGTGCCGTCGGGTCGCACGCGCCAGATGCGCGAGGCGAGGCCCTTCAAGTTCGTGCCCTCCTTCGTCTTGATGTCGAAGCCGTGCCGGCCATCCGTGAGATACAGCCAGCCGTCCGGCCCGAGGAACGGCCCGTGCAGGCTGGCGGTGCCCCGCACGTTCCAACCGCTCAAGAGCACCGTGCGCGAGTCCGCCCGCCCGTCACCGTCCACGTCATCGAAGCGCAGCAGCTCCGGCGGCGACGCGACGAACAGCGCGCCGTCATGCCACAGCACGCCCATCGGGATGCCCACGCGGTCCACGAAGATCGTGCTCTGGTCAAACACACCATCGCCATCCGTGTCCTCCACCCGGCGGATGCGGCACTCGGGCGCCTGCGACATCGCCAGGCCCCGGATGTTCTTGCCGGACGACTCAGCGAGGAAGAGGCGGCCCCGTTCGTCCAGCGCGCCAAACATCGCGTAGGGCGCGAGGTCGGGACCGGCGGCGAGTTCCACTTGGAAACCCTCCGGCACACGGATGGCAGCGAGGCCAGTGGCGGCGGGGGGCGCGGCACCGTGGGCTGAGGCGACGGCGGCGCAGACGGAGGCGAAAATCAGGAGGCGAAGCGACTTCACGGTGTTCACGCGGGCGAGCATAGCGCGACGCAGGCGGAACGCCACTGCGGAGAGTGCGGCACCCGGGCTTGGACGCCCACGTTCGGGCCATGTCGCGGACGTGGGCGTCCGCGCTCCGACTCAGAGCGGTTTGTTGTGCATCCGCTGGTGGGCGGCGGCGATGAAGCCCCGGAAGAGCGGGTGCGGCGCGTTGGGCTTGCTCAGAAACTCCGGATGCGACTGGGTGGCGAGGTAGAACGGGTGCTCCGGCAGTTCGATCATCTCGACGAGCTTGCCGTCCGTGGAAGTGCCGCTGAAGACGAAGCCCGCCGCCGCGAAGCGGTCGCGATAGGCGTTGTTGAACTCGTAGCGGTGGCGATGGCGCTCGTTGACGACGAACGCGCCGTAGAGCTGCTGGGCCTTGGTGCCCATCGTGAGCTGGCAGGGCTGCGCGCCCAGCCGCATCGTGCCACCCTTCTTTGTCACCTTGCGCTGCTCGTCCAGCAGCGCGATGACGGGGTGCGGGGAATTGGCGTCGAACTCCGTGGAGTGCGCACCTTTCAAGCCGAGGACGTGCCGGCCAAACTCAATCGTGGCGATCTGCATCCCGAGGCACAGGCCAAGGTAGGGGATCTTGTTCTCGCGCGCATACTTCGCCGCGATGATCTTGCCCTCGATGCCACGCTCGCCGAAGCCGCCCGGAACGAGGATGCCGCCGAGGCCCTTGAGAATCTTCTCCGGCCCGAACTTCTCGATGTCCTCGGCGTCGAGCTTCTCGATCTCCACGCCGCAGTCGTTGGCCACGCCGCCGTGGATGATGGCCTCATAAACCGACTTGTAGGCGTCCTGCAGCTCGATGTATTTGCCGACCACGCCGATGCGGACGCGGTGCTGCGGGGCGATGAGCTTGCGGATGATCTCCTGCCAGTGCGCCATGTTCGCCGGCGGGACGGTGAGATTCAGGGTGCGGCAGACGAGGTCGTCGAGACGCTCGCGCTGGAGCATGAGCGGCACCTCGTAAATGGAATGGTCCACGTCCTTGTGCTCGACGACCGCGTCGTAGGGCACGCTGCAAAACATGGACATCTTCTGGCGCAGCTCCTTGTCGAGCGGCTTCTCGCAGCGGCAAACGAGGATGTGCGGGCTGATGCCGATCTCCCGCAGCTTGGCGACGCTCTGCTGCGTGGGCTTGGTCTTCAGCTCGCCCGCCGCCTTGATGAACGGGACGTAGGTGACGTGGATGAAGCAGACGTTGTGCGGCCCGGCCTCCTGGCCGAACTCACGGATGGCCTCGAGAAACGGCAGCCCCTCGATGTCGCCGGTCGTGCCGCCGACCTCGGTGATGATGACATCCACCTTCGCGTCGTCGGCGAGCACCTGGATGCGGCGCTGGATTTCGTCCGTGACGTGCGGGATGACCTGGACGGTCTTGCCGAGGTATTTGCCGGCGCGCTCGTTGTCGAGCACCTGCTGATAGACCTGGCCGCTGGTGGTGTTGTTCTTGCGCGTGAGCTTCGTGCTCGTGAACCGCTCGTAGTGGCCGAGGTCCAGATCGGTCTCCGCGCCGTCATCCAGCACATACACCTCGCCGTGCTGGTAGGGCGACATCGTGCCGGGGTCAAGATTCAGGTAGGGGTCGAACTTTTGCAGCGCAACCTTCAGCCCGCGGTTCTCGAGCAACGTGCCCAGCGCGGCGGCGGTGAGGCCCTTGCCCAGGGAACTGACCACGCCACCGGTGACGAAAATGTATTTCATGCAAGCGAAACGGCGGACGCCGCAACGCTGGGCATCCGCCGGGCCGGAAGTTTAGGAACCGTTGCCTCGCGGGGCAATGGCTAAAACTGACAATCGCTCCGCTGCTACTGCTTGGCCTTCTTCGCCGCCTTCTTCTCGCCCTTGCCGCCGGCCGGGCGGTATTCGTTCGCCCAGTTCTTCGCCACGAGCGCCTTCAACTCCTTCACTGTGCCGGCGTGCTTCGGGACGGCGGCGAGGTCGTGCAGTTCGGTCGGGTCGGCCTGCATGTCGAAGAGCTGCGCGCCCTGCTTGCCGTTGTCCCATTCGGTATAACGCCAGCGCTCGGTGCGGACGCTGTGGCCGGGGAAGCTGCCGCGCCAGACTTGGGTGAAGGCGGGCTTCGTCCAAGCGGCGCTCGGATTCTCCAGCAACGGCTTGAGGCTCGCGCCGGCCAGGTTTTTCGGCGGGGCGAGGCCGGCGAGCTCGGCGAGCGTGGGAAAGAGGTCCACGAACTCAACGGTGCGCGGGCTGACGCCGCCGTTGCCTTTCGCGCCGGGCGCGCGGATGAGCAGCGGCACGCGCGCGGAGCCTTCCCACAGGCTCTGCTTCATCCACAGGCCGTGCTCGCCCTCGTGATAGCCGTGGTCGCTCCAGAAGACGACGATGGTGTTGTCCGCGAGCTTAAGGCGGTCGAGCGCGTCGAGCAGGCGGCCCACCTGCGCGTCCACGAACGAGATGGTCGCGTAATAAGCCTGCTTGGCCTCGCGCGACTGCGTCTCGCTGGTGCCAAACCACGGCCAGGGTGTGGTGGAAGAAATGGACGGCGCGGGCGCGGCCTTCGCCTCGGGGAAGGTGCCTTGCGGCATCGTGACCTTCTCCAGCGGATAGAGGTCGAAGTATTTCTTCGGCGCGATGTAGGGGCAGTGCGGCCGGTAGAAGCCGGCGGCGATGAAGAACGGCTTGTCCCGGTTCGCCTCCAGCAGCTTGATGACCTCGGTCGCAACCTTGCCGTCGGTCTGCTCCTCGTCCGCGCCCTCGGCCTTCATGAAGGAGAGCGAGCTGCCCAGGCCGCGCTTGGGCGTGTGGTTGGTGAGCTGGTCCTCCTCGTCCTTGTCGCGCCCGCACGGATTGAGGGCGACGTTCCACGACGGCGCGTCGTCGAGGCCGGGCGTGCCGATCTGGCCGGGGTTGCCGTAGTGGTAAATCTTCCCGACCCGCGCGGCGAAGTAGCCGTTCCGCATGAACATCTGCGGCAGCGTCACCACGTCGGGGATGACCGAGCGGAAATGCTTCTGCAAGTCATAGACCTGCGTCGTGTCCGGGCGCAGGCCGGTCATCAGCGACGTGCGGCTCGGCGAGCAGAGCGGGAACTGGCAATACGCGCGGTCGAAGCGCACGCCGCTCCGCGCGAGCCGGTCAATGTGCGGCGACTTGACCTGCGGATGGCCATAACAGCCGAGGCTGTTGCTCATGTCGTCCACGGCGATGAAGAGGACGTTGGGCCTGGCGGCGGCGGGACAGGGCTCAGTGTTCAGTAAGACAGTAATCAGTGAGAGCAGCAGCGCGGGCAGCCGGCGAAGCGAGGAGGCGTAGTTTCTCATAAGGGGAATGGGACGAGTGACTGATTACTGAAAACTGAACACTGATTACTGCTGGTTCTGCACGCGCTCGATCAGCTTCTTCAACTCCGCGACCGTCTTCGCGTGCTTCGGGTCCGTGGCGAGGTTCTTCAACTCGTGCGGGTCGGCCTGCGCGTCGAAGAGCATCGCGCCGGCCTTGCCGCCGTCGTATTCGGCGTAGCGCCACTTCTCGGTGCGCACGGCGAGGCCGAGCGGGCCGGACTTGGACACGGTGAAGGCGGGATGGCTCCACGCGGCCTGCGGATTGTTCAGCAGCGGCACAAGGCTGTCGCCTTGCAGGCCGGGCATTTTCGGCAGGCCGCAGAGTTCGATGAGCGTCGGGTAAATGTCCACGGTCTCGACGATGCGCGGACTGACCTGGCCGCTGCCCTTCAGGCCGGGCGCGGAGATGAGCAGCGGCACGCGCGTGCCGATTTCAAAGAGCGAGCCGTGCTTGGACCACTTGCCCTTCTCGCCGAGGTGATAGCCGTGGTCGCCCCAGAACAGCACGATGGTCTTCTCGCGCAGGCCGAGGCGGTCGAGCGCCGCAAGCACGCGGCCCGCCTGCGCGTCCATGAACGACGTGGACGCCCAGTAAGCACGGATGACCTCGCGCGCCTCGGCCTCGCTGGCGTCGCGCCCGATGAAGAGGTCGCTGCTGCGCTTGGGCACGGACGCCTCGGGGAAGCCGGCGGGCGCGGTAGGCTTCGCGGCGAAGTCCGGCGGCAGTGGAATCTTGGTCACGTCGTAAAGGTTGAAGAACTTCTGCGGCGCGGTGGGCGGGCTATGGGGCTTGGTGAAGCCGCACGCGAGGAAGAACGGCTTGTCCTTGTGCCGTTCCAGATACTCGATGGCCCGCGTGGCGGCCTTGAAGTCGTTGTGGGATTCGCCATCGCCGTCGAGCTTCACGATGCGGTCGGAGTTGGCGGCGACCTGGCCCTTCTTCGCCGTGTTCGTCGCGCCCTCGAACTTGCGCGGTTCGCCACCCTCGGTCCACGCGTCCGCGTCATCAATGCCGCCGTGGAAAATCTTCCCGCTGCGCAGCGCGGCGAAGCCGTTGTTCTTGAAGTGCCTCGGCAGGCTCACCCAGTCGGGATGCAGCGCGCCCCACCAAGTCGTGTTCTCCAGCACGCCGGTCGAGGTGGGGTAGCGGCCCGTGAGCAGCGACGCGCGCGACGGGTTGCACAGCGGGAACTGCACGTAGGCGCGGTCGAAGCGCACGCTGCGCCCGGCCAGCTTGTCGAGGTTCGGCGTCTGGATGAGCTTGTTGCCGTAGCAGCCAAGTTCGGGCCGCAGGTCATCCGCCATGAGAAAGAGGACGTTGAACTTGGGCTTGTCGGCGGCGGAGCAAAGCAGCGTGCTCGCCAGAGTGAAGAAGGACAGGAACCAGAGGGTGCGGGCTTTCATGCTGGGGAAGACGTAGGGTTCCTTGAGTGGGTAACGGGAGAACTCAGGTCCGACGAGACCGCTTTCAGTGGCTGACCTTGTTGGTGCCCGATGTTGTTAGCTGCCAAGTTTTCCGAGCTTTCTTAAAACAATGTGGGTTTCACCGGTTTCTGCGAGCTTGTGCATCTCCAAGGAAATCTTTGTGTCGAAAGCAGCAAAATCAAAAGCGGCGGTTTGGGAAATTGGTTCGCCGGATAAGACGTGACCATATTCGACCGTCCTCGCCAATGGTATCGGGGTGCATTTCACAGACAGTTCTCCTTGGAACAGGATTTCCCTGATGCGAATTGACCCAACAGGCGTGTCGACGACGAAGTGGCTGAGGTCGTTTGGGTAACGAACCCGAATTGTTGACATTGTTCCGGGCTGATCTGGCATCACCCCTTTGAACAACGAAGGATTTTGCGCCACGACTGTCGCAAAAACAGCCAAAGGCGAAACAAGTTTACCGGTTTCAGTCGAACGCAGAATTGTTTGATCAGACCCTCTCCCTTCAATCGTCCGACGGAACGCCTCACGTCGCGGTTCAGACTCGGACGCATCGATTATCAAAGACGCCTGGGCCAAGTGGTGCATCGGCTGCACCATTGGAAAACTCTGGAACAACAGCCAGTCACCGAAGTGCTCAGGTGTGAGTGCCTTTACCTCTCGGAGTTCAATCCCCTCCTGCAAAGCGAATTTCTTTCCGTCCTGAGCAAACCCGGTTGTTGACACAGCAGTGACCCTGTTGAACTTGAAACGAGTTCGCCTCCCAACCAGTTGTTCTATCCAAGAGGCCGGGGCGGGGCCTTGGCTTGGGCGGTCTCTACACTCAATAAGCCAGACGATGTCGGTCGTTCCAAGTTTACCTCTTACCTCGATGTCAAACTCGGCGACCTGAATCCCGTCTTCGTTTAGGACTCGCTCGTTTGTTTTGACCTCGAAGCCATCGGGCAGGTGCAGCTTCTCGATGAATGAAACGAGTCCTTCAAGTTGTTTGCCAGTTTTGTCCATTTTGCATTCCTGCATCTCCTGCGGGCTTATCGCACTGTGGGATTCACCGCTAGTTTCGCCTTAAGCTCGGTGATGACTCCCATGTGCTTCGGGTCATCGGCGAGATTCCGGTTTTGCTTTGGGTCCGCCTGCATGTCGTAAAGCTCCGCGCCCTCGCGGCCGTCGGCCCACTCGATGTAGCACCAGCGCTCCGTGCGGATGCTGCGGCCCATGAAGGCGGGCTTGGTCGGGTCCACGGCGATGGTGATGCTCGTCTCGGCGTTGCGCGTGACCTGCGTGAAGGCGGGCTTGTCCCAGGCGGCCTGCGGATTGGCGAGGAGTGGTTTGAGGCTGCGGCCTTCGAGCTTGGGATGGATGGGCAGGCCGGCGAGTTCCGCGAGCGTGGGGTGCAGGTCCACGAGTTCCACCGGACGGCGGCTGGTCTGGCCGTTGCCCTTCGCGCCGGGCGCGCGGATGATGAGCGGCACGCGCGCGGACTCCTCGAAGAGGCTGCGCTTCTGCCATTGCCCGCCGTGCTCGCCCAGCATCCACCCGTGGTCGCTGAGGAAGACGACGATGGTGTTCGCCGCCAGCCCGAGCCGCTCCAGCGCGTCCAGCACGCGACCCACCTGCGCATCCATGAGGCTCACGCTGGCGTAGTAGGAGCGCGTGAACTCGCGCAACTGGTCCTCCGGCAATCCGTAGTTCGGCACCGGCAGCAGGCGCGCGGCGGCGGGGATTTTTGCGAGGTGCTCCGCCGGCGCGTGCGGGAGGCGGAACTTCTCCACCGGATGCAGGTCGAAGAAGATTTTGCTCGCGACGGTCGGCACATGTGGGCGGAAGAAGCCGCAGCCGATGAAGAACGGCCTGTCCGGCCGCGCGGCGTGCTGCTCCAGCAGCTTGATGACCTCGGTGGCGATGAGGCCGTCGGTGTGGTCGGTGCCGTCACCCGCCGTGGCGTGCCACGCGAGCGCCGCGCCGAGGCCGAACTTGGGCGTGATGTTGCGCAGGGATTTCTCCTCTGCTTTGTCGCGTCCGCTGGGGTTGATGGTGCGGTGCCACGAGGGCGGGTCGTCGTGGCCTTCGGTGCCGATGCCGGCGGGGACGTTGTAGTGGAAGAGCTTGCCCGCGCGCACGACGGAGTAGCCGGCGCGGATGAAGGTCTGCGGCAGCGTCTGCGCGTCCGGCACGGCCTGGCGGAAGTGGCGGGTGTTTTCAAAGACCTGCGTGGTGTCGGGCCGCAGCCCGGTGAGGAACGACGCCCGCGACGCACCGCACACCGGATACTGGCAATACGCGCGGTCGAAACGCACGCTCCGCGACGCGAGCCGGTCAATGTTCGGTGAGAACGCCGCCGGGTCGCCGTAGCAGCCGAGGCGGGTGTTGAGGTCGTCGGCGACGAGGAGGAGGACGTTGGGCCGGATGCTCTTCGGAGCGGAGGCGGAGGAAGTGACCGGGGAAAAGAAGGTCGCGAGCAACGCCAGCGCGGCGAGGACATGTCGGCGTGTCATGGGCGAAGCATGCGAACGAGGCGGGGGAAGTTACAAGCGCGTTGCGTGGGGAACACTTCTCAAATCAGACGCCGAGGTGGCAGGTGAATCAAGAACTCCACCTCCGGGCAGAGGAAGACCGAGTGCGGGCGGCTCATCTCGTCGCGCGAAAGCAGGTTCAGCCGTTCGAACAGCCCGAACCATAGCCGCTGCGGGCGCGCGACCGTGAGCCGCATCTGCTCGTGCCAGACTGAGTAATGGCCGAACTGTCCGTCCGCGCGGCGGAAGTAGCCGTCCACCGGGTGGGTGAGGACAAGCGCCACTTCCTCGGGGCTGCGGAAACCATCGCAGACCGCGACTGGAGTGCCGGTGTCTTCCAGTTCGATTTCGGCGGGTGCCCACGGCGAGTCGGCGGTGATGTGGAAAGAATCGTATCGGCCCGCCGCCGCGTTGTGTTTGCAGTTCACTCGGTAGCGCGCGAAATGCCACGGCAGCCGCCACAACAGCCGAGGGATGGCGACCGTGCGCGAGCCGAGCGTCGTGCCGAAGAACCATACGGCAGGCTCGCCGGTCCGCCGGTCGTTCACGTAAACGCGGTAGTTCGTCTGCGCGAAGCGGAACTTCGCGAACGGCGCGAGGCGCGGAAAATGAAAGTCCAAGTCCAGAAACGGCACCGCGCTCATCATCGCTTGCCGCCGTCCGCCGATCTCAAACCCGGCAATCTCGAACCGGTCCTGCGGGATGTGCGGGGTCAGCCGCTCCTTGGGCAGCGCATAGTTCACCAACGCGAAGTGCGCGAGCCGCGAGCGGACATCCCAGCGGCCCACCGGCTCCGGTCGGCAGCGACGCGCGAGCAGTTCGTGGCACTGCTGTTCGGTCATGGACGTGCCGAGCTACGCCACTAACCCCTTCACCAGCTCGCCATGCACGTCGGTCAGGCGGTAGCGGCGGCCTTGGAACTTGTAGGTGAGCCGCTCGTGGTCAATGCCGAGCTGGTGCAGCAACGTCGTTTGCAGGTCGTGAACGCTCACGCCGTCGCGGACGATGTTGTAGCCGAACTCGCAGGTCTCGCCGTAGCTCGTGCCGGCCTTCACACCGCCGCCGGCCAGCCAGACGCTGAAGCAGCGCGGGTGGTGGTCGCGCCCGAAGTTCGCTGAGATTTTCCCCTGGCAGTAGTTCGTGCGGCCAAACTCGCCGCCCCAGACGACGAGGGTGTCGTCGAGCAGGCCGCGCGCCTTCAGGTCGCGCACGAGTGCGGCGGCGGGCTGGTCGGTTTCCTTGCAAAGCCGCGGCAACGCGCCGGGCAGGCCGCCGTGGTGGTCCCAGTCCTGGTGATACAACTGGATGAAGCGGACGCCGCGCTCGGCAAGCCTGCGCGCGAGCAGGCAGTTTGCGGCGAAGGTGCCGGGCGTCTTCACGTCGGAACCGTAGCTGTCGAGGATGTGCTGCGGTTCCCTCGACACATCTGTCGCATCGGGAATGCTGAACTGCATGCGGAACGCCATCTCGTAGTTGTCAATGCGGCTCTGAATCTCCGCGTCCGGCGTGCCGGCGAACTGGTGCTCATGCAGTTCGCGCAGGCGGTCCAGCAGCAACCGGCGGCTGTCCTCGCTCACGCCGGCGGGGTTGTTGAGGTAAAGCACGGCATCCTTCGCCGCGCGCAGCAACACACCTTGATGTTTCGTCGGCAAGAAGCCGCTGCCCCACAGGTGCGAGCCGAGCGGCTGCCCGCCCTTGCCCTTCGTGATGAGCACGACAAACGACGGCAGGTTTGCGTTCTCCTGCCCCAGCCCGTAGCTCAACCACGCGCCGAAGCTCGGCCGCCCGGCGATTTGCGTGCCGGTCTGGAGGAAGGTCACGCCGGGGCCGTGGTTGATGGCCTCGGTGAACATCGAGCGCACCACGCACAGGTCGTCCGCGATGCCCGCCGTGTGCGGCAGCAGCTCGCTGAACTCCGTGCCCGCGCGCCCATGCTTCGCGAACTTGAACGGCGAGCCAACGAGCGGAATGGACGATTGGTTGCCCGACATGCCCGTGAGCCGCTGCCCGCCGCGCACGGAATCGGGCAACTGTTCGCCGTGGCGCTGGTTGAGCAACGGCTTGTAGTCGAACAAGTCGAGCTGCGACGGCGCACCGGACATGAACAGATAGATGATGCGCTTTGCCTTCGGCGCGAAGTGCGTCGCCCCGAGGATGCCGCGCTCGGCGGTGGGCGCTGCAATGGCGTTCGACGCAAGCATCTCGGCCAAGGCCGCGCCGCCGAGCCCCGCGCCGAAGCGGTTGAGGAACTGCCGGCGGTTCGTCAGGAAAGTGGCGTCGCTGCTCATGTTTGAATCAGGTTTAAAGTAACACTCACCGCTTCACCACGCACGCATCGTGATTCAACAGCGCCTGTGCCAGCACCGTCGCAGCCCCTGCTTCGGGAGCTGAAATCTTCTCGTCCCGCTTCGTGTTGCCGGTCTTCAACAAGCTCTCCGCCTCGGCAGGCTTCGCCTTGAAGTGGTCGAGTTGCTCGCGGTGAAGTTGTTGCAGGATGACTAGCTCCTTCGCGTCGGGCTTGCGGCTCAGGCAACGGAGGAAGCCGGCTTCTATCATCGCGGGCACGTCGCCCTTCGCGTCCCGATGCAGCGACTCGCCCAGCACGCGCGCGGCTTCCACGTATTGCGTGCCGTTGAGGAGGATGAGCGCTTGCAGCGGTGAATCAGTGCGTTCGCGCTTCGCGGTGCAGACGGCGCGGCGCGGGGCGTCGAAGGCGAGGAGCGCGGGCGGCGGGCCGGTGCGCCGCCAGTTCGTGTAGAGGCTGCGGCGATACACGCCGTCGCCGCCGGTCGGGCTCGCGGGCTTGAACGACTCGCTCATCTCGTAGGGATTCACCGGCGGGCCGCCGAGCGTCGGCTTGAGGAGGCCGGCGGCGGCGAGGGCGTTGTCGCGAATCATCTCGGCGGGCAGGCGCAGACGCGGGCCGCGCGCAAGCCACTGGTTGTCCGGGTCGTCGGCCATCGTCTTCGCGTCGGCGAGGCTGCGCTGGCGATACACGCCGCTCATCACGATGGTCTTCATCAATGCCTTCGTGTCCCAGCCGCTCTGGATGAAACGCAGGGACAACCAATCGAGCATCTCGGGATAAAGCGGTTTCTCCCCCTGGCTGCCGAAGTCCTCGGAAGTCTTCACGAGGCCGCGACCGAACAGGCTTTGCCAGATGCGGTTCACCGTGACGCGCGCGAGCAACGGATGGTCCGGCGCGGTGAGCCACTGCGCGAGACCGAGGCGATTGCGCGGCGCGTCGGCGGGCCAGGGCGAGAGCGCGGCGGGCGTGATGGGGCCGACTGGGTCGCGGCGGTGATTGTATTCTCCGCGCCACAGCACGTAGGACTGCTTCGGCTGCGCCAGCTCGCGCATCACCATGATTTCCTTCACGCCGTCGGCGAACTTCACCAGCTCGGCGCGCGCGGCTTTGAGCGCGGCGAGTTGCTTGGGAAACTCCGCGTCCACGGTGGCGAGGAAGTAGTCTTCCAGCGCGGCGCGCTCGCTTGCGGACAACTGAGCCTCGGACTTCGCGAGCAAGGCTTTCGCCGCCGCTTCATCGTGTGTGGCGGCAGCTTCAAACGGCGTCAGCGCGCGACCGAACACGCGGAAGTCGTCAATCGCACCGCCCTTGAATCCACGGTCGCGCATCCGTTCCGCAAGCGAGATGTTGTCATGTCCGCCGCCCGTGATGTTTTTGGTCAGACTGTCCTTGATGATCTCGCTGGCCACCGGCTGGCCGTTGACGTAGAGCCGCAGACCATCCGCCCGGCTGCTGCCATCCGAAGTCACGACGACGTGCGTCCATGCGTTTGTCGGCACAAGGGCCACGGCCTTGATGGAAGCGGCGTTGCCCGGCCAGAAGTGGATGAGTGACCACTTGAGCCGCCCATCCTCAATGAGCAGTTCGTAGCCCCGGCTCCCCGCGTCCGTCCACGCCTGCGAACGATGGAAGACCACCGCGCGGTCCTTCACGTCCGGCGTGCGGAGCCAGAGCGACACGCTGAACGGCTCATGCCGCTGAAAGTTGCCGAGCGGGAGGTTGACCGGTTCATCACCGGTGAACTGCACGGCCTGACCGGAGCGGCCGGGCACGAGTTTGTTGTCGCCGACGAGCGTGGCGGAGTTCGTGCCGCCGAGGGCGTTGGTGAACTTGTTGCCGATGAGGGCATCGAAGGTGTAGCGCGCCAGCTCGCCGGGGATGGGGAAGGAATGCGGACCGATTGCCTCCGGTTCGGAGCGCGGCACTCCGGGCCGCAGCGGCTGCGCCGGGGAGGCGGGTTCGGAAGTTCGTGGCCCGGTCTGCGAGGTTGCCGCTGCGGGCGGGACACCCGCGCTCCGGGGGAGAGCAGTCGGGCGCGTCGGGTTTTTCAACCATGTGGAGAAAGCGGCGCTGCGGGCCTTGCGCGTGGCCGCGAGTTT
This sequence comes from Limisphaerales bacterium, assembly GCA_009773355.1. Lineage (GTDB taxonomy): Bacteria > Verrucomicrobiota > Verrucomicrobiia > Limisphaerales > SXTU01 > SXTU01. The sequence continues at coordinate 40,393 of WRPG01000006.1, forward strand.
TTCCCCGGCTTCGCGAACGGACTTTTCCAGCGCGGCCAATTTCTCCTTCGCCGGCGCATCGAGCAGCATCTGCGCGGGCGTGGGCGCTGACGGCGTGAAGTAGGAGTATAGCCCGGCCTCGTCAATGTTTTGGAAGAAGGAGAACAGGCCGTAATACTCCTTCTGCGCAATGGGGTCGTATTTGTGGTCGTGGCAGCGGGCGCACTCGAAGGTGAGGCCGAGGAACGCCGTGGCGAAGGTCTGCACGCGGTCGGCCACATACTCGACGCGATACTCCTCCTCGACGCTTCCGCCCTCGGTCTCTTGCTGGTGCAGACGGTTGAAGGCGGTGGCGAGGATTTGATCGTCAGTCGGGTTCGGCAGCAAGTCGCCCGCGAGCTGTGCGGTGACGAACTTGTCGAACGGTAGGTTCTCGTTGAACGACTTGATGACCCAGTCGCGCCACGGCCACATCTCGCGTTCGCGATCCACTTGGAAGCCGTAGCTGTCCGCGTAGCGCGAGATGTCCAGCCAGTCCACGGCCATGCGCTCGCCGTAGTGCGGTGAGGCGAGCAAGCGGTCCACGAGATTGCCGATTGCCGATTGCCGATTGCCGATTGGGGAATACTCGCGCAGGAACGCTTCGACTTCGGCAGGCGTCGGTGGGAGGCCGGTGAGATCGAAGGAGAGGCGACGGAGCAAGGTGGCGGGATCGGCCTCGGGCTGGAGCTTGAGTTTGCGGGAGGCGAGTTGGCGCGAGACGAGTTGGTCAATGGGGGAAGTATTCAGTGACCAGTTTTCAGTTTTCAGTGCTGACGCTTTGCCGGACGCGCCCTTGGTCGAAGACTGATTACTGAACACTGAAGACTGAACACTGGCACTCAGCGGCACAAACGCCCAATGCGCCTCATACGGCGCGCCCTCGGCAATCCACCGGCGCAGCAACTCGACTTCCGCCGTGGTCAGGCTCGCGAGCTTGGACTTCGCAGGCGGCATGTGGTCGCCCGCGTCCTTGGTGGTGACGCGCTTGAGCAGCTCGCTCTGCGCCGGTTTGCCGGGGACGATGGCGTTTTTCTTGAGCGCGCCTTCACGCGTGTCAAGGCGCAGGCCGGACTCGCGCTTCTTCTCGTCGAAGCCGTGGCAGAAAAAGCACTTGTCCGACAGAATGGGCCGGATGTCGCGGTTGTAGCGCACCGGTTCGGCGGCGCGGGCGGCGGCCGCCATCAGACACAGCAGCACAATGCGGAGCACAAGCATGGGCTAGTTGGATTCAAGCCGTGGCCCAACCCTTCACTTGGCCGCCCGCTTCTTCTTCGCGGGCGCGGCGGGCACGTTGGACAAGTCGGGTTCCTTCAGCGTCGGCGGGCCTTTCAGCCAGCCAAGCGAGGCGAGGAATTTATCCGCTTCGATGAGCGTCGCGGTTTTCCACGGCTCGCCGTTGAAAAAGCCGTGGGCCTGGCCGTCGTAGAAGCGCGTCTCGCAGCGCACGCCGGCCTGCTTCAAGTTCGCTTGGAAGCGCTCGACCACCGGCACGCCGTTGAGCGTGTCGTTGCGGCCGAGGAAGACAATAGCCGGTGGGTCATCCGCCGTGATGTTGTGGGCGGGGGAAAACTCCTTGTAACGGTCGCCAATCCGAGCCGTGCCCCAGCCGCCGTCCGGGCCGTTGTCGAACACGGGATTGAACAGCACCAGCGCGGCGGCCTTGGGCGATATTTTCAAATCATCCGCCGGGTCATCGTTGCCCTCAACCATGCCGACGAACGCCGCGAGGTGCCCACCGGCGGAGCCGCCGCCCGCGCCGATGCGCTTCGGGTCAATGCCCAGTTCCACCGCGTGGCCGCGCACCCAGCGCATCGCGGATTTCGCGTCGCGCACGCAGTTGGTCGGCGGGCCGGGGATGTCCTTCACCAGCCGATACTCGACCTGCACGCACACGAGGCCGCGCTGGGCGAGATAGGCGGCCTGGTCGTTGAACTGCGTCGGCGTGCCGCCCGTCCAGCCGCCGCCGTGGAAGAGCACCAGCGCGGGCCGCTGGTCGGCCGCCTTCCAGTCCGGCGGCTTGACAACGAACAGGCGCAGCTCGCGGCCATCAACTTGCTTGTAAACGCGCGCCTCGCCGAGGAAGGCGGCCTTGGGCTTGGCGTCGGCGGCGAACGCTTGGGCGCAGGCAAGGAACGCTGTCGCAAGCGTGAGGAGCAGTGTTGGTTTCATGAGGAGGGTGTTCAGTGCTTCACGATGGGGAATTGTTTCCGCAGCAGCGCCTCCGCCTCGGCGCGGACCTTCGCGAACTTTGGGTCGTCCGCGCGGTTGTGCAGCTCGGCGGGCTGCTGGGCGTTGTCATACAATTCGCGCCCAATCACCTCGCCGCTCTTCCAGTCACGCCACTCGGTGTAGCGCGCGGCGGCGGTGCGGACGCTCACGCCCATCGCCTTGGGCTGCTTGTCCGGCTCGCGGTCGAAGTAGGCCGGGCGCGGGTGCTGCGTGAACGCGGCGGGCTTCACGAACTTCGCGGGGTCGTTCAGCACGGGAACCAGGCTCGTGCCCTCGACGCCCGGCGGCTTCGGCAGGCCGGCGAGTTCAGCCAAGGTCGGGAACAGGTCGAGCAACTCAGCCAGCGAACTCGTGCGTTTGCCCGCGTGCTTGCTGCCCGGCGTTCCGATGAAGAACGGCACGCCTGCGTCATACTCGAAATTCGAGGTCTTGCCCCACTGCGTGTGCTCGCCGAGGTGATAGCCGTGGTCGCCGACGAACGTGACGATGGTGCGGTCCGCCACGCCGCTGCGGTCGAGCGCGTCAAGCACCTTGCCGAGCTGCGCGTCCATGTAGCTGATGTTGGCAAAGTATCCGTGGCGAATCTCGGCGGCCTGCTCGGGCGTGAACGTGACCTGGTTCGGCGGGACGCCGCGCAGCTCGCGGCCGTCGTGAAAGGCGATTTCCGGTGCGCCGATGGGACGCGCGGGATTGAGCGCCGGGAGCTTCGCGCGGTCGTAGAGGTCCCAGTATTTCTTCGGCGCGTTGAACGGCGCGTGCGGCTTCCAGAAACCGACCGCAAGGAAGAACGGCCGGTCCTTCACCTCCGCCAGCACGCGCACCGCCTCGGCGGCGACGCGGCCGTCGTAATAGGCTTCGTCAGGCACATCACGGCACTCGTAGAGCGGGACGGACGTGTATTTGCGCGGCGCGGGCGAAGCAATGTTCGGCGGCAACGGCCCGGTCACGCGCGCGTCATCCTCGCCGTGCGTCTCGTAGTAGAGGAACTCCGGCGCGCTCCACGAGCGGCGGTCGCCCTTCTCCTTCGTGTGCCAGTTGTGAAAGATTTTGCCGACGCAGCGCGTGTGATAGCCGTGCTCCTTGAACCACAGCGGCAGCGTGGTCACGTCGGGGTTTAACTCGCGGAAGTGCGTGCCGTTGTTCCAGAGCCGGAGCGTGTCGGGCCGGCGACCGGTAAGCATGGAGGAACGCGATGGATTGCAGACCGCCTGCTGGCAGTAGGCGCGGTCGAACTGGAGCGTGCGCCTCGCCAGCCGGTTGAGGTTGGGCGTCAGCGCGGGCGAGCCGTAGCTGGCGAGTTCGGGCCGGAAGTCGTCGGCCATGAGGAAGAGGACGTTCAGCTTCGGGGCGGCGGCGAAGGCCGAGACGGCAAAGGCCGCGCTGAGACTCAGTGACGTGAGAAGGCGACAGGCAAAGGACATGGCCCAGTGCTACCACAGACGCGCCGCGCGGGAAACCCGGCACTTGCGCCTCACTTCAGCTCAATCCCCACCGGGCAATGGTCGCTGCCCGTGACCTTCGCCCGGATGAAGGCGGACTTCAGCTTCGGCCGCAGCGCGGCGCTGAGGAGGAAGTAATCCAGCCGCCAGCCCACGTTCCGCGAGCGCGCGCCACCCATCGGGCTCCACCAAGTGTAATGCCCGCCGCCCTGCTCGAACTCGCGGAACGTGTCCACGAAGCCCGCGCCCACGAAAGCGTCGAAGCCCGCGCGCTCCTCCGGCGTGAAGCCGTGGTTCTTCACGTTGGCCTTCGGGTTCGCAAGGTCCAGCTCCGTGTGCGCCACGTTCAAGTCACCGCACCAGATGACCGGCTTGGCCTGCTCCAGCTTCTTGAGATACGCGAGGAAGTCCTTGTCCCACTGCTGGCGATAGGGCAGGCGCGTCAGCTCGCGCTTCGAGTTCGGCACATAGACGTTCACGAGGAAAAACCCCGGATACTCGGCGGTGATGACGCGCCCCTCGCGGTCGTGCTCCACGATGTCAATGTGGTTGATGACCTTGAGCGGGCGCGTCCGCGTGAAAATCGCCGTGCCGCTGTAGCCCTTCTTCTCGGCGCTGTTCCAATAGGTCGTGTAGTCCGCCGGCCAGAGCTGCTCGACGTCGTCGGGCGTGCATTTGGTTTCCTGGAGGCAAAGCACGTCGGGCGCTTCGTCGGCGAGGTAGTCGAGGAAGTTCTTCTTCAGCACGGCGCGCAGGCCGTTGACGTTCCAGGAAATGAGTTTCACGAGCGGTGACGCTAGCGGGCGGATGCGCGCTTGGCAAATGCGGGCCAATGCGCGTCAATCAGCCCGCGCCCGCGATGAAAACTCCGTTCCAGCCCAAGCTCGGCCTCGACAACTACGCCCTCCGCTCGCTCGGTTGGAAGGCCCGCCAAATCCTTGACCACGCCGCCTCGCTCAAGCTCGACGCCGTGCTGTTCTCGGACTTCGACGTGTATGAGTCGCTGGCCGCCGACCACCTCCGCGACCTCAAACGCCGCGCGGACGACCTCGGCATTCAGCTCTACGCCGGCATGTTGAGCGTCTGCCCGTCATCGGTGATTTTCGATCCGCGTCGCGGCACGGCGGAGGAGCAACTGCGGCTGTGCCTGCGCATCGCGAAGACGCTCGGTTCGCCCGTCGCGCGCTGCGTGCTGGGCAAAGTCGAGGACCGCCGCAGTCCCGGTGGCATCACCGCGCGCATGGCCGAGACGCTCGCTGTGCTGCGCGCCGTGCGGGGCGAAGCGCTCGACACGGGCATCAAAATCGCGGTCGAGAACCACGCGGGCGACATGAACTCCACCGAGCTGCTCGAACTTGTTGACGCGGCGGGCCGCGACTTCGTGGGCGCGACACTCGACACGGGCAACGCGCTGTGGGCCTTGGAAGAACCGATGACCGCGCTCGAAACGCTTGGCCCCGTCACGGTCTGCACCGGCCTCCGCGACTCGTATCTCTGGGAAACGCCCGAAGGCGCGACGCTGCAATGGACCTCCGTCGGCACGGGCTTGGTGGACTGGCCGACGTTCTTCCGCCGTTTCGCCGAGCTGTGCCCGCAGGCACCGGTCATCATTGAGACGATTTCCGGCCGCCCGATTTTCCTCCCGATGCTGCGCGACTTCTTCTGGGACGCCTACCCGGGCGCCACGCCCGCGACGCTCGCCGCGATGCTCCGCCTCGCCCGTGCCGGCGAGCCGCGCGAGCCGTTCAATCCACCTGCGGGCGAGGATGGCCAGCGTGCGACCGAACAACACCAGTTGGCCGAGTTGGAACGCAGCGTGCGCCATTGCCGGAGAGTGTTCAAAGGGCTGAACGAAGCGGCACGGTCGTAGTCGCAACCTTCAGGTTGCGAATCAGGCCTTGCTGTAGCGGCGCTCTGTGAGCGCCGAGTTGCGGAACCGGCGGTCACAGACCGTCGCTACAGACCGACGCGCAGGCTGAAGCCAGCGGCTACGCGAGGCGCAAGAACCGCATCCAGGAGTCACCGTGCTTCATCAGCTTGCGTTCATCCCATACTGGCGGCACTTCCAGCGTGTCGCGCTTGGCGTGGCCGAGGATGAAGAGGCCGCCGGGCGCGAGCAGCTTGGGCAGGTCCGTGTCGTCGAGCAGCCGCTGCGCGAAGGACTCGGAGCGCTTGCCAATGTTTTTCTCGCCATAGGGCGGGTCGGCCAGGATGAGGTCGAAGGTCGTGCCCGCCGAGGCCAGTTGCGGCATGGCGACGAACACATCCTGCACGCGCAGGTGAAACTTCTCCTTCGGCAGTTTGGCATCAATGACGTTCTGCTCGATGAACCGTGCGTGCCGTGTGGACAGCTCCACGCACACCGCGTCCGCCGCGCCCCGGCTCAAGCACTCCAGGCTCAACGCCCCCGTGCCGCCGAACAGCTCCAGCACGCGCGCGTCCAGCACCCGCTCGCCGAGGCTGTTGAAGACCGCCTGCCGCACAAGGTCTGGCGTGGGCCGCACGTCGAGGCCCTTAGGGGCCTTGAGCAGACGGTTCGCGGCGATGCCGCCAATGATGCGCATGGCCGCAGCTTGGAGCAGGCAACGCAGGAAGTCAGTGAAGTTTGCAGAATAGGCATCGTAGTCGCGGAGCGTTTGGACTGCGGTGGCTTCAGCACCGCTTTTCCCCATTCGAGAGACCCGTGCGCTCCGCAGCGTCCAGAGCGGCGCTAAAGCCGCCGCAGTCCAGGCGCTCCGCGTTGATGGACATCACTGCCGGGCAGGCGACGGCAGCCGGCGCAGGTCACTCACGTCGGCCACGCGCAGCAGGAATTCCCCCGCGCTGCGCTCGCGGCCCGCGACGCCTTCAGCGCGCAGTTCAAGCTGGCTTGCCAGCAGGCGCGAGCCGTCGGCGGAGAGGACTTCAAACTCCGTCGCCGCCTCGACCACGTCGCGCACATGGACGGCCAGCACCGCGCCCTCGGCGGAGTAGTTTTTCAGGCCGAAGAGCACCGAACTGATGGTGATGCGCCCTTCCGTGCCGCCGACCAGTTCGCCGTCCACAAAATCCCCGCTGGCCAGCAGCGCGCCGGGGCGGTCCCCCGCGAGCCGCGCCGAGGCCGCTCCGCCGCGCGGGTCGAGCACCAGGCGGCTCACGTTCACCAGCGACACCCGCCACTCGCGGCCCAGCGCGTGCCAGCGCACCACCGAACCGTCCGTGCCGAGAAACTTGCCCGCGAGCACGCCGCCGTCGCACAGGCGGAGCTGCGGCAGCGGCGCGGACGGCGCGTCCGCGTGCAGCAGCTCGACGTGGCTGAACGCCACCGATGCCGGCACGCCCTTCTTCGCCCCCGTCACGAGCAGGCCGGCGTGCGCCAGCTCGGGGAACGCGATGACTTCGTTGCCGACCTGCCGCCACGCCAGGCCGTCGTCGCTGGCAAACGCGGTGACCTGCTGGCCGCACAGTTCCAGCCGCAGCCACGCGCCCTGCGCGCCCGTCGTGAAATGCTTCGAGCGCTCCTTGCCCGTGGCCGAGCGCCAGCGCGTGAGGCCGGACTTCGCGCCCTCCGAGAAGATGTAGTAGGCCGGCCCCGCCGCGTCGCAGCGACCCAGCAGCGCCAGCCCGGCGACTTTGTAGCGCTCCGCCCCGCCGCGCGTCCCGACCTGCGGCGGCACGAACGCCGTCAGCCGCGCCGTCTCCCCCACGTCCTGCTGCACGAAGTAATGCCCGTCGTCCACCGACCACGCCGTGCCCGCGCCCGTGATGAGGAACACGCCGTTCGACTGGGTGAAGCTGCCGGTGGCCGGCAGCGGCCCGACGCTGTGTCCGGTCCACTCGGCGGGCTTGGCGGCGAAAGTCTTTCGGTCGAACGCGGCGCCACGCACATCCGCCAGCGGCACCCGCTGAACGGATGCGTCCGCCGCCGTGACGACGAACGCGGCGGGTTCAACGGAGATTTTCCCGGTGAATGACTTGCCGTCGAGCGTGGTGAGGGAATCGGCGCGAGCGAAGAAGGGAATTGCGAGCAGCGCAAGAACCAGCGCGAGCGCGGAGTGACAAGCGCGTGCCGGGAAGGAGCCGGCCCGACCCGTGTGGAGTGGCGCGCTTTTGGACTGCGGCGGGAAGCGGAGCGCCACGCCGCTTTGGCGTCCCGCGTAGCGGCCTTCGGCCGTCGAAGCCTCCGCTCCGCGGGAGATGAAAGCGGTGTCGCCGCTGCGCTCTGCCACCGCAGTCCAAGACGACGCGGGCTGGCAACGCGCAGGTTGGACACCTGCGCTCCGAGTTTGCGAGCCGGGCAGCCTCATTACTTGAACTGCGCGCGGGCGCGCTTCTCGATGGTGGCCTTCGCGTCGGCGAGCTGCTTCTCGGCGGCGAGCTTGCGCTCAAGCTGTTGCGCCACCAGCGACTCAGCGCTTTGCACGGTGCGCTTGCGCGAGGCGGCATCCGTGCTTGCGCGGTCGGCGATGCTGTTGGCGCTGCCGGCCTGATTCTTCAACTGGTCGCGCTCACGGGCAAACTTGAGGACGTTGTTCCAAAGGTCGGTGTTCTCCTTGTCCAGGGCCTTCCGTGTGTTGTCGAGTGCCGTCACCTTCGCGTTCAGCTCGGCGAGCTGCTTCTCCTTCGCGGCCTTGGCCTCGGTGGCCTTGGCGTCGGCGAGCTTCAACTGCTCCTCGGCCTGAGTGCGCGCCGTCTTAGTCTCGCGTTCGGTCTTCTCGAACGCGGCTTGCGCGGTCTTGGCGGAGGCGGTCTTGTTGGCGGCCTCCGTGGTGAGCCGGTCCAACTCGCGCTTCTTCGCGGCCTCGTCGGACTGGAGCTTGTCACGCTTCACGCGGGCTTCCTCAGCAGCGCGCGTCTTGGCGGCGAAGTCGGCGTTCGCCTTGTCGGCGGCGAGTTTGGCCTCGGCCACCTTTTGCGGCGTGATGGTCTTGTCGGTCGGAGCCTTGCGGGCCAAGTCAGCGTGGGCGGCAACGAGTTTGTCAGCCTGCTGCTTCGCGGCTTCGGCCTGCTTCTTTCCCTCGTCGCGGGCGGTCACGGCCTTTGCGGCGTTGGACTGTGTCGTCTTCCAGGCGGCTTCCGCCTTCATGCGCGCGGCCACGGTCTGCTCCGCCGAAAGCGCGGCGGCTTTGCGCACGCCCTCGGCGGAACGGACCCGGTTGATTTCATCCGTCTTCGCCGCCTCCAGCTTGCGCCGCGCCCCGGCGAGCGCGGTGTCGGCGGCGGCCACGTCGGCGTTGAGCTTGGCGTGCGTGCGGTCGCGGGTTTGGACGGCGGCCTGCCATTCCTGCGAGCGCTGCGAGTAGGCCGCTTTGCCTTTGTCGTGCTGCGCCTTGAGCTTGTCCGTCTCGGCGAGCTTGGCGTCGTAGGCGGCGGTGGCCTTCTTCGCCTCGGCGCGCGCGGCCTCGGCCTGGGCCTCGGCGTCCTTGAGTTCGTTGCGCGCGCGGTTGAGCGACTCCTGATGGTCCGCGAGCTTCGCCAGCACGCTCTTGAACGAGCGCTCGGCCTCGGTGACGGCGTCGAGTTCGGTGCGGATCTTCCGCTGCTCGTCCGCCTCCATGCGGGCACGCTTGTCGTTCTCGGCGAAGACCAGGTTGCGCACGGCGTCGGCCTTCGCCTTCCACTCGCGCTCGGCGGCGGAATCAACTTTCGCGACCTCAGCGTGCGGCGAGTTCGGGCCGAGTCGCAGCGCGGCGGAAAAGAGATTCGTCCCGCTGCCTTGCCGCAACTCGACCAGCTCCTGCGCCGGCACCTTGTAGCCGCGCAACGTGGCGTCCTCCATGGTCAGCCCCTCGGCAGCGATGGCGAACTTTTTCACCAGCAGCACTGAGCCGTCACTGGCCTTCACGCGAAATGTCGGCGCGCCGGGCGCGGGGTCGCGCAGGATGACGGCGACGACTTCATAGGTCGCGTCGAAGAATTTCAGGCCGAAGAGAACGGAACTCAGCTTCACACGGCCCCGGTCGAGGCCCTTGAACTCGCCGTCCACGAAGTCGCCGTTCACCAGCAGCACGCCCGCGCGGCCCGGCTCGATTTTCGCGGCGCGCTGGGCGGAGAGGTTTTGGAAGACGATGCGCGCGGCGTTGACGGTGGAGAGGGAGAAGTCCTTTTGCGCGCCGCCGAATTGCAGCGACGTGTCATCCGCCGAGACGAGCGGCGCGGCGAGGAACGAGCCGTCCCACGTCACGACGCCACGGTCGAGGCCGAGGCGGCGCTCGCCGGGCGTGGGCGCGCTCGGAGCGTTCGGCGGGAAGAGGCGGCTGGCGGGGATGATGCCCAGCGGCGTGGACGGGCTGCTCCACTTGAGCTTGGCCATCGCGGGCGGTTTGGCGGAGTAATACTCGACGGTGAGCGGGTAGAACTGCCCGGCGTTCAGCGCGACGGGCTGGCTTACGACCGTGGTGGACTGCTGCCGCCACTCGTCAATGATTTGCCGGTCGCCGAGCCAGACGCGCACGCCGTCGTCGGCTTCGAGGTGGAAGGTGTAGTTCTCCGTGTGCTGCGCCTGCACCTGGCCGGTCCAGCGCACGGAGAAATCTTCCGTCGGCACGCCGGGCGCGGCGGGCTTGTCGGCCCAGTCGAAGTTCACCTGGGCATCGAGGCGCTTGAGCACTTCGCCGGAGCAGTCGGCGCGGGAGAAGTAAGTGCCGAGCAAACCGTGCTGAGGCTTGCGCGCGCCTGAGTCGGCGGGCCGCGACGGCGTGAGCACGTCGGCGGGGATGGGAACCTTGCGCTGCGACACGCTGCTCCAGAGCAAACGCATCCGCGCCTCCTTGCTCGTGCTGAAGTGTTCGATACGCAGGTCGTATTTCTGCCCGGCGGTGAGCGGGACGACGGTGCTGTAGAATTCGCCGGGTTTTTCGTTCCACTGGTTGAGAATGAGCTGGCCGTCGAGCCACAGCTTCGCGCCGCCGCCGGCCTCGACGTGGAAGGTGTAGCTCTCCGTGAACTGCGCGGCGACCTGCCCGCTCCAGCGCGCGCTGAAACTCTGCGCGGGCACATCGGGCACTGGCGCGTTCTCGCCCCAGTTGAAGTCAAGCTGCGGGTCAATGCGCGTGACGGCGCTGCTGCTGTCGAGTTCCGTGCGGCGATAGTAGGCGGCGAGCAGGCCGCGCGTTGGCGGGTTGTCGGCGGGCTTGGTGCCGAGCGCGGCGTGGAGCTGGTTGCGCGGCACGATACTCTTCGGGATGCCGGGGCCGGTCCACGAGAGGCGCAGGCGGGCGGGGCCGAGGTTGTCGTAGTATTCGAGGCGGAGGTCGTAGCGCTGGCCCTGCTGCAACTGAATGTCGCCGGAGATTTCCGTGCTGTCGGCCACGCGCCAGGCGTCGCAGACGAGGCGGTCGGCCAGCCAGAGCCGCGCGCCGTCGTCGGCGTCGAGGTGGAAGGTGAACTTGCCGGAGACGGGCGCTTCAAGCTGCCCGGCCCAGCGCGCGCTGAAGTAGTCCTTCTGCACGCCGGCAATCGGCTCGGCGGTCTCCCAGTCGAAGTTGACCGTCTCGTCGAGGCGATGCACCGCGCGCCCGCTGAGGTCCACGCGCTCGTAGTAGGTGCCGAGCAGGCCGTTGCCGCGACCCTTCATCAACGCGGCGACCTCGGGCGGGAGGCTGTTGGCCGCGCCGCTGGTGAAGACCGCCTGCTCGACGCTGGTGAGCGGGAACTTCTTCTGCTCGCCGTTGAGCAGGGTGATTTTGATGCCGCCGGGCGCGTCGAGCTGGACGGTGCCTTCGAGGAACTTGCCGTCGCGCGTGCGGAGCGAGCCGGCCAAAGCAGGCTGCGCCAGCGCGACGCCAAGGAGGACTAACGCGACACATTTCATCTTTAAAATCGCCTGCGTTTTGATTCAAAATGCCCACCTAAAGTTGCTCGGACAGAGCATTCAGGTTCCTCCTGAAAGTGCTGAAAGCCACCGGCTTTCGGTCTGAAACCAGTTGGCCCAGTGCGACCGCCGCACAAGGCATTCAAGCTTTTAGACAAACGCCGACCCAACTCTGAGGAGATTGAGATCGAGCAGGAAATAATTCGGGCGCGAATTTCCTTGTCCAACCCGTCAGCTACAAGCTTGGTCGCTACCAAGTCGCGCCCAAAGCAAAAGAGGCATCCGCTTGTTGCGGTTGGACAAAGATCGCCACAACTGAAGAAGTCATACTCACGCCGAAGTGCGCTGCTCACCGCGCCTTTGTCAGTCCGAAACGCCGACCTGACGCTTGATCTGAGGGAACTCCATCGCTTCATGTCTCGACAGAAGTCTGCGAAATAAATATCAGGCGAGTCCTTGATCTCGCGTTCAATCAACTTCCTCGCAGTGGTGTGTCGAGCGTTTGAAACGTCGAACACAGGAACGAGCGAAAGTTCATGGAAATGAAGCTTGTTGCTCAATGCGCCCACGAACACATCAAGTTGATTTGGATCCTTAAGGACCGGTTTGAGCCATTTTCTTATCGCCTCGAAGGGAAATAAATCCGAAGCCAAATAGCAGAACTCAACCTGAGAAGTGTTCCGAGGCTTGGGACTCATGGTAGCCAAGAGTTCGTTACCGCTGATACAGCGGGATGTAGTGATACGGCATCGCCAGGATCATCGTGTAAACCGCCGTGCAGAAGGTCGGGCCGACGCCGCCGCGACCGCGCGCTTCCCAGTAGGCCATGTCGCCCTGCTTCACGACCTGCGCCATCAGGATGTCCTTCGTCTTCGGATACCACTTCTGCCAGGTGTCGCCGCCAATCATGTATTGGGCGCAGGCGGCGTAGAAGTTGCCGTAGGTGAACCACTCGTGGTCCTCGCGCATGTTGTCGAAGAGGTAGGCGGAACCTTTCTTCACCATCGGGTCGTCGTAGAGGCCGCAGACTTGCAGGGAGTAAATCGCCGCCGCCGTGCGCGCGAAGCCGGGGTCACGCTGCGGCTGGTAGCAGAAGCCGCCGGTGCGCTCGTCCTGGCAGCGCTTCACGTAGAGGACCGCCTCGTCAATGGTGCGCTGCGGGACTTCGAGGCCGCCGTTCTTCGCCGCGCGGATGGCGACGAGCGAGAGGACGGTGACGGAGATGTCCGCGTCCTTTGCGATGGGCCGGTAGCGCCAGCCGCCCTCGTGGCCCGGTTCAGTGGCCTGCGCGCTGATGATGACCTTCACGGCCTTGTCGAGCTTGGGGCGCATGAGCGGGGACTTGGTCTGGCCGTAAAGCTCGGCGAGCGCGATGGTCGCGATGCCGTGCGAATACATATACTGGCCGTCGCTCCTCATGTTGTAGAGGCCGTCGGGACCGATGGAATCGAGCAGATAGTTCATCCCTGCCGTCACGTTTTTGCCGTATTCGCCCTCGCCGGGGAGATGACCGGCGGCCTGGAAAGCCATGAGCGTGTAGCCGGTCATGGCGACCTGCCGCCGCTGCTCGTCGCCGCTGAAACCCCATGCGCCCGAGGCCTGTTGCTTCGAAGCGAGATACTTCAGGCCGCCCTTGATGACGGCCTCGGTCTTGGCGTCCACGGTGACGGTGTCCTTGGGACGCGCGGCGGAGCCGGGCGTGGCGGCGGCGAAGGCGGCTTGGGCGAGTGAGCCGAGGCAAAGGGCGGCCAGCGCGGATTGGAAGAGGTGTTTCACGATTCAGTCAATTGTAGCAGCCGACGCTGCGAGAACACAGCAAGTTCACGGAAAGAAAGGGGCGGAACTTCGCGCCTCGCGTCAGTAAAGTAGGTCAGAGCTTCCAGCCTGACTTCTAACTTTCAGAAACCGCTCAAGCGGGAGGATTTCAAATGGAGGTCAGGCTGGAAGCTCTGACCTGCTTGCTTCAGGGCGAAGCGATGCCACGAGCTCCGCTCACAAATCCAGCGGCCCAGCCACCTTTTCTCCATCCATCTGGTAGATGCCGACGAGGTAGCCGTTCTCGCGGATTTCGCCGACGTGGAGCTTGCCGTAGAGGGTCACGGCCTGGTCCATGATGGGCTTCACGCCCTTGCCGGTCATCTTCACGCTCACCCACTCGTTGATCTTGGGCACGGTGCCGTAACAGCACATGGACTGGTCGCGCATGATGAGCAGCTCGGTAATGAGGCCGCCCTCGACCTTCAACGGAAGCATGAAGCCCTTGAGCGCGACGCGCTGCTTGTCGAAGGCCTTCACGTTGGCCGGGATTTGCTCCTTCGGTGGGGCGACGGGCTTAACGGGCGCGTTCGTCGCGGCAGGGGCCTCGTCGGGGATGTCGTAGTTGAAGGCCGCGAGCCGGTCGAAGCCGACGATGAGGAACTCGCCGTCCTTCTGCACGGCTCCGAGCGCGGCGGGCGGAGCCTTCGCGACCGGTGTCGCGGGCGCGGCGTTGGTCGGCGCGGCGGGCGCGAGCTTCTGAATCGGCGCGCCGCGCACGGGCTGCTTGCCGGACTTGGCCGGCTCGGCGGCTGTGGCAAGGAGGCAACCGGCGGCGGCGAGCGCGGCGAAATTGAAGACGTGTTTCATGGTCGGCTCACTTATTGACGGCTTCCGGCGCGCTGCCCTTCGGAAAGTTAAATTTCAGCGCCGGGTAGTCCTTGCCGCGCACGTTGATGCTCTTCAGCTCCGCATCGAAGCTCTTCGCGGTCTTGAGCCACTCCGCCTGCGCCTCGAACTGCGATGTGTCGCCCGGCTTCTCGCCGGTGGCGGCGTTCGCGACGGCCTTGAGCGAAAGCGTCTCCGCCTTGCCGCCGACGGTCGCGTTCAGCTCCAGCGACTCCTGGGTGATGCGCTGGAAACCGGCCATGTGCGCCTTGAGCACGTAGCAGGTGAGCTTGCCCGCCGCCGCGTCGAGCACGAACTCCAGATGTGCCTCCTCGTCGCCGAGGTCAATCGCCGTCCCGCCGTGCGGCGGCTCGTGGTGGTGGCCACCGTGGCTGTGGCTGTGCGAGGAACCGCTCGGCTTGCAGCCGGTGAAGGTGGCGAGCGACAGGGTGCAGAACAGGGCGAACAAAGTCTTCATCATGGTTCAGTGGTCAACAGTGACGCCCGCTCTTATCGCACAAGAACTGGCAACTGCCAACCATCGCCCGCAACTTTGTAAGCGGATACTTTTGGTTCACCACCAAGCCCCGCGCTTGCAGCGGCGGTATTTTTGACAATACTGTCGAACGACTCCGCCCGCCGCGCAGTCGAAACGCAGATGTTTTCCCAACGTCACGGCCAGATCAGCCGCCTGACCTTCCGGCTCCTCGCCGGAACGCTCGCGCTGTTCGCCCTCCTCACCGCGCGTGCCGCGCGGCCGGACGCCGCCGACCAGGTGTTCTTCCGCGAGGGCGTCATTCCCAAGCTGCGCATCGAGATTTCCCCGCCCGAGCTGGCCAGGCTCAACAAGGACAACCGCTCCTTCGTCCGCTGCACCATCCGCGAGGGCGACGACTTCATCTACAGCGAGGTGGGCATCCACCTGAAGGGCGCCGCAGGCAGCTTCCGCCCCGTGGGCGACCGCCCGGCGCTCACGCTCAACTTCGACAAGTTCCGCGAGAAGCAGAAGTTCCACGGCCTCGACAAGCTGCATCTCAACAACTCCGTGCAGGACGGCAGCTACCTCAACGAACATCTCGCCTCCGTGATCTTCAATGCCGGCGGCGTCCCCGCGCCCCGCGTCTCGCATGCGCGCGTCTGGCTCAATGGTCGCGACCTCGGCTTCTATGTGCTCAAGGAGGGCTTCGACTCGCAGTTCCTCGCGAACCATTTCGGCAGCAAGGCGGGCAACTTCTACGACGGCGGCTTCTGCGCGGACGTGGACCAGCGCAAAGACCGCAAGCTCGGACGCGGCACCAATGACCAAGCGGACTTGAAGGCGCTCGTCGCCGCCGCGCGCGAACCGGACCTCGCCAAGCGCGCCGAACGGCTTGACCAGACGCTGGCGATTGACCAGTTCCTCTCGCTCGTCGCGATGGAGATGATGACCGCGCACTGGGATGGCTACGCACGCAACCGCAACAACTACCGCCTCTACAACCACCCGGCGGTGAACAAGCTCGTCTTTCTCCCCTCCGGCATGGACCAGCTCTTCGGCGACCCGAACTTCCCCGTCTTCGACAGCATGGGCGGCCTCGTCACCAGCGGCCTCTGGCAGTTGCCGCAGACCAAGCTCCAGTATCGCGACCGCGTCAGCCACCTGCTCACCAACGTCTTCACCGCCGAGTTCCTCACCAACGAGATTGCCCGGGTCCACGCGCGCGTCCGCCCGGTGCTGGCGGAGATCAACGAGGGCGCGGCGAAGAACTTCGACAACACCACGCGCGACATCCAGAACCGCGTGCTCGCGCGCATCGCCGGCATCCAGAAGCAGCTTGGCATCCAGCCGATGAAGCCGGTGACGCCCGGTCCCAACGGCGTGCTCAAGCTGGCCAAGTGGCAGGCGCAGGTGGACGCCGGCGAGCCGAAGATGGCCGACGCCGCCGACCAGGCCGGCGTGAAGTCACTGGAGATCAACCTCGACAAACCCAGCCGCGTCGTCGCCTCGTGGCGTTCGCGGGTGTTGCTGGACGCGGGCAAATACCGCTTCGAGGGGAAGGTGGCGACCAAGGGCGTCGTGCCGCTGAAGGAGCCGACCGGCGAGGGCGCAGGGCTGCGCATCTCCGGCTCCTCGCGGCCCAATCAGCTCAGCGGTGACAGCGACTGGAAGAATGTCACCTTCGAGTTCGACGTGCCCGCCGCCTCCACCGAGGTCGTCCTCGTCTGCGAACTCCGCGCCGAGAAGGGCCGCGCGTGGTTCGACCTCGGCTCCCTCCAGCTTGTGCGGCAAAACTGAGTAGTCGCCGGCATTTGCCTGCGCGTCGGGAAACTCATCAAGCGCAACCTGAAGGTTGCGGCTACGGCTTCACTCCTTCACCGCGACGACGAACTGGTTCGAGGTCGCCATTCCTAGCTTGATGCAAAGCGTGTCCAGCACGGTGAAGCCGCCGCTGAACACGATGTTCTTCAAGCTGATGTGCCGCCACGGCCAGCCGCCTTCCTCGACGCAATCCAAGCCGAACTTCACACGCAGGCTGATGATCCAGAAGCCGATGGAGGGCAGGTAGCCGCGGTCAATGACCTTGAAGCCCGCCTCCTGCACGAGCGTCGTGAGCGAGGCTTGGTTGAACAGGTGGAAGTGGCGCGGCGTGTGGAAGCCGGCCCAGTAGGAGTTGTGGAACAGGTCGAAGTCGAGGCCGCCGACGTTGGGCGTGTCAATGACGAGGAGCGCGCCGGGCTTGAGCTTCGGGCGCAGGTTCAGCAGGGCTTGGCGCGGGTCGCGGAGATGTTCGATGAGCTGGCGCATGAAAGCGAGGTCATAGGCATTGTCTGGCAGGCTCGCCACGTCGGCCTCGATGTTGCCCTCGCGACACTCGACGTTCAGCTCCTTCGCCAACGCGCGCGCGCGGTCGCTGAAGAGCAGGTCGAAGGCGGTGGCTTGCGCGCCGCAGTCGGCGTAGGCGTCGCGGTAGGCGGCGATGCGCTTCACGTCGCCGCAGCCGATGTCAATGAGGTTGGTGAAGCGCCGTTCGCCCCAGCGCGCGCGGAAGTCGCGGGCGTCCTTGCCCATCTTCCAGCGGATGAGCTTGCTCTTGTGGAAGAGCGGGGAGTTGGGGTTGACCGTGTAGTAGGTCGGCGGGTAGAGCGCGGCGACCTCCTCGGGCGCGGGCAGCGGGTTGAGATAGACGTGGCCGCACTTCCAGCAGCGCACGATGTCAAACTCGCCGGGGCGCGCGTGGTATTCCCGGTCGTCGGTGCGCGAGACGAGCGTCCAGCCGCGTTCGCCGCAGAGGAGACAATGGCCGTCGGTGCCGGTGGTGGAAGGCATGGCGGGGGAAACGTCCAACATTCAACGCTCAACTTTCAACTGCCAAAGCGAGGACGGGAGCCAACCCTGAAATCTCCCGGGTGACTTGGCTGCGTAGCAGCCCAACAACAGTAGCCGTGGGTGAAGCGAGCCACGCGAGCGCAACCCACGGTCGGCCAGCGAAAGCACGGCCACCGAATGTCCTACCGCTACGCGGTAGCCATTCTTGTTCACGCTAACCGTGGGTTTCGTCCGCAAAGCGGACTTCACCCACGGCTACTGTTGTTCCGGCCCCGCTGGGGCCGCCGCTGTGGTTTGCGGAGAGGTTAGGACGCCGATACGTGAAACAACATCGTCATCACGACTGCCCAAAGCATCAGCACGCAGCCGAAAAAGACGGCAATCCCGTGGAAACTCACCCGCCGGAAAGTGCCGATGGGTTCGGGGCGCAGCCACAGGGCGATAACTGCGCCAAACACAAATCTCAGGCTTGTCGAAGACCAATCGAATCCCCCAATCAGCCAGAACAGAATCAGAAGCGACGCGAACACAACCGCCTTCTCCACCTGTGTCAGCGTGCGGAAGAATCCGTCACGTTGCCGGTCACCGCCTTGATTGCCTCCTGAGTCCATGATCGCTCAAGCTGGCTTCGCCGCCCCATGCGCCACCTTCGGCTCCGCGTTGATCATCTCCCACAGCACGGCGAGGTAGCTGCGGCGGATGGGTTGGAGGTAGCCGGGTTCGTTTTCCTGAAGGAGCTTCGAGAGCTTGCGGAGGTTGTAGAAGGGCACGCCGAACTGCGCGTGGTGCGCGAGGTGGGTGTCGAAGCCGAAGGGCGCGATGAGGTAGGCCTCCAGAAACGTCGCCTCGATGTCCACGGTGGCCTGCTCCAGGTCGTCGAGCGGCGCGGGGTCGGTCGTGTGCAGAAACCAGTAGCCGTGCTCGACGAAGATGCGGACCTCGTCGAGGAGCTGCGCGATGAGCACCAGCGGCGCGAGCCAGTGCGTGAAGTAGGCCCACCAGTGGAATTGCGTGGCGAACAGCGCGAAGAGCGCGGCCTGCCCGACGAGGATGAGGCCGAGTTGCACCCAGTCGCGCTCGGTCTCGATGGTCTTGCTGCCGAACTGCGCGCGCGTGGTGAACTTGCGGATGACCTTGCGGAAGAGCGAGACGACCACGCCGGTGAGCAGCGCCCACGCGCGCGGCAGGCCGGGCTTCACGCGCAGCGGCGGGCTGTAGAGCGGGGCATCCACGTCCTCGCCGATCTTCTGCGGGGACTTGTGGTGCTGGAGGTGGGACTTCCGGTAGAGGAGGAAGTTCATGCCCAGCAAGCCGCTCAGGCCCTTGCCGACGGCTTCGTTGACCTCGACGGGGAAGAAGAGGTTTTTGTGCGTCGCCTCATGGATGGCCATGACGAGGCGATACTGCATGAAGCCGATGACGACAAAGGCCGCGACCCAGACCGGCCAGAGCGGCCAGAGCTTCATCGCCACGAGCGCGAGCGCGAGGATGCCGACGGTGGAACCGACGTGGAGCGCGACGGGCAGATTGCGCCGGTCCTCGCGCAATTCCTTAACTTTATCGAGCGTTTCTTTCGTCATGCGAGCGCCTGAAGCCGCAGACAAAACATAGCCCGCGACCCGCATGAGGCGAGTCTTTTGTTGGCGGAGGAATGGCGCAGATTGCTGCCGGATGCAGCTCGACATTCCAGTATCAAGCCATGACAGCGGTGCCTTCGACTCGACATTGGAATGTCGAGCTACTCTGGCGGCGGCGCGGCCTTAGTTCCGGGCCAGCGCCTTGCGGGCGGAGACGGAGCCGTTCGCCTTGCGCGCGGCGGGCTTGGCCACGGAGACCGGCTTCACGGCGACGTCACGGGACGCGGCGGCGAGCTTGGTGGTCTTCGGCGCAGCGGCCTTCGGGGCAGCCGGCGTGATGGCGCGGGCGGTGGAGAGCTTGGGAGCGGCGGTGGTCTGCGGCGGCCAGGTGCGGGCGGCCTTGGCGGCGGCGGCGGCCTGCTGCTGGCGGGTCAGGCGGAGCTGGGCCTCGGCCTGAAGCCAGTAGGTTTGCTCGCGGCCCGACTGGCGGCCTTCCTTCTCCCAAATCAGGAAGGCGTGCAGGGCGATTTCGTCGTGGGTGGGCAGGGCGGTGTTCAACTCGTTCATGGCAGTGTGCTCGTTTGCTGGTTCAAGACGCCATTGCTGGCGGTTCAAAGCGGACGGAGCCTCGTTGCCCAGCCGGTGCCAACCGTAAAGGCACGCATCGGTGCCGGTCGGGTGCGGGGAAATCCATCCGTGCGAAAGCGCCCAAGGGCGCAGCGCGGGTGTTAGGTAGGAGAAAGCGCGGGCGGTGTCAAGTCTCGCGAAACGGTCCGCGCAACGGCAGTCGCAAAGCGGCCCGCCCGCAGGCCGGCGTTGGCTGCGACCGGGCGCAAATGGCTTGTGACCGTTCTGTGCGCCGCGCTACGTTGACCGCACATGAGTGACGGTTCGGAAGCCGCGCCGGCCTGGTTTTGCGTGCGGTCGCAGATCAAGCACGAGCACATCGCCGCCGGCCACTTGCAACAGTTGCCCGGCGTGGACGTGTTCTGTCCGCGCGTGCGCTTCCAGCGCGCGACCCGGCGCGGCAAGGTGTGGTTCACCGAGGCGATGTTTCCGAACTACCTCTTCGCGCACTTCGAGTTGCGAAACCTGCGCCTCATCAAGGCCGCGCACGGCGTCGCGGGCGTCGTCCACTTCGGCGACTACTTCGCGCCCGTGCCGGACGAGATCATCACCGACCTCCGCACGCGATTGGATGAAACCGACCTGAAAGTATTTCCCGACGCGGTGCAGCCGGGCGACGAGGTCGTCATCGCGGACGGCACGTTCATGGGCATCACGGCGGTAGTGCAACGGTTGATGCCCGCGAAGGACCGCGTGCGTGTGCTGCTCGAATTCCTTGGCCGCCCAGTGGAAACCGAACTCGCCTCCGCCAGCCTCGTCAAAACCGGCGTGAACCCGCGCCTCGACTAACCTGCTCCATGGCCGTTCCTCTCTTCGACATCAAACCTCAGAACCACGCCCTCGCCACCGAGCTGCAAGCCGCCTTCGCGCGCGTGCTGGCGTCGGGCCAGTTCATCCTCGGCCCCGAGGTGCAGAACTTCGAGCGCCAGTGCGCGGAGTATCTGGGCGTGAAGCACGCGCTGGGCGTGTCGTCGGGCACCGACGCCATCCTGCTCGCGCTCATGGCGCTGGGCATCGGGCCGGGCGACGAGGTGATCTGTCCGAGCTTCACGTTCTTCGCCACCGCCGGCTGTGTCACACGCACGGGTGCGAAGCCGGTCTTCTGCGATGTCCAAGCCGACACGTTCAACCTCGACGTGGCCGACGCCGCGCGCCGCATCACGCCGCGCACCAAGGCCATCATGCCGGTGCATCTCTACGGCCAGGCGGCGGACATGACGGCGTTGAACGAGCTTGCACGGCAGCACGGCATCAAGGTCATCGAGGACGCCTGCCAGGCCGTGGGGGCGACGCAGGGCGGCAAACACGTCGGCAGCCTCGGCGACTTCGGCGCGTTCAGCTTTTTCCCGACGAAGAATCTCGGCGCGTTCGGCGACGCCGGTCTGCTCACCACGAACGACGACTCGCTCGCCCGGCAGGCCACGCTGCTGCGCAACCACGGCGCGCACCCGAAGTATTACCACCAGTTCGTCGGCGGGAACTTCCGGCTCGACGCCGTGCAAGCCGCGCTGCTCGCCGTGAAGCTGCCGCTGCTGGACGACTTCGCGCGGAAGCGGACGGCGAACGCGGCGCGCTACACTGAACACTTCGCCCGGCTGCCCGGCGTCGGCACGCGGCTCCTCCTCCCGACGGCCTGGCCCGGCAACGGCCACACTTGGAACCAATACACACTCCGCCTGCCCGGCGCGGGCCGGCGCGAGGCGCTGCGCGAGTGGCTCGCCGCGCGGCAGATCGGGACGGAGATTTACTATCCGGTGCCGCTCCACGCGCAGGCGTGCTTCGCGGCGGTCGGCCAGACGGACGCGGACTTGCCGGTCTCCGCCCGGCTCGCGGGCGAGGTCCTGAGCATCCCCATCTTCCCGGAGTTGACGCTGGCGCAGCAGGACGAGGTGATCGCGGCGGTCGGTGATTTTTTGGCGGCGGGGAAGTAGCAGCGCGCCGCTCCGCCGTTGAATTCATGCTGGCGGAACCAAGTCCTTACCCCTCGTTCGCTACCGACAACCCTGATTATCCCATGAAGACATTCCGTCCCGTTTTGGCTTTCCTCGCAACGCTGGCGTTGGCCGCCGCCGCCCAGGCCGCGCCCAAGTCCGTGCTCGTCGTCACCACCACCACGGGCTTCCGGCACAGCTCGATTGAGGTGGCCGAGAAGGTCATCGCCCAGCTCGGCGAGCAGAGCGGCGCGTTCACCGTGGATTACGCGCGCGTCACGCCGCCGAGCGTCCCCCGCAAGCCCAACGCGCCCAAGGCCACCGGCGACGAGAAGAAGGACAGCGCCGCGAAGAAACGCTACGACGAGGAGCTGGCGAAGTATCAGGCCGACGAGCCGAGGATCAAGGACTTGACCAAGAAGTATGCCGACGACCAGAAACGCGTGCTGGCCGAAAAGATGTCCGCCGAGGCGCTGAAGAAATACGACGCCATCATCTTCGCCAACACCACCGGCGACCTGCCGCTGCCGGACCGGGAGGCGTTCATCAAGTGGGTCGAGTCCGGCAAGGGCTTCTGCGCCATGCACTCCGGCTCGGACACCTTCCACGGCTTCCGGCCTTACGTGGAGATGCTCGGCGGTGAGTTCCGCACGCACGGCCCGCAGGTCACGGTGACGGCGGTGAACAAGGCGCCGCAGCATCCGGCGACGAAGCACCTGCCCGCGCGCTGGGAAATCTTCGACGAGATTTACGAGTTCAAGAGCCACGAGCAGGGCGGCGTCAAGGAGCTGCTCTCGATGGACCAGCACCCGCACACGAAGGCTCCCGGCTACAACGGCATGTCCTGGTATCGCAACGTCGGCAAGGGCCGCGTCTTCTACACCTCGCTCGGCCACCGCGAGGACATGTGGGATCCCGCGTGGAAGGACGGCGGCGGCAACCGCAAGAACCCGCCCGCCATCGCGCTCGCCTACCAGCAGCACATCCTCGGCGGCATCAAGTGGGCGCTGGGCCTGGAGAAGTAACCCTCTCATCTGCTCACTTTCCCACTCTCACACTTTCACACCATGCGCCTTCTTCCTCTCCTCACCGCCCTCGCGCTCGCCATCACCACTTTCGCCGCCGACAAGGAAGCCGGCTTCAAGCCCCTCTTCAACGGCAAGGACACCGCCGGCTGGAAGCTCCGTCGCGCCACCGGCCACAATTCTTGGACCGTCGAGAACGGCGTCCTCAAGAACACCGTGAACAAGGGCGAGCACGGCACCGACCTCGTCACCGAGCAGAAGTATTGGAACTTCACCGTGCGCTACGAGTTCCAGGTGCCCGACGGCTCGAACAGCGGCTTCTACCTGCGCGGCCGGCACGAGCTTCAGATCCTCGGCGACTTCAAGAGCGGCAAGCCCGGCAAGCAGGGCAACGGCGCGATCTACAACCAGACCGCGCCCGCTGAGTTCGCCAGCAAACCCGGCGGCGAGTGGCAGACCTGCGAGGCCACGATCATCGGCAACAAGATCACCGTCACGCTCAACGGGAAGAAGATCCACGACGCCGTCGAGTGCAACGTCGCCACCGGCAGCGAGATTGACAAGAACGTGACCGAGCCAGGCCCGATCTTCCTGCAAGGCGACCACGGCACCGTCTGGTTCCGGAACATGCGGATCAAGGAACTGGCGAAATGAAGTAGGATCGCTCGTTTCGTTGGCCGCTCTGACGGGCAGCAATTTCAGAGGCAGAGATTTCGCGAAAAAAGCGAAATCACCGCTTGACACTCTGTCACTCGGAGTCCACAAACGGCCCATCCCAAAGGTCGTTTATGGGGAATCATAAACTTGCTGTGTCGCAATGCTCCGGGTCGCAACCCGCCCGCAATGCTTTTTTCTCCCTCGCCCCGACCGATGGAGCGAGCCGGGCCGAAGGGATTTCTTTCTCCGGCCCCGAGTTCCTATCTCCCATCCCCCAAACCCTGTCCTCCGGTCCCGTCGCCCCGTATCTGACCCGCCGGACGCCCTCCGACAACCCCGCAGGCCCCTTCCGGCTTGGCCGGATGCCTCCCGTCGGCTCCGAAGACCCCTGTCCGCTCGACCGGACGCCCCTCTTCGGCCCCGCAGACCCCCATTCCGTTGGCCGGATGCCACCCTTCGGCCTTGAAAACACGCCACTTACGAGAAATGGACCCTTTTGGGCCTTGGACCCTGGACTTTGGACCTCATTTCCGGCCCCGATACTGACCAAAACTCGCCACCATCCTTCCCCCAGCCCTATCTCCTAGACGCCAGACCCTATCCCCCCAAAAAACCCATTCCGCATTCCGCACTCCGAACTCCGCATTGAGTTATGCCCTACCGCCGCCTCCCCAACACCATGTCCGCCGTCATCCGCACCCTCAAGGCCGCGCGTGACCAATGGAAACTCACCCCCGTCCCCGCCGACCGCGCCATCACCGACGCCCATTGGGCGCAGCTTGATGACGCCCCCGCGTCGAACAGCTTCCTGAACCGCCTCCTCAAGGAAGCCAGCGACGTGGACCTCGCCCTCGCCGCCCAAGCTCCGCTCACCACCGGCCTCTCGCAAGCCGGCGCGCGCCTCACCATGTTCGTGAGCCACTTCCATCAAGTCCTCGACCTCGGCATCACGCGCGGCACCTTCGCCGCCGGGGCGCGCAGCTACTACGGGCGCGATGTGGGCGCGGACAGCATCCCCGACCTCTCCACCCAAGACCTCGTGGCCGAGGCCGCCGAGAGGATTGTGACCGGCGAAGCCGCCCGCGCCACCGCCGAAGCCGCCGCCCATATACCCATGAGCCTGCCCAGCGCCGCCGAGGTGGCCGCCCTCCGCACCGCCTACCTCGCCGTGCGCGGCACCCAGAGCCAAGCCGTGGAAAAGACCGACCGCGAACGCGAAGAACTCGCCGCCCTCTACAACCAAGCCTACGCCCTCGCCGTGGACATCTGCGAAAGCGTGGAATTCTTCTACCGCAAAGACCCCGACCCCGGCAGCTTCCGCACCAAATGCCAGAGATGGGGTGTGGTTTACATTTATGAGGACGGAACTGTCACGGCTCCCTCCGACGGTGGAAATACATTACCTCCGAACGGATGAGTGCCATCTGCGTGACACAGAAGAGGGAGGGCGTCGTATCTTGCACCAATAAAAAGAGCATGACTGAGGCGAGAAATCCTGAAGCCGGAAACCGGACGCCGTCCGATTTGGAGAGGGTTCGAAGCGCTCATAAAGACTCAGGAGGGGTCGAGTTTTGCTGTGAGGTGCTAATGCGGCCGGGAAATTTGAATTGCCATTTCCGGCGGCCCCTAGGATCGTCGCTAAGGGCCATTTTTAAGCCAAAGATGGCTCAGTGCTGAGGAAGCGGAAAACAGTGAAGTATGCTAAACGAGATTTGCTCTAAAATCAGAGGCTGTGGGTCGCAGTGGCGCTACGCAGAGAAACTGTGGGACGGGATCGGGCGCGGTCGTCCGGTGGTCATTGTCCCTTGCGACATAACGACGAATCACGACCCCGCCACTGGGATTGGGGAGCTTCGAGTCGCCGCACTTGCTCCGCTTTGCTGTTCAGCAATCGGCGTGGATGACATTCGCATCGTGTATCCACACGAGGTGTTCCGGCCGACTGATCCTATCGATATGGGCATATTGCAGGAAGAATTTGGAGATGCAGATGTTATCCTACTGGGATCGGAGATAACGAATCGCATAAGCAGCGTCGCTCTTGAATTGCTCGGCAAGGACGAGCCGTGGCTGAAAACGTCATGCGGCAAGAGTGACGGGGCACATTGGATCGCTTACCAAGATGGAATCAAAAAGTTCACAAAATACCAAAATGAGGTGGATATTCACCCACATTCCATGGTTGAAGATTTTGGTCTATTCGTCGTAAGGCGAAATTGTTTTTCAAAAGATAAGAATACAGATGCTCGAGTAATACTATTCTATGGTGCGCACACGCACGGCACTCAGGCTTCGGCTGACTTGTTTTTTAGTATCCTTGGAGCTAGTGAGGTTTCGAAACGCCACCGAGTGAACCACCCCTCAAGTTGGAACCGAAGCGTGGATGGCATGGTAAGGATTACGCCTTATGCTGACAGCGATAGTTTGTCGCAACAAAATTCAATGCCAGTGCCAATGCGTCTTACGCGAAGGAATAGGCAAATCGAGGTCATCGCGCCGTCCTACCTCAAGGGCATTGTGATTGAAAACCCGGTGATGGCTGGCCTCATATCGAACGTAACATCTTTTACAAGGTTCGGAGTTACCAGATACCTATTGCTTCGTGTTTGGGGTTATTTTGGCATTCTAGGGGTTGCGCTTGGTGCATGGCTGAACAGTCCGCCACTCATGGTGGCAAGCGTTTTGTTTTATTTTATTCAACGCATGGTGAAGGAGAAAAACTGGTAATGAAAGCGCCTGTTTGGTTTGAATTTGTCAAGTTACTCGGAATTGGCCTTTGCCTCGCAGGTATCTGGGCAACTGGGCAAGGAAAAGTAACGTTTACGATGCTATTTATTTTCCCCCCATTCTTTGTGGTTCTTGCGAGATTGATTCTTACTTTTGACCGTCAGATGACCGACCGCTTGCGAGATAGACAATAGATTTGTATGCTCAAACAGATTCTAGGAGAAGATTATCTCGACAAAATGCCGTTCCAGTTTCGATGCTGCATGGTGTTGCTGATTCTTATTTTGGCGGTTTACCTCATCATTCATTTTGTCCCAACTGAGAACCCGAATGCGAGTCCGAAAGCACAAGACTTTATTGGAGACTTATTGAAGTTTGTTGCCGGGGCAACAGTGTCCGCTCTGGTTGGAATCAAGAAGTAGTCTAAGGCGCTGATCCCTCTGATGTCTCACTTTAACCTCGATGTGGCTGCCGGGAGTTACCTGACAGCACAGTTGCCTTCGCTGTTCCCTTCCCCATCATGTCCCCCATGAATCCGACCGCTTCGACGGACACTTTGAACGACTTGAGCCGCCGCACATTTGTGCAACGCAGCTCCTTTGCCGCCATGCTGGCCGCGCTCGGCGCGGTGGAGTTGCGCGCGCAGGCGCAGGCACCCGCCGAGAAGAAGGCGGCGTTCACCGTGAACGTCGCGGTCATCGGCCTTGGCCCGTGGGGACGCGAGATCGTCAATGTTCTCGCGCGCACGAAGGAGGCGAAGATTGTCGCCATCTGCGACACCTACGGCGCGATGGTCCGCCGCACGGCGGAGAACGCCCCGGGCGCGGCCCAGGAGAGCGATTACAAGAAGGTGCTGGCCGACAAGAACGTGCAGGCCGTGGTCATCGCCACGCCCACGCACCAGCACAAGCAGCTCGTCACCGAGGCGCTGGCCGCCGGCAAGCATGTCTATTGCGAGGCCCCGCTGGCGCACACGGTCGAGGACGCGCGGGCCATCGCGCAGGTGGCGAAGAACACGCCAACTTCCGTCTTCCAGGCCGGCCTTCAGCTTCGCTCGGATGCGCAGCGGCATTTCCTGCTCCAGTTCGTCCGCAGCGGTGCGCTGGGCAAAAACCTTTTCGCCCGCGCGCAGTGGCACAAGAAGCAGAGCTGGCGCAAGGCCTCGCCGAACGCCGACCGCGAGCGCGAGATCAACTGGCATCTCCGCCAGGAGCAGAGCACCGGCCTCGTCGGCGAGGTCGGCATTCATCAGGTGGACAACAACTCGTGGTTCCTGCGCGACCTGCCCGTCGCCGTCACCGGCTTTGGCGGCATCCTGCAATGGAGCGACGGTCGCACGGTGGCGGACACGGCGCAGTGCGTCTTCGAGTATGGGCAGGGCGTGAACTTCATCTACGACGCCTCGCTCGCGAACTCGTTCGACTCCGA
The DNA here is from genome assembly GCA_009773355.1 of Limisphaerales bacterium. Lineage (GTDB taxonomy): Bacteria > Verrucomicrobiota > Verrucomicrobiia > Limisphaerales > SXTU01 > SXTU01. The sequence goes on from WRPG01000006.1 coordinate 67,796, forward strand.
CTACGAGATGATTTACGGCACGGACGCCGCCGTGATGATGCGCGGCGGCAAGGCGTGGATGTTCAAGGAGTCCGACGCGCCGCTGCTGGGCTGGGAGGTCTATGCGCGCAAGGACAACTTCCACAAGGAGACCGGCATCGCGCTCGTCGCCAACGCCACCAAGCTCGTCGCGCAAGGCGACCAGGTGGAGGACAACACGCCGGCCATGACCACTTCGTTGCAGGCCGCCATGGACGCCTTCCTGACCAACGTCAACGAAGTCAGCGGCGCGGTGGAGGACTTCAAGGCCACCTTCGGCGACGCCGACAAGGCCGCGCTGGTGAAGCACCTGTCCACGGTCCCGCGCCAGCCCGCCGCCAGCGTGCAGGACGGCTTCGAAGCCACCGTCAGCGTCATCAAGGCCAGCGAGGCCGTCGCAAAGAAGACCCGCATCGTCTTCGCGAAGGAGTGGTTCCAGGTCTGAGCGAAAGTGTCCGCGCCATGAACGCGACGGCTCCCATCGTCCCGCCCGGCCTGCCATTGCCGGATGCCTATGACTTGGAGCTGACAAGGCGGATGGATGAGCTGCTGACCCAGCACGCCGGCGAGCTTGCGAAGCTCGGTTGGCTTGCGCGCCGCCGCCGCGAACGTGAGCTGCGGCGCTGGGTGGAGAGCGAACTTTCCTGCCTGGTCCGCGCGGGCAAGCTGCCCCCGAAGCGAGACAAAGACAGGCTGATGCGGTCGCTGCTCGGCTCGGAGCCGCCGATCATCCACTGGGCGGCGCACCAAGGACCGCGCGGGCACCGGCGGCTCGGGTGAACCGCTGGCGCCCGCGGGCTGTCCCTTACACACCGTGGCGGGCGGTCACTTGATGACCTGCTGCCACTGATTCTCCCGCGCCTGGCGCGCGGCCTTCAGCGCGCCCAGCGCGACAAATTCCTGGTAGCGTTCACCGGCCACGCGCACGCCCGGCCGCTCGTAGCCCTCGGCGGCAAGCTGGCGTTGCAGCTCCGCGCCGAGGCCGCGGATGCGGCTGCCGCCGCCGGTGAGGATGATGTTCTGGAGCAGTTCACCGACGCTGTCGGGCGAGGCGTGCGCGATGAGGCGCTTGGCGCTGGCGAGGATCTGGTCCAGCAGCTCGTTGCACGCGTGGCCGAGCTGCTCGGTGATGTCGAGCTTCCGCACCTTGCCGCCGACCATGACGCTGACAACGACCGGCGCGCTCGGCGAGCCGACGAAGGAATGCTGCTCCTTCAGCTCGCGGATCTTGAACGGCGTCAGTTCGCAGTCGGGATAGGTCTTGCGGATGGCGGCGTGCAACATGACATCCACGCGGTCGCCCGCGAAGGTCAGCGAAACCTGCTCGTCCGCCGTGGGAAAGTAGCCCTGCACGAGGCAGAGGTCGGTGGTGCCGCCGCCGATGTCCACGAAGAGCGAGTTGCGCACCGGGTCCACGTAGCTGCTGTCCGCGAGGCGCGCTTCATCGCGAAAGCCCAGCGCGGCCAGAAACGGCTCGGGGATGAGGATGACGCGGTCGAACAGGCCGGCCACGGCCTCGCGCACGCTGTCGCGCGCGGCGGGGTCGGCGTTGGCGGGCAGGCCGATGACGGCGCGGATTTCCGTGCCCTGCGGCGCGTCAATCAGCGAGCGCAGGTGTTTCGCAAAGTCGCGCGCGGCGGCGGCATCCTTCACCACGCCGTCGGCGAGCGGGTGGACGAGGTTCAAGTGCAGGCGATGGCGCAACGCCGGCTCGCCGAAGAGGACGGAGGCGTTGTCCGGCAGCAGACCGTCCACGACGCCGTCCTTCGCGTAGCCGACGATGGTGGGAATGACCTGCTCCAGCGCGAAGCCGGACTTCCCGGCATAGGCACCCTTGAGGCAGGACTTGTTCGTGCCCCAGTCAAAGCCGAGGTGGAGCACGGCGCGACTGGTGGCCGGCGCGGCGGCCTGGCCGGTGTCGAAGCGGCTCTTGCCGTTGCCATTGACGCGCTGCGGGTTGAAATGGCGATGGTTGCCATTGGTGAGAACTGTGGTTGCGGTTTTCATGGTGTGTGACTGGACTGTTTGTGTTTGGGACGGACAGGGTTCACGCGGCCAGATGCCGGGCGCCGGACTGGCGCTCGTTTTCGAAAATGAGGTCTATGATGGACGGGATGTCGCCGACGGGCACGCGGGTGGAGCGGCTCGACGTCTCGGCGAGCGGGAGGATGGTCGGCATCGGCTGCGGAGCGGGTGCTGCGACCGGCGCGGGTGCGAGACAAGACGCATTCCGTTTCACGGCCCGCTGAACTTCAACGTCAATCCGCGCGGACAGGGCCGGAAGCAGTTCCGTGCGCAGCCGCTGTTCCAGCAACTCCTGCAGCAACCAGACGTCCGCCAGCCGTCGCTGCTCCTGCTGGAACATCTCGTCCAGCCGCCGCGCCTGCTCCGCGCCGTCCGCATCGTCCTGCTCGGCCCAGGCGAGGATGCGCGCCGGGAGTTCGTCACGCAGCAGCCGGTCGGACTCCGCGCGCCGCGCCTGCCGTTGCAGGACGCAGAGCTGCCGGTAGTCCTGCACGATCCGCTGCCAGAGCGCGTCCGGGGTGCGGGCAGTAGGCAAATATGGAGCCAGTTCGGCCATCGCCCTTCGTTTAAGCAGTGCCGATGCCACCGGCCGGAAACCCCGGTTTTGCGGGGGATTTCGCTGTCCCACCCATGGTCCGGCCGAATTTATTGCCGGACTGCCGCGCGCCGGCCTCGACACTGCGGCAAGAAATTCCCCTCCGGCGCGCCCCGCCGGACGGCAGACGCCCGGCCGGAACGGTTCCAGGTGATGGGCGGGAGAAAAACGGCTTGCCGCGCTCTTGTGCGGAGTGGTATGACCTCCTACCAATGTCACTTTCCACCATCGAACGCCCGGCTTCGCTGGTCGAGGATGTCTGCCAGCGGCTTGCCACGGAGATCCGCGCGGAGCTGAACGGCGGCGATGGCTGGCTGCCGCCGGAGCGCCAGCTCGCGGCGCAGCTCGGGGTCAGCCGCACGGTCGTCCGCGAGGCGACGAAGCGGCTGGAGTTGCAGGGGCTGATCGAGGTCCGGCACGGCATCGGCATCAAGGTGGTGGACAAGCTGCACAAGCCGCTCAACGGCTCGCTCGCGCTGCTCATTCCTGACTCGGCAGACCGCCTGCGCCAGCTCGTCGAGGTCCGGTTGCTGGTGGAGCCGGAGGTCGCCCGCCTCGCCGCCGAGCGCGTGAAGCCCGCCGCCTTGCGGGCGCTCAAGAAGGTTCAAGCCCGCCTCGCCGTGGCGACGGCGGTGGAGGAAGCCGTCGAGAGCGACCTAGAATTTCACCGCCAGCTCGCGCGCGCGTCCGGCAACGAGGTGCTCGTGCTGCTGCTGGAGTCGCTCGGCGATCTGGGCCGTGCGAGCCGATCCGTGACCATCTCCGCCACGAGCATTGCCCGCGCGCACGCGCAGCATCAGGCCGTGCTCGATGCCGTCGCGGCCGGTGACGCGCAACGCGCCCACGCCGCGATGCAGTTCCACATTCGCGAAGCTGCCGCCGACCTTGCGCGTCAGTTCAAGCAGTCCAAAGCCGTCCGCTGAACGCATGAAGAACGATTCGCCCTTCCACCGCGTCGCGCCGCTGCGTCCGCAGTCGCGCCGCGAGTTCCTCTGGCAAAGCGGCGGCGGCCTTGGCGGCATCGCGTTGGCGAGCCTGCTGGGTCGCGAACAACTCCTCGCCGCTTCGCCTTCTTCAATCGGCAATCGGCAATCGGCAATCGGCAATTCCCAGACGCCTCACTTCCCCGCTAAGGCCAAGCGCGTCGTCCACCTCTTCATGGCCGGGGCCGCCAGCCACCTCGACCTCTTCGACTTCAAACCCGAGCTGGTGAAGCGCGACGGCCAGCCCAGCGACTTCGGCGAGGCCGTCGAGGCGTTTCAGAACGGCCTCGGCCCGTGGAAGAAACCGGTGTGGGACTTCAAGCCCTACGGCCAGTCTGGCAAAATGTTGAGTGACGCCGTCACGGACCTCGGGCACGTCGCGGACGAGCTGGCCTTCATCCACAATCTTGTCGGCAAGACGGGCGTCCACTCGCAGGCCACGCTCTTGCAGGCGACGGGCTTCAACCTGCCCGGCTTTCCCGGCATGGGCAGTTGGGTCAGCTACGGCCTCGGCACCGAAAACGAAAACCTCCCGACCTTCGTCGTGCTGCCGGACCATCGCGGCCTCGCGAGCAACGGCACGAAGAACTGGGACGCCGCGTTCCTCCCGCAGCAGCACAGCGGCACGGTGATTTACCCCGGCACGGAGACGCCGATTGCCGACTTGTTCCCGCACAAGAAAGGCAACTTTGTCACGCGCGACAGCGAGGCGGCGGCGCACGCCGTGATGGCGAGGTTAAACCAGGTCCACGCCGCGTCGCGCGCGGGTGACGGCCGGCTCGAATCGCGCATCCGCAGCTACGAACTCGCCGCGCGGATGCAGCTCGCCGCGCCCGAGGCGTTGGACATTTCGAAGGAACCGGACTACCTGCTGCGCGCCTACGGCATCAACCAGTCGCGCAGGGAATGGCCCAAGGAAATCAACGCCGAGGAGGAGGCGGACATCTTCGGGCGCAAGTGCCTCGTCGCCCGCCGGCTGCTGGAGCGCGGCGTGCGCTTCGTGCAAATCTGGAGCGGCAACGACAACGGCTTCCCGCGCCGCAACTGGGATTCGCACGAGGACATCGAGCGCGACCACGGCCCGCTTGCGCGCGGCATGGCGCGCGGGGCGTCGGCGCTCATCCAGGACCTGAAGCAGCGCGGTCTGCTCGACGACACCATCATTCTTTGGACCACCGAGTTTGGCCGGATGCCGAGCACCCAAGGCGGCAAGGGCCGGGACCACAACCCCTTCGTCTTCACCAACTGGCTTTGCGGCGGCGGCATCAAGGGCGGCGTCACCCACGGCGAGAGCGACCAGTGGGGCTACAAGCCGCTGAACCGCAACGCGCCCACGACCTGTTACGACATCCACGCCACGATGCTCCACCTGCTCGGCATCCACCACGAGCAGCTCACCTTCCGCCACAACGGCGTTGACCGCCGCCTCACCGACGTTCACGGCGAGGTCATTAAGGAGATTCTCGCGTGAAGCCACCGACTTTTCTCATGGCCGCAATCGCCTTGGCCGGGCTGGTTTCGGTCACCTCGCTTACGGCTGCTGAGTGGTTCGTCAATCCCGAGTCCGGCGCGGACAACAACTCCGGGGTGAAAGCCGCGCCGCTCAAGACCGCGCAGATCGCCGTCAGCCGCGCCAAGCCCGGGGACACCATCCACCTGCTGCCCGAGGGCGCGGTCTATCGCCAGATGCTCATGCTGGCGGGCAAGACCAACCTCACCATCGAGGGCCACGGCGTGACGCTGACCGGGGCCGACCCGTTGCCGGCAGACGGCTGGGAGACGGTCGCGCCCGGCCTGCATCGCCGGCAGTTGCCGCGCACGCGGCTTGACCGCCATCTGCTCATCCGCGACGGCAAGATGAACCGCATGGGCCGCAGCCCGTCGGTGAATGTCGCCTTCCCCGCGCCGGAGGCATTGCGCGACGGCGAGTTTGCCTGGGTGCCGCAACCGGACGAAAAGACCGGCTGGCTCTACGTGCGCGGCTCAACGACGGGCCTCGAATGGAGCGTGCGCGACGCCGGCCTCGCCACCGGCGGCACGAACCGCTCCATCACCGTCCGCAACCTCCACACCCGCCACGCGCTCAACGACGGCTTCAACATCCACGGCGACTGCCGCGAGCTGCGCTGCTTCAACATCAGCGGCCACGAAAACTTCGACGAGGGCTTCAGCGCCCACGACACCTGCCAGGTTTGGGTGACGGATGGGAAGTTCCGGGGCAACGACAACGCCGTCGCCGACGTGAACCTGTGCGACTCCTACTACACCCGCTGCGAGTTTCGCGACAGCGTCAGCGTGGAAGTGCTCTTTCAAGGCGGCGACCACCGGCTGGACGACTGCCGCATCATCGCGAGCGGCAAGACGGCCTTCTCGCTCTCCTCCGGCGGTAATCCCCGGTCCAAGGAAGCCAGCCATGCTAAGTGCCTGGTGCTCGGCACGGAGATTTCCAGCGCCGACAAAGCGCCCCGTCCCCTGCGCATCGCCGAACACAACGCGGCGACCTTTACGAACTGCCGGCTGAACGGAATCACCGTCTCCAATCGCGGAAAACTCACGGCGACCGAGTCCACGCTCGACGGCGCGCCGTGGTCGCCGCGCTGAACTGGAACTGCCATGAAACTGTCCGCCTCCACGTTGTTCCGTCGAATGTTCGCCGCGCTGATGCTGGCCGTGGTCGTGACGGCGGCACACGCCCAAATCCCCGCGCCCACCGACGCGCCCAAGCCGCGCACGCCGGAAGAAAGCGCCGCCGCCTTCAAACTGCCCGCCGGCTTCCGCATGGAAATCATCGCCAGCGAACCGCTCCTCGCGTCGCCCTCCGGCATCTGCTGGGACGAGCGCGGGCGGATGTTCGTGAGCGAGCTGCACGGCTACAACCTCGCCGGCCAGCTCGACATCGAGGAACTCAACAAGTCCGGCAAGCTCGACACCCAGGTGCGCCGCGTGCAGGCCGACGCGAAGCACAAGCACGCCGCCGAGCAGGGCACCTTCGGCGTCATCAAGCTCCTCACCGACACCGACGGCGACGGCCGCATGGACAAGGCCACCATCTTCGCCACGAACCTCCCTCCCGCCTACGGCCTCGTCCCTGCGCGCGGCGGCGTCATCGTCGCGTGCGCGCCGCACATTCTCTTCTTCGCCGACCGCGACGGCGACGGCTTCGCGGAGACGAGCGAGATGCTCTTCACTGGCTTCGGCACGGGCGAGCTGGAGCGCGGCATCAACGCGCCGCAATGGGGCGCGGACGGCTGGATTTACTTCGGTCGCGGCTGGCCCGGCGGCCCCATCACCGGCCCGAAGCTCGCGCAGCCCGTCACCCTGCCCGGCTCCGACTTCCGCATCCGCGCGGACGGCAGCGCGATTGAGCCGGTCACGGGCAACACGGCCACGTTTGGCTTCACCTTCACGGAGCCGGGCGACCGCTTCACCGTCACGACGCGCAACAGTTTCTTCGTCGCGCCGCTGCCGTGGCATTACCTCGTGCGCAATCCGGATGCCGCCGCCGGCGCGTTGCAGGTCGCCACCGGCGACGGTCGCGCCTACTCCATCTCGAAGCCGCATCCGTGGCGGCAACGGCGCGCCGATGACCCGGCCTACTCGAAATACTACCGCGACCGCTATGGCGCGGCGGAGAGCGAGCCGAACGGCTGGTTCACGTCCGCCTGCGGGCCGTTGCTGTATCAGGACCGTGCGCTGCCGGGGCTGCACGGCCACTACTTCCTCTGCGAGCCCTCGGGCAATCTCATCCACCGCTCGCTCCTCGAAGCTGACGGCCCTGCGCTGAAACTCCGTCGCGCACCCGGCGAGGAGCAGTCCGAATTCGCGGCCACGACCGACCAGTGGAGCCACCCGATGCACCTGCTGCACGGCCCCGACGGCGCGATTTGGGTGGTGGACTACTACCGCGAAATCATCGAGGACTACTCCGCCATCCCGCGCCATCTCCAGCAGCAATACGGCCTCTACGCCGGCCACGGCCGTGGGCGCATCTACCGCCTCACGCACGCGCAAATGCCCGCCGCGCCCTCCTCAGATTTGAGCAAACTCGACGCGAAGTCGCTCGCCGGTGAAACCGCCAGCCCGCTCCTGTGGCGTCGCCAAACCGCGCAACGACTCTTGGTGGAGCGCAAGGAGAAGTCCGTCGCGCCAGCACTGCGTGAAGTGCTCGCTGTTGCCCGTGCCGGCGATTTGCAATCGCCGTCCGTGGGCAACGACAGCACCAAGACGGCGACTACAAGTCGTCGGCACACGGAGCCGACCGCCGTCATCACCGCACTCCGCACGCTTGACCAACTCGGCACACTCACGCCCGACGATCTTCGCCCCTTCCTCCGTCACTCCGCCGAACCCGTCCGCATCCACGCGCTGCAACTCAGCGACCGCTGGTTCGCCAAAAACGAAGGGCGCACGTTGCTCGACGGGATGCTCGCCGCTGCCGCCACAGAGGCCAGCCCACGCGTGCAAATCCAGCTTGCCCTCAGCCTCGGCGAGAGCCGCGACCCGCGCGCCTTCGCCATGCTCGCCCGCGACGCCCGCGAGCGGCTCGGCGTGCGCTGGATGGACACCGCGATTCTCTCCTCCCTCCACCAACGCGGCGGCGAGATGCTGGCCGAACTTCTCCGCGAACCGGGCGAAAGCGCCGCGCTCCTTGGCCGCCTCGCCCAAGCCATCGGTGCCCGCCGCGACGAAGCCGAACTCGCACGCGTGATGCAACTCGTCGCCGCAACCCCCTCACCCGCCCTTCGGGCACCCTCTCCCCCAGTGGGGGAGAGGGATGGGGTGAGGGGGTTGTCGGACTTGCAAGCCACCGTCCTCACCGGCCTCGCGCTCGGCCGCAAGAACGCCCCGCGCAAACCGCTGGCCGACAAATCCGCCCGCGCCGCGCTCGCGAAGCTCGCCGCCAGTCCCGCCGCCGCCGTGCGCTCCGCGACGCGCGCGTTGGAAGACACCTTCGTCCCCGCCGCGACCGAGGGCGAGACGTTCACCGGCCCCGCCGTCGCGACCGTCACCGAGGTCAGCGACGCAACATTCCGCAAGTTCACCGCCGCGCTCGCCGGCCCGCGCGACGCGAAGCGCGGTCAGGAGATTTTCACCCTCGCCTGCGCGACGTGCCATCGCATCGGCAAGGAGGGACATGAGTTCGGCCCCGACCTGCTCGGCGAACTCGGCGTGGCCGAGGAGACGCTCGTGCGCCACATGCTCCTGCCCAATGAGCGCATCCGGCCCGGCTACGAGACGACTGTGGTGGCCACCCGCGACGGAGCCTCCGTCGTCGGCCTGCTCAAGGACGACGGCGCGACGAGCCTCACGCTCGCCCAGCCCAACGGCGCGGAGCAGGTGCTCCTGCGCAAGGACGTTTCCGGCGTGCGCCGCGTGGCCGGCTCGCTGATGCCGAGCTTCGCCGAGACGCTCACGCCCGCCGACCTCGCGAGCCTGCTCACCTGGCTGCGCAGCAACCTCCGCGCAGATGCGAGCGTGCGCGCGGTGTTGTTCGATGAGGAACCCGGCTTCGCCGCGTTGCTCAATCAGGAGTCCGGCACCGCGACCGTCGAGAGCACTGGCGCGGCCTTCGGCAAGCTCTGCTTGCGCATCACGCCGCCGCAGCGCGCGTCGAAGCAGCTTCCCGGCTGGAACTACCGCATCGTGGAGAAGCCCGCCGCGACGAATGAGTTCCGCTTCCTCCGCCTGAGTTGGAAGGCCAGCGGCGCGGGCGCGATGGTCGAGCTCGCGCGCTCCGGCCAGTGGCCAAAAGCCGAGGACCGCAACGGCCGCTACCACGCCGGCCGCAACACGACCGCGTGGCAGTCGCGCGAAGCCAGCCCCACCGCACCGCGCGAGTGGGACACTGTCACCCTCGACCTGTGGAAAGACCTCGGAAACTTCACCCTCACCGGCCTCGCCCCGACCGCCATGGGCGGCGACGCGTGGTTTGACAAGATTGAGCTGCTGCGATGAAGCGCCTGACTTCACTTCTCCTCACGCTGCTCGCGTTCACGGCCCTAGCCGCTGAACCGCTGGACTTCACCGTGAAGCTGGAGACCGTGCTCAAGCACGACGACGGCAAGTTCCTCTGGTTCCACCCGCGCGCGGCGGCCATCCCCGGCGCCGACCCGGCCGCGCCCGCCGCAGTGATGACCATCCAGAAGCACCTCAAGGTCTCGGACTATTACTCCGGTCTGCATGTGATGACTCGTGCGACGCCCGCCGCGCCGTGGACCGGCCCGGTGCTGCCGCCCGAGCTGGATTGGAAGCAGCAGCCCGACGGCGTGACCATCAGTGTGGCGGACGTGACGCCCGGCTGGCACGCGCCGACGGGCCGGCTCCTCGCCATTGGCTGCCAGGTCCGCTACAGCCCAAAGGGCGCGCAGCTTGACGACGTGAAGCGCGCCCACCAGACCGTTTATGCCGTGCTCGACCCGAAGTCCGGCAAATGGTCGCCGTGGCAGGTGCTGGAACTGCCGGCGGACGAGGAATTCAACTTCGCCCGCAACGCTTGTGCACAGTGGCTGGTGCGGCCCGACGGCTCGTTGCTCGTGCCGCTCTACATCGGCAAGAGCGCGAAGGACCGCTTCAGCACCACGGTTGCCGAGTGCCTCTTCGACGGGACGAAGCTGACTTATGTGCGCCACGGCAGCGTGCTGCGGCTGCCGGTCGCACGCGGGCTTTACGAGCCGTCGCTCGTCGCGTTTCAGGGGCGCTACTTCCTCACGCTGCGCAACGACGTGCGCGGCTACGTCAGCGTAAGCAATGACGGCCAGAACTTCGCCGAGCCAAAGCGGTGGCTCTTCGACGACGGCACCGAGCTGGGCAGCTACAACACGCAGCAGCACTGGCTCGCGCACAGCGACGGGCTGTTCCTCATCTACACTCGTCGCGGCGCGAACAACGACCACATCATCCGCCATCGCGCGCCGCTCTTCATGGCGCAGGTGGACCCGGCCACGCTGCGCGTTCGTCGGGCAACGGAGAAGGTCGTCGTGCCCGAGCGCGGCGCGGAGTTGGGGAACTTCGGCTGCAACGCATTTAACGAGTCGGAGTCCTGGGTGACCGTGTCGGAGGGCATGTTCATGAAGGACTCAAAACAGCGCGGCGCGGAAGGTGCGACCTTCGTGGCCCGCATTCTGTGGTCGAAGCCGAATCGACTCGCCCGCGCCACCGCACCCGCCGCGAACAAGCTCCGCATCGTCACGCTCGGCGACTCCATCACGAAGGGCGTGCGCTCCGGCGTGAAGGCGGAGGAGACGTTTGCCGCGCGGCTGGAAGCGGCATTGCGCACTGAAGGCGTGGAAGCTTCCGTGACCAACGTCGGCATCGGCGGCGAGCGCACAGACCAGGCTTTGCGCCGGCTGACTAAGGATGTCCTCGCGCAGAAGCCCAGCGTCGTCACCATCATGTATGGCACGAACGACAGTTACGTGGACCAAGGCAAGAACGCCTCGCGCATTACCGGGGAGGAGTATCGCGCCAATCTCGCTCGCCTCGTGGACGAGCTGCGCGCCGCCGGCATCACGCCCGTGCTGATGACCGAGCCGCGCTGGGGCAGGAACGCGAAGCCCAATGGCGTGGGCGAGCACCCGAACGTGCGGTTGGAGCAATACGTCGCCGCCTGCCGCGCCGTCGCCGCCGAGAAGCGCACGCCGCTGGTGGACCACTACCAGCACTGGACCAACGCCGAGGCCAAGGGCACCGACATCGGAAGCTGGACCACCGACCAGTGCCATCCAAATCCCGAAGGCCACCGTGTGCTCGCCGAACTCATGCTGCCGGTCGTCCGCCGCGCGCTCCCCATTGCCCGATGACGCAACGCTGTTTCCTCGTTTGTCTGTGGTCGCTGCTGGCGGCGCTGTCGTGCCATGCCGCCCCGAAGCCAGCGGACGCCGCGACTTGGTGGTCCTATCAGCCGGTGGTTCGCCCTGCGTTGCCAGCGGTGAAGAACTCCGGCTGGGTTCGCAACGACGTGGACCGCTTCATCCTCGCCCGGCTGGAGGTGAAGGGTCTGCGGCCCTCGCCCGAGGCCGACCCACGCACCTTGATTCGCCGCCTCTACTTTGACCTCCTCGGCCTGCCGCCGACACCGGAAGAAGTCGAGGCGTTCGTCCGCGAGTGTTCCTCGATCGGCAATCGGCAATCGGCAATCGCCAAGCTCGTGGACAAGCTCCTCGCCTCCCCGCACTACGGCGAGCGCTGGGCGCGCCACTGGCTCGACATCGCCCACTACGCCGACACCCACGGCTTCGAGCGCGACCAGCTCCGGCCGAACGCCTGGCGTTACCGCGATTATGTCATCGCCGCCCTCAACGCCGACAAGCCCTACGACCAGTTCCTCCGCGAGCAAATCGCCGGCGATGTCCTTGCGGAGAAGTTCAAGGTTCAAGGTTCAAGGTTCAAGGTTCGCGACGGCGCTTCGAGCGCACCCGACCAAACCAACCTTGAACTTGGAACTTCGAACCTGGAACTGGTCGCTGCGACCGGCTTCCTCGCCGCCGGCCCGTGGGACTTCGTCGGCCAGGTCGAGACGCGCAGCGACATGCTCAAGCGCGCCGCCCGCGCCGATGACCTCGATGACATAGTCACGCAGGTCCTCACCGCCTCGATGGGCGTGACCATCAACTGCGCCCGCTGCCACGACCACAAGCTCGACCCCATTTCGCAGCGCGAATACTACGGTCTTTGGGCGGTTTTCTCTGGCGTGAAGCGCGGCGACCGCGAACTCGATCCCGCCGCCACTGCGCGTCGTGAAGTCGAACGCCAGCCGCTCCAGACCCGTCTTCGGGAAATCACTACCGAGCTGGGCCGGCTCACCGGCGAAGGGCTAGACCTTGCGGACATGGTCGGCGGCGGCAACGGGCGCGGCAACGGCGTGAAGGGCGCGGGCCTCGACCTCCGCACCGGCAACGTGGTGAAGGACAAGCTCGGCTACCACCGCGACATCCAGGTCAACCGCCGACAGAAGCCCGAGTGGCCGGATGCGAACGCGCCGAAGTTCGTGCAGTGGATTTTCCTGCCGGACGGCAAATCCCCGGTGCAGCTCGCCAACCAGGTCACGGTCAGCAATCTCCCGCCCACCTCGGGCCACGCGTGGGATGCGATTCGCAACGGCCCGCTGAACGCACAGGTCTCGACCAAGCTCGACGGCGTGGACTTCGCCACGGCCGGCCATTCGATTCTCGGCCTGCACGCGAACGCCGGCATCACCTTCGACCTCGCCGAGATTCGCAAGGCCAGCGGCTTCGCGAAGCTCCGCTTCACCGCGCAGGTCGGCTTCGGTGCGGGACCAAGCGCCGCCACGACGCGTGCGGACTTCAGTGTGTTCGCCGGCAAGGAGCTGCTTTTTCAGAAGCTCAAGCTGCGCAAGGACGAGTCCACCCGCGTGGACGTGGCCCTGCCAGACGCCGCCGGGACGCTCACGCTCATTGCCACCGACGGCGGCGACGGCATCGGGCACGACCTGCTCTTCCTCGGCGATGCGCGCCTCGCACTCGACCGGGACTTGCAGGCTCTCGCCGCCGCCGACCGCGCGCGCATCGAGTCCCTGCGCGCCGAGGAGAAGCAGTTGACCATCGCGCTCAACGCGAAGGCTGACCCCGAGAAGGTCTATGCCATCACGAACACCGAGCCGGCCGTGGTGAGGTTGCTCCGCCGGGGCAATCCCGAGGACGCGCAGGAGGAAGTCGGCCCCGGCACGCTCGGCTGCGTGAAGCACGCCCCCGCCGACTTCGCCCGCGCGAAGACCGAGGGCGAGCGCCGCCTCGCGCTGGCCGAGTGGATTACGCATCCCGCCAACCCGCTCACGCGCCGCGTGCTGGTGAACCGCCTCTGGCACCACCACTTCGGCATGGGCATCGTGGACACGCCCAGCGACTTCGGCAAAGGCGGCGGCCTGCCCTCGCACCCCGAGCTGCTCGACTGGCTGGCGGAGGAGTTTCTGGCACGCGGCTGGTCGCTGAAGGCGTTGCACCGGCTCATTTGCACGTCGGCGACCTACCAGCAGTCCTCTTCTTACGCATTACGTGTTACGGATTACGCCGCCGTAAAACGTAAAGAAGTAATTCGTAAGGAAGGCGTTGCTGACGCAACGGTTCTCGATTCTTCCAACCGCCTCCTCTGGCGTCAGAACCCCCGTCGCCTCGACGCCGAGTCCACGCGCGACGCCGTGCTCGCCGTCAGCGGCAAGCTGAACCTCGACGCCGGCGGCCCCGGCTGGCGCGACTTCAAATACACCGAGGCCTACGCGCCCATCTACCAATACGTGACCGCCGACACGCCGGAGCTGTGGCGGCGCAGCATTTACCGCTTCATCGTGCGCACCACGCCGCACCAGTTCATGACCACGCTGGACTGTCCGAATCCCGCGAACCTCACCCCCGCGCGCACCGCCACGACCACCGCGCTGCAAGCGCTCACGCTCTCGAACAATGAGTTCATGCTGCAACAAGCCCGCCACCTCGCCACGCGCGTCGAACGCGAGACCGGCGCGGACCCCGCCGCGCAAATCACCCGCGCGTTCCAACTCGCCTTCGCCCGTCCGCCCAGCCAGCCGGAACTGGCCGCCGCGCGTGACCTTGTCCGCGCCGACGGCGTCTTCCCCCTCTGCCGCATGCTGCTCAATGCCAACGAATTTGTTTATGTGGACTGAGCACCGGCTCCAACCCATGAAACAACTGCTGAAACTTCTGACCCTCGCCTTCGCCGCGCTGTTGCTGGCCGCGTCGCCCGCCGCGCCCGCCGCGCAGCCCAATCTCATCCTCTTCCTCGCCGACGACCTCGGCTATGGCGACCTCGCGTGCTTCGGCCACCCCATCATCAAGACGCCGAACCTCGACGCGTTCGCGAAGCAGGGCGTGCGGCTGACGCAGTGCTACTCGGCCAGCGCAGTGTGCTCGCCGTCGCGGTCGGCTCTGCTCACGGGACGCACGCCGCATCGCAACGGCGTCTACACCTGGATTGCCGAGGGCGCGCCGGTGCATCTGCGCACGAGCGAAATCACCCTGCCCAAGCTGCTCAAGGGCGCGGGTTACGCGACGTGCCACAGCGGCAAGTGGCACCTCAACGGCCTCTTCAACAATCCCGCCCAGCCGCAGCCCGGCGACCACGGTTACGACTGGTGGATGGCCACGCAGAACAACGCCGGGCCGTCGCACGAGAACCCGAGCAACTTCGTCCGCAACGGCCAGGCCGTCGGGAAGCTCGAAGGCTATTCCGCGCCGCTCGTCGTGAGCGAGGCGGTGACGTGGCTGAAGGAGAAGCGCGACCAGTCGAAGCCCTTCTTCCTCGCCGTGTGGACCCACGAGCCGCACTACCCGATCAAGTCGGACCCGAAGTTCAAGGCGCTCTACCCCGACCTCGCCGATGACGTGCAGCGCGAGCATCACGCGAATGTCACGCAGATGGACTTCGCCTTTGGCCAGCTCATGAAGGCGCTCGACGAGCAGAAGCTCGCGGACAACACGTTCGTGCTCTTCACCTCGGACAACGGCCCCGAAGGCGACGGCATCAAGACGCCGGGGCGCGGCTCCAGCGGCGGCCTGCGCGGTCGCAAGCGGGACATGCACGAAGGCGGCATCCGCGTGCCCGGCATCGCGCGCTGGCCCGGCCACATCAAGCCCGGCACCACGAGCGAGGTCCCGGTCATCGGCAGCGATGTGTTCCCGACGATGCTGGGCATCGCCGGCGTGAAGTCGCCGGAAGGCCGCACGCTTGATGGCGTGAACGTGCTGCCGGTGCTCACCGGGGCTTCGACAAAGGTGGCGCGCCCGCAGCCACTTTTCTGGCGCTTGCACATGGCCCCGAACGCGAAGATGGCGATGCGCGTGGGCGACTGGAAGATTCTCGCGAACGCCGAGCTGACCGAATTCGAACTCTACAACCTCAAGACTGACCCAAAGGAAGCCACCGACTTAAAGTCCGCCGAGCCGCAGCGTTTCGCCGCCTTGCGCGAGCAGTTGGTCAAGCACAACGCCGCCGTGGACGCCGAAGGCCCGGACTGGTGGAAAACCCTCAGCCCGAACGGCGGCAAGGCCAATTCCGCCGAGCCGGCGGCGAAGAAGAAGGGGAAGAAGCAGTGAACTCTTTTCGTCAGTCAAACCGACCACGCACCACCATGAAACACTCCCTCCTCACCGCCTCCCTCCTCACCACCCTGCTGCTGCCCGGCGCGGCCTTCGCGCAGAACGCCGCCGCGCTCGGGCAGGCCCTCACTTTCCACGCCTCGTTCGACAAGGGCTTCGACGCCGATTTCTCGCGCGGGGACAAAGCCGCCTTGGCCCGCACCAAACAGGGCACCGTGCCGCTCGCGGCGAACGACGAACTGAAGCTCGTGCCCGACGGGCGCTTCGGCGGCGGGCTGCACTTCACGAAGAAGGGTGGCACCCAGCCGCGTTTCAAGGGCGCGGGCGTGCTCGGCTACAACGACAAGAACTGGAGCGCCAGCGTCTCCGTCTGGCTGCGGCTTGACCCGGACAAGGATTTGGCCCCGGGCTATTGCGACCCGCTGCAAATCGTCGGCGACGACACGAAGAAGGGTTTTATCTTCCTCGAATGGTCGAAGGACGAATCGCCGCGCCACTTCCGTTTCGCCATCCGGCCGAAGATTGAGCTGTGGAATCCCAGCGGCCTCGACTGGGCGAAGATGACCGACGCGCAGCGCCCGGCCGTGAACCTGCGGCGCGCGCCGTTCTCGCGCGAGGCGTGGACGCACGCGGTGTTCACGATGGCGAACATCAACGACAAGGCCAAGAAGCCCGTGGGCCGTCTTTATCTGAACGCCAAGCTCATGGGCAGCATCGAGAACTGGGACCTCACGCTCGGCTGGAACCCCGACGCCGTGCAACTCGTTCTCGGCGCTTCCTACGTCGGCCACCTCGATGACCTCGCCGTCTTCAACCGCGCGCTGACCGACGCCGAGGTGAAGACGCTCAACGGCCTGAAAACCGGCGTCCGCGCGCTGCATCCGTAGTCAATCATTCCACTCACATGAAACGACTCCTTGCCATCCTCGCCCTTGTCATCGCATCCGCCGTCATCCACGCCGCGCCCGCGCAGCCCAACATCATCATCATGCTTGTGGACGACATGGGCGTGATGGACACCTCGGTGCCGTTCCTCACGGATGAGGCCGGCAAACCGAAGCGGTATCCGCTCAACGATTACTACCGCACGCCGAACATGGAGCGGCTCGCAGCGCGCGGCACCCGCTTCAACAACTTCTGCGCGATGAGCGTGTGTTCGCCAACGCGTGTTTCCATCATGACCGGTCAAAACGCCGCGCGGCATCGCACGACGAACTGGATTAACCCGGACAACAACAACGCCGGTCCCAAAGGCCCGCCGGACTGGAACTGGCGCGGCTTGAAGCGGGGCGACGTGACGCTCGCCGGCCTGATGCAGGCGGGCGGCTACCGCACCATCCACGTCGGCAAGGGGCACTTCGGCCCGCGCGATTCCGAAGGGGCGGACCCGCGCAATCTCGGCTTCGACGTGAACGTGGGCGGCGCATCCATCGGCGCGCCCGCGAGCTACTACGGGAAGGACAACTTCGGCCTGAAGACCAAGCGTCCGCAGGCCGGCGTGCGCGGCCTGGACAAGTATCACGGCCAGGAAATCTTTCTCACTGAGGCGCTCACGCTGGAGGCGAACGCGCACGTCGCCGACGCGGTGAAAGCCGACAAGCCCTTCTTCCTCTACTTCGCCCAATACGCCGTCCACGCGCCGTTCAACTCCGACCCGCGCTTCGCCGCGAACTACGCGAACTCCGGCAAGCCCGCGAACGCCCAAGCCTTCGCCACGCTCATCGAGGGCATGGACAAGTCGCTCGGCGACGTGCTCAACCAGCTCGACAAACTGGGCGTCGCGGAGAACACCCTGTTCATCTTTCTCGGTGACAACGGCTCTGACGCGCCGCTCGGCCACCAGCACGAGGTCGCGTGCGCCGCGCCCTTGCGCGGGAAGAAAGGCTCGCACTACGAAGGCGGCGTGCGCGTGCCGTTCATCGCCGCGTGGGCGAAGCCGAATGCGAACAATGCCTTTCAGAAACGTCTGCCCATCGCGGCCGGAGCTGTCCAGAGCCAGCAGGCCGCCGTCTATGACATGTTCCCCACGCTGCTCGCGCTCACCGGCAAACCTGCTCCCGCAAGTCACCCCGTTGATGGCGCGCGCCTTGACACGTTGCTCACCGGCAGGCGCGACGCCAGCCGCGAGGAGACGTTCCTCATGCACTACCCGCACTCGCCGCATCGCACCGACTACTTCACCACCTACCGGAACGGCGACTGGAAGGTCATCTACCACTACTTCCCGTCCGAGGTGTCGGAAGGCTCGCACTACCAGCTCTTCAACCTGAAGACCGACCCGTTCGAGCAGAAGAACCTTGCCGCGAGCGAGCCCGCCGCGCTCAAGCGCCTGATGCAGGGCCTCACCGCCAGTTTGGAGAAACAACACGCAGTTTATCCGTTGGACAAGGAGACCAAGCAACCGCTGAAGCCCCAGCTTCCCTGACATCGAACAATCCACAGCGACGCGCACAAGTCGCCAGTCACCATGAAAACCTTCTTTGCCCTGTTTGCCCTAATCGCCGTCTCGGCCGCCGCGCAGACCGACAAACCGTTGCTTCACGAGCAGGCGCTGCCGCCGGTCGCGGCCCCCAGCTTCAAGGAACCGCTCGCCGCTCCGTTCAACACGGTGAAGGGCAGGTGGACGGTCGAGGACGGCGCGTTGAAGGTCACGAACCTTCCGGAGGAAAAGCACATCCCCGTGCTGCACCACAACGTGGGCCTGGCCGCGGCCGTCATCGAGTGCGAGTTCCGTTTCGACGGGCCGGGGCCGTTTCTGATTGGCTGCGACGCCGCCAAGCATGTCGGGCGCGTCGTGGTCAACGCGGCCGGCTTGAGCATCGCCGAGGATTCGGTGCAACCCTCGCATACGATTGCCAAGGTGCCGCTGACCGTGAAGCCGGATGAATGGCACCAACTCCGCGTCGAGTGGAAGGGCGACCAGATGGCCGCGCGCCTCGATGGGAAGGAGCTTCGCGCGCAGCACGCTCATCTCGCCACGCCGAAGGCGCGCAGTTGGCTCGCCGCCGGTCAGAACGTGAAGGTCCGCAATCTGAGAATCAGCGGGGAAGCGACCGCACCGAAGCCATGAACTGGTCACTCGCCCGCGCACAGCGAAGCCACCTGGCTTCGCGCCGCGACTTCCTCCAAGCCGCTGCCGGTGGCATTGGCGGAGTTGCTCTGTCCGCCATGCTCGCGCGCGGGGCAGGTGCGGCGTCGGCAAATCCACTTTCCCCCAAGCCCGCGCCTGCACCCGCCCGCGCCCGCGCCGTCATCCAAATCTTCTGCCCCGGAGGCCTCAGCCATGTGGACTCGTGGGATTGGAAGCCGGAACTGGCGAAGCGTTCCGGCCAGCCCTTCGACCCGACGGGCAAGCTCCAGTTCTTCGCGTCGAAGCCCGGCAACTGCCAGGGCAGCTACTGGCCGTTCCGCCAGCACGGGCGCTGCGGCCGCT
This sequence comes from Limisphaerales bacterium, assembly GCA_009773355.1. GTDB lineage: Bacteria > Verrucomicrobiota > Verrucomicrobiia > Limisphaerales > SXTU01 > SXTU01. The sequence goes on from WRPG01000006.1 coordinate 86,918, forward strand.
GGATGAGCGACCTCTTCCCGCGCCTCGCCGCGTGCGTGGACGACGTCGCGTTCATCCACTCGATGCAGAGCAAGTCCGCGCTGCACGGCCCCGCGATGTTCATGGCGAACAGCGGCTTCATCCTGCCCGGCTTCCCGAGCATGGGCGCGTGGGTCACCTACGGCCTCGGCAGCGAGAGCGAGAATCTTCCCGCGTTCGTCGTGCTGCCGGACCCGCGCGGCCTGCCGCCCGGTGGCGTCATCAACTGGGGCGCGGGCTTCCTCCCCGCCGTGCATCAGGGAACCACGCTCAACACCGACCCCGAGCAGCCGCCCATCGCCGACCTGTTCCCGCCGAAAAACTTCGCCGGCCTCACGCCGCAGGGCGAGGCGAGTGGGCGCAACTTCCTCCAAACCCTGAACCGCCAGCACGCCGCCGCGCGTGTGGGCAACACCGAACTCGACGCCCGCATCGCCGCCTACGAACTCGCCGCGCGCCTGCAACTCAGCGCGCCCGAAGTCACCGACCTGCGCGGCGAGACCGACGCCACCCAGCGACTTTACGACCTGGCTGACGAGGACACCGGCCCCTTCGGCCGCCAATGCTTGCTCGCGCGCCGACTGGTAGAGCGCGGCGTGCGCTTCGTGCAGATTTACTGCGGCGCGGAGAACACGACCGCCCGCAAAATCCGCCCGAACTGGGACAGCCACGAAGACCTCGTGCGCGACCACGGCTACTGGGGCCGCGTGCTCGACACCGGCGCGGCGGCGCTCCTGCACGACTTGAATGCGCGCGGCCTGCTCGACTCCACCCTCGTCATCTGCACCACGGAGTTTGGCCGCCAACCCGGCGCGCAAGGCAAGGGCCGCGACCACAACCCCGGCGCGTTCACCGCGTGGCTCGCGGGCGGCGGCATTCGAGGCGGCACGGCCTACGGCACGACTGACGAGCTGGGTTTCCAAGCCGCCGAGCACCCCGCCTACAGCTACGACCTCCACGCCACCGCGCTCCACCAACTCGGCGTGGACCACGAGCGCCTGAGCTTCTACCACAACGGCGTCCAACGCCGCCTCACCGACGTGCATGGGCATGTCATCAAGGAGATTTTGACGTGAGCGAAGTTCTTCCGCCACCCTTGCCCAAAGCGCGGCGCAAGTGGCTGATGCCGGTGGGTGTGGCTGCAACGGTGGTCGTGATGATGGGAGCGGCTTTTGTCTTCCGGTCTCTTGGACTTCACGACTTGCCCCACAGCAAATGGCGACGGGAGTGGAAGGATGCCGCCATTGCGACTGTTGAGAAACAAGCCTTGGACCGTGGCTGGGTCGAGAGGGAAGTCAGCACAGTCAAAGCGAAGTTGAAATCACAGGGGGAGGACGATGGCGGCTGGTTCTCCGGCAGCTTGTTGCTGATGAAGAACGGCGACTGGGTTGCCTACGCCAGCAAATGTTCCAAGGATGACTGGCGCATACGGGACATCTTCATTGCCCACGCCTCGGACGGAAAATGGTATTACTCCACCTATCACTTCTGCCTGGGAATGCTGAACTTGCGGGTGGAAGACCAACCCGAGAGCCTGACCAAGTTCATCGCTGCCTACTCGCTTCGCGAGTTCGATGGCCGCTCCGATGAGTGCCTGAAAAAAACCTGGCCGAACCCGACTCCATGAAAGCGACGCGCACACCAAAGTCCAACCGAGCCGCCCGGCAATTGGCCGCTTCCTCCCTCACCCCGGCCCTCTCCCGCTGGGAGAGGGAGAACGGCAGCCAGCGCGTCCGGCAATCGAGCGCGTCCGACTTCAGCCCGTTGCGGACTGCGCTTCCCCCTCTCCCAGCGGGAGAGGGCCGGGGTGAGGGAGAACAGCTTGAAGTCAGACAAACATTCCCCACAGCCGAAGGAGCCGGCAGTTCCACTCGCCGCCAGTTCGTTCGGGCCACTGCCACTGCCACGGCCTTCGCTTCTCTCGCCAGCCCCGTCCTCGCCCAGCCTGCCGGCAAATTGTCCGGCACCAAAACGCTCAAGACCGATGTGCTGGTCTGCGGCGGCGGTTGCGCGGGCATCGCGGCGGCACTGGCGGCGGCGCGGCGCGGGGCGAAGGTGCTGCTCGTCGAGAAAGCGCCGTTCGCCGGCGGCATCATCACCTGCGTCGGCCTGCCGTATTTCGATGGCATCGCGAACATCAAAGACAACCGCATCGTCGTGCGCGGCATCGCGCTGGAGCTGTTGTCCAAGTCCGGCGTCTGCAAGCCCGACGCCACCCACACGCAGAAGCACAACCCGACCATCGGCAATTCCTTCGAGTTCAAGCTGCTGCTCGACCGCCTCATCCGCGAGCAGCGCGACCGGCTCACCGTGCTGTTCAACTCGATGGTCTGCGCGGTGAGCACGGCGGGCGGACGCATCCGCTCCGTGCAAATCGCCAACAAGGACGGCCTCGTGAGCGTCGAGGCGAACACGGTGATTGATTGCACCGGCGACGCGGATGTCGCCGCGTGGGCGGGCGCGCCCTTCGAGCAGAACGCCGAGGTTCAGCCGCTCACCCTGCACTTCCGCATCGGCAACGTGAAGCGCGTGGGCAACCTCAGCTTGAACTGCCGCGCCGCGCTCGCGAAGGCGCAGGCGGCCGGCGAGCTGCCCTTCTACTACGGCCCCGGCGTGATGTTCCTCTTCCACGAGAGCGAGGTCTACATCCACGGCATCCGCGTGCCCGCGAACCCGACCGATGCCGCCGACCTTTCGCGCGCCGAGATGCAGGGCCGCGCGGATGCGTGGGCGATGTTTCAGGCGTGGCGGCGCGAGGTGCCGGGCTTCGAGCAGAGCTACTTCATCGAGGCGTATCCGTGGATTGGCGTGCGTGAGTCGCGTCGGCTCATCGGCCAATACGTGCTCAACGAGGACGACCTGATGAAGGCCCGCCGCTTCGACGACGCCATCGCCACCGGCTGCTGGTATCTCGACCTGCACCCGAACAAGACCGTCATCGGCAGCGCGAACGACTTCGACCCGAAGAAAGTTCAGCCCGAGCCTTACGACATTCCGTATCGCTCGCTGCTGCCGCAGAAAGTGGAGAACCTGCTCGTCGCCGGCCGCTGCCACTCCGCCACGCGCGGCGCGCACGCTTCCACGCGCGTGACCGTGACCGCGATGGCGACGGGCGAAGCCGCTGGAACGGCGGCGGCGATGGCTGCGGCAGCGAAGAAGAGCCCGCAAGAAATTGGCGGCGTGAAAGTGCGCGAGGCGCTGAAGACTACCGGCGCGGGGCCATTTACCGACGCATGAAAGCAACGTGTTTCACCAGCAGACCGGCAAACGGTGCCGGGCGCGTTGTGGAGTGCGGTGACTTGTCACCGCTTTCCGCAGGCGACTTGTCGCCGTCGAGTTCGGACGCGCGTTCGACTTCGACGGGCCGCTTCCGCGCGGCCCTGCTTCGCCGACAAGTCGGCGAAGCGACCAAAGCGGTGACAAGTCACCGCACTCCAAAGGCTGGCGCTCCCCGTTGCCACGATTCTCCACACCCAAACCACTCGAATCTCCGTCCATGAACTTGCCCTCCATCACCAAACTGATTGCTCTCGTCGCCTTCGGCTCGACCCTCGCCGCCGAGCCTGCAGACTTTCCGCTCGCCCCCGCGCAGGAGTGTCGCCCGCGCGCGGGCTTGCCGAGCTTCTTCGCGAAGGCCACGACCGCCGGGGCCGAGGTGAAAGTCGGCTATCTCGGCGGCTCCATCACGGCGCAACCGGGCTGGCGACCGAAGACGCTCGCGCATTTCCAGAAAACTTTTCCCACGGCGAAGTTCTCGGAAATCAACGCGGCCATCGGCGGCACCGGATCGGACCTCGGCGTGTTCCGGCTCAAGCAGGACGTGCTCGACGCGAAGCCAGATCTGCTGTTCGTCGAGTTCGCGGTGAACGACGGCGGCGCGGCCCCGGAGCAGATTTTCCGCTGCATGGAGGGCATCGTGCGGCAGACGTGGCGCGCGCTGCCGCAGTGCGACATCGCGTTCGTTTACACCATCACGGAACAGCTCGCGCCACCGATGCTGGAGGGCAAGTTCCAGCGCGCCGCCAGCGCGATGGAGAAGGTCGCCGACCACTACGGCATCCCCACCATCCACATGTGCATGGAAGTCGCGCGGCTCGCGAAGGCCGGCAAGCTGGTGTGGAAAGCGCCGTTGCCCAAGACGCCGGAGGAGAAGGCGAAGCTCGGCGACCAGTTCGTCTTCGCGCCGGACAGCGTGCATCCGCACGTCGAGACCGGGCACGAGCTGTATTTGCAGGCCGTCGCGCGCTCGCTGCCGGTGATGCGCGAGGCATCGAAGACCGCCGGGCCGCACAAGCTGGGCGTGCCGTTCACCGCGACCAACTACGAGCACGCGAAGCTTGTGCCCATCAACGCCGCCACGCTCTCAAAGGACTTCGCCCTGCTCGACGCGAAGACCGACGCCTTCGGCAAGCGGTGGGCGAACCGCATGACCGCGCTGCACAAAGGCTCGCAGCCGGGCGCGACGCTCACCTTCAAGTTCAAGGGCACGCGCGCCGCCATCTACGACATCATCGGCCCCGACTGCGGACAGGTCATCGTGACGGTGGACGACCAGCCGGCGCGCACTGTCCCACGGTTCGACAGCTACTGCACCTACCACCGCCTCGCGACGCTGGGCCTCGGCACGGAGTTGCCCGACAAGATCCACACGGTCAGAATCGAGATTCACGCGCAGCAGCCGGACAAGGCGAAGATTTTGGCCACGCGCAACAACAAGATGGACAAACCCGAGCGCTTCGACGGCACGGCGTTTTATCCGGGCGCGATTCTGCTCGTCGGTGAACTGATGAGGTAACTTGCAATCATCCCCCGCCATGCTGAAGCGCATCGCCCTCTCACTCACGCTCGCAGGGATCGCGAGCGCGGCAATCGCCGCCGAGAAGCCGACCAAGGCCAGTTCCACCGACTGGTGGTCGCTCAAACCGCTCGTGCGGCCTGCGGTTCCCGCTACCGCCAATCGGCGATTGCCAATCGCCAATCCGGTGGACGCCTTCATCTGCGCCAAGCTCGCGGAGAAGAACCTTCAGCCTTCGCCCGAGGCCGAACCGCGCGTCCAGATTCGCCGGCTCTACTTCGACCTGCTCGGTCTGCCGCCGACACCCGACGAAGTCGAGGCGTTCGTGCGCGAATGCTCACTTTCTCACTCTCCCACTTTCCCACCGGCTCCAGCACGGGCAGGTGAGCAGGTGAGAAAGCGGGAAAGTGTGACTCCGGCCTACGCTCGCCTCGTGGACAAACTCCTCGCCTCCCCGCACTACGGCGAGCGCTGGGCGCGGCACTGGCTCGACGTTGTCCACTACGGCGACACGCACGGCTACGACAAGGACAAGCCCCGCCCGAACGCCTGGCCTTACCGCGACTACGTCATCCGCGCCTTCAACGAAGACCGGCCTTACGCGCGCTTCATCCAGGAGCAGGTCGCGGGTGACATCCTCTTCCCCGGCACGCGCGACGGCGTCGAGGCGCTGGGCTTCATCGCGGCGGGGCCGTGGGACTTCATCGGGCACGCGGAGGTGCCGGAGACAAAAATTGACGGGAAGATTGCGCGGCATCTCGACCGGGACGACATGGTGGCGAACACAATGCAGACCTTCAACAGCCTGACGGTCGGCTGCGCGCAGTGCCACGACCACAAGTTCGACCCCATCCCGCAGCGTGATTACTACCGGCTGCACGCGGTGTTCGCCGCGCTGGACAGGGCGGACAAAAAGTATTTTGCCGACGCAAAGCTCACGCAACGCTTCGCGGAGCTGGAGCACCAGCAGCGCACGTTGACGGCAAAGCGCACCGCGTTGGAAACCAAGCTCAAGACAGCCGCCGGCAAGGAACTGGAGTCGCTCGACCAACAAATCGAAGCTGCAAGCAAGGCCAAGGGTGGGCTGCGTCCCGAGTATGGCTACCACAGCGCCATCTCGCCGGCGCAGGAAGCGGCGAAGTGGGTGCAGGTGGATTTGGGCCGGAGCGTGGTGATTGACCGCGTGGTGCTGCGCCCGTGCTACGACGACTTCAACAAGATTGGCGCGGGCTTTGGCTTCCCCGTGCGGTTCAAGGTGGAGGCCGGTGACGACGCGCAGCTCAAGTCGGGCGTGATGTCCATCGCGGACAAGACCGCCGCCGACGTCACCAATCCTGGCACTGCGCCACAGACCTTCAAGAGCACCGGCGCGACTGCACGGTTCCTCCGCATCACCGCCACCAAGCTCGCGCCGCGGCAGAACGACTTCATCTTCGCGCTCGCCGAGTTGCAGGTCTTCGACACCACCGGCAGCAACGTCGCGCTCAAGGCCGCCGTCACCGCGCCCGATTCCATCGAGGCCGCGCCGCGCTGGCGGAAGACGAATCTCACCGATGACATCGCGCCGGGCGCCGACAACTCTGGCGAGTTGGTTGAACTTCGAGCGAAGCGGGACGCGTTGCTGGCGAAGGCGACCGACGACAAGACCCGAGCCGAACTCGCCGCGCTGGCGAAGGACTTGGAACAGGTCGCGGCGGAACTGAAGACGTTTCCGAAGCCGGACGTGGTTTATGCCGGCACGGTGCATTATGGGACGGGGGCATTCGTGGGCACGGGGCCGGCCGGCGGCAAGCCGCGCGTCATTCAGGTGCTGCATCGTGGCGACGTGAAGCAGCCGAAGGACGAGGTTGCGGCGGGTGCGCCGGGTTATCTCACTGGGCTGCCGGGTGAGTTCGCGCTGCCCGCCGGTCACAGCGAAGGCGAGCGCCGAGCGGCGCTGGCGAAATGGCTTTCGTCGCCGGACAACCCGCTCACCTGGCGCAGCCTCGTGAACCGCGTCTGGCAATACCACTTCGGGCGCGGCCTCGTCGAGACGCCGAACGACTTCGGCCGCATGGGCGCGCTGCCCACGCACCCGGAGCTGCTCGACTGGCTGGCCGTCGAGTTCCGCGACAGCGGCGGGTCACTCAAGAAGCTGCACAAGCTCATCGTGACGAGCGCGACGTATCGCCAAGCCTCCGTAGCAGCCGACGTGAGGAGGCTCACTTCTCAATCGGCAATCGGCAGTCGGCAGTCGGCAATTGAACAGAGCCTCCTCACGTCGGCTGCTACCTTGGACTCCGAGAACCGCCTCCTCTGGCGTCAGAACCGCCGCAAGCTCGACGCCGAGGCGGTGCGCGATGCCACACTCTTTGTCGCGGGCAAGCTGGACCCGAAGATGGGCGGCCCGGCCTTTCAGGACTTCATCGTCGAGAAGCCCGAGCACTCGCCGCACTACGAGTATCATTTGCACGACCCCGACGACCCCAAGTCGCACCGGCGCTCCGTCTATCGCTTCCTCGTGCGCTCGCAAACGCAGCCGTTCATGACCACGCTCGACTGCGCGGACCCCTCGATGCAGGTCGGCAAGCGCAACGAAAGCGTCTCCGCGCTGCAAGCCCTCGCGCTGCTGAACAACGGCCTGATGGTCACGATGTCGAAACACTTCGCCGCGAAGCTCGACGCGGGCGGCGGCGACCTGAATGCCAAGGTGGACCGCGCCTTCCGCGAAGCGCTGGCCCGCGCGCCTTCGGCGGAGGAAAAGGCGAACCTCACCGCCTACGCCCGGCAGCACGGCCTCGCCAACGCCTGCCGCGTGCTCTTCAACCTGAACGAGTTCGCCTTCGTGGACTGATTGCAACTGGCTCCCGGGCGGCGCTGAACCGAACGCGGATGAGATGGAGGTGAAGCGGCTGGACGCGAGGTGAGGTTGCGCTAGCCTCCCGCGCGACACATGACACCCGCCTCCGCCTACCGTCCCGGCCGCGAGATCGCGCGGGGCGGCATGGGCGCGGTGCTGGATGCCCGCGACCAGAAGCTCGGGCGCAGCGTGGCCATGAAGGTCATGCTCCGGCCCAACGCCAGCGCGGAGGAGCAGCAGCGTTTTCTCCAGGAGGCCCGCGTGCTCGGCCAGCTTGCGCACCCGAACATCGTGCCCATCCACGACCTCGGCACGGACGAGCGGGGGCGGCTCTTTTACACAATGAAGCTCGTGCAGGGCGTGACGCTCCACGAGCTGCTCCACAAGCTGAAGGCGGGGGACAGGGAGACGCTCGCCAAGTATCCGCTGCCCACGCTGCTCACCGTCTTCCAGAAGGTGTGCGACGCCGTGGCCTTCGCCCATTCGCAGGGCATCATCCATCGCGACCTCAAGCCGCAGAACATCATGGTGGGCGAGTTCGGCGAGGTGCTCGTGATGGACTGGGGCCTGGCGAAGCTGCTGCCCGGCAGCACCGCCAGCGCCGCGCTCACCGCGCCGATGCCGGGCACCGGACCGACCGGCACGCTGCTGATGGAGCGCGGGACTCCGGCCCGCAGCGGTGACGGGCCGGGTGGCGCGTTGGGCAATGCGACGCCGATGGCCGCAGGTGCGCGCTGCGGCCCAGAGGGCCGCGCTCCGGTGGACCGGGAGACGCTTCCCTCCGCCGGCGAGCAGGCAACGGTCGTCAGCACGCCGGACACTGCCGGCGGCGAGTCGGGAGCGGTTTCCACTCCGCTCGTCTTCACCGGCGCGGAGACACCGCCCACGCCGCAGCTCTCCGGCACGCAGCTCACGCTCGACGGCACGGTGATGGGCACGCCCAACTACATGTCGCCCGAGCAGGCCGACGGTCGGGTCACGGACCTCGACGAGCGCTCGGATGTCTATTCCCTCGGCGGCGTGCTCTACGCGCTGCTCACGCTGCGTCCGCCGGTCGAGGGCAAGGACGTGAGCGAGCTGCTGAATCAGGTCCTCCGGGGTGACATCATCCCGCCGACGCTGGCGACGCGGGGAAGGCCGCTCCCGCACCTGCCCGACGGCGCGGTGCCGGACGCGCTCTCCGCCGTGGCGATGAAGGCGCTCGCGCTCAACCGCGACGCGCGCTATCGCAGCGCCGCCGAGCTGGCGCGGGACATCGCGGCGTATCAGGGCGGCTTCGCCACGGCGGCGGAGCGGGCCGGCACGCTCACGCAGCTCCGGCTGTTCATCCGGCGCCACCAAGGGCTGTCCGCCGCCGCCGCCGTCATGGTGCTGCTGACGGCGTTCTTCATCAGCCGGCTGTCCAGCGCGCGCGACGTGGCGGAAGCCAACGCCGACCGCGCCGAGCGAAATGCCGACACCGCCAAGCGCAACGAGGCCAAGGCCAAGGCCAGCGAGCAGGAGGCACGGCAGGCCGCCGAGAATCTGCGCCGCGAAAACGCCCGCGCGAACATCAACCTCGCCGACGCCGCGCTGCTCGCCGGCGACCTGCCGGGCATGGTGGCCGCGCTCGAGCGCTGCCCGGAGGACTTGCGCGACCAGCCGTGGGGCTACCTCAACGCCAAGCGCGACGAGTCGCTCGGCGAGCTGAAAGTGCCGGGCTTCGGGCTGCCCGTCGCCGTCGCGGCGGTGCCCGGGCGGCCTGGGGAATTCGCGCTGGCGAACGCGGGCGGCGACATCGCCTTCATCGCGTCCGCGAGCGGCAAGCTGCTGCGCCGGTTCGCCACGGGCCTGCGCGGCTACCTGCAACTGGGCTTCTCCGACGATGGGAGCGTGCTGGGCGTCACGTCCGGAAACCGGCGGAGGGTTGAGCTGTTCGACGCGGCCACTGGCGCACGCCGGGGCGCGGTGGAACTGGCCGGCAACAGCGGGCTGCACTTCGCGCTGAACCACGACGGCGCGCGGCTGGTGGCCATCACGGGCACCGGCAAGCCCGCGCCGTTGAGCATGGCCTGCCAGCTTTATGACACCGGCACGGGCCGGCCGCAGTGGGCGAAGGCGTGCGAGGGGGCGTTCAGCTCGGCGTTGATTCATCCCGACGGCACGCGCGTGCTGCTCGCCGGCAACGGAAACCGCCGCTTTTGGTGGCTGCTTGATGCTGCGGACGGCACGGAGCTGGCGCGCGTGCCGGTGTTTCCTGTCCTGCAAACCCTCAGCCGGGACGGGCGGCGGCTGGCCATCGGCACGCCCACGGGCGAGTTGGTGGTCGTGAACCCGCTCACCGGGGCCGTGCTGCAACGCGCCCGCCTCCACACGGGCCAGCTCGCGGGCGCGGCCTGGCTCGGCAACCTGCTGCTCACGCTGGGCACCGATGGCAGCTTCACCCAGCAGCGCTGGGTCTTCCGCCTCTGGGACGGCGAGCTGCTCACGCCGCGCGGCAGCTTCTTTGGCGTGAAGCAGGGCGTGTTCGCGCCCGGCTGGAGCGCGAGCGAGAACGGCGAGCTGCTCACCTCCGAGCGCCCGCCGCACCGCTGGAGCTTCCCGGTGAGCCGCGAGGTGGCGACGATGTTCAGCGAAGTCTCCGAGCAGGCCTGGGGCGGCGTGTTTGTCGCCAGCAACGCGGTGGTGGCGCGGAAACACTTCGGCCTGGCGCGCTATGCCGTGGATCAGGGCCGGTTCACTGAACTGCCCGGCACGCCGGCGTGGGATTCCTTCCAGCTCGCGGCCAGCCACCCAGCCTCGGGCCAGTTCGCGCTCGCGCGGAAAATTGGCGACGAACCCAGCGAGGTGAAACTCTATCGCGGCGCGGACGGCCCCTTGACCGAGCAGGCTGCCCTAACGCTGCCGGGCCGGGCGCATCACCTCGCCTTCGACCGCGCGGGTGAGCGGCTCGCCGTGACGCATCGCGACGGCACGCTCGAAGTCTTCGCCACGCGCGACGGGCGGAGCCAGTTCCGGCTGGCCGGCGGCTACAGCCAGGCCGTGTTCGGCGCGGGGACGAATCTCTTCGCCCTCGAAGTCCGCCCCGGCGGCAACCCACCCGAGCACCGGCTCGTGCGCATTGACACCATTGCCGGCCAGCCGCGCGGGAACTCCCGCTCCGAGGTGCCACTGACTTCGCTCGCCATCGCGCCGGACGGCGCTCTGCTGGCCTTCGGCAGCACGGACCGGCGCGTGTATGTCCTGCGCGCGAATGATTTCAGCACCGGCTGGGTCTTCCGCGCGCACGAGGCGGACGTGGGCGCGGTGGCGTTCCATCCCCGGCTGCCCGTCATCGCCACCGGCTCGGTGGACGGCTCGGTCAAGCTCTGGACCTACCGCGACCTGCGCCGCCCGCTCGCGACGTTCCTCGGCCTCGGCGGCGCGCCGGTCACACTATCCTTCAACCCCGCCGGCACGCTGCTCTTCGTGGACGGCCAGGAGCGCACCTCGCGGGTCTATGAGGTCGCCCACCTCACCGTGCCTGCGGCCAAGCGTGAACCGTAGCTCGACATTCCAATGTCGAGTCTTGGTTGGCTTGGCTGCTGCCGGCGCTCCCGATCTCGACATTGGAATGCCGAGCCACTTGAAGCAGTTGGCCGGGAAGCGTTGACGAGAAGTCAGTTCGCCGCCGCGTCCGCAACGCGCTTGAGGTAGTCGAAGGCGTAAATCCCCGTGCCGTGGCCGTCGGCCCAGAGCGGTTGCACGCCGTAGCCGCCCACCATGCCGAGACGCGTGAGCTGGAAGGCGCTCGCCGCGTAAGGCTTGTCGGGGTTCTTGTAGAGGTTGCCCATGATGTCCACCTCGCCCTTGCAGCCGGCGCACGGGCACGCGCGGCGCAGCGCCTCCAGCGGCACGAAGCTCTCCGTGCCGTCGTCCCACTTGATGGCGAGTTCCGCGCCAATCGGCTGCATGTCCACCGGTCGCATGGCGCGAGCTTACGGGGCGGAGGCGCGGAGGCAACGGGTGTTTGCGCCGCGTCGGTGACAGCCAGCGCGCCCCAGCCAGAGGGCGGCGCAAGCTGCCGGCAAGCCGGCTCCCCGCGAATACCGGCTGATCGGATTTATTTAGACAAGACTAACTTTATTTCTTGACCCAATTAAACTTTCCATTACCTTCACGCTCGTTGCGACCCGCCACTCCTGGCCGGACGCAGCAACCTGGCACATGAACCTGAACCGAAGCCGTCTGTTGCGAAGCGCAGTCCTGCTGGCTGCCGCCTCGCTCGTCACCGCATCAGCCCCGGCTGGCGAGCAGCGAATCCGCGTCACCACCACCACCTCGATGGTCACGGACCTTGTGAAGCAGGTTGGCGGCGACCGCGTGGAGGTGTCCGGCCTCATGGGCGCGGGCGTGGACCCGCATCTCTACAAGGCCACCGCGGCCGATGTCTCCAAGCTCCAGCAGGCCGAGGTCATCTTCTACAACGGCCTCGTGCTGGAGGGGAAGATGACCGACATCTTCACGAAGCTGGCGCGCATCAAAAAGTTCGTCTATCCCGTCGCCGAGGGCGTGCCGGAGAAGCGCCTGCTGGAGCCGCCGCAGTTCGAGGGCCACTACGACCCGCACGTCTGGTTCGACGTGGAGATGTGGGCCATGTGCGCGCAGACCGTGGTCAAAGGACTGACGGAGTTCGCGCCCAAGGACAAGGCGCACTTCGAGCAGCGCGGCAAGGAAGTCGCCGCCAAGCTCCGCGCGCTGCACGAGTGGTCGCTCAAGAAGGCCGCCGAGCTGCCCAAGGAGCGCCGCATCCTCGTCACGAGCCACGACGCCTACAACTACTTCGGGCGCGCGTATGGCTTCCAGGTCGTCGGCCTGCAGGGCGTCTCCACCGTCACCGAGGCCGGCCTGGCGGACATGGCCAAGCTCGTGGACTTCATCAAGCAGAAGCGCGTGAAGGCCATCTTCGTCGAGTCCAGCGTCTCGCCCGCGACCATCCAGCGCATTGCCAAGGACGCCGGCGTGAAGGTCGGCGGCGAGCTGTTCTCCGACGCGATGGGGACGTCCGGCCAGATGGAGCACGGCTACGACCTCGGCACCTACGAGGGCATGATCAAGCACAACCTCACGACCATCGTGGAGGCGCTGAAGTAACCACCCACTCGCAAACCACTAACTTGCACCGACCGGCACTAATGAAAGCAAGGCACGAGCTAGCGGATGCGATTGACTGCGCTCCCTCCCATTAGTGCCAGTTAGTGCCGGTCAGTGGTTCAAATCTCTCTCAAACCAACCCGTGAAGTCATCCCTCGCCTTGATTCTCGTCTCCTGCGCCGCGCTCGCCGCTGACGCGCCGCCGGACAAGTCGCAATACCACCTCTTCAATCCCACGCCACCGCAATGGCTGCGTGAGATGTCCACCGACCGGCCCGACAAGACCGAGTCGCCCTACACCGTGGACGCCGGCCATTTCCAGATCGAGATGGACCTCGTCAACTACAGCTACGACAAATACAACCCCGCCCGCGACGGCACCATCGTCCGCACCTGGGGCATCGCGCCGATCAACCTCAAGGTCGGCCTGCTCAACAACCTGGACGTGCAGCTCGTCCTGCAACCGCACACCTACGTCCACACCTCCGACCCCGCCGCCGGCGTCTCGAAGCAGCGCGGCTTCGGCGACCTCGTGACCCGCGTGAAGTGGAACCTCTGGGGCGACGACGGCGGCGCGACCGCCTTCGCGCTGATGCCCTACCTCAAGCTGCCGACGAACCAGGACCAGCTCGGCAACCACTCCGTCGAGTTCGGCCTCATCGCGCCGCTCGCGGTGGAACTCCCCGCTGGCTGGGGCATGGGCTTGATGACGCAGCTCGATGTCGTGCGTGACACCACGAGCAGCGGCTACCACCCGGAGTTCGTGAACACCGTCACTTTCGGCCACGACATCGTTGGCGACCTCGGCGGCTACGTGGAGTTCTACAGCAGCGTCAGCGCCGAGCGCGGGTCAAGCTGGGTCGGCACCGTGGACCTCGGCCTCACCTACGCCCTCACGAAGAACATCCAGCTCGACGCCGGCATCAACCTCGGCGTGACCCGCGCGGCAGACGACTGGAATCCGTTCGTCGGCATCTCATGGAGGTTTTGAAGCAAGGCAACCACGGATGAACACGGATGAACACGGATTGCTTGGCCGCGAAAGGGCGCAGAGGTCGCAAAGAATTCCTCCTCCGCATTTTCCTTTGTGTTCTCTGCGACCTCTCGCGGCGAATTTCCTTCTTCATCCGTGTCCATCCGTGTCCATCCGTGGTTAAATCTCCCTCACATGGCTGACGCGCCTCCCCTCGAAATCCACGACCTCACGGTCGCCTACCACAAGAAGCCCGTGCTGTGGGGCGTGGACCTCGCCGTGCCGCCGGGCAAGCTCGTCGGCATCGTCGGGCCGAACGGCGCCGGCAAGTCCACCCTCATCAAGGCCGCCATGGGCCTGCTGCCCGTCAGCAGCGGCTGGGTGAAAGTCTTCGGCGAGCCTGTCGCGAAGAATCTCCGCCGCGTCGGCTACGTGCCGCAGCGCGAGTCCGTGGACTGGGACTTCCCCGTGAGCGTCATGGACGTGGTGCTCATGGGCCGCTACGGCAAGCTCGGCCTCCTCAAGCGCCCGACGAAGACCGACCGCGACAAGGCCCGCGAGTGCCTCGACAAGGTGAAGATGCTGCCCTACGCGAACCGGCAGATTTCCAACCTGAGCGGCGGCCAGCAGCAGCGCGTCTTCCTCGCCCGCGCGCTGGCACAGGAGAGCGACCTCTACTTCATGGACGAGCCGTTCGCCGGCGTGGACGCCGCGACGGAGTCCGCCATCATCGCACTGCTGCACGAGCTGCGCGCCGCCGGCAAGACCCTGCTCGTCGTCCACCACGACCTGCCCACCGCGCGCAACTACTTCGACATGCTGCTGCTGCTGAACATGCGCGTCGTCGCCTTCGGCCCGACGGAGGAAGTGTTCAACTACGAGACCTTGCAGAAGACGTATGGCGGCCGGCTGACGATTTTG